>NZ_JBIUVN010000004.1:93591-231595 GCF_044742965.1 Pseudomonas sp. NPDC087804 | reverse complement strand
AACCTGCCAGACGCGACTGATTTCCGACAGCCTCGCGGCCTTCACCTTCTGGGGATGGCAAGCGGTCATTGTCGGCGCGATCATTACCTTGCCGCTGGGTTACACCACCACCAAGGAATACGCGGAACTGGAATGGCCGATCGCCATTTTGCTGGCCATTGTCTGGGTCACCTACGGTCTGGTGTTCTTCGGCACCATCACCAAGCGCAAAACCAAGCACATCTATGTGGGTAACTGGTTCTACGGCGCGTTCATCGTCGTCACGGCGATGCTGCACATCGTCAACCACGCGTCCCTGCCGGTGAACCTGTTCAAGTCCTACTCCGCCTACTCCGGCGCGACCGATGCGATGATCCAGTGGTGGTACGGCCACAACGCGGTAGGTTTCTTCCTGACCACCGGTTTCCTAGGGATGATGTACTACTTCGTGCCGAAACAGGCCGAACGTCCGATCTACTCGTATCGTCTGTCGATCGTGCACTTCTGGGCACTGATCACCCTGTACATCTGGGCCGGCCCGCATCACTTGCACTACACCGCACTGCCGGACTGGGCACAATCGCTGGGCATGGCGATGTCGATCATCCTGCTGGCACCAAGCTGGGGCGGCATGATCAACGGCATGATGACCCTGTCGGGCGCTTGGCATAAGCTGCGCACCGACCCGATCCTGCGCTTCCTCGTGGTCTCGCTGGCGTTCTACGGCATGTCGACCTTCGAAGGTCCGATGATGGCCATCAAAACGGTCAACGCCCTCTCCCACTACACCGACTGGACCATCGGCCACGTCCACGCCGGCGCGCTCGGTTGGGTGGCGATGATTTCCATCGGCGCGCTGTACCACATGATCCCGAAAATTTTCGGCAAAGCGCAGATGCACAGCATCGGCCTGATCAACGCGCACTTCTGGCTCGCGACCATCGGCACCGTGCTGTACATCGCCTCGATGTGGGTCAACGGCATCACTCAGGGCCTGATGTGGCGTGCAATCAACGATGACGGCACCCTCACCTACTCGTTCGTTGAAGCGCTGCAAGCCAGCCACCCGGGTTACATCGTGCGTGCCTTGGGCGGTGCTTTCTTCGCCAGCGGCATGTTCCTGATGGCTTACAACGTATGGCGCACCGTGCGCGCCTCGAACGCTGTTGAAGCTGAAGCCGCCGCCCAGATCGCTGTCGTTGGAGCTCACTGATGAAGCATGAAGCTGTCGAGAAGAATATTGGCCTGCTGGCCTTCTTCATGGTCATCGCCGTCAGCATCGGTGGCCTGACTCAAATCGTTCCGCTGTTTTTCCAGGACGTCACCAACAAGCCGGTCGAAGGCATGAAGCCACGCCCCGCCCTTGAACTGGAAGGCCGCGACGTCTACATCGCCAACGGCTGTGTCGGCTGCCACTCGCAGATGATCCGTCCGTTCCGCGCTGAAACCGAACGCTATGGCCACTACTCGGTGGCCGGTGAAAGCGTCTGGGATCACCCGTTCCTGTGGGGTTCCAAACGTACCGGTCCGGATCTGGCCCGTGTCGGCGCGCGTTACTCCGATGACTGGCACCGCGCGCACTTGTACAACCCGCGCAACGTGGTGCCTGAGTCGAAAATGCCGGCGTACCCGTTCCTCGTGGAAAACAAGCTCGACGGCAAGGAGACGGCCAAAAAAATGGAAGTCTTGCGCACGCTCGGCGTTCCTTACACCGACGAAGACATCGCCGGTGCTCAGGATGCCGTGAAGGGCAAAACCGAAATGGACGCGCTGGTGGCCTATCTGCAAGGCCTGGGCACCATCATCAAAAGCAAACGGTGATTTAGATGGATATCGGGATGATTCGTGGCCTGGGCACCGTTGTTGTGATGGTGGCCTTCATCGGTCTGGCGCTGTGGGTGTTCAGCCCCAAGCGCAAGTCGGAGTTTGAAGACGCGACCTTGCTGCCTTTCGCGGATGATCCCGAAGCCATCAAGCACGTCGAGCAAGCTTCTAGGAGTAACAAAGAATGACTACATTCTGGAGTCTGTACGTCACAGTCCTCAGTCTCGGTACGATCTTTTCCCTGACCTGGCTGCTGCTGTCGACCCGCAAGGGCCAGCGCAGCGAGCAGACGGAAGAGACGGTCGGGCACTCCTTCGACGGGATCGAGGAGTACGACAACCCGCTGCCAAAATGGTGGTTCATGCTGTTCGTCGGCACCATCATTTTTGCCTTGGGTTACCTGGTGCTGTACCCGGGCCTGGGCAACTGGAAAGGCCTGCTGCCGGGGTACAACTACCTCGATAACGACAAGCAGACCGCGTTCGCCAACGGCCAGACCGGCTGGACCGGCGTGCACGAGTGGGAAAAGGAAATGGCCCGCTCGGACGCCAAGTTCGGTCCGATCTTCGCCAAGTTCGCCGCCATGCCGATCGAAGAAGTCGCCAAGGATCCGCAAGCACTGAAAATGGGTGGCCGTCTGTTCGCCTCCAACTGCTCGGTGTGCCACGGTTCCGACGCCAAGGGCGCTTATGGTTTCCCGAACCTGACCGACGCCGACTGGCGCTGGGGCGGCGAGCCGGAAACCATCAAGACCACCATCATGGGCGGGCGCCACGCGGTGATGCCGGCCTGGGCTGAAGTGATCGGCGAGCAAGGCGTTGCTGACGTTGCCGCGTTCGTGGTGAGCAACCTCGATGGTCGCAAGCTGCCGGAAGGCACCAAAGCGGATGTCGCCAACGGCCAGAAACTGTTCGCCGGCAACTGCGTGGCGTGCCACGGCCCGGAAGGCAAAGGTACGCCAGCGATGGGCGCACCTAACCTGACTCACCCGGCCGCGTTCATCTACGGTTCGAGCTTCGCGCAACTGCAGCAGACCATCCGTTACGGCCGTCAGGGCCAGATGCCTGCGCAGGAACAACTGCAAGGGAACGACAAGGTTCACTTGCTGGCCGCTTACGTTTACAGCTTGTCCCACGGTGAAAAAGCCCCGGAAGCGAACGCCGAGTAAGGCTTACGCTTGAAACAAAAAACGGCCCCGCCAACTCACATTGGCGGGGCCGTTTTGTTTGGTTCTTTCGGTGTTCGACCAATGGTGACGCTCTGCTGCAATTGAAGGTTGTCGGATCTCCAAGTCGGTAGTAACGTTCCTACAAAATCTTTCGGGAGAGGTCCTCATGATGGCCATCACCACCATTTCCAGCCGTGAGTTCAATCAAGACACAAGCAGTGCCAAAAAAGCCGCGCTTCAGGGGCCGGTAATCATCACTGACCGTGGCAAGCCTGCCCACGTGCTGCTAAGCATTGAGGAGTACGAAAAACTGACCGGCACTAACGCAAGCATTGTCGATCTCCTGGTCATGCCCGAAGCGGCCGATATCGAGTTCGAAGCCGAGCGTGCCGTGATCACTCACCGCCCTGTGGATCTGTCCTGAATGTATTTACTCGATACCAATGTGATTTCCGAACTGCGCAAACCCAAGGCCGATAAAAACGTGGTGGCCTGGGCCAATACCGTGATTGCCCCTCGCCTGTTTATCTCGGCGATTACTTTGAAGGAGCTGGAAACCGGCGTCCTGCGCATGGAGCGCCGCGACCCGGTGCAGGGCAAGGTTTTGCGCAACTGGCTCAAGCGTCACGTCATGCCGGCGTTCGATGCGCGGATCCTGCCGGTGGATGCCGCCGTTGCCCTGCGCTGCGCCAGCCTGCACGTGCCGGACAGCGCCAATGAAAGCGATGCACTGATTGCCGCCACGGCATTGGTGCACGGGCTGACGGTAGTGACGCGCAATGTGGCTGATTTTGCTTCCAGCGGTGTGGCGTTGATCAATCCATGGGAATGAGTGACTGGCCGGTTGCCTGCTCATATTTGGCAATTGAAATTCGATGGGCACATTCGCCGACAAGCGATAACGTCTGGACTCAACTGCAATGACGCAGTTAGTACCGCAAAAAATTCAGACAAGGATGCTGAGCAATGACCCAACAAGACGAAACCCTGAACACCGAACCATCGATCCCGGAAGGTGCACCCACACAACTGAATGACTCGGCGGGCACGACTGATAACCTGAACAGACAAAAGCGTTCCGTCGATAACGAAAGCGCTGCTGATAGAAAGCGCGGCAGTGGTGGCCTCGACAGCCTCGGCGGTGGCCGACTGCCTTGATCGGTGAGTGAAAACAGGGCAGTGCCTGCACTGCCCTCCTCAGCTGTCACGATACCGGCAACAGCCATCGTCTATAGTCAATTGACCTGCATCATGCTTTGCTGCAATCGCTACACCATTCACGCTCTTCCCCCAACGCGACCAAAGGTCGCACCCTTGAGCTAGAGCGACAGGCGTATCATTGCGCCACTGCAATACCCCCTTTTGACCGCGGTTGGCACGTATCGACCGAGGCATTTTTCCACTGCCGTGGGATGCAATGATGAGCAACCAGATTCCGGTACACGACGTCACACCACCGAGCAAAAACGCGAATAACAGCGTTGACCTTTACGCCTCACGAGAAAAAATCTACACCCGCGCTTTCACCGGCCTGTTCCGCAACCTGCGGATGATGGGCGGCGCCGCGCTGTTTCTGCTGTATTTCGGTACGGTCTGGCTGAATTGGGGCGGCCATCAGGCGGTGTGGTGGAACTTGCCCGAGCGCAAATTCTTCATCTTCGGCGCCACCTTCTGGCCACAGGATTTCATTCTGCTGTCCGGCCTGTTGATCATTGCCGCGTTCGGCCTGTTCTTTATCACCGTGTACGCCGGTCGCGTCTGGTGCGGTTACACCTGTCCGCAAAGCGTGTGGACGTGGATTTTCATGTGGTGCGAGAAGGTCACCGAAGGCGACCGCAACCAGCGCATCAAACTCGACAAGGCGCCGATGAGCGCCAACAAACTGCTGCGCAAAGCCGCGAAACACGCGATGTGGCTGCTGATTGGTTTTGTCACTGGCATGACCTTTGTCGGTTACTTCTCGCCAATCCGCGAACTGGTTTTTGAATTCTTCACCGGCCAGGCCGATGGCTGGTCGTACTTCTGGGTCGGTTTCTTCACCCTCGCCACCTACGGCAACGCCGGTTGGTTGCGCGAGCAAGTGTGCATCTACATGTGTCCGTATGCGCGCTTCCAGAGCGTGATGTTCGATAAAGACACGCTGATTGTTTCCTACGATCCGCGCCGGGGCGAAAGTCGTGGCCCGCGCAAGAAAGGCATCGACTACAAGGCTCAGGGCCTCGGTGATTGTATCGATTGCACCATGTGCGTTCAGGTCTGCCCGACCGGCATCGACATTCGCGACGGTCTGCAGATCGAGTGCATCGGTTGCGCCGCGTGCATCGACGCTTGCGACAGCATCATGGACAAGATGAATTATCCGCGCGGCCTCATCAGTTACACCACCGAGCACAACCTGTCCGGGCAGAAAACCCATAAACTGCGACCGCGCCTGATCGGCTATGCCGTGGTGTTGCTGGCGATGATCAGCCTGTTGGTGACCGCGTTCTTCATGCGCTCGCTGGTTGGTTTCGACGTCAGCAAGGATCGCGTGCTGTACCGCGAAAACGCTGAAGGCCGGATCGAAAACGTCTACAGCCTGAAGATCATGAACAAGGATCAGCGCGACCACACCTATGTGCTGGAAGCCAGCGGTCTGCCGGATCTGCGCCTGCAAGGCAAACGCGAGATCAAGGTGCCGGCCGGGGAAATTTTCAGCATGCCGGTCGAACTGTCGAGCGCCCCCGAACAACTGCCATCGAGCACCAACGAGGTGAAATTCATCCTCAAGGATGCCGATGACAACAGCGTCCACGTTGAAGCCAAGAGCCGATTCATCGGCCCACAAATCCGTTGAGAGAACTGAACATGCCCGCAGCAAACGCCGCAAGCCCTTGGTACAAGCACCTCTGGCCATGGATCATCATCGGGATTCTGGCCTGCTCGGTGACCCTGACCTTGTCCATGGTGACCATCGCGGTAAACAACCCGGACAACCTGGTGAACGACAACTACTACGAGGCCGGCAAAGGCATCAACCGTTCGCTGGATCGTGAGTTGCTCGCGCAGAACCTGAAGATGCGCGCCAACGTGCATCTGGACGGCGTTACCGGCGAAGTTGATCTGCGTTTGAGCGGTGACAGTCAGCCGAAGACACTGGAACTGAACCTGATCTCGCCGACCCAGCCGGAGAAGGATCGCAAGATCGTCCTGACCCGCAGCGAATCTGAAACCGGCCGTTACCTCGGACAACTGAACGACAAGGTTGAAGGGCGTCGTTTTGTTGAACTGCTCGGCAGTCAGGATGACCACGTGTGGCGCATGTTCGAAGAAGAACTGGTCAGCCACGACAAGGATCTGCTGCTGGGTGATGAACCCCTCCAGGGCGCGGAAGACCTGAAAAAATAAACAACTCCTGTGCCTGATCGTTCCCACGCTCTGCGTGGGAACGTAGCCAAGGACGCTCCGCGTCCCAGCCGAAGCGGACGCGGAGCGTCCGGGGAGGTATTCCCACGCGGAGCGTGGGAACGATCATCGGAACAAGTGCCATGACCAGCCCACTCCCCTGCTACCACTGCGCCCTGCCCGTTCCGTCGGGCAGCCGCTTCACCGCTGTCGTACTCGGGGAATCCCGCGAATTCTGCTGCCCGGGCTGCCAGGCTGTGGCCGAAGCCATCGTTGCCGGCGGCCTCGACAGTTATTACCAGCATCGCAGCGAAGCCTCGGCCAACCCCGAAGCGCTGCCGGTGCAACTGACCGACGAACTGGCGCTGTACGACCGCGCCGACGTGCAACAACCGTTCGTGCGCCATGCAGGCGAGCTGGCCGAAACCACGTTATTGATGGAAGGCATCAGTTGCGCCGCGTGTGGCTGGCTGATCGAGAAACATCTGCGCACCCTGCCTGCCGTGGCCGAAGCACGACTGAACCTGTCCAACCATCGCCTGCACGTGAGCTGGGCCGACGCGCAATTGCCGCTGAGCCAGATCCTCGCCGAACTGCGCCACATCGGTTACGCCGCCCACCCGTATCAGGCCGACCGCGCCAGCGAACAACTGGCCAGCGAAAACCGTCTCGCCCTGCGCCAGCTCGGCGTCGCTGGATTGCTGTGGTTTCAGGCAATGATGGCGACTATGGCGACCTGGCCGGAATTCAATATCGACCTCAGTCCTGAGCTGCACACGATCCTGCGCTGGGTCGCGCTGTTCCTCACCACGCCGATCGTCTTCTACAGCTGCGCGCCGTTCTTCAAAGGCGCAATGCGTGATTTGCGCACCCGGCACCTGACCATGGACGTCTCGGTGTCGCTGGCCATCGGCAGCGCCTACATCGCCGGGATCTGGACGGCAATCACCGGCGTCGGTGAGTTGTACTTCGATGCGGTCGGTATGTTTGCGTTGTTCCTGCTCGCCGGGCGTTATCTGGAACGCCGCGCCCGCGAGCGTACCGCCGCTGCCACGGCCCAACTGGTCAATCTGTTGCCCGCGTCGTGCCTGCGTCTGGACGGTAGCGGCCAGAGCGAGCGCATTTTGCTCAGCGAGCTGCGCACGGGCGACAAGATTCTGGTGCAAGCCGGATCGATCCTCCCGGCCGACGGCAAGATCATTGATGGCCAATCAAGCATCGACGAATCGCTGCTCACCGGCGAATACCTGCCGCAACCGCGCACGCTGGGCGATGCGGTCACCGCCGGCACCCTTAATGTCGAAGGGGCGCTGACGGTTGAAGTGCAGGCGCTGGGGCAAGACACGCGCCTGTCCGCCATCGTCCGCCTGCTTGATCGCGCTCAGGCAGAAAAACCGCGACTGGCCGAAATCGCCGACCGCGCGGCGCAATGGTTCCTGTTGCTGTCGCTGATCGCCGCTGCCGTCATCGGCCTGCTCTGGTGGGAGCTGGATTCCTCGCGCGCGTTCTGGATCGTCCTCGCCATGCTCGTCGCGACCTGCCCGTGCGCGCTGTCGCTGGCGACGCCGACCGCCCTCACCGCCGCCACCGGCACCCTGCACAAACTCGGTTTGCTGTTGACGCGCGGCCATGTGCTGGAAGGCCTGAATCAGATCGACACAGTGATTTTCGACAAGACCGGCACCCTCACCGAGGGCCGCTTGGTATTGCGTTCGATCCGCCCGCTCGGCGCAATGGACAGCGAGCAATGCCTGAGCCTCGCCGCCGCGCTGGAAAACCGTTCAGAACACCCGATTGCCCGAGCTTTCGGTCGCGCACCGCTGGCGGCAGAGGAAGTTCACAGCACACCGGGGCTCGGCCTCGAAGGCTTGGTCGGCGAACAACGCTTGCGCATCGGTCAGGCGCAATTTGTCTGCGCCCTCAGCGGCGCGGCAGCACCGAGGATGCCGGACGAAGCAGGCCAATGGCTGCTGCTGGGCGACGCTCAGGGGCCGTTGGCGTGGTTCGTCCTCGATGACCGCTTGCGCGATGACGCCCCCGCCCTGCTCGCGGCGTGCAAGGCGCGCGGCTGGCGCACATTATTGCTATCGGGGGACAGCTCGCCGATGGTCGCCAGCGTCGCCGCCGAATTGGGCATCGACGAGGCCCGTGGTGGTTTGCGTCCTGACGACAAACTGCAAGTCTTGCAACAGTTGCACAAGGAAGGTCGCAAGGTGCTGATGCTTGGCGACGGCGTCAATGATGTGCCGGTACTGGCAGCGGCTGACATCAGCGTGGCCATGGGCTCGGCCACCGATCTGGCGAAAACCAGCGCCGATGCGGTGCTGCTGTCCAACCGCCTCGACGCGCTGGTTCAGGCCTTCACATTGGCGCGGCGCACGCGCCGGGTAATCATCGAGAACCTGCTGTGGGCGGCGCTGTACAATGGCCTCATGTTGCCGTTCGCCGCCCTCGGCTGGATCACGCCGGTGTGGGCCGCGGTCGGCATGTCGATCAGTTCGTTGACCGTGGTGCTCAACGCTTTGCGCCTGACTCGCCTGCCGGGTTCGCCGCACGCCAGCACTCGTTCGGAAACCCGCCCGCTGCCGGCCTGAGCCGCGCGGGCATGGAGTACAGATGCCAGCTCTCTACGTGATGATCCCCGCCGCACTGCTGATCGTGGCCATCGCCGTTTACATTTTCTTCTGGGCGGTGGACAGCGGTCAGTACGACGACCTCGACGGCCCGGCCCACAGCATCCTGTTCGACGATCAGGATCCGCAACACACCGCCGCCGTCGACGAAGTCAACGCGACCAAACCGGACGACAAGGCCCCACCCCATGCTTGAACTGGCGCCACTGCTGGTCTCGGCGCTGATCCTCGGCTTGCTTGGTGGTGGCCATTGCCTGGGCATGTGCGGCGGCTTGATGGGCGCGCTGACCCTGGCGATTCCCAAAGAGCAACGCAGCCGGCGTTTTCGTCTGCTGCTGGCGTATAACCTCGGGCGGATTCTCAGTTATGCCACGGCGGGATTGTTGATCGGGCTGGCGGGCTGGGCGGTTGCCAACAGTCCTGCGGCAATGTTCATGCGCGTACTGGCCGGTTTGTTGTTGATCGCCATGGGGTTGTACCTGGCCGGTTGGTGGAGCGGGCTGACGCGGATCGAAAGCCTCGGACGCGGGTTGTGGCGGCACATTCAGCCAGTGGCTAACCGTTTGTTGCCCGTGTCGAGTGTGCCGCGTGCGTTGTTGCTCGGCGCGTTGTGGGGCTGGCTGCCGTGTGGGCTGGTTTACAGCACGTTGCTGTGGTCGGCGAGTCAGGGCAATGCGCTGGACAGTGCGTTGTTGATGCTCGCGTTTGGCTTGGGGACTTGGCCGGTTTTGCTTGCGACGGGGCTTGCGGCAGAACGCGTTACTGCGCTGTTGCGCAAGCGCAGCGTGCGCATGGCGGGTGGGCTGCTGGTCATCCTGTTCGGCATCTGGACCCTGCCCGGCCCGCATCAACATTGGCTCATGGGGCATTAAGATCAAAAGATCGCAGCCTTCGGCAGCTCCTACAGAGTTACACATTCCAAAGTAGGAGCTGCCGAAGGCTGCGATCTTTTGATCTCCTGCGGTTGATGCAAATCAAGTGCCTCATCGCCGCACCCCGATAGACTCCCCCCACACTGCCAGCCTATTCGGGGGAATGCCCGCATGCTCGACGCCATTCGTTGGGACTCTGATCTGATTCGCCGTTACGATCTCGCGGGACCGCGCTACACCTCGTATCCGACGGCCGTGCAATTTCACAGTCAGGTCGGCTCGTTCGATCTGTTTCACGCTCTGCGCGACAGCCGCAAAGCCCTGCGCCCGTTGTCGCTGTATGTGCATGTGCCGTTCTGCGCGAACATTTGCTACTACTGCGCCTGCAACAAGGTCATCACCAAGGATCGCGGCCGCGCCCTGCCGTACCTGCAACGTCTGGAGCAGGAAATCCAGTTGATCGCCTGCCACCTCGACCCCGCACAAAAAGTCGAGCAACTGCACTTCGGCGGCGGCACCCCGACCTTTCTCAGCCACGATGAACTGCGTCAGTTGATGGCGCACCTGCGCAAGCATTTCAATCTGCTGGATGACGATTCCGGCGATTACGGCATCGAAATCGATCCGCGCGAAGCCGACTGGTCGACCATGGGCCTGCTGCGGGAACTCGGTTTCAATCGCGTCAGCATCGGCCTGCAAGACCTCGATCCGGCCGTACAACGCGCGGTCAATCGCCTGCAAAGTCTGGAAGAAACCCGCGCGGTGATCGACGCGGCGCGAACCCTGCAATTTCGCTCGATCAACATCGACCTGATTTACGGCCTGCCCAAACAGACCCCGGACAACTTCGCCCGTACCGTCGAGGAAGTCATCAGCCTGCAACCGGATCGGCTCTCGGTGTTCAACTACGCGCACCTGCCGGAACGCTTTATGCCGCAGCGGCGGATCAACACCAGCGAACTGCCGAGCCCGGCGCAGAAACTGGAGATGTTTCAGCGCACTACCGAACAATTGATCGCCGCCGGTTACCGCTACATCGGCATGGATCACTTCGCCCTGCCCGATGACGAACTGGCGATTGCTCAGGAAGAGGAAACCCTGCAACGCAACTTCCAGGGCTACACCACCCACGGCCATTGCGATTTGATTGGTCTGGGAGTTTCGGCGATCAGCCAGATTGGCGACCTGTACTGCCAGAACAGCAGCGATCTGAACGAATACCAGAACAGTCTCGCCGCCGCGCAACTGGCGACCAGCCGTGGCTTGGTGTGCAACGCCGATGATCGGCTACGACGCGCGGTGATTCAGCAACTCATCTGCAACTTCAGTCTGGATTTCGCCGAGATCGAGCAGCAGTTCAACATCGATTTTCAGGGTTACTTCGGCGCGCTATGGCCACAACTGCAAGGCATGGCCAACGATGGCTTGATCACTCTGGAACGTGATTGCATCACGATTATGCCGGCGGGACGCTTGCTGGTGCGTTCGGTGTGCATGGTGTTTGACGCTTACCTGGAGCAGCAAAACCGCCAGCGTTTTTCCCGGGTGATTTGAGCGCCCACCAAAATAAATCAGTCCGGACAGCGAGACTTTGCCGGCAGGACAGACGCGCCACACACTGGCCTGAACGTCCTCTTGTGGGTTACCCTTACGTCTTATGTGTGTTTTCCCACAAGGATTAAAGAAATGTCCGAGCCAGTTAAACTGCGCGCTCATAACCAGGCTCATTGCAAGGATTGCAGCCTGGCCCCTCTCTGCCTGCCACTTTCTCTGAATCTGGAAGACATGGATGCGCTGGACGAGATCGTTAAACGTGGCCGCCCGTTGAAAAAGGGTGAGTTCCTGTTCCGCCAGGGCGACACGTTCGATTCCGTTTTTGCAGTACGCTCCGGCGCCCTGAAGACCTTCAGCCTGAGCGATTCCGGCGAAGAACAACTGACCGGCTTCCACTTGCCAAGCGAACTGGTCGGCCTGTCCGGCATGGACACCGAGAAACACCCGGTGTCCGCTCAGGCGCTGGAAACCACCTCGGTCTGCGAAATTCCCTTTGAACGCCTCGACGAACTGGCCCTGCAATTGCCGCAGCTGCGCCGTCAGTTGATGCGCGTGATGAGCCGCGAAATCCGCGACGACCAGCAAATGATGTTGCTGCTGTCGAAGAAAACCGCCGACGAGCGCATCGCCACCTTCCTGGTCAACCTGTCCGCACGCTTCCGCGCTCGCGGCTTCTCGGCCAATCAATTCCGCCTTGCAATGTCGCGTAACGAAATCGGCAACTACTTGGGTCTGGCGGTGGAAACCGTGTCCCGCGTGTTCACCCGCTTCCAGCAAAACCAGCTGATCGCCGCCGAGGGCAAGGAGATTCACATCCTCGACCCGATCCAGCTCTGCGCGCTGGCCGGTGGTTCGTTAGAAGGCTGATCTCGATCCGCGGTTGAGCGAAGCGTTTCAGCCGCGGGTATACTGCGCCGTTTGCAGCCCTGCCAGGACACCTCGACGATGGTCTTCGACTCCTTCGACATCAAATCCCTGATCCGCCCCGTGATCGACTTCCCGAAACCGGGCGTGATCTTTCGCGACATCACCCCGCTGTTCCAATCGCCCACGGCCCTGCGCCTGGTGATGGACAGCTTCGCCCACCGCTACGTGGAAGCCGATTTCACCCACATCGGCGCGATGGATGCGCGCGGTTTTCTGATCGGTTCGGTACTGGCCTATCAGTTGAACAAGCCACTGGTGCTGTTCCGCAAGCAAGGCAAACTGCCGGCGGACGTGCTCGCTGAAGGTTACGCGACCGAATACGGCGAAGCGTTTCTGGAAGTGCACGCGGATAGCCTGTGCGAAGGCGATTCGGTGGTGATGTTTGATGATTTGATCGCCACCGGCGGCACGCTGATTGCGGCGGCCAACCTGATTCGTCGCATGGGCGCGCGGGTGCATGAGGCAGCGGCGATTATTGACCTGCCGGAGCTGCAAGGTTCGCAGCGTCTGCAGGACATGGGCATCCCGACTTTCTGCCTGACGCAGTTTGCGTTGACCGATAAATAGGTAGCGCCCTTTAAGCTGCCTTCGCGAGCAAGCCCGCTCCCACATTGGATCTGTGTCGTTCACAAATCCCCTGTGGGAGCGGGCTTGCTCGCGAAGAGGCCAGTAGCCACACCATCAAACCTACAGCCCCATCTGCTTGCTGATAATCTCGTTCATCACTTCCCGCGTCCCGCCGCCAATCGACAAGATGCGGTTATCCCGATACAGCCGCTCCACCAGACTCTCGCGCATATACCCAAGCCCACCAAGAATCTGCACCGCCTCCGTGGTAATCCGATCCGAGGTGTCCGTGGCAAAGTTCTTCGCCATGGAAATCTCCTTGATCACACTCTGCCCCGCCACCATTTTCGCCGCTTGCCGGTAAGTGAATTCGCGCGACACTTCCAGTGCCGTAGCCATCTCGGCCAGTCGATGCTTGATCACCTGAAACTTGCCAATCGGTTTGCCAAACGCTTCCCGCTCGCGCGCCCACTTCAGGCTTTCTTCCAGCGCCAGTTGCGCGGTCATGTTGGCCATCAGCGCCAAGGCAAGGCGCTCGCTCTGAAAGTTGCCCATGATGCAGGCGAAGCCCATGCTCTCGGCGCCGATCAGATTTCCTACAGGCACACGGCAATCGTCGAAGAACAATTCAGCTGTGTCCGACGCCCACCAGCCCATTTTCTTCAACTGACGGCCCACGGTGAAACCGGGCGTGCCCTTCTCGATCAATAACAGACTGATGCCGCCGAAGCCCGGCGCGCCGGTGCGTACCGCGACGGTGTAGAAATCCGCGCGCACGCCACTGGTGATGAAGGTTTTGCTGCCGCTGACCCGATAGACGTCGCCGTCACGCACGGCGCGGGTTTGCAGGTTGGCGACGTCAGAGCCGCCACCGGGCTCGGTAACTGCCAAGGCGCTGATCTTTTCGCCGCTGAGCACTTGTGGCACGACGCGATCTCGCACTTCAGGGCGAGCCCATTTGACGATGGGCGGCAGACCGATATCCAGCGAGCCGAGCCCCGCTACCAGGCCGCCAGAGCCGCAGCGCATCAATTCCTCACCGGCGGCGACCTTGGCGAACAGATCGCCTTCATGGCTGCCACCGAGCGCTTCCGGATAGCCGATGCCGAGGATGCCGGCGGCACCAGCCTTCAGGTACAGCTCACGGGGGAAGCTTTCGGCTTCTTCCCACTTGTCAATGTCCGGCAGGATCTCGCGCTCGACGAAACGTCTGACGCTGTCGCGGACTAATTGATGGCTGGGATCAAAGTATTCCTGAAAGGCAGGCATGGGCGAGCTCCACGGAAGGGTTCGCCGAACTTAACCGAGCGCTTGCTTGGTTTACAAGATACAGAAGAGCAAAAGATCGCAGCCTGCGGCAGCTCCCACACTGGAATGCGGTTCCCTGTAGGAGCTGCCGAAGGCTGCGATCTTTTGATTTTTATCAGAGGGAAATCGGTTTCCGCCCGGCAAACGAATGCGCCAGCGTGCCGCCATCCACCAGTTCCAACTCACCACCCAACGGCACACCGTGAGCAATCCGCGAAGCGATCAGGCCTTTGTGCTGCAACAACTGCGCGATGTAATGCGCTGTGGCTTCACCCTCAACCGTAGGATTGGTCGCAAGAATCACTTCAGCAAACGTCCCCGCCTCTGCAATCCGCGCCATCAGTTGCGGAATACCGATCGCCTCAGGCCCGAGCCCGTCCAGCGGCGACAAATGTCCCTTGAGCACAAAGTAGCGGCCACGGAAGCCAGTTTGCTCGACGGCGTAGACATCCATCGGCCCTTCGACCACGCACAGCAACGTGTCGTCGCGGCGGGTGTCGGCGCATTGCGGGCACAGATCGTCTTCGGTCAGCGTGCGGCACTGGCGGCAGTGCCCGACCCCTTCCATGGCTTGGCTCAAGGCCTGAGCCAGACGCAGACCGCCGCTGCGATCACGCTCGAGCATCTGCAACGCCATGCGCTGGGCGGTTTTCTGACCCACGCCGGGCAAGGTGCGCAGGGCGTCGATCAGTTGGCGAATCAAAGGGCTGAAGCTCATGGGTAAAAAGTCCGACAAAACAACGAGACGCGGTTTATACCCGCGCCTCTGGCCAGCGTCAAATACTCAGTCCTGGGCGACCCGCACCACCAGTTTGCCGAAGTTGCGACCCTCCAGCAGACCGATAAACGCTTCCGGCGCCTGCTCCAGGCCATCGACCACGTCTTCGCGGAATTTGACCTTGCCATCGCGCACCCACGGCACCATCGCGCTGATGAATTCCGGCTGACGATCGCCGTAGTCATCAAACACGATGAAGCCCTGAATGCGTACGCGTTTGGTCAGCAACGTACGCTGCAGCATCGGCAGACGATCCGGGCCTTTCGGGGCTTCAGAGGCGTTGTAACCGGCGATCAGGCCGCACAGCGGGATGCGCGCTTTGGGGTTGAGCAACGGCACGACCGCGTCGAATACGTGACCGCCGACGTTTTCGTAATAGATGTCGATGCCATTCGGGCACGCCTTGGCCAGTTGCTCGGCGAAGTCGTCAGCCTTGTGATCGATGCAGGCGTCGAAGCCCAATTCCTCGACCACGTATTTGCACTTCTCGGCACCACCGGCGACACCGACCGCGCGCAGGCCTTTGATCTTGGCCACCTGGCCGACCACCGAACCGACAGCACCGGACGCGGCGGCGACAACCAGCGTCTCGCCTTCTTTCGGCTGACCGATGTCCATCAGGCCCATGTACGCGGTCATACCGGGCATGCCCAACACACCGAGGGCCATCGACGGGCTCGGCAACCCGGACGGGATCGGGATGATGTTGCGGCCATCGCTGATGCTGTGGCTTTGCCAGCCAGTGGCACCGACCACCAGATCACCCTTATGAAACTTGGGATGACGCGAGTCTTCGACGCGACTGACAGCGCCGCCGGTCATCACCTCGCCGATTTCGACAGGGGCGGCGTAGGACGGTGCGTCACTCATGCGACCGCGCATGTAGGGGTCGAGGGACAGGTAGAGGGTTTTCAGCAGTATCTGGCCGTCCTGCAGATCGGGCAGCGCTTCGCGTTCAAGGCGGAAGTTTTCCGCGGTCGGCGCGCCAACCGGACGCGAGGCGAGGACGAAGCGTTGATTGAGGGTAAGAGGGTCGGACATGTCAGCGTCTCCTGTGAATGATGAATTCAGCGGGTATAGGGAGCAGACCGTTGAGGCGGTGGGGTGTTCGATGTTTCTTCAGGTGGACCGAGTCGACTTCTTCGCGAGCAAGCCCGCTCCCACATTCGACCGCATTTCTCCAGATGGAATGCAATCACCTGTGGGAGCGGGCTTGCTCGCGAAGGCGTCCGCATGACCAACACAGCTCTCCACCCGCCAGAAACAAAAATGCCAGGCGCAATGCCTGGCATTTTGTGTAGCTCATCTGCCGCCGGTTGGCGAATCAGAATGGCAGTTTCATACCCGCAGGCAGGTTCATGCCGGCGGTCATGCCGCCCATTTTTTCCTGGCTGCTGGCTTCGATCTTGCGCACGGCGTCGTTGACGGCGGCCGCAACCAGGTCTTCGATCACTTCACGGTCGTCTTCGTCCAGACCCGGCAGCAGGGTCGGGTCGATGCTGACGCGCTTGAGGTCGTGACGACCGGTCATGACCACGGTGACCATATCGCCGCCGGCCTTACCGGTGACTTCGGCGTTGGCCAGTTCTTCCTGCATCTTGGCCATTTTTTCCTGCATCTGCTGCGCCTGCTTCATCAGGCCGGCCATGCCACCTTTCATCATGGGAATCACCTCAAAAGTACTTGGATCAAAACAGCGCCCGGCCATGGAGGCCGGGCACCTTCAGTTATTAGCCTTGGGCGACCAAGGCGTCGACAGGTTCAATAGTATCGTGTCGCACCACCGCGCCAAACTGCTGAACCATCTGCTGGATGAACGGATCGCCATGAATCGACTCCTCCGCTTCGCGCTGACGGTTGGCCCGGCGACGGGAGGCGGCCTGAGCCGGGGTCTCCTGCTCGGGTTTGATCAGCTCGATGGTCAGCGTCAGCGTACGACCGTGGAACTGGTTCAACGCATCGTTCAGACGTCGCTGCTGCGTGGCGTTGAACAGCGCACTGTGCGCCGGATCGAGGTGCATCAGCCAATGATCGCCATCAACCGCGATCAACGTACAGTTGGCGGCGATGCTGCCGGTCATGCCGGAGATCGGCAGTTTCGGGAACAGCTCCAGCCATTGCAAGGCCAGACCGGTGGCTGGCGCCGCTGCGGGCTCAGGTTCGGGTTCCGGCTCTGGGTCGGCGGCGTGTTCGCTGGCCAGTTCGTCGAGGTAGCTGTACGCCGAGTCCATGTCCGGCTCGATGTAATCCTCGTCCAGCGGCGGCTCGTCGTCCATGTCGGTGCCCGGGGTAGCGGCATCGACGTCAGCGACTGAGGGCTCTGGAATTGGCGCGGCGGCCCACTCTGGTGCGTCAGGAACGACGCTGTCCGGGGTCGGCAACGGCATCGGCGGCAACTCGGGTTGCTCGGCGGCGGTTTCCAGCATGGGCTCGACGGCAGGCTGCTGAGCTGGCTCGGGTTCTGGCTCGGCCTCGGCTTCTACCGGATCGTTCCACGGCAGATCGACAACGGCTTCGGCGACGACGGGCGTTGGCTCTGGCTCGGCAACTGGAGCAACTGGAGCAACCGGCGCAGGCTCTGGAGCCGGCGCAGGTGCAGCTACAGGAGCCGGCGTCGGGGCAACAGCCGCAGCAACCACCGGCGCAGGTTTAGGCGCGGCAGCCACTGAATTTGCGGAATCAACTGTGGCCTGGCTGATCCCCACTGGCTTTAGCGGTTGCCTCGGGGCGTCCGCCGTATCAGCCGGCCGGAAGGCCAGCATTCGCAGCAGCACCATTTCGAAACCGCCGCGCGGATCCGGCGCCAGCGGCAAATCGCGGCGGCCGATCAGGCCCATCTGGTAATAGAACTGCACGTCTTCGGCCGGCAAGGCTTGCGCCAGCGCCAACACGCGATCGCGATCGCCATGCCCATTGTCGACGCCTTCCGGCAGCGCTTGAGCGATAGCGACGCGGTGCAGCACGTTGAGAATTTCCGAGAGCACGCCGTTCCAGTCCGGGCCCTGCTCGGCCAGGTGGCGCACCGCTTCAAGCAATGCCTTGGCATCGCCTTCAATCAACGAATGCAGAACGTCAAAGACCTGACCGTGATCCAGCGTGCCGAGCATCGCCCGCACGTCGGTGGCGAGCACCTTGCCTTCACCGAAAGCAATGGCCTGATCGGTCAGGCTCATGGCGTCACGCATCGAACCGTCAGCAGCGCGACCGAGCAGCCACAGCGCATCGTCTTCGAACGGCACGCTTTCGGCGGTCAGCACGTGGGTCAAATGCTCGACCACGCGCTCCGGCGTCATGTTCTTCAGCGAGAACTGCAGGCAGCGCGACAAAATCGTTGCCGGAAGTTTCTGCGGGTCGGTGGTCGCCAGGATGAACTTGACGTAGGGCGGCGGCTCTTCGAGGGTTTTCAGCAGCGCATTGAAGGAATGGCTGGAAAGCATGTGCACTTCGTCGATCAGGTAGACCTTGAAGCGCCCACGGCTCGGCGCGTACTGCACGTTGTCGAGTAGCTCGCGGGTGTCTTCGACCTTGGTGCGGCTCGCGGCATCGATCTCGATCAGGTCGACAAAGCGGCCTTCGTCGATTTCACGGCACACCGAGCACTCGCCGCACGGGCTGGAAGTGATACCTGTCTCACAGTTCAGGCATTTGGCAATGATCCGCGCAATCGTGGTTTTACCCACCCCGCGCGTACCGGTAAACAGGTACGCGTGGTGCAGCCGCTGGCTGTCCAAGGCATTGATCAGAGCTTTGAGCACATGGGTCTGGCCGACCATTTCGCGGAACGAGCGCGGACGCCATTTACGTGCAAGAACCTGATAACTCATCGAAAACCGTCGCAGCGAAGGAAGCAGAAGCGGCTAATGCTAGCGGAGCAAGGGCAAAATTGCATCCGATGTCCTCGTCTAATGTGGCTAAGCTCCATCAGCAGAGGCTTTTATCGGCTCAGGACAGGGAATTACCGGAGCGTTTATGCGTTGGGCCGTGGGGGCACTGCTGGGATTCAGCCTGAACGTGACGGCAGCAGAGCCACCGCTGCGCTTTGCCATGCCCGACAGTTGGGCGATGCCAATGGTGCAATACGAACGCGGCCGCCCGACCCAGGGCATCCTCTACGACATCATGCTCAGCCTCGCCACCCAGGTCGGCGCGCCGGCCGAGTTTCACGTGCTGCCGCGCGCCCGGGTGCAGAGCGCCATGGAGCACGGCGAGATTGATGTTCGCTGCTATGCCGCACAGTCGTGGCTGCCGAATCAGTCGGGGGATTACATCTGGAGTCTGCCGCTGTTGTTTCAACGTGATCTGTTGGTCAGTCGCAAGGATCAGCCCGTCAGCATTAACCCTGCCACCCTGCCCCGCCAATCCATCGGCACCGTGCTTGGCTACATCTACCCTACCCTGCAGCCGTTGTTCGACACCGATCGCCTGCAACGTGAAGATGCGCGCAATCAGGAGCAGGTGTTGGAGAAGTTGCTGGCCGGGCGTTATCGCTATGCGGTGAGCAATCAGTGGACGCTGGACTGGTTCAATCAGCGCCTGATGCCGGAGCAGCAATTGCAAGCGGTGGCGGTGTTGCAGGAGCAGAAGGTCGGTTGTTATGTAAGGAACGACCCGAAGGTGCCGGTGCAACGGATCTTGCGCACGTTGTTGCGGATGAAAATGTCGGGGGAGATTGATGAGATTATCCGGTTGTATACCGGCCAGTCCGACAACACCCCATAACTGTGTAGGAGCAAGGCTTGCCCGCGAAGGCGGTGTGTCAGTGAAAAAATGTAAACCTGACACACCGCCTTCGCGGGCAAGCCTTGCTCCTACAGAATCATTGTCAGCAGGGGATTTATTTCGTTTTGGCAAATCGCAGGCACAAAAAAAACCGCAGTGGGTGAAACCCATGCAGTTCTGGTTGAAGCGTTCGATTGTTCGTTAAGGTGGCGACCCCACCAGCCACACCCCGGCACACAATGTTCCCGCTGTGGCTGCTGCCTTCCGGCTCTGACCAGGTTCACGGGTAATCGTTGCGGGGGGACCGATGGGGTCACCATAACGACGCTTGCCTGTCGGCGAGCCGCGCCATTGTACCTATCTGAGACGAAGTTACAACCGTTGGTTTCAGATTAAAAATATGAACAAGGTCAAGGACATAAAGATCGCAGCCTGCGGCAGCTCCTACAGGGCCAGTACCTCGTCCGCTTTGCCGCCCGCCTGCTGGATCACCAGATGAATAAAGTGCAGCTTGGCAATCGCAGCCGCCGGCAGCACGAACGGGTAAAAATCCGGCTGGCCCATGCTGCGTGACAATTCATTGAGCATGCCGGCCAACTCGATCCATGCATTAACAAACGCCAGGAACGCCTCGCCACCGGGATGTTGCGGGTCGTACAGCGTGCTGCTCGGAAACGGCTGGTAATCGAAATCCATTTCCCGCGCGCTCATGCCAAAACCCAGCGCCGTGTCCACCGCGTCCATCATGTGCAGGTAATGCGCCCAGGTTTCCGCCCAGTCTTCCCACGGGTGCATGGTCGCATACGCGCTGACGTAGTGCTGCGGCCAGTCGAGTGGCGCGCCTTGTTGGTAATGACGATCGAGCGCCTCGGCGTAACTGGCGCGCTCGTCGCCGAACAGGTTACGGAATGAATCGAGCCACGGGCCGTTGGCGATCAGCCGATCCCAATAGTAGTGCCCGACCTCATGCCGAAAATGCCCGAGCAGCGTGCGATACGGTTCGTGCATCTGCGCCCTCACCCGCTCGCGGTGGGCGTCGTCGGCTTCTTTGATGTCGAGGGTGATCAGGCCGTTCGCGTGGCCGGTCATCGGCGCGTTGCCTTCGAGGTCGACGCCGATGAAATTGAAAGCGAGACCGCTGTCTTCATCCACGGTTTTCGGGATGACCTGCAAGCCAAGATTGATCAGTTGCGCGACGAGGCGGCGCTTGGCGATTTCAACCTTGCGCCAGCGCTCGGGATTTTCCGGATCGGACAGGTCGGGGATGGTGCGATTGAGGCTGCAAGCGACGCACAAGGCATCGTCGACGTTGGCCGGCAGCAGCCAGTTGCACGCGGCGGGCGTGTCGAGGTTGGCGCAGCGGCGAAACAGGCCTGCGTCGGGATCAGCATCCAGCGTCCAGGTGCCGTTCTCCACACCGGGCGACAGGGAGGTGATGCGGCTTTCTTCCGGCTGATAGCCGAGCAAAGCATTGCAGGCCAGGCACTGGCTGTTGCGAAAGAACAACGACTGGCCGCAGCGGCACGGCCAGACTTTACTGTTGCGCGAAGATTCGCCCATGAACGGCGCGATGATGCGAGAACTGAGTTGCTCGAAAAAACGGTGCATGGCGATCTCTCCCTGGGGCTTGCAGAGACTAGATCATTCTGGCGCGATGATCGTTCCCACGCGGGAGCGTGGGAACGATCAACAGTGCAACCAAGTGATAGCACCATTGTGGCGAGGGGATTTATCCCCGATGGGTTGCGAAGCGACCCCAAATCCATACGACGCGGTAAATCAGATGTACCGAGCCGTATGGTTTTGCGACGACTGCGTCGCCGAACGGGGATAAATCCCCTCGCCACAGGATTTTGTGTCAGACCTGAAGGCCATGAGTTCTGTATCAGACCTGAAGGCCATGGGTTTTGTGTCAGACCTGAAGGCCATGGGTTTTGAGGAAGGCGATAAAGGTTTCTTCGTCCATCACTTTTACGCCCAGCTCATTGGCTTTGGTCAGTTTCGATCCGGCACCGGGGCCTGCAACAACGCAATGAGTTTTCGCCGAGACCGAACCGGCAACCTTCGCACCCAGGCTTTCGAGGTGATCTTTAGCCACATCCCGGCTCATCAACTCGACCTTACCCGTCAGCACCCAGGTCTCGCCAGACAACGGCAAGCCTTCGACGACTTTCTTCTCGCTCTGCCAGTGCATGCCGAAATCACGCAGCTGTTTTTCGGATGCCTCAGCCAGTTGCCGATTCTCCGCGACCGCAAAAAACTCGCGCACCGAATTGGCCTGTTTCTCCGGCAACGCCTGACGCATGTCCAGCCAGTCAGCGTTCATCACCGCTTCCAGTGAGCCAAACTTGTCCGCCAGTTTCTGCGCCCCGCCCGGGCCGACCGAAGGAATGTGCAGCTTGTCGAGGAAACCACCCAGCGTGGTACTGGCCGCGAATTCCGCTCCCAACTCACCCTGATCCTGAATCTGCAAACCATGGCCGAGCAACTCGGTAATCACCTGCTGGTTATGCGCATCTTCAAAGAAGCTGTGAATCTCGTGCGCCACTTCCAGACCGACATCCGGCAGATACGTCAGCACTTGTGGCAACGCCTGCTGCACCCGCTCCAGCGAACCCAGCGAGCGCGCCAGCACCTTGGCCGTCTCTTCGCCGACATCAGGAATGCCCAGCGCATAGATGAAGCGCGCGAGGCTCGGCTTCTTGCTGTCCTCGATGGCCGCCAGCAGCTTGTTACTGGACACCTCGGCAAAACCTTCGAGATCGACGATGTCGTCGAACTTCAGCGCATACAGATCGGCCGGCGAACTGACCAGACCTTCATCGACCAGCTGCTCGACGCTCTTGTCGCCAAGGCCTTCGATGTCCATTGCCCGGCGCGAGACGAAGTGAATGATCGCCTGCTTTAACTGCGCACCACAGGCCAGACGCCCGACGCAGCGATACACCGCGCCTTCGCTGACGGTTTCCTTGCCCTTGCTGCGCTTGATCAGTTGCGTGCGCTCAACGTGCGAGCCGCACACCGGGCAGCTCTCGGGAATCGCCACTGGGCGGGCGTTGTCCGGACGACGCTCGAGCACCACTTGCACCACTTGCGGAATCACATCACCGGCACGGCGGATGATCACGGTGTCGCCGATCATCAGGCCGAGTCGCGCGACTTCGTCCATGTTGTGCAACGTGGCGTTGGCCACGGTGACGCCAGCGACTTTGACCGGTTTCAGACGCGCGACCGGCGTAACGGCACCGGTACGACCGACCTGAAATTCCACATCAAGCAGCTCGGTGAGTTCTTCCATCGCCGGGAATTTATGCGCGATCGCCCAGCGCGGTTCGCGGGCGCGGAAGCCCAGTTCGCGCTGATCGGCAATGCTGTTGACCTTGAACACCACGCCGTCGATTTCATAGGTCAGCGCGTTACGGCGTGCGCCGATGTCGCGGTAGTAATCCAGGCATTCGTCGATGCCTTTTGCCAGTTTCAGCTCATGGCTGATCGGCATGCCCCACTTCTGCAATTGCTTGAGGTTGCCGATGTGGGTGTCGGAAATATCGTGGGAGACCTGACCGATGCCGTAGCAGCAGAATTCCAGCGGACGGTTGGCAGTGATCTTTGAATCGAGCTGACGCAAGCTGCCGGCGGCGGCATTACGCGGGTTGGCGAAAGTCTTGCCGCCGACTTCCAGTTGCGAGGCGTTGAGGCGCTCGAAACCGGCCTTGGACATGAACACTTCACCGCGCACTTCGAGGGTCGCCGGCCAGCCTTCGCCGTGCAGCTTCAGCGGAATGTTGCGCACGGTGCGCACGTTGACGCTGATGTCTTCGCCGGTGGTGCCGTCGCCGCGTGTGGCGCCGCGCACCAGCACGCCGTCCTGATAGAGCAGGCTGACCGCCAGGCCATCGAGTTTCGGTTCGCAGCTGTATTCCACCGCCGCGCCGCCGCCGAACAAATCGCCGGCAGGGATATCCAGACCTTCGGTGACGCGACGATCGAACTCGCGCATGTCGCTTTCTTCGAAGGCGTTGCCGAGGCTGAGCATCGGCACTTCGTGCCGCACCTGAGTGAACGCGGTGAGCGCCACGCTGCCGACGCGCTGGGTCGGCGAGTCGCTGGTGATCAGTTCCGGATTGGCCGCTTCCAGCGCCTTGAGCTCGTGGAACAACCGGTCGTACTCGGCGTCCGGAATGCTCGGCTCGTCGAGGACGTGGTAACGGTAGTTGTGCTGATCGAGTTCAGCGCGCAGCTCGAGAATGCGGTGTTTGGCGGCGGTCATGGGTGTTCTCTCATAAAGCAAAAGAGCAGCCGAGGCTGCTCCAGTTTCATCCTTAAAAGATCGCAGCCTCGTTGCACTCGACAGCTCCTACAGGATCGCGATCCTCTGTAGGAGCTGCCGAAGGCTGCGATCTTTTGATCTGGCCTTAGCGCTTCTGGGTCAATGCGCGGCGTTCGAATTCAACGATGCGCTGACGGTAGTGCTCGATCGTCTGTGCAGTCAGCACGCTGCGCTGGTCATCTTTCAGCTCGCCGTTGAGTTCCTGCGACAGCTTGCGGGCTGCGGCGACCATCACGTCGAAGGCTTGCTTCGGATGACGCGGGCCTGGCAGACCGAGGAAGAAGCTCACCGCCGGAGTGCTGAAATGGTCGATGTCGTCCAGATCAAAAATGCCCGGTTTGACCGCGTTGGCCATCGAGAACAGCACTTCACCGTTACCCGCCATGCTTTCGTGACGGTGGAAAATATCCATCTCGCCAAAACGCAGACCGCTTTCCAGAATGTTCTGCAACAGCGCCGGGCCTTTGAAGCCGGCAGCGTCACGGCAGATCACGCTGATCACCAAAACTTCTTCAGCTTGCGGCTGATCTTTTTCGACCACGGCCGGTGCAGGCTTGCTGTCGTCGGCGAAATCATCGTCGCGGCTGCTGAAGCTCGGGCTGTCGTCCAGATCCAGATCGAGGTTCAAGTCACCCTGCGCCGAACCTTTGCTGCCACGCTTGCCACGTTTATTGCCGGAATCGCGAGGCTCGCGTGCTTCGCGGGCCGGCATGCTCACCGACGGCAAATCGTGTTCGTCCAGCTGCGGTTCTTTGTGCGTGTCCAGCACGCGGGCCGGGCCCAACAGCTCAGCGCTGGTGTCCTCGTCCGGCAGGTTGGACAGACTTCGGTCAAGACGGAACTTCAGTTTTCCCTTGCCGCCGCGCATACGGCGCCAGCCATCGACACGACTACCGGCTATCACTATGATGCCGATGACGATCAGCCACTCGCGCAGTCCTATTTCATTGTAATACCGTGCCTATATATAATTTGCTGTAAAATAAGGGGTTTACACTGTGCAAACCGCTTTAAAACGTGGCGCCAACTCTATGTTCTGACAGGCGTTTTGCCCACGTATACGAAAATTTGACATTAAACTAGCACGACCAAAGGCAACTTTACACCGTCTGTCTCATTGGCTTGCACGAATATGTCGATTGGCCAGCAAGTCGACGTCGGTAAAAAAGTCCTACAACCCTCTAATACCTTTCCGACAACACGCGGACTTACGCGTCCACCATCGCCATTGCCTCCTCGACATCCACGGCCACCAGTCGCGAACAACCCGGTTCATGCATCGTTACGCCCATCAACTGCTCGGCCATTTCCATGGCGATCTTGTTGTGGGTGATATAGATGAACTGCACGGTCTGCGACATCTCTTTGACCAAGCGTGCGTAGCGTCCAACGTTAGCGTCATCCAGCGGCGCGTCAACCTCATCGAGCATGCAGAACGGCGCCGGGTTCAACTTGAAGATCGCAAAAACCAGTGCCAATGCGGTCAGGGCTTTTTCCCCGCCGGAGAGCAAATGGATGGTGCTGTTCTTCTTCCCTGGCGGCTGCGCCATGATCGTTACCCCTGTATCGAGTAGATCTTCGCCCGTCAGTTCCAAATACGCGCGCCCGCCACCGAAAACTTTTGGGAAAAGCGCCTGTAAACCGCCATTGATCTGATCAAAGGTATCTTTGAAGCGGTTACGGGTTTCCTTGTCGATCTTGCGGATAACGTTTTCCAGCGTCTCCAGTGCTTCGACCAGATCAGCGTCCTGCGCATCCAGATAGCGCTTACGCTCAGACTGCTGCGTGTATTCGTCGATGGCCGCGAGGTTGATCGCGCCCAGGCGTTGAATCCGCGCATTGATGCGTTCGAGTTCTTCTTCGGCTTCGCGTTCACTGGCTTGCGCGGTTAATGTCGCGAGCACGCCGTTGAGATCGTAGCCGTCTTCGAGCAATTGATCCTGCAAGGCCTTGCGGCGCACGGTCAGGGCTTGCCATTCCATGCGCTGCTGTTCGAGTTGGCCGCGAATCAATTGCGATTGTTGTTCAGCCTGAGTCCGGCGTTTTTCCGCGTCGCGCAATTCGCGGTCAGCGTCTTCCAGAGCAATCTGCGCGGTCTTGAGTTCTTCGTCGACGGTCATGCGCTTGTCGAGCAGCTCTTCGAGTTTCAGGCGCAGCTCTTCCAGCGGCGCCTCGCCCTCCTCCAGATTCAGACTCAACTGTTCGCGTTTTTCAGTCAGGCGCTCGGACTGCATTTCCAGACGCTCGAGCGCCTGACGCGTGGAGTCATGCTGCGCGCGCAACGAGCCGAGACGCACGGCCAATTGATGGGCGTGATCCTTATGCTGCCGCGCTTCCTGACGCACACGATCAAGGCGTTCGCGCAGGCTGTCACGCTGGGCCAGCAACAACTCGCGCTGTTCGGTGTCCAGCGCCATGGCATCCAGCGCTTCCTGCAAGTGCATGCGCGCTTCGCCGACTTGTTCGTGCTCAAGCTCACGCTGTTCGCCGAGTTCGATCAACTCTTCATCGAGACGCGTGCGACGCAAGGTCAACTGTTCAGCCTTGGCTTTGCCGGCGGACAACTGAGCTTTCAGTTCGCCTTGCTGGCGCGCTTCGTCTTGCAGCAAACGACGCAAATGTTCGCGACCGTTTTCCTGCTGACGCTGTTGCGCACGCAGGGTTTGCAGACGGGTTTCCATGGCTTCGACGGTGGTTTCTTTCTCTTCGCGTTCGAGGTGCAGCGCTTCGATTTCCTGGCCACGGGCGAGCATGCCGCTCTCCGCTTCACTGGCACGTCGTACGCGCAGGAAATGCCGACCAACCCAATAACCGTCGCGACTGATCAAGCTCTCGCCAGCACTCAACTGCCCGCGCAAAGCCAACGCCTGCTCAAGGCTGTCGACCGGTTTGACCTGACCGAGCCACGGCGACAGATCAATCTGCGCGTCGACCTTATCCAGCAAGCTGCCCGCCACCCGCTCGCCATCGCTGGCCGGGCTGAGCAGGCGCAAATCGCCCTGCGTAAAACCGGACAAATCAAAGCTGCTGAAGTCGTCAACCAGTACCGCTTGCAGATCGGCGCCGAGCACGGTTTCCACCGCCAATTCCCAACCGGCCTCGACCTTCAAACCTTCAGCCAGACGCGGACGCTCGGCGAGGTTGTGCTCCTTCAGCCACTCGGCAGTGCCGGTGCCCGGATCGAGCGCGGCTTGCTGCAACGCTTCGAGCGACGCGAGACGACCATTGAGGCGCTGCAAATCGCCCTGAGCCTGCTGCTGCGCGGTCAGCGCTTGCTGCAATTCCTGACGCAGTTGTTCGAGTTTTTCGACCTGCGCTTCTTCGCTGGTCTGCAAATCTTCGAGGGTCGCTTCGGACTCGGCGAGCTGCTCGTTGAGCTCCATGATCGCCGCGTCTTCCGGGTCGGCCGAGAGCAACGCGCGCTCTTCGCCGAGACGCTTTTGCCGATCGGCGAGGCGCTCCATGCTGGTTTCCAGCTGCTGGATGCGCGACTGCTGCACCTCGGCCTGACGGCGCGGTTCGGCGGCAGTCAGGTTGAAGGCGTCCCACTGCTCCTGCCAGCCGTGCATGACGCTTTCGGAATCTTCCAGCGCAGCGGCGGCTTCTTCGGCGGCCGCACTGGTGACTTCCTGCTCGGGCACAAGCATGTCCAGCTCTTCACCGAGGGTCAGCAGCAACGTGCGGTCGTGGCCCAGATGCGATTCGGTTTCGAGGCGGGCGCGCTCGGCTTCTTTCAGATCGTCCTGCAACTGCCGCAGACGTTGCTGGCCGTGCTGGATGCTCTGTTCGACCCGGGCGATGTCACCGCCGACCGAATAGAAGCGCCCTTGCACCAGATTGAAGCGCTCGGACAGATCATGGTGACCGTCGCGCAAGCGTTCGATGGCCGCGTCAGCATTTCGCTGCTCAGCGACCAAGGCTTCGAAACTGATTTCCTGAGTGCCGATGATCGACTCGCGCTGACCGACCTGATCGTTGAGATCCTGCCAGCGCAGGGCCGACAGTTGCGCCTTGAGCTGACGCTCCTCGGCTTTGAATTCTTGGTACTTCTTCGCCGCTTCGGCCTGACGGTGCAGGCGTTCGAGTTGACGCTCAAGCTCATCACGCAGGTCAGTCAGACGCGCGAGGTTTTCGTGGGTGCGGCGGATGCGGTTTTCGGTCTCGCGACGGCGCTCTTTATATTTCGAGATGCCCGCCGCTTCTTCGATGAAGTTGCGCAGATCTTCGGGCTTGGATTCGATCAGCTTGGAGATCATCCCCTGCTCGATGATCGAGTAGCTGCGCGGGCCGAGGCCGGTGCCGAGGAAGATATCGGTGATGTCGCGACGACGGCATTTGGTGCCGTTGAGGTAATACGTGGTCTGGCTGTCGCGGGTGACTTTGCGGCGAATGGAAATTTCCGCGTAGGCCGCGTATTCGCCGAGCAAGGTGCCGTCGGAGTTGTCGAAAACCAGCTCGATACTGGCCTGACTCACCGGTTTGCGGCTGGTCGAGCCGTTGAAGATGACATCGGTCATCGACTCGCCACGCAGGTTTTTCGCTGAACTTTCGCCCATCACCCAGCGAACGGCGTCGATGATGTTCGACTTGCCGCAACCGTTCGGCCCGACGACCGCCGCCATGTTACTGGGGAAGTTCACCGTGGTCGGGTCGACGAAGGATTTGAATCCCGCCAGTTTGATGCACTTGAGCCGCACGCTTAAGCGCCCGTCAAGGCAGCAACCACCAGATCGCAGCTGCGCTGGCCGTAAGCCGTGAGCACGATGCGGATCTGCGGCAAATCACGGGCAAGCACGGCGGCCAACAGGCGTTCGAACAGTTCGAGGAACTCGCTCATTTCCGCCTTGCGCTGTTCGAGGGCGAGGAAGTAGGCGCGGCTCATCGCCGGCTGCAGGTTCTCGACCGTTTCTTGCAGGTAAGGATTGTTGGCAAACGGATAGGCGGCGCGCATCACGCTGAAGCTGTCATCGACAAAGCTGCGGATGTCCTGACGCTCGTAGCTGGCGGTCAGGCGCTGCTGGATCTGCACGAACGGCGCCATGTCCGACTGGACTTGCCAGCCATTGGCCACCGAGTTGCCGAGCAGGATGTACAGCTCGCTCATCAGCGTGCACAGGCTCTGCACCTTGTGCGGCGTCATTTCGGTGACGTGCGCACCACGACGCGGCAGGATCGCGATCAGGTGGCGGCGTTCAAGGATCAGCAAGGCTTCACGAACGGAGCCGCGACTGACATTGAGGGCCAGCGTGACCTTTTGTTCCTGGATGCGCTCTCCCGGCTTCATTTCGCCACGAATGATGCGTTCGGCGAGGTGGTGAGCGATTTGCTCGGCGAGGCTGTCCGGCGCCTTGAACGTCATGGTTGTCCTTCAAACTCTATCGATCTGCACAAGCGGCGCAGTGTAGCGCAAATGCGGGCTCATGGCGGAGTGCCCACTCAGCGGTTTTTGGCACGATTCCCGCAGTTTTCTTCAGAAAACCAAACAAAAAACCAGGCTGACCAATGAAGGTCAATACTGAATAGACACGTTGTTGATCGACGAAATGGATTTTCCTGACCTTTAAGTCAGAAAACCATTGACCGAAAAGTCAGACCTGCTAAATTCGGCTCAAGTCGGTTAACAACAATAATGAGTCTGCGAGGCCTTCCGTGATCCAGTTTTTACTTAACCAGGAACTCCGTAGCGAGCACGCCCTGGACCCGAATCTGACCGTGCTCAATTACCTGCGTGAACACGTGGGTAAATCCGGCACTAAAGAAGGTTGCGCCAGCGGTGACTGCGGCGCCTGCACCGTAGTGGTCGGCGAGTTGCAGACGGATGACGATGGCCGCGAACACATTCGCTATCGCAGCCTCAACTCGTGCCTGACCTTTGTCTCGTCGCTGCACGGCAAACAATTGATCAGCGTCGAAGACCTCAAGCACAAAGGTGAACTGCACAGCGTGCAGAAAGCCATGGTCGAGTGCCACGGCTCGCAGTGCGGTTTCTGCACTCCCGGCTTCGTCATGTCGCTGTTCGCCCTGCAAAAGAACAGCGATGCACCGGATCACGCCAAGGCCCACGAAGCGCTGGCCGGCAACCTCTGCCGCTGCACTGGCTACCGGCCGATTCTGGCGGCTGCCGAACAATCCTGCTGCGGCAAGCAACCGGATCAGTTCGATGCCCGCGAAGCGGACACCATTGCTCGTCTGAAAGCTATCGCTCCGACCGATATCGGCGAACTGAACAGCGGCGACAAGCGCTGCCTGGTGCCGCTGACTGTCGCCGATCTGGCTGACCTCTACGATGCTTACCCACAAGCGCGCCTGCTCGCCGGCGGTACCGATCTGGCGCTGGAAGTCACCCAGTTCCACCGCACCCTGCCGGTGATGATCTACGTCGGTAACGTCGCGGAAATGAAGCGCATCGAAACCTTCGATGACCGCATCGAAATCGGCGCCGCCACTGCCCTCTCCGACTGCTACGAAGCGTTGAACGCCGAGTACCCGGACTTTGGTGAACTGCTGCACCGCTTCGCGTCCCTGCAAATCCGCAACCAGGGCACCCTCGGCGGCAACATCGGCAACGCCTCGCCGATCGGTGACTCGCCACCTCTGCTGATCGCCCTCGGCGCGCAGGTTGTGCTGTGCAAAGGTGAAACCCGCCGCACCCTGAACCTCGACGATTACTTCATCGATTACAAAGTCACGGCCCGTCAGGAAAGTGAGTTCATCGAGAAGATCATCGTGCCCCGCGCCACGGCCGAGCAGTTGTTCCGCGCCTACAAAGTCTCCAAGCGTCTGGACGATGACATCTCCGCCGTCTGCGCCGCGTTCAACCTGCGCGTGGAAAACGGCGTGATCACCGATGCGCGTATGGCGTTCGGCGGCATGGCCGCGATCCCGAAACGCGCAGCCCACTGTGAAGCTGCGCTGATCGGTGCGCCGTTCAACAACGCTGTGGTCGAACGGGCCTGCGCCGCGCTGGCGGAAGATTTCACGCCGCTCTCGGACTTCCGCGCCAGCAAGGAATATCGCCTGCTCAGCGCGCAAAACCTGCTGCGTAAATACTTCATCGAACTGCAAACACCGCACATCGAGACTCGGGTGACCGCTTATGTCTAACCATCACGGCGTAGAAAAAACCCAAGCTGAACTGGCTGAATTGTTCGCCAAGGATCTGACCTCCGGTGTCGGCCGCAGCGTCAAGCACGACAGCGCCGCCAAGCACGTGTCCGGTGAAGCGCAGTACATCGATGACCGCCTGGAATTTCCCAACCAGTTGCACTTGTATGCACGCATGTCAGACCGCGCCCACGCGAAAATCATCAGCATCGACACTTCGCCGTGCTACGCCTTCGAAGGCGTGCGCATCGCCATCACCCACGAAGACGTGCCGGGCCTGAAAGACATCGGCCCGTTGATGCCGGGCGATCCGTTGCTGGCCATCGATGACGTGCAGTTCGTTGGTCAACCGGTGCTCGCCGTTGCGGCGAAAGATCTGGAAACCGCGCGCAAAGCGGCGATGGCCGCGATCATCGAATACGAAGACCTCGAACCTGTGCTCGACGTGGTCGAAGCCCTGCGCAAACGCCACTTCGTGCTCGACAGCCACACCCACCAGCGCGGCGATTCGGCCTCTGCGCTGGCGACCGCTGAACACCGTATTCAAGGCACGCTGCACATCGGCGGTCAGGAACACTTCTACCTGGAGACACAAATCTCCTCGGTAATGCCCACCGAAGACGGCGGCATGATCGTTTACTGCTCGACGCAGAACCCGACCGAAGTGCAAAAACTGGTCGCCGAAGTGCTCGACGTGTCGATGAACAAAATCGTCGTCGACATGCGCCGCATGGGCGGTGGTTTCGGTGGCAAGGAAACTCAGGCCGCCAGCCCGGCGTGCCTGTGCGCGGTGGTTGCGCACCTCACCGGTCAGCCGACCAAGATGCGCCTGCCACGCGTCGAAGACATGCTGATGACCGGCAAGCGTCACCCGTTCTACGTCGAATACGACGTTGGCTTCGACAGCACCGGGCGCCTGCACGGGATCAACATGGATCTGGCCGGCAACTGCGGCTGCTCGCCGGACTTGTCCGCCTCGATCGTTGACCGTGCGATGTTCCACTCGGACAACTCGTACTACCTCGGCGACGCGACCATCAACGGTCACCGCTGCAAAACCAACACCGCGTCGAACACCGCTTACCGTGGTTTCGGTGGCCCGCAAGGCATGGTCGCGATCGAAGAAGTGATGGACGCGATTGCCCGTCACTTGAACGTCGATCCGCTGTCGGTGCGCAAGGCCAACTACTACGGCAAGACCGAGCGCAACGTCACCCATTACTACCAGACCGTCGAGCACAACATGCTCGAGGAAATGACCGCCGAACTGGAAGAAAGCAGCCAGTACTACGAGCGTCGCGAAGCGATCCGTCGCTACAACGCCAACAGCCCGATCCTGAAAAAAGGCCTGGCGCTGACCCCGGTGAAATTCGGTATTTCCTTCACCGCGAGTTTCTTGAACCAGGCCGGCGCGCTGATCCACATCTACACCGATGGCAGCATCCATCTGAACCATGGCGGCACCGAAATGGGTCAGGGCCTGAACACCAAAGTTGCGCAGGTCGTGGCTGAAGTGTTCCAGGTGGAAATCGATCGCGTGCAGATCACCGCGACCAACACCGACAAAGTGCCGAACACCTCGCCGACTGCGGCGTCCAGCGGCGCTGACCTGAACGGTAAAGCGGCGCAGAACGCGGCAGAAATCATCAAGAAACGTCTGGTCGAATTCGCTGCGCGTCACTTCAAAGTCACTGAAGAAGACGTTGAATTCCACAACGGCCATGTGCGGGTTCGCGACCACATCCTGACCTTTGAAGCGCTGATCCAGCAGGCGTATTTCAATCAGGTCTCGCTGTCGAGCACCGGCTTCTACAAGACCCCGAAAATCTACTACGACCGCAGCCAGGCGCGCGGCCGTCCGTTCTACTACTTCGCCTTCGGCGCGGCGTGCTGCGAAGTGATCGTCGACACCCTGACCGGCGAGTACAAGATGCTGCGTACCGACATTCTTCACGACGTCGGTGCCTCGCTGAACCCGTCCATCGACATCGGTCAGGTCGAGGGTGGTTTCATTCAAGGCATGGGCTGGCTGACCATGGAAGAGCTGGTCTGGAACAACAAAGGCAAGCTGATGACCAACGGCCCGGCCAGCTACAAGATTCCGGCCGTGGCGGACATGCCGCTGGATCTGCGGGTGAAACTGGTGGAAAACCGCAAGAACCCGGAAGACACGGTGTTCCATTCCAAGGCTGTCGGTGAACCACCGTTCATGCTCGGGATTGCTTCGTGGTGTGCGATCAAGGATGCCGTGGCGAGCCTCGGCGATTACAAGCATCAGCCGCAGATTGATGCGCCGGCGACGCCGGAGCGGGTGTTGTGGGGTTGTGAGCAGATGCGGCAGTTGAAGGCGGTGAAAGCCGTCGAAGCTGAAACCGAGGTTGTTTGATGATCGTTCCCAAGCTCTGCGTGGGAATGCAGCCCGCGACGCTCTGCGTCGCATCCTGAACAGCGGACGCGGAGCGTCCAGTGATGCATTCCCACGCAGAGCGTGGGAACGATCTGAGAGGTGTGTATGTACAACTGGATCGACGCCCTCGCCGACCTGCAGAACCAGGGCGAACCCTGTGTGCTGGTGACGATCATCGAAGAACTCGGCTCGACGCCACGCAACGCCGGTTCGAAAATGGTCATCAGCGCTAACCAGAGTTTCGACACCATCGGTGGCGGGCATCTGGAATACAAAGCCATGCAGATCGCCCGCGACATGCTCGCCAGCGGTAAGCAGGACACCCATCTGGAGCGCTTCAGCCTCGGCGCGAGTCTTGGCCAGTGCTGCGGCGGCGCCACCGTGTTGCTGTTCGAACCGATGGGCCAGGTACAGGCGCAAATCGCCGTGTTCGGTGCCGGCCACGTTGGCCGCGCTTTGGTGCCACTGCTCGCCAGCCTGCCCTGCCGGGTGCGCTGGATCGATTCGCGCGATGCCGAATTCCCCGAACACATCCCCCACGGCGTGCGTAAAATCGTGTCCGAAGAACCCGTGGATGAAATCGATGACCTGCCCGCCGGCAGTTATTGCATCGTCATGACCCACAATCATCAGCTCGACCTTGAACTCACTGCCGCGATTCTCAAACGCAACGACTTCGCCTACTTCGGCCTGATTGGTTCGAAGACCAAACGCGCGAAGTTCGAACACCGTCTGCGTGATCGCGGTTTCGACAGTGGCGTCGTGCAACGCATGCGCTGCCCGATGGGCATCGGCGAAGTCAAAGGCAAACTGCCTGTGGAAATCGCCATCTCCATCGCCGGCGAAATCATCGCCACCTATAACGCCAACTTCGGCCAGCAGACTGCCAGCGCCGAACCGATTGCCAAACTGCTGCCGGTTTCGCGGCGCAGTCAGGCCGCCAAACTCAAAGCCTCAAACTGATTAGAGAACCCTCATGCCTCTGACTCGCAAAGCCTACCGCGCCGCCATCCTGCACAGCATTGCCGACCCCGCCGAAGTCGGGATCGAAGCCTCCTACGAGTATTTCGAGGATGGCCTGCTGGTGGTCGATGGCGGCAAGATCAGCGCCCTTGGCCACGCCAGTGATTTGCTGCCGACCCTGCCGGCGGACATCGAAATCACCCAATATCAGGACGCCCTGATCACCCCGGGCTTCATCGACACGCACATTCACTTGCCGCAAACCGGCATGGTCGGCGCCTACGGCGAACAACTGCTCGACTGGCTGAACACCTACACCTTCCCGTGCGAAAGCCAGTTCGGCGACAAGGCCCATGCTGATGACGTCGCCGACATTTTCATCAAGGAACTGCTGCGCAACGGCACCACCACCGCGCTGGTGTTCGGCAGCGTGCATCCGCAGTCGGTGAATTCGTTCTTTGAAAAGGCAGAGCAGCTCGATCTGCGCATGATCGCCGGCAAGGTGATGATGGACCGCAACGCGCCGGATTATCTGACCGATACCGCCGAATCCAGCTACGTCGAAAGCAAAGCGCTGATCGAGCGCTGGCACGGCAAGGGTCGCTTGCACTACGCGGTGACCCCGCGTTTCGCACCGACCAGCACCCCGGAGCAACTGACCCTCGCCGGGCAACTGCTGACTGAATACCCGGATCTGTACATGCAGACCCACATCAGCGAAAACCTCAAGGAAATCGAGTGGGTCAAGGAGCTGTTCCCGGAGCGCAAGGGCTACCTCGACGTTTACGACCATTACAAATTGCTCGGCGAGCGCTCGGTGTTCGCTCACGGCGTGCACTTGTGCGACGACGAATGCGCGCGTCTGGCGGAAACCGGCTCGGCGATCTCGTTCTGCCCGACGTCGAACTTCTTCTTGGGTAGCGGCCTGTTCAATCTGCCGATGGCCGAGAAGCACAAACTCAACGTCGGTCTGGGCACTGACGTCGGCGGCGGCACCAGTTTTTCGCTGCTGCAAACGCTGAACGAAGCGTACAAAGTGATGCAACTGCAAGGCGCGCGGTTGAGCCCGTTCAAGTCGCTGTATCTGGCGACGCTGGGTGGCGCACGGGCGCTGCGTCTGGAAGACAAGATCGGCAACCTGCAACCGGGTTCCGACGCTGACTTCCTGGTGCTGGACTACAACGCGACGCCGCTGCTGAGCTATCGCTTGAAGCAGGCCAACAACATTGCCGAGTCGTTGTTTGTGTTGATGACGCTGGGTGATGATCGTACGGTGCAGCAGACGTATGCGGCGGGTGCGCTGGTGCATCAGCGCTAATCCACCCTACTCCATGATCGTTCCCACGCTCTGCGTGGGAATGCAGCCCCGTGACGCTCCGCGTCACTGGACGCGGAGCGTCCCTAGAGGCATTCCCACGCGGAGCGTGGGAACGATCAGGCATAAAAAAATCCCCCGGTGGTGTTCACCCCGGGGGATTTTTATTGCCTGTCAGGACGATCAAAAGATCGCAACACGGCAGCTCCTACATTGGATCGCACGCTCCTGTACGAGCTGCCGAAGGCTGCGATCTTTAGATCTTTGCTGCAGGGCGCCCTGGCTTCTTGGTCTGCAACAAATGCGAGAACACCGCATGCAAATCATCCGACGCGCTTTCTTCGTCGAGGTTGAGCTTGCTGTCGATGTGATCCATGTGATGCATCATCAAACGCACCGCCAGATCGCCGTCGCGCTTTTCAATCGCGTCGATCAACTGGGTGTGTTCGTCGTAGGAACAGTGCGAACGGTTGCCGCTTTCATACTGGGCAATGATCAGCGACGTCTGCGACACCAGGCTGCGCTGGAAGCTGATCAACGGCGCGTTCATCGCCGCTTCCGCCAGTTTCAGGTGGAATTCGCCCGACAGACGAATACCGGCGCCGCGATCACCGCGCGAGAAGCTGTCGCGCTCATCGTTGACCATCTGCCGCAGCTCGGCGATCTGCTCGGCGGTGGCGTGTTGCACCGCCAGTTCAGTGATCGCGCGCTCGACCAAGCGACGGGCGAGGAACACCTGCCGCGCTTCTTCAACGCTCGGGCTGGCGACGACGGCGCCACGATTCGGCCGCAACAGCACGACGCCTTCATGGGCCAGACGCGACAGCGCACGGCGAATGATGGTGCGGCTGACCCCAAAGATTTCCCCCAGCGCTTCTTCGCTCAACTTGGTGCCGGGCGCCAGACGCTGTTCGAGGATGGCCTCGAAGATATGCGCGTAGACAATATCGTCCTGGGTTCCGCTGCGGCCGGCTTTGCCTGCTCGCGGTTGTTTCTTGAGGGGTTGCAACTGTTCGTTCATGGGCACTCGAGTCGGGAGAACTGCGGCGAATAGACCGTGACTGTAATACGGCACAGTAGGTCGCTGGCAAGTATCGCGTAAAAAACACCGCGATTGTACACAATGGATGGTGGCAACACGACTGTACGGCTGTTTGTGAGTTCGGCTGTATTGCAACGATCCGTTACGATTGAGTTTAGGCTTGATCCCGAAATCCGCCGCCCGTCTCTATCTCAATGTAGGAGCTGCCGAAGGCTGCGATCTTTTGATTTTGATTTTCTAGAAGAAAGATCAAAAGATCGCAGCCTTCGGCAGCTCCTACAGGGGAATACTATCTGTAGAAGGAACACCGCCGTCATGAACGACGCCACGCACACGCAACTGCGCCCTCTGGCCGACACGTCACCATCAGCGATCGTCGCCGGTTTCATCGCGATGATGACCGGCTACACCAGCTCCCTGGTGCTGATGTTCCAGGCCGGGCAAGCGGCGGGCCTGACCAGCGGGCAGATTTCTTCGTGGATCTGGGCGATTTCGATCGGCATGGCGGTGTGTTCGATCGGCCTGTCGCTGCGCTATCGCACGCCAATCACCATCGCCTGGTCGACACCCGGCGCGGCGTTGCTGATCACCAGCCTGGGCGGCGTCAGTTATGGCGAAGCCATCGGCGCCTACATCACTTGCGCCGTGCTGGTGACCATTTGTGGCCTGACCGGCAGCTTCGAACGGCTGGTAAAAAAGATCCCGGCATCCCTGGCGGCGGCGTTGTTGGCGGGGATTCTGTTCAAGATCGGCAGCGAAATCTTCGTCGCTGCGCAGCACCGCACGGGTTTGGTGCTGGGGATGTTTTTCACCTATTTAGTGGTCAAGCGCCTGTCGCCGCGTTATGCCGTGCTCGCTGCGCTGCTGATCGGCACCGCACTGTCGGGCTTCATGGGGCTGCTGGATTTCAGCGGTTTTCATCTGGAAGTGGCGACGCCCGTGTGGACGACGCCGCATTTCTCGCTGGCGGCGACCATCAGCATCGGCATCCCGCTGTTCGTCGTGGCGATGACCTCGCAGAACATGCCCGGCATCGCCGTTTTACGCGCCGATGGCTACACCGTCCCCGCCTCGCCACTGATCACCACCACCGGCATCGCCTCGCTGTTGCTGGCACCGTTTGGCTCCCACGGCATCAACCTCGCGGCGATCAGCGCGGCGATTTGCACCGGGCCGCACGCCCATGAAGATCGCAACAAGCGCTACACGGCAGCGGTGTGGTGCGGGATTTTCTACGGGATTGCCGGGGTGTTCGGCGCGACATTGGCGGCCTTGTTTGCAGCGTTGCCGAAAGAATTGGTGTTGTCGATTGCCGCGCTGGCGCTGTTCGGCTCGATCATCAATGGCTTGAGCATTGCCATGACCGAGGTGAAGGAGCGGGAAGCGGCGCTGATTACCTTTATGGTCACGGCGTCGGGGTTGACGCTGTTTTCTATCGGGTCGGCGTTTTGGGGGATTGTTGCGGGGGTTTTGACGCTGCTGATTTTGAACTGGCGCAAAGCTTAAAAGCAAAGATCGCAGCCTTCGGCAGCTCCTACAGGAGATCGCGCTCCCCTGTAGGAGCTGTCGAGTGAAACGAGGCTGCGATCTTTTGATCGACCAAAAAAAACGGCGACCCTCAGGTCGCCGTTTTTGTCAGTATCACTTAGCCGCGTTGATCGGCTTTTCCGGATACCAAACGTCCAGCAACGGGCTGACTTCATACTTGGTCAGCTCGGAGCGGGTTTTCAGCCAGGCTTCAACGGCAGCGCGCTGCTCTTCGTTGACCGAGCCACGCTTCTGCAGGCAAACCAGACCGAAGTCGTCGCCGCCAACATAACCCAGACCGTTGGCTTCCATGGCTTCTTTGATGAATGCTTCGAGGAAAGCGTCAATGGCTTCTTCGGACAAGTCTTCTTTGAAGTCCAGGTTCAGTTCGAAACCCAGCTCTTGAAATTCATCAACGCACAGTTTTTTGCGCAGACGCTGGGAACGGTTAGTCGCCATTGGAACAATCCTCTTAAGTAAATACGGCGGGCACTTTACCAGTTTCAGCAATCGTTTGCCCGCCTCTCTGGACACAGAGGCCGACCGCCTGTAAAAAAATCAACGAATCGCCACCCCGAGGAAGCCACAATCGGTTACACCTTGGGGCATAATGCCGACACTTTCGTGACCACTGAGGACCTTTTCATCCATGTCCTCGTCTTTTTCCCCTCGGCTGTAGGGTTTTATTTCATATGATCAAATCGTTGCGTCCACTGTTTCTCGCCGGCCTTCTTCTGCCTCTGGCCCTGCCTGTTTCCGCTGCCACCATCAATACTTCCCTCACCCCGAACGTCGAAAAAGCCCTCAAGGCAAGCAAATTGCAGCCTAGCGCCCTGTCGCTGGTGATGGTGCCGCTCGACGGCCCGGGCACGGCGACCGTGTTCAACGCCGACGTGTCGGTCAATCCGGCCTCGACCATGAAACTGGTGACCACCTACGCGGCGCTGGAAATGCTCGGCCCCAATCATCAGTGGAAAACCGAGTTCTACACCGACGGCACACTGAGCGGCGGCATTCTCAACGGCAACCTCTACCTCAAGGGTGGCGGCGATCCGAAGCTGAACATGGAAAAACTCTGGCTGCTGATGCGCGACCTGCGCGCCAACGGCGTGACGCAGATCACCGGTGATCTGGTGCTCGACCGCAACTTCTTTATCCAGCCGCAACTGCCGGAATTCAACGATGACGGCAATGACGAGAACAAACCGTTCCTGGTCAAGCCGGATTCGCTGCTGGTCAACCTCAAAGCCCTGCGCTTTGTCGCGCGCAATGACGGTGGCCGCGTACTGATCTCGGTCGAGCCGCCGATTGCCAGCATCCACATCGAAAACACCGTCAAAGCCCTGCCGTCGAAGCAATGCACCGGCGGCGTGCGCTACAACCCGGTGCCGCAAGCCGATGGCAGCGTGACCGTGACCGTTGGCGGCCAGTTGGGCGAAGGCTGCAGCTCGCAGACTTATCTGTCGCTGCTCGACCACGCGACTTACACCGCCGGCGCCGTGCGCGCGATCTGGAAAGAACTGGGCGGCAGCATTCAGGGCCGCGATCGCCTCGCGACCACGCCAAGCAACGCCAAACTGCTGGCTCGCGCTTACTCGCCGGATCTGGCCGAGATCATTCGCGACATCAACAAATACAGTAACAACACCATGGCCCAGCAGCTGTTCCTGAGCCTCGGCCAGAAATTCCGCAACGACGCCGACGGCGATGATGCCAAGGCTGGGCAACGCGTCGTCCGTCAGTGGCTGGCGAAGAAAGGCATCACCGCGCCGCACCTGGTGATGGAGAACGGCTCCGGTCTGTCCCGCGCTGAACGCGTCAGCGCCCGTGAAATGGCGAACATGCTGCAAGCCGCGTGGCACAGCCCGTATGCCGCTGAATACATCAGCTCGCTGCCGATCGCTGGCACCGACGGCACCATGCGTAAACGCCTGAAAACCACCGCAATGCGCGGCGAAGCGCACGTCAAGACCGGCACCTTGAACACCGTGCGGGCGATTGCCGGCTTCAGCCGCGACGTCAATGGCAATACCTGGGCGGTGGTGGCGATCCTCAACGACAAAGCCCCGTTTGGCGCCTCGTCGGTACTGGATCAGGTGCTGCTGGATCTGTATCGCCAGCCGAAGCTACCGCAGACTGCATCAGTGCTCTAAAAGCAAAAAAGCAAAAAAGTAAAAGATCGCAGCCTTCGGCAGCTCCTACAGGTGAACATGTAGGAGCTGCCGAAGGCTGCGATCTTTTGATCTTCTGTAGGAGCAAGGCTTTGGCGTTAGCTCATCTGCTCGACGCGATCGCGGCCGCCCTGTTTTGCCGCGTACACCCCGGAATCCGCACGTAGCAGCAGCGCATCCGCGCCCTCTCCCGTGCGCCAACTGGCGATGCCGAAACTCGCTGTGACTACGCCGACCACATCCACCGGCGCGCCCCGCAAGCCCTGCCACAGCTCAACCGCCAGCATGTGCGCATGTTCGCCGTCGATGTCCGGGCACAGCACCATGAATTCCTCGCCGCCCAAACGGCAGAACACATCGGTGCGCCGTAACCGGTGGCCAATGCGCTCGCACACCGCCTGCAAAACCCGATCGCCCACGGCATGCCCGTACTGGTCGTTGATGCGTTTGAAGTGGTCGATGTCGAGCATGATCACCGACAACTCGCCGCCGCCACGCTCGACCCGAGCCATTTCAGTGGTCAGGCGTTCCTGGAAATAACGACGGTTATGAATGCCGGTCAGCGAGTCCGTCACCGACAGCGCACGCAGTTCTTCCTCGACGCGTTTGAGGTCGGAAATGTCGGAAATATAGCCATGCCACAACACTCCACCGCCCGGCAGCTCTTCCGGCGTTGCCTCGCCGCGCACCCAACGCAGGCCGCGCTCGGGCAGTTGCACGCGGTATTCCTCGCGCCACGGGCTGAGGTTGTCCGCCGACTCACGGATCGAAGCGCGCACCCGCGTGGTGTCCTGCGGATGAATGCGGGTGAAGATCGCCTCGGCATTCAGTAGCAGAATATCCGGCTCCAGTTCGTAGATTTCACGAATGCCGTCACTGGCGTAAATCACGCTGAAGCGCCCGTCGAATTCCATCTTGAACTGGTAAATGCCGCCGGGGACGTGGGCGCTGAGCTTCTTCAGCAACACATCCCGTGCCGCCAGCGCCTCGTGCACACGCTTGCGCTCGGTGATGTCGATGCAGATAGCCAGATGCCCGACCCAAAGCCCCTGCTCGTCGAGCACCGGGGTGGCGAGCATGTTCACTGGCAGATGACTGCCATCGCTGCGCACCAACGTCCACTCGCGCGCTTCATGACCACCGACTTCGCCGCCCTCAACCAGCATCGCGTGGCAAGTCGGAATGCTTTTGCCGTAACGCGCGCTCAACTCCGCCGAACGTGTGGCGAGTTCTCGCGGCAGATGCAGGTTTTCCAGGGTCATGTGGCCGATAACGTCAGCGCTGCTGTAACCGAGCATTTGCTCGGCGCCGGGATTAAAGGTGCTGATCACCCCGCGCAGGTCGGTGGCGATGATTGCCACTTGTGTCGCCGCGTTAAGCACCCCGCGCAACTGACCATGGGTGCCGCGCAATTCCTGTTCGCTGGCGTGCAGCTCCTCGGTGCGTTGCTCGACCATGCGCACCGCGCGCTGACGCTGACTGACCAGCACATACAGCAGCGCACTGAGTAAAACACTCAACAGCCCACCGAGAATCACAATGCTGCCAACCGACGAATGGTTGGCCTGCATAAACGCTTCACTCGGCAGGATATCGACTTGATAGTCGTGATCGGCCATTCGCAACAGGCGAGTCGCAGACAAGTCACTCGGCGCCGGCTCATTGGTCGATTCGAACAACACTTCGTGCTGATCATTGGTCGACAGATCGAGAATGCGCACCGACAGATAGTCATGAAACGCGTCCGGCAAACCGTCGGCGAGCAGCTGGCGCATGCTGATCACCGCCGCGACATAACCGAACGACTGCTGCTCACCCTCGTGGACGACGGGAGCCACTAACAACACACCGCGTGCGTAGGACGGTTCGGTGCTGACCAGGTGCAACGGTTGCGACACCGCCAGATTGTTCAACTGATCGGCACGCATCAGCGTGTCACGGCGCATCGGTTGCGCGAGCAAGTCGTAACCCAAAGGCGAGCCGAGTCTGCTCTGGGTCTGGCTGTACAGCACCGGCACGTATTCATCGCGGGACGCAGCCAGTTGCAATTCGCCATGGACATTCAGTTCGCGAATGGTGAAATCGCCCAAGCCGTCATCCCGCACGCGCTGCTCAAACGCCGCGCGCTCGGCGCCACTGACCTTGAGGGCGAACGAATAGGCTTGAGTACGCAGTAACAGAGGTTGGGTGTAACCGTCGAATTCGGCGCGGGACACCGATTCAGAATTGGAGAAGAAACGACGCAGACCGTCGAGGCGTTGCTCTTGATCCTCGAAGCGTTCTTCGATGCGGCTGTAACGTTCATTGGTCAGCAGCTGAAATCGCTGACGCAATTGCTGGTGAAATTCATTGAGTGTGGCCCAGGCGAGCAGCCCCGTGAGAATCCCGCCGGCGAGCAATACCAGCAGCGCGACCAGCCAGGCCGAGACTTCTTCGCTGATAAAACCCAGTATCTTCGGGCGCACGGGGTGCAACGACATAAGGACAACTCACTACGCCAATGTTCCGGGAAAAACCCCTTGGCCATGGGTTGAGTTATAGCTATTAGCCATTAATTTGGCTAGCGCTGACTGGATCCAAGAGCCTTTAAAAATCAAGGCTCTGTGGATCCAGTCTGGCGAAGCGTCAACGAGCCGTTATTTTCCAGGCGCGGTGGATCTTGGTGTTGCGGGCGAAATCCGGATCAATGGTCTGTGCGCTGATTTCCTCGACCGCGTAACGCTCGGTCAGGTTCTCTTCCAACTGGAACTTGCGGAAGTTGTTGGAGAAGTACAACACGCCGCCCGGCGCCAGACGCGCCATGGCCAGGTCGATCAACTGCACCTGATCACGCTGCACGTCGAAGATGCCTTCCATGCGCTTGGAGTTGGAGAAGGTCGGCGGATCGATGAAGATCAGGTCGTACTCTTCACGGCAGCTTTCCAGCCAGACCATCACGTCGCCCTGCTCCAGACGGTTCTTGTCCGAGAAACCGTTCAGCGACAGGTTGCGGCGCGCCCAGTCGAGGTAGGTTTTCGACAGGTCGACGCTGGTGGTGCTGCGCGCGCCGCCCTTGGCTGCGTGCACGCTGGCGGTCGCGGTGTAGCAATACAGATTGAGGAAACGCTTGCCCTCGGCCTCTTTCTGAATGCGCATGCGGATTGGGCGGTGATCGAGGAACAGGCCGGTGTCGAGGTAGTCGGTGAGGTTGACCAGCAACTTCACGCCACCCTCGGTGACTTCATTGAACTTGCCCTGCGCGCTCTGACGCTCGTACTGCTTGGTGCCGCTCTGGCGCTCACGGCGTTTGACCACCACGCGGCTCTTGTCGACGTTCAGCGCCTGCGGAATCGCTGCCAGTGCGTCGAACATGCGCGCCGAGGCTTTTTCCGGATCGATCGACTTCGGCGCGGCGTATTCCTGCACGTGCACCCAGTCGTGATACAGATCGATCGCCATCGCGTACTCAGGCATGTCGGCATCGTAGACGCGGTAGCAATCGATGCCTTCGCGCTTGACCCACTTGCTCATCGCCTTGAGATTTTTTTGCAGACGGTTGGCAAACATCTGCCCGCCTTCGCTCAAGCGCGGCTGCTCGATCACCGGTGCCGGGGCTGGCGTCGGTTTGATCGGGTTGCCGTTCTTGTTGAACTTGCGCTCTTGCGGCTCATCCGGGGTTTGATCGTAAGCCGCTTGCTCGCGCTCGGCCTGACGCTGTTCCGGCGTACGACGCTCGCCAGTGACGAACTGATCCGGCACGACTTTGATCAACAGCAGCTTGCACGGCAGCGCGCCGTTCCAGAACGAATACTGTTTGTGGCTGCGGATGCCCATGCGCTTGCCGAGATCCGGCGCGCCGGTGAACACCGCTGCTTCCCAGTTCAGGCAAGCCTGACGCAGACGCTCGCCGAGGTTCTGGTAGAGGTACAACAGGCTGGCTTCGTCACCGAGACGCTCGCCGTACGGCGGGTTGCAGATGACCAGACCTTTCTGGTTCTGATCCGGACGCGGCTCGAAGGTCGCGACTTCGCCTTGGTAGATCTTGATCCACTCGCTCAGACCGGCACGCTCAACGTTGTTGCGGCCCGGTTGAATCAAACGTGGATCGGCTTCGTAACCGCGAATCCACAGCGGTGGCTTGGCCAGACCGGCAGCGGCGCGTTCAGCGGCTTCTTCATGCAGTTTTTTCCACAGCGCCGGCACGTGACCGAGCCAGGCAGTGAAACCCCACTGCTCACGACGCAGGTTCGGCGCCATATCGGCGGCGATCATCCCTGCTTCGACGAGGAACGTACCGACACCGCACATCGGGTCAGCCAGCGCGCCGCCTTCGGCCGCAATGCGTGGCCAGCCGGAACGGATCAGGATCGCCGCCGCGAGGTTTTCCTTCAGCGGCGCGGCGCCCTGCTGCAAGCGATAGCCGCGCTGGTGCAGGCTGTGGCCGGAGAGGTCGAGGGAGAGAATCGCTTCGCCGCGATCCAGGCGCAGGTGAATGCGCAGATCCGGATTGAGCTTGTCGATCGACGGACGGTCGCCCTGCGGCGTGCGCAGTTTGTCGACGATGGCATCTTTGACCTTCAGCGCGCCGAAGTGGGTGTTGTCGATGCCTGAGCCGTGACCGCTGAATTCAACGGCCAGAGTGCCGTCGCTGAGCATGTGATCCTGCCACTCGACGTCGAGGACGCCGTGGTACAGGTCTTCGGCGTCCTTCATCGGGAAGCGTTTGAGCACCAGCAACACGCGGTTAGCCAGACGCGACCAGAGGCACAGGCGATAAGCGGTTTCCATGGTCGCCATGCCACGCACGGCGGAGGTGTGCTCGCGTGCTTCTTCAAGGCCAAGCCCGACGGCTTCCTCGATGAGCAGGCCTTCAAGGCCTTTAGGGCAAGTGAGGAAGAGTTCGAAACTGTCGGACATGGTATTTCCAAAGCCTTTGGCTAGTGAATCGGCAACGCATTGCCGATCCGGTTTTCAATCAGGCGCTTTTCTAAAAGAACGCCCGCGTGGCACGAAGGTGTGCCGTTCCATCCCCGCTGCTCGGGTTAAAAGAGCTTAGATGCAAGGACAGATAAAAAAGTTGGAGTAACAAAAAGTCTTAAAGCGACCCTTCGTCGAATAGTACCCCAGCGCAAACGTGGGTCATTCTCACTAAAGAATTAAGCCCATTATCCAGCGCGGGGCCGATCATACCGGGGTTTGCTCAATAAACGTTCAATAAATACGCGGTTACTTATCGCTATAGCACCCTTTTCGTTACGTCCTTATGACAAAACGGTCATTCCATCGCTGTGACTCATTGGTTAGAACTGACCACAGGTTGACGTCGCAACGGCGTCAACACCTTGGCTCGCCACGCCGGCAGCGAGCCGCACCACGGCAGAGTTTTTTCTGCCAGACCTCGATTGAGGTCGACGCGACACAAACAGTCAACAAGTGAGGGCAACACCCTATGAGAAGACTTAAGCGTGATCCGTTGGAAAGAGCATTTTTGCGCGGATATCAATATGGCGTTGGTGGCAAATCCCGTGAGCTTTGCCCATTTACTCTACCGTCGGTACGTCAAGCCTGGATTAACGGCTGGCGAGAAGGACGCGGCGACAACTGGGACGGTATGACCGGCACTGCGGGAATCCATAGACTCAACGAACTTCACGCCGTCGGCTGACACAGGGCACTTACTCCGACACGACAATCTGAATTTGTAACGACTTACCATGCACGTCCTTCCCGGACGGCGGGCTACGGCCCAGGGGCTCCTTCGAGGAGCCCTTTTTTATGCCCGAAAACTCGACTGTCACCCACCTTTTGATTGGCGGGCAACTACCCCTGTAGGAGCTGCCGAAGGCTGCGATCTTTTGATCTTGTTTTTAGAATCAAGATCAAAAGATCGCAGCCTTCGGCAGCTCCTACATTGACCGGGTCGGGTCGGGTTATTTGCGCAGGGCGGCGATTGCGTCTACGGATTCACGGATCAGCGCCGGGCCCTTATAGATGAAGCCCGAGTAAATCTGCACCAGGCTCGCACCCGCGAGAATCTTCTCCGCCGCATGCTTGCCTTCGGTAATCCCGCCAGCAGCAATAATCGGCAACCGCCCAGCCAACTCGCCCGCCAGCACTTTCACCGTATTGGTGCTCTTCTCACGCACCGGAGCGCCAGACAAACCGCCCGCCTCGTCGCCATGTTCCATGCCTTCAACGCCGACACGGCTCAGGGTAGTGTTGGTCGCGATCACCGCATCCATCCCCGTGTCGATCAGCGCCTGCGCCACCTGCGCGGTTTCTTCGTCGGTCATGTCCGGCGCGATCTTGATCGCCAGCGGCACATGCTTGCCATGACGCAACGCCAGTTCGGCACGGCGCGTGGCCAGATCGGCGAGCAACTGCTTGAGCGAATCACCGAACTGCAAGCTGCGCAGGCCCGGGGTGTTCGGCGAGCTGACGTTGACGGTCACGTAGCTGGCGTGGGCGTAAACCTTGTCCAGGCAGATCAGGTAGTCGTCGACCGCACGCTCAACCGGCGTGTCGAAATTCTTGCCGATGTTGATGCCCAGCACGCCTTTGTATTTCGCCGCCGCCACGCGCGCCAGCAGGTTATCGACACCGAGGTTGTTGAACCCCATGCGATTGATGATCGCCTCGGCTTCCGGCAGACGGAAAATCCGAGGTTTCGGGTTGCCCGGCTGTGGACGCGGGGTCACGGTGCCGATTTCGACAAAACCGAAACCCAGTTGCGCGAAGCCATCGATGGCTGCGCCGTTCTTGTCCAGACCGGCCGCCAAACCCACCGGGTTGGGGAATTCCAGGCCCATGACGGTCACCGGGACTTTTGCCGGCGCCTTGCACAGCAAGCCGTTGAGGCCCAAACGTCCGCCCGCGCCGATCAGATCCAGCGACAGATCGTGGGAGGTTTCCGGGGAAAGTTTGAACAACATCTGACGGGCCAGGGTGTACATGGGCGGCTTTGACTCGGGCGGCGAAAAGAGGCGGCGATTATAGCCGGGCATCGCCCCACCGCGCGAGGCGCACGCGCAAATCGCGGCGAGTGGCATATGCCTTGCACCGGCATCGTTATCAGCTTGCAGGCCAATGGCGGCGTGCGGGCAAGGACAATGGCGTCGTCCCGGGTTTTGCCTGCGCAAAGTCCGCGGCGGCGTTTTTTTTCGAGGTAGCGTTGGATGAATGAACCTTCGGTAGGGCCGCTGGCCTGGGTCAACGGCAGCGATGCCCCGGAAAAGAGTGCAATCAACCTCGGCTTCATGGCCCTGAGCGATTGCGCCTCGGTGGTGGTCGCGGCCACGCAAGGCTTTGCTCAGCCTTACGGATTGACCCTGAACCTCAAGCGCCAGACCTCCTGGGCAGGATTGCGCGACAAACTGGTCAGCGGCGAACTCGATGCCGCGCACAGTTTGTACGGGCTGATTTACGCGGTGCACCTGGGCATCGGCGGTGTCGCGCCGACCGACATGGCCGTGCTGATGGGCCTCAATCAAAACGGCCAGAGCCTCAACCTCTCACACGGCTTGCAGAACCTCGGCGTGACCAGTCCTGACGCGCTGGATCGCCACGTGCACCAAAGCCGCGCAAAACTCACCTTCGCCCAGACCTTCCCCACCGGCACCCACGCGATGTGGCTTTATTACTGGCTGGCGAGTCAGGGCATTCATCCGCTGCAGGATGTCGACAGCGTGGTGGTGCCGCCACCGCAAATGGTCGCGCACTTGCAGGCCGGGCGCATCGACGGTTTTTGCGTCGGCGAACCGTGGGCCGCCAGCGCGGTACAGCAGGATCTCGGCTTCACCCTCGCCACCAGCCAGACCATCTGGCCCGATCACCCGGAAAAAGTCCTCGGCTGCACCCGCGAATTCGTCGAGCAGTATCCGAACACCGCGCGCGCGTTGGTGATGGCAATCCTTGAAGCCAGCCGTTTCATTGAAGAGAGCCCGGAAAACCGCCGCAGCACCGCGCAATTACTCTGCGCGCCGGAATATCTCGACGCGCCAGTGGCGTGCATCGAACCGCGTTTTCTCGGTGATTACGCCGATGGCCTCGGCAACCGCTGGCAGGATCCGCACGCGCTGCGTTTCCACGGCCATGGCGAGGTGAATTTGCCGTACTTGTCCGACGGTATGTGGTTCATGACCCAGTTCCGGCGTTGGGGTTTGCTGCGCGAGGATCCGGATTACCTGGCCGTCGCCCGTCAGGTTCAGCAGCTCGATCTGTATCGCGACGCTGCCACCGCAGTCGGTGTTGCCGCGTGGGGCACCGACATGCGCAGCAGCCAGTTGCTCGACGGCAAAATCTGGGACGGCAGCGACCCGGCCGCTTATGCGCGCAGCTTCAAACTGCACGCCATGAGCGACGACTCAGCCCTTCTCGCCCGCCGCTGACAGGAGACGCGAACATGTTGCGCATTCTGCTGATCAACGACACCGCGAAAAAAGTCGGGCGTCTGAAAGCGGCGCTGACCGAAGCGGGTTTTGAGGTCATCGACGAATCCGGCCTGACCATCGACCTGCCCGCGCGCGTCGAAACGGTGCGCCCGGACGTGATCCTGATCGATACCGAGTCACCGAGCCGCGATGTCATGGAACAAGTGGTGCTGGTCAGCCGCGACCAGCCACGGCCGATCGTGATGTTTACCGACGAGCATGATCCGGGAGTGATGCGTCAGGCGATCAAATCCGGGGTCAGTGCCTACATCGTCGAAGGCATTCACGCCCAGCGGTTGCAGCCGATTCTCGATGTGGCAATGGCAAGATTTGAGAGTGATCAGGCGTTGCGTGCGCAGTTGCAGGCGCGCGATCAGCAACTGGCGGAGCGCAAGCGTATCGAGCTGGCCAAGGGCTTGTTGATGAAGATGAAGGACTGCAATGAGGAAGAGGCGTACACGCTGATGCGGCGCCAGGCGATGAGCCGGCAGCAGAAGCTGATTCAAGTGGCCGAACAAATCATAGCCATGAGTGAGTTGCTCGGCTGAATCAAGATCAAAGGATCGCAGCCTTCAGCAGCTCCTACAGGAGACTGCATTCCCCCGTAGGAGCTGCCGAAGGCTGCGATCGTTTGATCCTTGGCACAAATCTCGCTATGTAAAACTCAAAGGTAACCAACGGCGGTTGCCCCACCCACGACAAAGACGTCGCTCACCCGTTCGCCCCACCCGGCGCAGCAGGTAGCGGCGTTTTTGCGTTTTGGCCCCACAGACCGGGGCCGGTGGTGCGGCCGTGCGGCGCCCCACCTGCTGTTGCATGACTCCTTTCGAGACTCTTTTCAGCTGAGGTGCGCGATGAATTCAAGCTTCTGGAAATCCGGCCACACCCCGACATTGTTCGCGGCCTTCCTCTATTTCGACCTGAGTTTCATGGTCTGGTATCTACTCGGGCCTTTGGCGGTGCAGATCGCCGCCGACCTGCACCTGACCACACAACAACGCGGCCTCGTCGTCGCCACGCCAATCCTCGCCGGTGCGGTACTGCGCTTCATCATGGGCATGCTCGCCGATCGACTGTCGCCGAAAACCGCCGGGCTGATTGGCCAGGTCATCGTCATCTGCGCACTGTTCGGGGCTTGGAAAATCGGCATCCACAGTTACGAACAAGCGCTGATCCTCGGCCTGTTCCTCGGCATGGCCGGCGCTTCGTTTGCCGTCGCCCTGCCGCTGGCCTCGCAATGGTACCCGCCGCAACATCAGGGCAAAGCCATGGGCATTGCTGGCGCGGGCAACTCCGGCACCGTGTTCGCCGCGCTGCTCGCACCGGTGCTCGCCGCCGCTTACGGCTGGAGCAATGTTTTCGGCTTCGCCCTGATCCCGCTGATCCTGACGCTGGTGCTGTTCGCCTGGCTGGCGAAAAACGCGCCGGAACGGCCAAAAGCCAAAGCCATGACCGACTACTTCAAAGCCCTCGGCGACCGCGACAGTTGGTGGTTCATGTTCTTCTACAGCGTCACCTTCGGCGGCTTTATCGGCTTGGCCAGCGCCCTGCCCGGCTATTTCAACGATCAATACGGTTTGAGCCCGGTGACCGCCGGTTACTACACCGCCGCTTGCGTGTTCGGCGGCAGTTTGATGCGTCCATTGGGTGGCGCACTGGCTGACCGTTTCGGCGGCATCCGCACTCTGTTGGCGATGTACACCGTTGCCGCCATCTGCATCGCAGCCGTCGGGTTCAACCTGCCAAGTTCCTACGCGGCGCTGGCCCTTTTCGTCTGCACCATGCTCGGTTTGGGGGCAGGCAACGGTGCGGTTTTCCAACTGGTGCCGCAGCGTTTTCGTCTGGAAATCGGCGTGATGACCGGGCTGATCGGCATGGCCGGCGGCATTGGTGGTTTCGCCTTGGCGGCGGGCATGGGTGCGATCAAGCAGAGCACCGGCAGTTATCAACTGGCGCTGTGGTTGTTCGCCAGCCTTGGCGTGTTGGCGTGGTTTGGCCTGCACGGCGTCAAGCGTCGCTGGAGGACCACATGGGGTTCGGCAGCGGTGACGGCGGCTCGGGTCTGAGGCGTCGATGGCCCTGCAACTGAGTTTCGCCGAAGCCAGCGCCACCGGGCCGCGCGCGGAGAATCAGGACGCTGTGCGCCTGGTCACGCCGGCCCCGGCGCTGGCGGCGAGCAAGGGTTATCTGTTCGCCATCGCCGACGGCGTCAGCCAATGCGCCGATGGCGGGCTCGCCGCGCGTTCGACCTTGCAGGCGTTGGCGCTCGACTATTACGCCACCCCGGAAACCTGGAGCGTGGCGCAGGCGCTGGATCGCCTGCTGCTCGCGCAAAATCGCTGGTTGCAGGCCAATGGCGGTGGGCAGCCGTTACTCACCACTGTCAGTGCTTTGGTCATGCGCGGTCGGCGCTTTACCCTCGCCCATGTAGGAGATTGCCGGGTATACCGCTGGCACGCCGACGCGTTGCAGCGCATCAGCGAGGATCACGTCTGGGAGCAGCCGGGCATGCAGCATGTGCTCAAGCGTGCGCTCGGGCTGGATCAACATTTGGTGCTGGATTTTCTCGACGGTGAATTGCGTGATGGCGAAAGCTTTTTACTGCTCAGTGATGGCGTCTGGTCAACCCTGGGCGATACCGCGATTGCGGCGATCCTGCGTGATCAGCCGGATCTGCACAGCGCGGCGCAAACATTGGTCAACGCCGCGCATCTGGCCGGCAGTCAGGACAACGCCAGCGCTTTGCTGGTGCGGGTCGATGCGGTTGGCGAGGCGAGTTTTGGCGATGCACTGATGCATTTGCAGCAATGGCCACTGCCGCCGCCGCTGAAACCCGGTCAGTCGTTTGAAGGCTGGCAGGTGCAAGGCATCGTCGCGCAGAGCCAGCAATCGTTGCTGTATCGCGTGCTGGATAGCCAAGGTCAAACGTGGCTGTTGAAAACCCTGCCCACACGTTCCGCAGATGATTCCTGTGCCGGACAAGCGCTGTTGTCCGAGGAATGGTTTCTGAAACGTGTGGCCGGACGGCATTTTCCTGAAGTCCATGCGTGCAATCAGCGTCAGCATTTGTACTACGTAATGCGGGAATATTCCGGCAAGACGCTGGCGCAGGTTTTTCAAAAAAACGGGGCGTTACCGTTGGCGCAGTGGCAAGACATTGCCGAACGCCTGCTGCGTGCAGTCGGGCTGCTGCATCGGCGGCAGATTCTGCATCGGGACATCAAACCGGAGAATCTGCATTGGGGGGATGAAGGTGAACTGCGGCTGCTGGATTTTGGCCTGGCGTATTGCCCGGGACTGTCCGAAGACGCACCGTCTACGCTACCGGGAACACCAAGTTATATCGCCCCGGAAGGCTTTCGCGGTGATCCGCCGAGTGCGCAGCAGGACTTGTATGCGGTGGGCGTGACCTTGTATTTCCTGCTTACGGGGCATTTTCCTTACGGCGAGATAGAAGCGTTTCAGCGGCCGCGTTTTGGACTGGCGGTGAGTGCCGGGCGTTATCGACCGGATCTGCCGGAATGGCTGGCGCAGAGTCTGGAGCGCGGCGTGGCGGCTGATCCGCAGCAACGCTTTGAAACAGCGGAAGAATGGTTGTTGGTGTTGGAACAGGGCGAGCGACGCAGTTTGAGCGTGCGGCCTCGGCCGTTGCTGGAGCGTGAGCCGTTGAAGGTGTGGCGGACGATAGCGTTGCTGGCATTGCTCGGGAATCTGGTGCTGCTGGTTTTGTTGTTTCATCACTGACACCGCGTCGCGGCCATCGCGAGCAGGCTCACTCCTACAATTTGAAATGCGTTCCCCTGTAGGAGTGAGCCTGCTCGCGATGACGTCAGCCCAATCACCAAAAATCCACCCGCCTGAGCGCCCCACGAACGAGCAACCCGCCTCGATTCAGTGCAGAAAATCACCCTCAAAACCCGCGCCCCCCCAATAAACCCGCCCCCACCCCACTTGGCACAACCACTGCATTACCCCACCCAACACACACATAAAGCCCAACCTTCAACGACGAAGGCTGCGCTTCCCGAGAGAACGGGACCAGGACAAAGGCGTCCTCGCTAGGCAACTAGCGGGACGCCTTTTTTTGTTTGCGCAAAATTTCTCGAGCACGGCCTGACTGCCCACAAGAGGCCAGCCGCAGCTCCCCGGAGAACCTGATGAAAAAACTCAAACTGGTGATGATCGGCAATGGCATGGCCGGGGTTCGTACCCTCGAAGAGCTGCTCAAATTGAGCAACGAGCTGTACGACATCACTGTCTTCGGCGCCGAACCGCACACCAACTACAACCGCATCCTCCTCTCGCCGGTGCTGGCCGGTGAGCAGACCTTCGAAGAGATCGTCCTCAACGACCTCGACTGGTACCTGGAAAACCACATCAAGTTGCTGCTCAACCGCAAAGTGGTGGAGATCGACCGAGTCAAACGTCGAGTGATCGCCGACGACGGCACCGAAGCGGAATATGATCGCCTGCTGGTCGCCACCGGTTCGACGCCGTTCATTTTGCCGATCCCGGGCAACACCCTGCACGGCGTGATCGGTTACCGCGACATCGCCGATACCCAGGCGATGATCAACACGGCAAAAACCCACAAGCACGCGGTCGTCATCGGTGGCGGTTTACTCGGTCTCGAAGCCGCCAACGGCCTGATGCTGCGCGGCATGCACGTCACCGTGGTGCACATCGGTGAGTGGCTGCTGGAACGGCAACTGGACAAAACCAGTGGCCAGTTGCTGCAAAGCGCCCTCGAATCCCGTGGCCTGAACTTTCGTCTGTGCGAACAGACCCAAGCCCTGGACGACGCCGGCAACGGTCGGGTCGGCTCGGTGCAATTCAAAAACGGCGACATCATCCCCGCCGATCTGGTGGTGATGGCTGCGGGCATTCGTCCCAACACCGAACTCGCGGAAAAGGCCGGCATCCCGTGCAATCGCGGGATCCTGGTCAACGACACCCTGCAAACCTACGACCCGCGCATCTATGCGATCGGCGAGTGCGCCAGCCATCGCGGCATCGCTTATGGCCTGGTTGCGCCGCTGTTCGAACAGGCCAAGGTCTGCGCCAACCACCTCGCACAACTGGGGTTCGCCCGTTATCAGGGCTCGGTGACTTCGACCAAATTGAAAGTCACCGGCATCGACCTGTTTTCCGCCGGCGATTTCATGGGCGGCGAAGGCACCGAGACCATCACCCTATCCGACCCGATCGGCGGGGTGTACAAAAAACTGGTGATCAAGGATGACGTGCTGGTCGGCGCCTGTCTGTACGGCGATACGGCAGATGGCGGTTGGTATTTCCGACAGATTCGTGAGAATCACGCCATCGGCGAGATCCGCGATCACCTGATGTTTGGCGAAAATGCGTTAGGCGACGTAGGACATCAGGGCCAGGACAAAGCCATGGTCATGGCTGACACCGCCGAAGTCTGCGGCTGCAACGGTGTGTGCAAAGGCACCATCGTCAAAGCGATTCAGGAACACGGCCTGTTCAGCGTCGATGAGGTGAAGAAACACACCAAAGCCGCCAGCTCCTGCGGCTCCTGTGCCGGGCTGGTCGAGCAGATCCTGATCAACACCGTCGGCGGCGCGGCCGACGTCAAACCGAAAAGCGAAAAAGCCATCTGCGGTTGCAGCGACCTCAACCACGGACAGATCCGCCAGGCCATTCGCGAGCAACACCTGCTGACCATCGCCGGCACCATGAGTTACCTCAACTGGCGCACGCCGAACGGCTGCGCGACCTGCCGCCCGGCGCTCAACTATTACCTGATTTCCACCTGGCCCGGCGAAGCCAAGGACGACCCACAATCGCGCCTGATCAACGAACGTGCGCACGCCAACATCCAGAAGGACGGCACCTATTCGGTGGTGCCACGGATGTGGGGCGGCGTGACCAATCCTTCGGAATTGCGGCGGATAGCCGACGTCGCCGACAAATACAACGTGCCGATGGTCAAGGTCACCGGCGGGCAGCGCATCGATTTGCTCGGCATCAAAAAGCAGGACTTGCCCGGTGTCTGGAAGGATCTCGACATGCCGTCCGGCCACGCTTACGGCAAATCCATTCGCACGGTGAAGACCTGCGTCGGCAGCGAGTTTTGCCGCTTCGGCACGCAAAACTCGACGCAACTGGGCATCGAGCTTGAGCACGACCTGTTCAACATGTGGTCGCCGCACAAAGTGAAACTGGCTGTCTCCGGATGCCCACGCAACTGCTCGGAAGCGGGGATCAAGGACGTAGGAATTATCGGCGTGGATTCCGGCTGGGAGATGTACATCGGTGGCAACGGCGGGATCAAAACCGAGGTCGCCGAATTCTTCGTCAAGCTGAAAACAGCCGAAGAAGTCCGCGAATACAACGGTGCCTTCCTGCAGCTGTATCGCGAAGAAGCCTTCTACCTCGAACGCACCGTGCACTACCTGCAACGGGTCGGCATGGAGCACATCAAAAAAGCCGTGCTGGAAGACCCGGAGCGCCGCAAAGCCCTGAACGAGCGCCTGCAATTCTCCCTGTCGTTCGAACAGGATCCGTGGAAAGAACGTCTGGCCGAGCCGCAATTGAAGAAAGAATTCGACGTGATCCCGGTGAAAAATCTGGAGGTGCCAGCATGAACTGGCTCGATATCTGTGCCCTTGAAGAAATCAACGCCCTCGGTTCGCGGATCATTGCCGGGCCGAAAGGTGACATCGCGATTTTTCGCACAAGCGACAACGAAGTTTTCGCCCTCGACGACCGCTGCCCGCACAAGGGCGGACCACTCTCGCAAGGCCTGATCTACGGCAAACGCGTCGCCTGCCCGCTGCACAACTGGCAGATCGACCTTGAATCCGGCGAAGCTCAGGCGCCGGACATCGGCTGCGCGCACCATCACCCGGCGCGGGTCGAAAACGGTCGCGTGCAGTTAGCTCTGCGGGACGCCATCTGATGAGCCGCCAGACGACCGCCTCGACCTGCTGTTATTGCGGGGTCGGCTGCGGCGTGCTGATCGAGCATGACGGCGAGCGCATCCTCGGCGTCAGCGGCGATCCGGCGCATCCGGCCAACTTCGGCAAACTGTGCAGTAAAGGCTCGACACTGCACCTCACCGGCGACCTCGCGGCACGCGCGCTGTACCCGGAATTACGCCTGGGCAAAAGTCTGGCGCGCAGCCGCACCGATTGGGACACGGCGCTGGAACACGCTGCCAATGTCTTTGCCGAGACCATCGCCGAACACGGCCCGGACAGTGTCGCGTTTTACATCTCCGGGCAATTGCTCACCGAGGATTACTACGCCTTCAACAAACTGGCACGGGCCTTGGTTGGCACCAACAACATCGACAGCAATTCGCGACTGTGCATGTCTTCAGCAGTGGTCGGCTACAAGCGCAGCCTCGGCGCCGATGCGCCGCCGTGCAGCTATGAAGATCTGGAGCTCAGCGATTGCGTGATGATCGTCGGCAGTAACATGGCCTACGCCCATCCGGTACTTTTCCGTCGTCTGGAAGAGGCGAAATCCCTGCGTCCACAGATGAAAGTCATCGTCATCGATCCACGGCGCACCGACACCTGCGACCTCGCGGATCTGCACCTGGCGATTCTGCCGGGCACCGATGTCGCTTTATTCCATGGGATTTTGCACCTGTTGTTGTGGGAAGACTGGATCGACCGCGACTTCATCAAGGCACACACCGATGGCCTGGCCGAACTGAAAAATCTGGTGCGCGATTACACCCCGCAAATGGTTTCGCAACTGTGCGGAATCAGTGTCGAGCAATTGCAGCAATGCGCGGAATGGGTCGGCACGTCGCCAAGTTTTCTGTCGTTATGGTGCATGGGTTTGAACCAGTCCACCGCCGGCAGCGCGAAGAACAGCGCACTGATCAATCTGCACCTGGCCACCGGACAAATCGGCCGTCCCGGTGCAGGACCTTTCTCTCTGACCGGTCAGCCGAATGCCATGGGAGGACGGGAAACCGGCAGCCTGTCCAATCTGTTGCCGGGCCATCGTGATGCCGCTAACCCTGAGCACCGCGCCGAAGTGGCGGCTTACTGGGGCGTGGAGCAGTTGCCGGAAAGCGCCGGCCTCAGCGCCATCGAACTGTTCGAGCAGGTAGGCAACGGCAAGATCAAAGCGTTGTGGATTGCCTGCACCAACCCTGCGCAATCCATGCCCGATCAAAGCTCGGTGCGTGCAGCGCTTGAGGCATGCCCATTTGTGGTGTTGCAAGAAGCTTTTCGCACCACCGAGACGGCGGCTTTCGCCGACCTGCTGTTGCCGGCCGCCAGTTGGGGCGAGAAGGAAGGTTCGGTCACCAACTCCGAACGGCGCATTTCCCACGTACGCAAAGCCATTCTCCCACCCGGTGAAGCACGACCGGACTGGGCGATTACGGTGGATTTCGCACAGCGTCTGGAGAAACGTCTGCGCCCACAAGCATCGAGCCTGTTTGCCTTCACACAGCCTGCGCAGTTGTTCGATGAGTTCAAAGGGCTGACCCGTGGTCGTGATCTGGATTTATCCGGAATCAGCCATGCCTTGATCGACCAGATCGGCCCGCAACAATGGCCCTTCCCCGTCGGCGCGCAGCAAGGCACGGCGCGGCTGTACGTCGACGGTATTTTTCCTACGGCAAATGGTCGAGCGCAGTTCATCGCCGACCCGTATCGCGCCGCCAAGGAACAACGTGATGCACGCTTCCCCTTGACGCTGATCACTGGACGCCTGCGCGATCAGTGGCACGGCATGAGCCGTACCGGCACGGCAGCGCAGTTGTTCGGTCATGTCAGCGAAGCGGTGTTGAGTTTGCACCCCGACGAATTGCGTCGGCATCGCTTGCAGCCGGGTGATCTGGTCAATCTGAAAAGTCGGCGTGGCGCGTTGATCGTCGCGGTCGGTAGCGATGACAGTGTGCGTCCGGGCCAGGCCTTTCTACCGATGCACTGGGGCGATCGCTTTCTCAAGGGCGGCGTCAACAGCCTGACCTTGCCGGCGTTCGATCCTTTGTCGAAACAACCGGAACTGAAACACAGCGGCGTGCGCCTGGAAGCGGTGAATCTGCCGTGGCAACTGTTCGCACTCATCGAAGGCAATGTTCAACAGCATTTCGAGACGCTACGACCACTCTGTGAGGCGTTTTCCTACGTGAGTCTCAGCCTTGTCGGACGTGAACGATCGGCGTTGCTGATACGCGCTGCCAGCAGCGAGGCACCGGATCCACAGTTGCTGGGTGAAATCGACCGCTGCCTGTCGCTGATCGATGGCCCGGTGCTCGCCTATGACGACCCACGCCGCGCGATCGGCAAACGCGTGCGTATCGAGAACGGCCGGATCACCGCAATTCGTCTGGCCGGCGAAACCCTCGCCCAGCATTGGTTGCAAGGCCTGTGGCTGGAGGGCCGCGCCGACGAGCAACTGCGTCGCTGGCTGCTGGCGCCGATGAGTGCGCCACCGGGTAATGCCGGAGCACCAATGATGACGGCGAAAACGGTGTGTAACTGCAAAAACGTCAGCCTCGACGCAGTGTGCACCGGCATTCGCCAAGGTCTCGATCTGCAAAGTTTGAAAAATCAACTGGGGTGCGGCACGCAATGCGGTTCCTGCGTCCCGGAAATAAAACGTCTGCTGGCTGCCAATGTGCAGCCGGTCGCGCTCATCTGATGAGGAAAGATTCCATGAATGCAAAAGTCTGGTTGGTGGGCGCTGGCCCCGGCGATCCCGAATTGCTGACCCTCAAAGCCGTGCGCGCGTTACGCGAAGCCGATGTGGTGCTGATCGATGATCTGGTCAATGACGCGGTGCTGGAACACTGCCCGGACGCGCGGATTATCGCCGTGGGGAAACGCGGCGGCTGCCGTTCGACGCCGCAGGCCTTTATCCATCGCTTGATGCTGCGGTATGCCCGTCACGGCAAATGCGTGGTGCGGCTTAAGGGTGGTGATCCGTGCATTTTCGGCCGTGGCGGCGAAGAAGCGCAGTGGCTGCGTGAGCGTGGTGTTGAGGTGGAATTGGTTAACGGCATCACCGCCGGGCTGGCCGGTGCGACTCAGTGCGACATCCCGCTGACCCTGCGCGGTGTCGCGCGTGGGGTAACGCTGGTGACGGCGCACACGCAAGATGACAGCGAGTTGAACTGGCAGGCGCTGGCGCAGGGCGGCACGACGCTGGTGGTGTACATGGGCGTGGCCAAGCTCGACGAGATTCGTGATCAGCTATTGGCCGGAGGAATGGCAGCGGATACGCCGGTGGCGATGATCGAAAACGCCTCTCTGCCTCATCAACGTGAATGCCGGAGTGTTCTGACGGCAATGAGCGAAGCGGCCTACAGATTTCAATTGAAGAGCCCTGCGATACTGGTCATCGGCGCAGTAGCTGGGTACGCGGAGGATCAAAAGATCGCAGCCTGCGGCAGCTCCTACATTGAGCCTGCATGCGCCCTGTAGGAGCTGCCGAAGGCTGCGATCTTTAAAACCTGAAACTCAAATCGCAGACAAAGAAAAGCCCGGCCTAAGCCGGGCTTTCCTCAGAGCGGCAGCTAATTACTTAGCTTGAGCTTCAACCTGCGCTTCTACGCGACGGTTTACAGCGCGGCCAGCGTCAGTTTTGTTGTCAGCAACTGGGCGGGATTCGCCGTAGCCAACAGACTGAACGCGGGACGATTCAACACCGTACTGGTTGGTCAGAACTTGCTTAACGGCGTTTGCACGACGCTCGGACAGTTTCTGGTTGTAAGCGTCAGGACCGACGGAGTCAGTGTGACCTTCAACAGTAGTGGTGGTGGATGGGTACTGCTTCATGAAGTCAGCCAGGTTCTTGATGTCGCCGTAGCTGTTGGTTTTAACAACAGATTTGTCGAAATCGAACTTAACGTCCAGCTCAACACGAACAACTTCAGCAACTGCTGGGCAGCCGTCAGCGTCAACAGTTACGTTGGCTGGGGTGTCCGGGCACTTGTCAACGTTGTCGCAAACGCCATCGTTGTCGCTGTCGGAGCAAACTTCAGCTGGTGCTGGAACTGGAGCAGCAGCAGGCTTGGAGCCGCCACCGAAGTTCACACCGATACCGACGCTTGGAGCCCACTCGGTGTCGCCTTTGTCGATGTTGTACTGAGCTTCAACGCCAGCACGGGCGTAGAAGTTGTCAGTGAAGTACAGCTTGGCGCCGCCACCAACGTTAGCGAAGGTCGAACGGTCACGGCTGTTCGAACCGTTCTGGTCGATGCTCTGGTCGGAGAAACCGGCCGAGACGTATGGACGCAGCATGTCGCCTGGGTTGTTGAAGTGGTACAGAGCGTCCAGAGCGGTGTTAGCGCCTTTAACGTTCTTGCCGTCGTCGGAACGCACGTTGTGCACTTCGTCGTAGCCCAGACGCAGTTCAACGTCGTCGGTCAGGAAGTAACCGATCGAACCGCCGAACAGGTTGCCGTTGTTCTTGAAGTTACGAGCGCTGTCGAATTGTTCTTTCTTAGCGAAGCCTTCGATTTCAACTGCGCCTTGGCCTTGTGCCAGAGCGCCGAACGAAGTGGCAGCAATAAGAGAACCAATGGCCAAGCCCAAGGTGTTTTTCAGTTTCATCCGTTAAATCCCCATCTGGTGTTTGTGTAGCAGTCTCTGAAACCTGGTGACTACTGTGAGGTAAGTCTTTATGAACTTGCCTACACGTAAGAGATATTTGCGCTGAACTAAGTTTCAGCAATGCCTGCAAATTTCTCACGCAATTTATCTAGAGCACGTTTGTAACGCATTTTTGTCGCACTCAAACCCATGTGCATTATGTCTGCGATCTCCTGAAATTCCAGTTCTGCGACAAATCGTAGCACCAGAATTTCACGGTCAATCGGGTTCACATACACCAGCCAGCGATCGAGTCCGCCCTTCTCCTCGGGTTTTGGCATCTTTTCTTCAGACGCTTCTTCCAGGGGGTCAAGACTCAAAGCATCCATCAAGCGACGCTTTCGCCGTTCCTTCCGATACTGCGTGATGCATTCGTTGTAAGTGATGCTATATAGCCATGTCTTGAACTTCGATTTCCCCTCGAAGTTCTTCAGGCCATACAGCACCTTCAGCATCACTTCCTGACAGACATCGTCTGCGTCGCGATCGTTCCCAAGATATCTCGCACAGACGTTAAATAATGTTCGCTGGTAACGCCGCATCAGTTCTTCATAAGCGCGCGTCACGTGAAAAAGCTCGGTGTGCGAGCGCGCGACCAACTCCTCATCAGAGAGCTCGCGGGGGTCGTAGCGCGTGGATAGCGTTTGGGCTTTATTCAAAACAAGTCGTGCCGACAGTCAGGTCAATGTCCGCCGCAGCCAGCATCAGCTGGCATTTAGCGGCGGCATACATTAGCAGGGTTTGCCGGATTAGCGGCTACTCACATGCTGTTCCAGCAGGATCCGATTGGAAAGAGAGACTAGCTCACCCTCATCGGTCAGCAATGTGGTTTTAACCGTGCCGATCTCTTCGATCTGCCCTTCGACCTCGCCAACACGCACTTGTTGCCCAACCTGATACAACTCACGCACATAGATTCCCGCAAGAATCTGACCGGCAATTTCCCGGCTTCCCAAACCCATGGCCAGCGCAACCGCCAGACCAACGGTAATCAACACAATGACAATCACATGGTTCAGCAGGTCGGTCTTGACCTCAAGCTGACTGATCGCCACCGAGATGCTGATAATGATCACCAGCCCCTGCGCAATCCGCCCCAGCCCCGAAGCGTAGTCGAGGCCTACGCCTTCTGCCGCCCCGCGCACCAGGCCATTGGCCAATTGTGCGAGCAAAACACCGACCAGCAACACCAGCGCGGCACCGAAGACCTTTGGCAAATACAGCGCCAGCATGTCCAGCGTAGCTGAAACTCGCTCAAGTCCAAGGGATTCTGCTGCAGAAACCAAAAATATCAGCAGAACGAACCAGTAAACGATTTTTCCGATCAGGGTCGAGATCGGCACTTGCAGGCCGGCACGCGACATCAACTTGGTCAGACCGGTGCCGCCCATCAGGCGATCGAGGCCGAGTTTGGCCAGCAGTTTGGACAACAAGGTGTCGAGCAGTTTGGCCACGACGAAACCCAACAGCAGCACCACCAGTGCGCCGAACAGGTTCGGAATGAAGTTAGCGACTTTGGTCCACAACGCAGTCATTGCAGTGACGAGGCTCTGAGTCCAGAGATCAAGTTCCATATTCAATCAGCCTTATCAGCAGTGCGAGCGGTAGGTTTACGAAGACGGGAAACCGGCGAGACATGCGCCGATCCATTATTCAGGGCGATCATCAGCGCGGGCAGCCAGCGGCCCAGCAGGCTGAAAAGATCACCGGCACCGACCTGGCGGTTGGCGGTTTTGAGTACGCGGCCCAAGCACGCATCGTCGTCACGACCGGACGGTGAGGCGTTGAGCATGTCGCGCAAAGACTGTTCAAACGGATCGTGCATACGCACCTCTCGTGATGTCTGTGAAAGACGCGGGCAGATTTGGTCGGGTCACATGTTGCATGGTCACACCCAGCGCAATCGGCGGAACAACCACCACTGACCGAAGGCCAGGGCGAGCACCGTCAAACAGGCAATCAGGAAGCCATAAGGGCTGCTGGAGAACGGAATTCCGCCGACATTGATACCCAGCAGACCGGTGATAAAACTCATCGGCAAAAAGATGCAGGTGATGATGCCGAAGCGGTACATCGTGCGATTCATGCGCTCGCTCAAACGCCGGTCTTCAGCCTCCAGCACCAGCCCCACGCGCTCCCGGGTCAATTCGAGCTCTTCGAGATATCGCGTCAGGCTGTTGTTCAATTCGTTCCAGTAGTCGGCATCATCTTCGACAAACCACGGCAGTTTTATCCGCGTGAGCTGTCCGAAAATATCCCGCTGCGGTGCAAGAAAACGCTTCAGTCCGGCAGCCCTGCGCCGGATGTGCAAAATCGCTCCGTGCTCGGGGGTATACCGTTCGTCGGCATCCATCTTTTCTTCTTCCTCATCGGCGATTTCCGAGAGGCAAGTGACCAGATCCTGCACCTTGCTGGTGAGGAATTGCGCCAGATAAAGGATGAGTTCAGAAGCGGTTTTCGGGCCTTTGCCGTCGGCTAATTGCGCCAGCAACTCATCCGTGGCGCGCAGTGGACGCAAACGCAGAGAAATGACGCGCTGAGCTGAGGCGAAAATCCGCACCGAAACCATGTCTTCCGGCTCGGCGCCCGGATTGAGGTTGACCCCGCGCAAGAACAACAACAGCTCGGAATCCGGCAGTGGCAACAAACGCGGCCGGGTGTTTTCTTCCAGCAGCAGGTCGCAGGTGAATTCGTTGAGACCGCTGGATTTGCGCAACCAGGTCTGGGTTTGCGGATGGCTGCGATCCCAATGCAGCCACAGACTTTCATGCGCCTGCAGCTGCAAATCGTCGAGCTCAGTCCGGGCTATCGAACGCGCGCCGCCTTTACCGTCCAGCACGAGGGCATGCACCAGCCCCCATTGCGCGTTTTCTTCCTCGAACATCCGCATCCCTTTGTCGAAGCCTTATTCAGGCATTTTCAGCGGGCTCGGCGAGATGATCACGCCGTTGTTGTCCGCATAAATGTAGTGGCCCGGGTGGAACGTCACACCGGCGAAAGTCACCGGGACGTTGAGGTCGCCGAGGCCACGTTTTTCGGTTTTCATCGGGTGGCTGGCCAGCGCCTGCACGCCCAGATCGGTCTGCGCAATGACGTCGACGTCACGGATGCAACCGTAGATCACCAGCCCTTCCCAACCGTTCTTCGCGGCTTTCTCGGCGATCATGTCGCCCAGCAGCGCACGGCGTAGCGAACCGCCGCCATCCACGACCAATACTTTACCGTTGCCCTTGAGTTCGGCTTGTTCCTTGACCAGCGAGTTGTCTTCGAAACATTTGATGGTCACAATTTCGCCGCCGAACGAATCACGGCCACCGAAATTGCTGAACATCGGTTCCAGCACCTGCACCAGCTCCGGATAGGCGTCACACAGGTCAGGCGTAAGGTAATGGTTCATCGAAAAACTCCTGTAAAAAGGAAGACGATCAAGGATGACGCACGCTATAGAGACGAGTTCCGGCGGCCGTTGTTTACCTTAGCCCATGCCATGGTCGCTGACTGAACCTGAACATACGCTGAAACGTAATAGCTAAACAGCCGCTAAAAATGACCAGAACCGCACAATGCGTCATATCTTAGCCGCAAGCCGACCTGAACGAAATGCCCTTTTCAGAGCCTCTGATTCAGACTGCAGCGGCCAGATCCGCCTTCTCGCCGAGCAACGGCGTCTGTTGATCCTTCAACCAACGCGCCACCAGCGGCCACATTTCAGCTTGCGCGGCTTTGCTCACCAACATTTCGACATGGCCGAAATTGTCGTTGAAACCCTGCTCGCGCCCGAGATTGATGAATTGTTTGTGCTCGGAGCCGAGCTGCTCGAACAGCTTGCGACACGCCCACGCCGGATCCTGATGGTCACCAGCGGCTGTCACCGCGAGCACCGGCACCTGAACCTCGGCCAATCCTGCCCACCAATCCTTGTCCTTGTCGCCAAAGCGGCCGAACAAGCCGTACCAGCGCATGCTCTCGATGGCCAGACCGATCGGCTCGTCTTCCGGGCCGCGCTTGAGGCGTGAGCCGGACAACTGCGCGAAACGCTTGAGAATAAAGCGCCCGCTCCATTCCACCGGCGGAATTTTCAGCGGCCAATACGTGCGACTGACCTGCGTACCGAAAAACGCCGCCGAAGCAACTGCTGGCTCGCCAAGGTATTCACCCCCGAGCGCAGCGGCCAAGGTGATGCCACCCAGCGAATGACCGATCCAGTGCGGAACCTGACCGCTCTGCTCACGCACGAACGCGGCAATCGCCGGCAGATCGTATTTGGCATAGTCGGAAACGCGATTGCGTCGGTATTCCTCATTGCGCTGCGACAGGCCGTGGCCGCGCATCTCCGGAATCCACACATCGAAACCCAGCCGCGTCAGATACGCGCCAAGCCCGAGGCCTTTTGGCGAAAACCAGAAGCGCCGATTGGAAAAGCTGCCGTGCAACAGAATCACCGGCACACCACGGGGCGCCGTGTCGTCGGCCATGCCCAAACGGGTAACGGCGATCTCCACGGACCAGTCCGGGCTGTTGCCGGGTTTTAAACGATAAACGTCTTCGCTCAGATCGCCGCGCCGCTCGGCGCTGATCAGGGCGACAGGAAATAGGTTGCTGCTGCTTTGCATAATGCTCTTGCACAAAAAAGGGCGGCATCTACAGGAGCCCGCCCTACTTCAATCTCAAAGCCCTGCCATTGTAGGAGTGAGCCTGCTCGCGAAAGCGGTGTATCCGTCGACATCGTTGTTGAATGTCAGTCCGTCTTCGCGAGCAAGCTCGGCTCCTACAAGGGGAGCGGGCCGCTTACATTCTCATTAAGCCTGCGCTTGACCTTCGGCCAGGAAGAACCAGGTTTCCAGCACGGAGTCCGGGTTCAGCGACACGCTTTCGATGCCCTGCTCCATCAGCCATTTGGCCAGATCCGGGTGGTCGGACGGGCCCTGACCGCAGATACCGATGTACTTGCCGGCCTTGTTGCACGCAGCAATCGCGTTCGCCAGAAGCTTCTTCACCGCCGGATTACGCTCGTCGAACAGGTGCGCGATGATGCCCGAGTCGCGATCCAGACCCAGCGTCAGCTGAGTGAGGTCGTTGGAGCCGATCGAGAAGCCGTCGAAGAATTCGAGGAATTCTTCAGCGAGGATCGCGTTGGATGGCAGTTCACACATCATGATGATGCGCAGACCGTTTTCACCGCGCTTCAAGCCGTTTTCAGCCAGCAGATCGACGACCTGGCTTGCTTCACCGAGGGTACGGACGAACGGCACCATGATTTCGACGTTGGTCAGGCCCATCTCGTTGCGCACACGTTTCAGCGCACGGCACTCGAGTTCGAAACAATCGCGGAACGATTCGCTGATGTAACGCGACGCGCCACGGAAGCCCAGCATCGGGTTTTCTTCTTCCGGCTCGTAGAGCTTGCCGCCGATCAGGTTGGCGTATTCGTTGGACTTGAAGTCCGACAGGCGCACGATGACTTTTTTCGGCGTGAACGCTGCAGCGAGGGTGCTGATGCCTTCGACCAGTTTGTCGACGTAGAAGCCAACCGGATCGTCGTAACCGGCTATGCGCTTGTCGACGCTGTCTTTGATTTCCTGCGGCAGACCGTCGTAGTTCAACAGCGCTTTCGGGTGCACACCGATCATGCGGTTGATGATGAACTCCAGACGGGCCAGGCCCACACCGGCGTTCGGCAGTTGCGCGAAGTCGAAGGCGCGATCCGGGTTGCCGACGTTCATCATGATTTTGAACGGCAGCTCCGGCATGGCATCCACGGAGTTCTTCTTGATGTCGAAGCCCAGTTCGCCTTCGAAGATGTAACCGGTGTCGCCTTCGGCGCACGAAACGGTCACGCCCTGGCCATCCTTCAGCAGTTGGGTGGCGTTGCCGCAACCAACCACTGCCGGAATGCCCAGTTCACGGGCGATGATCGCCGCGTGGCAAGTACGGCCGCCACGGTTGGTGACGATGGCGCTGGCGCGCTTCATTACCGGTTCCCAGTCCGGGTCGGTCATGTCGGAAACCAGCACGTCACCCGGCTGGACTTTGTCCATTTCGGAAACGTCTTTGATGATGCGCACTTTACCGGCGCCGATGCGCTGGCCAATCGCACGACCTTCCACCAGCACGGTGCCGGTTTCTTTCAACAGGTAACGTTCCATGACGTTGGCCTGGGTGCGGCTCTTCACGGTTTCCGGACGGGCCTGCACGATGTACAGCTTGCCGTCGTCACCGTCCTTGGCCCATTCGATGTCCATCGGGCACTGGTAGTGCTTTTCGATGATCATCGCTTGCTTGGCCAGTTCGCTGACTTCAGCGTCGGACAGGCAGAAACGCGCGCGATCAGCCTTGTCGACGTCGATGGTCTTGACCGAACGACCGGCCTTGGCCTCGTCGCCGTAGATCATCTTGATCGCTTTGCTGCCCAGGTTGCGGCGCAGGATCGCCGGACGACCGGCCTCCAGCGTGCCCTTGTGTACGTAGAATTCGTCCGGGTTCACCGCGCCTTGTACGACGGTTTCGCCCAGGCCGTAGGCGCCGGTGATGAACACGATGTCACGGAAACCGGATTCGGTGTCGAGGGTGAACATCACGCCGGCAGTACCGGTTTCCGAACGCACCATGCGCTGCACGCCAGCCGACAGGGCGACCAGTTTGTGGTCGAAGCCCTGGTGCACGCGGTAGGAAATCGCACGGTCGTTGAACAGCGACGCGAACACCTCTTTGGCGGCGCGGATAACGTTTTCCACACCACGGATGTTCAGGAAGGTTTCCTGCTGACCGGCGAACGAAGCGTCCGGCAAGTCTTCGGCGGTGGCGGAAGAACGCACGGCCACGGCCACATCAGGGTTGCCGGCCGACAGCGCGGCGAACGCGGTGCGGATTTCGGCATTCAGTTTTTCAGGGAATTCGGCTTCCATGATCCATTGACGGATCTGTGCGCCGGTTTTGGCCAGGGCGTTGACGTCGTCGACGTCGAGCGCGTCGAGGGCCGCGTGGATCTGGTCGTTGAGGCCGCTCAGTTCGAGGAAATCACGATAGGCCTGAGCCGTCGTGGCGAAGCCGCCGGGGACCGAAACACCGGCGCCTGCCAGGTTACTGATCATCTCGCCCAGGGATGCGTTCTTGCCCCCCACATGCTCAACATCGTGTTTGCCGAGCTTTTCTATGGAAACTACGTACTCTACCAAGGTGATCTCTCCACTAACTGTGTTGGAAAAGCTCAGAAACCGGCTGCTCGGGGGAGCGTTGGCCGGTTGTATGGCCTGGACCTGGAAAATAAGTGAGAATGCTGGCCACTGGCGGCCAACAAATCGCGCCTATCATATCCAAGAATGCTCATAAGTGTCCTGTGTTGCATAGGCATGCCGATGTGGCGAGTGACTGTTGTTGCCAGACAAGGCGCCGCGACAAGTCATAGCTGGCTATGGCGAGGAGCGGCAACGTAGTATGGCGACAACAGGCGCCGCCACATCGGCATTCCTATGCAACACAGGACACTCACTTAAGGCCCAAGGTGCAAATGAAACGATCTGCTTTCTTTATCTCCGATGGCACCGGCATTACCGCCGAAACCCTGGGTCAAAGCCTTCTGGCGCAGTTCGAAAACATTACCTTCAGCAAATTCACGCGACCGTACATCGACAGCGTTGAAAAAGCGCGGGCCATGGTACAACAAATCAACAAAGCCGCTGACACCGACGGCTTTCGCCCGATCATCTTTGACACCATCGTCAATCAGGACATTCGTGAGATTCTCGCGACGTCCAATGGTTTCATGATCGATATTTTCTCGACCTTCCTCGCCCCGCTTGAGCAGGAACTGACCGAGCATTCTTCCTACACCGTCGGTAAGTCGCATTCGATTGGCCACAACTCCAATTACATGGAGCGTATCGAGGCGGTGAACTTCGCCCTCGACAACGATGACGGTGCGCGCACGCACTATTACGACAAAGCCGACCTGATACTAGTGGGCGTGTCGCGCTGCGGTAAGACACCGACGTGTCTGTACATGGCCATGCAGTTCGGCATCCGCGCGGCCAATTACCCGCTGACCGAAGACGACATGGAGCGCCTGACCCTGCCCGCCGCCCTGCGTGCGCACCAGCACAAGCTGTTTGGCCTGACCATCGACCCGGATCGCCTCACCGCGATCCGCAACGAGCGCAAGCCCAACAGCCGCTATTCGAGTTATGCGCAGTGCGAATTTGAAGTGCGCGAAGTGGAGAATCTGTTCCGCCGCGAAAACATTCCGCACATCAATTCGACGCATTTTTCGGTGGAAGAGATTTCGGCGAAGATTCTGGTGGAGAAAGGCGTCGAACGACGCTTCAAGTAACCCCACACGTCACCTGTAGGAGCTGCCGCAGGCTGCGATCTTTTGATCTTGTTTTTAAACATCAACGTCAAAAGATCGCAGCCTGCGGCAGCTCCTACAGTGGGATGTATTGTGTGAGAGATTGGGCAAGAGCCTCAAACCCACTGAGCAACAACCGATCATCCCCCACCGAATTACACACACTCACCCGAATACACTGCGGCACCGCCGCATGCCCGACCGCAAACGCCTCTGCGGTCGCCACCAGATAATTATTCTCCTTCAACTCCGCCGCAATCTGCGACGCCCGCCAGCCTTCCGGCACCTCGACCCAAAAATGCGGACTGTGGCTGTGCGTCTTGTAATTCAAGCCCTCCAGCGCCCCGACCACCAACGCCTTACGCCGGCCAATCTCGTCAATCTGCTCATCCAGCAAGCGCTCGGCCAAGCCGTTTTCGATCCACAGACTCGCCACCTCCATCGCCAGCGGATTGGCCATCCAGCATGTACCGCGAATGGCTGAACTCAAACGGCCGATCAACGCTTGCGGCGCATGCAGATAACCCACGCGCAATCCCGCCGAAACAGCCTTGCTCAAACTGCCGATCAACACCGAACGCTCCGGCGCAAAATAACTCAGCGGTAAAGGCCGCTGACGATCCAGCACGGCGTGGGCTTCGTCTTCGAGGATCAGCAGATTGTGCTGACGGCAGACCTCGGCAATCGCCTCGCGCCGTGGGACGGACATCACCGCCGCCGTAGGATTCTGGATGGTCGGCGTGCAATACAGCGCCGAAACGCGATGCTGACGGCAGATTTCCTCCAGCGCTGACGGTAAAAGCCCTTCGTCATCCATCGCCGCGCCGATCAGCTTTATCCCGAGCTGGCGAGCGACACTGAGCAATCCGGGGTAGGACAAATGCTCGGTCACCACCGTGTCGCCGGCCTTGAGCAAACCCATCAACGCACACAACAAACCGTGCTGGCCGCCGTTGACGCACAACACCTGATCGGCGTGCGGCACAAACGCGTCGTGCTGCAACCACACCGCTCCCGCCTGTCGATGCCGCGCCATTCCTGCTTCAGCGGTGTACCCGGTCAATTGCTGCAGCACTCGCGGATCATTCGCTAACGCTTGAAGGCTCTGACTCATAAACGCCGCTTCCTGCCCCGGAATCGGCTGATTGCGGCTCATGTCGAAACAGGCGGGCGGCTCATCGCTGACATTGCGAAAGCCTTTGTCCTGCGGCCGCTCCATCCCTCTCTGACGCACGTAAGTGCCATCGCCTACACGGGCGACGACCAATCCCACACGCTCCAGCTCACCGTAGGCGCGGCTGATCGTACCGATGGTGACGCCGAGGCTATCAGCCAACAATCGGTGCGGCGGTAATTTGCAGCCAGCGTCGATCACGCCTTCAGCGATAGCTTTTTCCACTGCATCGGCGAGGCGCTGGTACTTCACGCCAACCCCGTGAGTGAGGCCATCACGGAGGATTGACACCATGGCAATACTTACTTTGACAGTCATTCGCGCCCCGAATAGCGTGCTGAAAACAGGTTCAATCAGGGATAGACCTTTTCTGTGACCAGGTCAATTCCGCCGCTCGGAGCACACCGCATGTCGACCGCCGTCAGCACACCGATAAGCATCAGCAAACCCTGGCTTGCCGGATTGATCACCAGCACGTTGTTTCTGATTGTCTGCCTGAGTTGGGGCACGACGTGGCTGGGGATCAAGATTGCTGTAGAAAGTGTGCCGCCACTGACCGCTGCCGGGCTGCGCTTTCTCATCGCATTTCCACTGTTTTTGAGCTTTGCGTTGTTGCGTAGCGAACCGCTGCTGTTCCCTCGGCAGAGCCGCTGGTTTTTTGTGTTCGTCACGCTGTCGTATTTCAGCCTGCCCTACTACCTGCTCAACTACGGCGAAATGCATGTCTCGTCGGGCCTGACAGCGTTGCTGTTCAGCTGCATGCCGGTATTTATCCTGCTGTTTTCCGCGCTGTTTCTGCGCGAGAAAATCTACCCGTCGCAGATGCTCGGCATTGCCATCGGTTTTGGCAGTCTGTTCATGATTATTCGCAGCCAAGGTCTGCATCTGGATCAGGCCGAATGGCTGGGAGTGCTGGCGATTCTCTGCGCCGCCGTGATGCATGCACTGTGCTACGTGGTGACGAAAAAACACGGCAGCGCGATCAGCGTGATCACCTACAACACGCTGCCGATCGGCATTGCCGGGGCGATGTTATTTATTGTCGGATTGAGCGTCGAAACACCGGTGTTCGAGAACATCACGGCACGCTCATGGGGCGCGCTGTTCTACCTCGGGCTGGTGGCCTCGGTGGGCGGGTTTATCGTTTATTTTCTGCTGCTGAAACGCCTGAGCCCGATCATCCTGTCGTTCGTGTTTATCATTTTCCCAGTGTTCGCCGTGATCATCGGCGCCTGGTACGAGGGGCAAACCCTGTCCCGGGAGCTGATGATCTATTCGACGATTTTGTTGAGCGGTTTTGCCATCACCAAATTGCCCATCGAAAAATGGCGAAAATCGTCCGTGTAGGAGCTGCCGCAGGCTGCGATCTTTTGATCTTGACCTTAAAAACAAAGATCAAAAGATCGCAGCCTGCGGCAGCTCCTACAGGGAGCGTGTTTGTACCTTCAGATCACGAACAGGTCGACGAAGCGATTTACCGGGGTGGACTCGAGTCGGGTTGGATCCTTACACAGTGCGAAGATCTCGCCGCTGCGCTGACCGGTAAAACGCGTGGCCAGATTGGCTTTGAATTTTTCTTCGAGCAACGGAATGCCCTCGGCGCGGCGGCGACGATGCCCGATCGGGTATTCCACGACGACGTTTTCGCTGCTGCTGCCATCCTTGAAAAACACCTGCACGGCGTTGGCAATCGAGCGCTTGTCAGGCTCCAGGTATTCGCGGGTGAAACGCGGCTCTTCGACGATGACCATTTTCTCGCGCAGCACATCGATGATCGGGTGCGCCTTGTGGAAATCGTCTTCGTATTGCTCGGCGACCAGATTGCCGAACGCCAGCGGCACGGCGGTCATGTACTGGATGCAGTGGTCACGGTCAGCAGCATTGGCCAGCGGCCCGACTTTGGAAATGATGCGGATCGCCGATTCGTGAGTGGTGATGACGATGCGGTCGATTTCATGCAGACGATTGCGCACTTGCGGGTGCAGGGTCACCGCCGCTTCGCAGGCCGTTTGCGCATGAAATTCGGCGGGGAAGCTGATCTTGAACAGGACGTTTTCCATCACGTAACTGCCGAACGCGCGCGAGAAACTGAAAGCGCGTTTTTCTTCCGGTTTCAGCGCCAGATCGTTGTTGCTGTGGCTGAACAGCACCTCATAAAAGCCCCACTGTTTTGCCGTCAGCACGCCGGGAATGCCCATCTCGCCGCGCATGGCGATGTCGGCCAGGCGCACGCCACGACTCGACGCATCCCCCGCCGCCCAGGATTTTCGCGAGCCGGCGTTTGGCGCATGACGATAAGTGCGCAGCGCTTGGCCGTCGGCGAAAGCGTGGGACAACGCCGACAACAGTTGTTCGCGATTGGCGCCCATCAGTTTGGCGGTGACGGCGGTGGAGGCGACTTTCACCAGAATGACGTGATCAAGTCCTACGCGGTTGAAGGAGTTTTCCAGGGCGATCACGCCTTGAATCTCGTGGGCCATGATCATCGCTTCGAGCACATCGCGGATCGTCAGTGGCGCTTCAGCGTTGGCCACGCGTTTTTGCGAGAGATGATCGGCCACCGCGAGAATCGCACCGAGGTTGTCGGATGGATGGCCCCACTCGGCGGCGAGCCAGGTGTCGTTGTAGTCGAGCCAGCGAACGATGCAACCGATGTCCCACGCGGCTTTGACCGGGTCGAGACGATAGGAAGTGCCGGGGACGCGCGCGCCAAACGGCACGACGGTGCCTTCGACGATCGGGCCGAGGTGTTTGGAGCATTCGGGAAAACGCAGTGCGAGCAGGCCGCAGCCTAACGTGTCCATCAGGCAGTTGCGGGCGGTGTCGAGGGCTTCGGTGGATTCGGCTTTGAAGGTGAGGACGTAGTCGGCGATGTCCTGCAGGACACGGTCGTAGTCGGGGCGGTTGTTCAGGTCGACGTTGGCGCTCATGTTCGATTCACTCTTGAAGTGGTTCGTTGATGGGACCTCGGTTCAGGGCTAACAATTTCTTATTGTTGAAATGCAATCCCTGTAGGAGCTGCCGAAGGCTGCGATCTTTTGATCTTGACCTTCAAAAACAAGATCAAAAGATCGCAGCCTTCGGCAGCTCCTACAGGGCGAAGCAATCCAGGGTGGCGTCCGGTGTTGGGTCAGAAGGAATCGCCCGGGACGCGGACGTAGCCTTCCATCAGCACCCGAGCACTGCGGCTCATGATGGCTTTTTTCACAATCCACTCGCCGTTTTCCAGACTGGCTTCAGCACCAACCCGCAACGTCCCGGACGGATGCCCGAAGCGCACGGCATTGCGTTCAACGCCGCCCGCCGCGAGGTTCACCAAGGTGCCGGAAATGGCCGCCGCCGTACCAATCGCCACCGCCGCCGTGCCCATCATCGCGTGGTGCAACTTGCCCATCGACAACGCGCGCACCAGCAAATCGACATCACCAGCGCCAATCGCCTTGCCACTGGAAGCCACATAATCCGCAGGCTTGGCAACAAACGCGACTTTCGGCGTGTGTTGCCGTTTCGCCGCTTCATCCAGATTGGCAATCAGGCCCATGCGCAGCGCGCCATACGCACGAATCGTCTCGAACATTTGCAGCGCTTTCGGATCGCTGTTGATCGCGCCTTGCAACTCGGTGCCGGTGTAGCCAATGTCTTCGGCGTTGACGAAAATCGTCGGGATGCCGGCGTTGATCATCGTCGCTTTGAACGTGCCGACAACCGGCACTTCCAGCTCATCGATCAGGTTGCCGGTGGGGAACATCGAGCCACCACCGCCCTCTTCTTCCGCCGCCGGATCCATGAATTCAACCTGCACTTCAGCGGCCGGAAAGGTCACGCCGTCGAGTTCGAAATCACCGGTTTCCTGCACTTCGCCGTTGGTGATCGGCACGTGGGCGATGATCGTCTTGCCGATGTTGGCCTGCCACACGCGCACCACTGCAACACCGTTGTGCGGAATGCGGCTGGCCTCAACCAAGCCATTGCTGATGGCGAACGAACCGACCGCTGCCGAGAGGTTGCCGCAGTTGCCGCTCCAGTCGACGAATGGCTTGTCGATGGAGACCTGACCGAACAGGTAATCGACATCGTGATCAGCCTTGAGGCTTTTCGACAGGATCACGGTTTTGCTGGTGCTTGAAGTGGCGCCGCCCATGCCGTCGATTTGCTTGTCGTACGGGTCGGGGCTGCCGATCACGCGCAGCAGCAGAGCGTCGCGAACCGGCCCGGGAATCTGCGCCGCTTCGGGCAAATCCTTGAGGCTGAAAAACACGCCTTTGCTGGTGCCGCCGCGCATGTAGGTGGCGGGGATCTTTATTTGTGGTGCGTGAGCCATGGTGCTCCTTATCCACAGGCGTGAGACCGAGATCTCACGCCTGCATCAGTAGATTTAAACGGCAACCGCCGACTCTTCAAGGAAGTCCTGAGCGAAACGTTGCAACACGCCGCCGGCCTCGTAGATCGACACTTCTTCAGCGGTATCCAGACGGCAAGTCACCGGCACATCAACACGCTCGCCGTTCTTGCGATGGATCACCAGCGTCAGATCCGCGCGCGGCTTGCGCTCGCCGATCACGTCGTAGGTTTCGCTGCCGTCGATGGCCAGGGTGTGACGGTCGGTGCCTGCTTTGAACTCCAGCGGCAGCACGCCCATGCCCACCAGGTTAGTGCGGTGAATGCGTTCGAAACCTTCAGCGGCAATCGCCTCGACACCGGCCAGACGCACGCCTTTCGCCGCCCAGTCGCGGGACGAACCCTGACCGTAATCGGCGCCGGCGATGATGATCAGTGGCTGTTTGCGCTCCATGTAAGTTTCGATGGCTTCCCACATGCGCATGACCTTGCCTTCCGGCTCGACCCGCGCCAGCGAACCCTGTTTGACCTTGCCGTTTTCCACGACCATTTCGTTGAACAGTTTCGGGTTGGCGAAGGTCGCGCGCTGCGCGGTCAGGTGGTCGCCACGGTGCGTTGCGTAGGAGTTGAAGTCCTCTTCCGGCAGGCCCATTTTCGCCAGGTATTCGCCAGCGGCGCTGTCGAGCATGATCGCGTTCGAAGGCGACAGGTGATCGGTGGTGATGTTGTCGGGCAGCACCGCCAGCGGGCGCATGCCCTTGAGCGGACGTGCGCCGGCCAGTGCGCCTTCCCAGTACGGCGGACGGCGAATGTAGGTGCTCATCTCGCGCCAGTCGTACAGCGGCGTGACTTTCGGGCCGGTGTCTTCGTGGACGGCGAACATCGGAATGTAGACCTGACGGAACTGCTCAGGCTTGACCGAAGACTTCACCACGGCGTCGATTTCTTCGTCGCTTGGCCAGATGTCTTTCAGGCGGATTTCCTTGCCGTCGACCACGCCCAACACATCTTTTTCGATATCGAAACGGATGGTCCCGGCGATGGCGTAAGCGACCACCAGCGGCGGCGACGCGAGGAACGCTTGCTTGGCGTACGGGTGGATGCGGCCGTCGAAGTTGCGGTTGCCCGAGAGCACCGCAGTCGCATACAGATCGCGGTCGATAATCTCTTGCTGGATCACCGGATCGAGCGCGCCGGACATGCCATTGCATGTGGTGCAGGCGAAGGCGACGACGCCGAAACCGAGCTGCTCCAGTTCAGTGGTCAGCCCTGCTTCGTCGAGATACAGCGCAACGGTTTTCGAACCCGGCGCCAGCGAGGATTTCACCCACGGCTTGCGGGTCAGGCCGAGCTTGTTGGCGTTGCGCGCGATCAGGCCAGCGGCGATGACGTTGCGCGGGTTGCTGGTGTTGGTGCAACTGGTGATGGCGGCGATGATCACCGCGCCGTCAGGCATTTGCCCGGGGACGTCTTCCCACTGACCGGAGATGCCTTTGGCTGCCAGATCCGAGGTCGCGACGCGGGCGTGCGGGTTGCTCGGACCGGCCATGTTGCGCACCACCGAAGACAGATCGAAAGTCAGGCCGCGCTCGTATTGCGCGCCTTTCAGGCTGTCTGCCCACAGGCCGGTCAGCTTGGCGTATTGCTCGACGAGCTGCACTTGCTGGTCTTCACGACCGGTGAGTTTCAGGTAATCGATGGTCTGCTGATCGATGTAGAACATCGCTGCGGTGGCGCCGTATTCCGGGGCCATGTTGGAGATGGTTGCGCGGTCGCCGAGGGTCAGCGCAGCGGCGCCTTCACCGAAGAACTCCAGCCATGCGCCAACGACCTTTTGTTTGCGCAGGTATTCGGTCAGCGCCAGCACCATGTCGGTGGCGGTGATGCCCGGTTGCAGCTTGCCGGTCAGTTCAACACCGACGCTTTCCGGCAGGCGCATCCACGACGCGCGGCCGAGCATCACGCTTTCGGCTTCGAGGCCGCCGACACCGATGGCGATCACGCCCAAGGCATCAACGTGCGGCGTGTGGCTGTCGGTGCCAACGCAGGTGTCGGGGAACGCCACGCCTTCACGCACCTGGATCACCGGCGACATTTTCTCCAGGTTGATCTGGTGCATGATGCCGTTGCCCGGCGGGATCACGTCGACGTTCTTGAAGGCCTTTTTCGTCCAGTTGATGAAGTGGAAGCGGTCTTCGTTGCGCCGGTCTTCGATGGCGCGGTTTTTCTCGAACGCCTGCGCATCGAAACCACCGGCCTCGACGGCCAGCGAGTGGTCGACGATCAGTTGCGTCGGCACTACCGGGTTGACTTGCGCCGGGTCACCACCCTGCAACGCGATCGCGTCGCGCAGGCCAGCGAGGTCGACCAGCGCGGTCTGGCCGAGAATGTCGTGACAGACCACACGGGCCGGAAACCACGGGAAATCGAGGTCGCGTTTGCGTTCGATCAGTTGCTTGAGGGAATCGGTGAGCGTGGCCGGGTCGCAGCGACGCACGAGGTTTTCCGCCAGCACGCGGGAGGTGTACGGCAGGGTGTCGTAACTGCCGGGCTGAATCGCTTCGACCGCCGCGCGGGCGTCGAAATAATCCAGAGGGCTGCCGGGCAGGGTTTTGCGGAATTCTGTGTTCATCGGGTCAGGACTCGGGTCACGGTAATTTCAAAGGGTGATGCCAGAAACCTGAGTTACACACCGTCCACTGTGGCAGCGAGCCTGCTCGCGAAAGCGGTAGATCAGTCGACATCCATGCTGGATGTCAGTCCGTCTTCGCGAGCAGGCTCGCTCCCACAGGGTCTAGCGGTGCTCTCTGGTTCCGGGTCAGCTCACCATTCAGCGACGTTCGATTGGCACGAACTTGCGCTGTTCGACGCCGATGTACTCGGCGCTTGGGCGGATGATGCGGTTGTTGGCGCGCTGTTCGAACACGTGCGCGGCCCAGCCGGTCAGGCGCGAGCAGACGAAGATCGGCGTGAACAGCTTGGTTGGAATGCCCATGAAGTGGTACGCCGAGGCATGGTAGAAATCGGCGTTCGGGAAGAGTTTTTTCTGCTCCCACATGGTCTTGTCGATGGCCTCGGAAACCGGAAACAGCACCTTGTCGCCGACTTCATCAGCCAGCTGCTTCGCCCAGCCTTTGATCACTTCGTTGCGCGGGTCGCTGTCCTTATAGATCGCGTGGCCGAAGCCCATGATCTTGTCTTTGCGCTCGAGCATGCCGAGGGTGCCTTTGATCGCGTCTTCCGGCGACGAGAAGCGTTCGATCATTTCCATCGCCGCTTCGTTGGCGCCGCCATGCAACGGACCGCGCAGCGAACCGATGGCGGCGGTCACGCAGGAATACAGATCGGACAGCGTCGAGGCGCAAACGCGGGCGGTGAAGGTCGAGGCGTTGAATTCGTGCTCGGCGTAGAGGATCAGCGACACGTTCATCACTTTAACGTGCAGTTCGCTCGGCTTTTTGTCGTGCAGCAGGTGCAGGAAGTGGCCGCCGATGGTTGGCTCGCTGCTCACGCAGTGGATGCGCTTGCCGTCGTGGCTGAAGCGATACCAGTAGCACATGATCGCCGGGAATGCGGCGAGCAAACGGTCGGTCTTGTCGCGTTGCTCGGAGAAGTCTTTCTCTGGCTCTATGTTGCCGAGGAACGAGCAACCGGTGCGCATCACGTCCATCGGGTGGGCGTCGGCGGGGATGCGTTCGAGGACTTCTTTCAGCGCTTGCGGCAGGTCGCGCAGCTTGCTCAGCTTGCCTTGGTATTCGTCGAGTTGCGCCTGGGTTGGCAGTTCGCCGTAGAGCAGCAGGTACGCGACTTCTTCAAATTGCGCATCGGCTGCCAGTTCGCGCACGTCGTAGCCGCGATAGGTCAGCCCGGCACCGGCCTGGCCCACGGTGGACAGTGCGGTTTGCCCGGCAACCTGGCCACGGAGCCCGGCGCCACTGAGTACTTTTGCTTCGGCCATTTCTATCTCCAATCTTGAATTTGTTAGGGAGTGTGGCGAAAAGATCGCAGCCTCGTTGCACTGTAGGAGCTGCCGCAGGCTGCGATCTTTTGATCTTTATTTCTTCGCAGCAAACAACGCATCGAGCTTCTGCTCGAACGTGTGGTAATCAATACGATCGTAAAGCTCCATGCGAGTCTGCATGGTGTCGATGACATTCTGCTGCGTGCCATCGCGGCGGATCGCCGTGTAGACGTTTTCCGCCGCCTTGTTCATCGCGCGGAACGCCGACAGCGGATACAGCACCAGCGACACATCGGCGCCAGCCAGTTGCTCGGTGGTGTACAGCGGCGTCGAGCCGAACTCGGTGATGTTGGCCAGAATCGGCGCTTTCACGCGGTTGGCGAACAGTTTGTACATCTCCAGCTCGGTGATGGCTTCCGGAAAGATCATGTCAGCGCCAGCCTCGATGCACGCGGCAGCGCGATCCAGTGCCGATTCCAGACCTTCCACCGCCAGCGCATCGGTACGCGCCATGATCACAAAGCTGTCATCGGTGCGCGCATCAACGGCGGCTTTGATGCGGTCGACCATTTCCTGCTGACTGACGATCTCTTTATTAGGACGGTGGCCACAGCGCTTGGCGCCCACCTGATCCTCGATGTGAATCGCTGCCGCGCCGAACTTGATCATCGACTTCACCGTGCGCGCGACGTTGAACGCCGATGAGCCGAAACCGGTGTCGACATCGACCAACAGCGGCAGATCGCAAACGTCGGTGATGCGGCGCACGTCGGTGAGCACGTCATCCAGACCGGTGATGCCCAGATCCGGCACGCCGAGCGAGCCTGCGGCCACTCCGCCACCGGACAGGTAGATCGCCTTGAAACCGGCGCGCTTGGCCAGCAGCGCGTGGTTGGCGTTGATCGCGCCGACCACTTGCAATGGATGCTCGCTGGCGACCGCATCGCGGAAACGCTGGCCTGGAGTGCTGTGCTTGGAACTCATGACTCACCTCGTTCAGTGGCTGTCTTATTGTGGGCGCCGTCCTGGTAATGACGGGCGATGTTGCGTTTCGAGGCGCCGATGTGGCGGCGCATCAACAATTCCGCGAGCTCGCCGTCACGGTCGGCGATGGCATCGAGAATCCGGTGGTGTTCGGCAAAGGCCTGGCGTGGGCGGTTCGGCGTGGTGGAAAACTGGATGCGGTACATGCGCACCAGTTGATACAGCTCGCCGCAGAGCATTTGGGTCAGCGTGCGGTTGCCGCTGCCCTGAATGATCCGGTAGTGAAAGTCGAAATCGCCTTCTTGCTGGTAGTAGCCGACGCCGGCCTGAAACGCGGCGTCGCGCTCGTGGGTTTCCAGCACCCGGCGCAGTTCGTCGATTTCTTCGACGCTCATGCGTTCGGCCGCTAGACGGCAGGCCATGCCTTCGAGGGATTCGCGGATTTCGTAGAGTTCGATCAGCTCGGCATGATTGAGCGAGACCACGCGCGCGCCGACATGCGGGACGCGCACCAACAGGCGCTGGCCTTCGAGTCGGTGAATCGCCTCACGCAATGGTCCACGGCTGATGCCGTAAGTGCGCGCCAGTTCCGGCTCGGAGATTTTGCTGCCCGGGGCGATCTCGCCTTTGACGATGGCCGCCTGAATACGCCGGAAGACGTTTTCCGAGAGCGTCTCGGAATCGTCACCGTTGATGACCGGGGGATCGAGTTGATCCAGCATGATTGTCGACACCTTTAAATCCAATGCGGCAAAAACTAGCTAATTCAGCCGAATCAGTCAAAGGATAAATGGGTATTGTCGACAATCGTCTAATAACCTTAAAAGATCGCAGCCTTGGGCAGCTCCTACAGGGATCAGTGTAGGAGCTGCCGCAGGCTGCGATCTTTGGATCTTGTATAGACCGCCCCCAGCGCTGGCGCCATAAAACCACCGTGCTAGAATGCCGCCCGCATTTGCTGGCCATTTGTACGGCTTGTCATAAAAAGCTGCCAGGCACACGCAGGCGCTTGCGCAAGTCTTGCCAGGCACCTGAACCGACCACGGAACGCTGCGCACCAGGATTTATGAGACTCAAGCCTTTTCCCACATTCTTTGCCCTGTTTTGCCTGCCCGGCCTCGCCGCCGCGGGGGAAAAAACCGTGTACGGCCTCAACGAATACGCTTCGCTTGACGGCATCAATCTCGAAGTCGCGGCCAAACTCGACACCGGCGCGAAAACCGCCTCGCTGAGCGCCCGCGACATCAAACGCTTTAAACGCAACGGTGAGTCCTGGGTACGTTTCTACCTGGCGATCGACGCCGCGCATTCGCACCCGATCGAACGGCCACTGGCCCGCGTCAGCAAAATCAAACGCCGCGCCGGCGACTACGACCCGGAAGAAGGCAAGAAGTACACCGCCCGTCCGGTAATCGAGCTGGATATCTGCATGGGTACGGCGATGCGCAGCATCGAAGTGAACCTGACCGACCGAAGTGCGTTCCAATACCCGCTTTTGATCGGCTCCGAAGCGTTGAAACGCTTCGACGCGCTGGTCGACCCCAGTCTTAAATACGCTGCCGGCAAACCCGCCTGCACCATCGCCGCTCATACCGCCGAGTAATTTCCATGCGTTCTCTAACCTTCCACCTGAAAATCCTGATCACCATTTTGGTGTTACTGGGCGTTTCGGTTACGGCCTATCAGATTTTCGTACTCGGCATCCCGGTGACCGAAGATGCTACCGACGACTTGTGGAACATCGACGCCAAAGTCGAGTTCGTCGCCAGCACCAAGGATCCGGTGAAGATCCAGATGTTCGTACCGCCGCTGAGCCGCGATTACGTCAGCCTCAATGAGAGTTTTATTTCCAATAACTACGGCGTCGCGGTGAACCGTGTCGACGGCAACCGCAAGGTCACCTGGTCGGCACGTCGCGCCAAGGGCAACCAGACCCTTTATTACCGTCTGGTGCTGACCAAGCGTTACACCGCGGAAAAATCCAAGGTCAAAGGCCCGACTTTCCGCGACAGCATCGCCATCGAAGGCCCGGAAAAAATCGCTGCCGAGGCCCTGCTCGCGCCGATCCGCCAACACTCGGCTGATGTTGAAACCTTCATCGGCGAAGCGATCAAACGCGTCAACAACCTCAACGACGACAACGTGAAACTGCTGCTGGCCGGCGATCCGTCGACTGCGCACAAAGCCAAAATCGTCGAACTGCTGCTGTCCATCGCCCACGTACCCGTGGAAAAAGTCCACACCATCCGCCTCGTCGCTGATCAACCGCAAATGCCCGAACTGTGGCTGCGCAGCTTCAACGGCAACGATTGGCTGTATTTCAACCCGGAAACCGGCGAGCAAGGCCTGCCGACCGACCGCCTGCTGTGGTGGACCGGCGATGAAAACCTGATCACCGTCGACGGCGGCAAGAAAGCCAATGTGACCTTCAGCCTGAACAACAGCGAGATGAACGCAATTCGTCTGGCCAAGCTGACCGACGAGAATACCGACGCCAACTTCCTCGAATACTCGCTGTACGGCTTGCCGCTGCAGACCCAGCAGACCTTCATGATCATGGTGATGATCCCGATCGGCGTGCTGGTGATCCTGATCCTGCGCAACCTGATCGGCCTGCAAACCCTCGGCACATTCACCCCGGTACTGATCGCCCTCGCCTTCCGCGAGACGCAACTGGGCTTCGGCATTCTGCTGTTTACCGTGATCACGGCGCTGGGGCTGTCATTACGTTCCTATCTGGAACACCTGAAGCTGCAAATGCTGCCGCGACTCTCGGTGGTGCTGACCTTTGTCGTGGTGTTGATCGCGGCGATCAGTCTGTTCAGCCATAAACTCGGTCTGGAACGTGGTCTGTCGGTGGCGCTGTTCCCGATGGTGATTCTGACCATGACCATCGAACGCCTGTCGATCACCTGGGAAGAACGCGGCGCCAGCCATGCGATGAAAGTTGCGATCGGCACGCTGTTCGCGGCGTCCCTGGCGCACCTGATCATGACCGTGCCGGAGCTGGTGTACTTCGTGTTCACCTTCCCGGCGATCCTGCTGATTCTGGTCGGCTTCATGCTGGCGATGGGTCGTTATCGCGGCTACCGCCTGACCGAACTGGTGCGCTTCAAGGCTTTCCTGAAGAAGGCTGACGCCTGATGTTCGGTTTCTGGAAGACCTGGAAGGCGCTGGAAGCGCGCGGCATCATGGGCATCAATCGGCGTAACGCCGACTACGTGCTCAAGTACAACAAGCGCAGCCTGTACCCGATCGTCGATGACAAAATCATCACCAAGGAACGCGCAATCGAGGCCGGCATCCACGTGCCGGAATTGTATGGCGTGATTTCCACCGAGAAGGAAATCGACAAGCTCGGCGAGATCATCGGCGGGCGCAGCGACTTCGTGATCAAGCCGGCGCAGGGCGCTGGCGGTGACGGCATCATCGTCGTCGCCGACCGTTTCGAAGGCCGTTATCGCACGGTGTCGGGCAAGATTGTTGACCACGAGGAGCTTGAGCACCACATCTCGAGCATTCTCACCGGTTTGTACTCGCTGGGCGGCCACCGCGACCGCGCGCTGATCGAATATCGGGTGACCCCGGATCAGATCTTCAAAAGCATCAGTTATGAAGGTGTGCCGGACATCCGCATCATTGTGCTGATGGGTTATCCGGTGATGGCGATGCTGCGTTTGCCGACCCGGCAATCCGGCGGCAAGGCCAACCTGCACCAGGGCGCGATTGGCGTCGGTGTCGATCTGGCGACGGGTCTGACGTTGCGCGGCACCTGGCTGAACAACATCATCACCAAACACCCCGACACCACCAACGCGGTGGACGGCGTGCAACTGCCCTACTGGGACGGTTTCATGAAACTCGCGGCCGGCTGTTATGAGCTGTGCGGGTTGGGGTATATCGGCGTTGATATGGTGCTGGATCAGGAGAAAGGCCCGCTGATTCTGGAGCTGAATGCGCGGCCCGGGTTGAATATTCAGATCGCTAACGACTGTGGGCTGACGTTGCGTACCCATGCGGTTGAGGCGCGGCTGGAAGAGCTGAAGGCGCGTGGGGTGGTCGAGACGGCTGAAGAGCGAGTGGCGTTTACTCAGGAAATGTTTGGGCATATTCCCGCCGTCGAAGGCTGATCTCCCCCGATGATCGTTCCCACGCTCTGCGTGGGAATGCATCCCGTGACGCTCCGCGTCACAGTGGACGCAGAGCGTCCATGGCGGCGTTACCACGCAGAGCGTGGGAACGATCAGTAAAACCCCGATCTGCTCCCTTTCCCCTCGCCCCCTTGGGGGCGGTCCGACGTTTCTGGAGGGCTGGGGTGAGGGGGTGGCTTTTGACTTTGATCTGACATCGGAGAGGACTACAATCCCCACCCCGCCTCAACGGCCGATCTGCCCCGCCCATGTTGACCTGTTCCGTACACCCGCTGCCCTACCGCGCCAATCCTGCCGACTATTTCGCGGCCATCCGCCACGCGCCCGGCGCCGTGCTGCTCGACAGCGGCCGGCCGAGTGCCGACCGTGGCCGTTATGACCTGCTCAGCGCCTGGCCGCTGGAACAACTGGCGGTGTTACCGGACGAGAGTGGCAGTCATTTCCTCCAGCGGTTGCGCGACAACCTTAGTCGCCTGGGCGAGGCGTTATTGCCTGATGAATACGAACTGCCATTCGCCGGCGGCTTGATCGGTTACCTCAGCTACGACTTCGGCCGGCATCTGGAAAACCTGCCAAGCCAGGCCCGCGATGATCTGCAATTGCCTGACGCACGTTTCGGCCTGTACGACTGGGCGCTGATCAGCGATCACCAGACGTCAACCAGCCAATTGGTCTTTCACCCGTCCGTGATCGACAGCGAGCAACAGCGGCTGATTTTGTTGTTCACGCAGCCAGTCGTTAGTGCTTTAACCCCGTTCAAGCTCAACGACCCGATGGTCGCCGACCTCTCGGCCGACGATTATCGTCAGGCCTTCGAACGCATTCAACATTACATCCAGGCCGGCGATTGCTATCAGGTCAACTTCGCTCAACGCTTCCGTGCTGAGTGCCAAGGCGACCCGTGGCTGGCCTATTGCGCATTGCGCGAAGCCTGCCCGACGCCGTTCTCCGGTTTCCAGAGCCTGCCCGACGGTGGCGCGGTGTTAAGCCTGTCGCCGGAGCGCTTCGTCAAAGTCAGCCAGCGCCAAGTGGAAACCCGCCCAATCAAAGGCACCCGCCCCCGAGGCCTGACCCCAGCCGAAGATGCCGCCAACGCCGCCGAACTGCTGGCCAGCCCCAAGGATCGTGCGGAAAACCTGATGATCGTTGACCTGCTGCGCAACGACCTCGGCCGCACTTGCCGCATCGGCTCGGTGCGGGTACCGGAATTGTTCAGTCTGGAAAGCTATCCGAACGTGCATCACCTGGTCAGCAGCGTCACCGGCGAATTGGCGGATGATCGCGACGCACTGGATTTGATCGCCGGCAGCTTCCCCGGCGGCTCGATCACCGGCGCGCCGAAAATTCGTGCGATGCAGATCATTGATGAGCTGGAGCCGACCCGGCGCGGGTTGTATTGCGGTTCGTTGCTGTACCTGGACGTGCGCGGCGAGATGGACAGCTCCATCGCGATTCGCAGTCTGTTGGTCAAGGATGGGCAGGTGTGCTGCTGGGGCGGTGGCGGGATTGTTGCGGATTCGGACTGGCAGGCTGAGTATCAGGAGTCGATCACCAAAGTCAGAATCCTCCTCGAAACCCTGCAAAAACTCTGAGTAATGATCGTTCCCACGCTCTGCGTGGGAACGCAGCCCGGGACGCTCGGCGTCCCATCCAAAGCCGAACGCGGAGCGTCCGTTGAGGCATTCCCACGCAGAGCGTGGGAACGATCATTTAGCCAGGCTTACAGGCTGAGGTCGCGGTTGGAGGCTTTTAGGAATTCCTGCTTCAACTCAGCAAAGGTATGCACCGCCGGAAACTGCGGAAACTCGCGAATCACATTCTCCGGCGCATGGAACAAAATCCCCGCATCCGCCTCACCCAGCATCGTCGTATCGTTATACGAATCCCCCGCCGCAATCACCCGGTAATACAGGCTCTTGAACGCCAGCACCGACTGACGCTTCGGATCTTTCTGACGCAACTGATAGCTGGTCACCCGCCCGGTTTCGTCAGTAATCAGACGATGGCACAGCAACGTCGGGAAGCCCAACTGACGCATCAGCGGCTGCGAGAACTCATAAAACGTGTCCGACAGAATCACCACCTGAAAGCGCTCGCGCAGCCAGTTGACGAACTCCACCGCGCCGTCCAGCGGCTTCAGCGTGGCGATCACTTCCTGAATGTCCGACAGCTTCAAGCCGTGCTCATCGAGGATGCGCAGACGCTGCTTCATCAGCACGTCGTAATCGGGAATGTCCCGGGTGGTGGCCATGAGGGAGTCGATTCCGGTTTTTTCAGCGAAGGCGATCCAGATTTCCGGCACCAACACCCCTTCAAGATCCAGGCAAGCAATTTCCACAAGACACTCCCGTTTGTATTGATTATTTGAGTCGAGCGAGGCCGAACTCTAGCGACTCAAATCCACTCGCGCAACGCACAGCGCGCCCCGAGCCGCGCAGCTTTTTGTTACCATCGGCCCCATATAGAGCGCCCAGCGCCACCGACCTGTAGGAAGCCGCCCTGATGAGTGCAACGTTCGACGTCGTGGAACTCGCCACGACCTATGCCAACAAATCCGCGCAAGACATTCTCAAACTCGCCTTTGCCGAGTTCGGTGATGACCTGTGGATATCTTTCAGCGGCGCCGAGGATGTGGTGCTGGTGGACATGGCCTGGAAGCTCAACAAGAACGTCAAGGTGTTCAGCCTCGACACCGGCCGCCTGCACCCGGAGACCTACCGCTTCATCGATCAAGTGCGCGAGCACTACAAGATCGACATCGAGCTGGTGTCGCCGGACTACACGAAACTGGAACCGTTCGTGAAGGAAAAAGGCCTGTTCAGTTTCTACAAGGACGGCCACGGCGAATGCTGCGGCATCCGTAAGATCGAACCGCTGCGCCGCAAGCTGTCAGACGTCAAAGCCTGGGCCACCGGCCAGCGCCGCGACCAGAGCCCGGGCACGCGCAGTGCCGTGGCAGCGATGGAAATCGACACGGCGTTCTCTACTCCGGAACGCACCCTGTACAAGTTCAACCCGCTGGCGCAGATGACCAGCGAAGAGATCTGGGGTTACATCCGCATGCTCGAGCTGCCGTACAACAGCCTGCATGAACGCGGTTTCATCAGCATCGGCTGCGAACCGTGCACCCGCCCTGTCCTGCCAAATCAGCACGAGCGCGAAGGGCGCTGGTGGTGGGAAGAAGCGACGCAGAAAGAGTGTGGGCTGCATGCGGGGAATATCCTCAGTAAGTCCAACAGCTAAAAGATCGCAGCCTGCGGCAGCTCCTACAGGTGACCGCATTCCCATGTAGGAGCTGCCGCAGGCTGCGATCTTTTGATCTTGAAAAAATGTGTACACACGAATGTCACCATCGGTGCCATTTGTGTGTGCACTTTTTTGTTTCCGCGCCCTGAAAGGTTACATCCCCTCCGAAATCCCCACGCTTTTGCTCCCCGCCCAAATCCCCCGCCGAAAATAAATACCTGTTCAAACGGTCAATTTTTAATCACCACATTTCAGTGACTTAGCGCTCATCGATAACTTTTCGAAATGAGCAACGCTGTCGATAGATCAGTAACTGGCACAAATCTGGCTTTAGTGCATACATGTTTTGTATACAAAACTGCAAAACATAAACACACTTTCGATCCGCAAGCCTGAAGCGCCCTATCCCGTACAGGCTGCAGATGCCCCGTAACCAGTGATGTTTCACTGCCACGACGAAGATTTGTGGCTTAAGCACAGTCATCGCGGCGCTGAACATCAGGAGCCTGCCGGAATGCGTACAAGTCTCTCCAATAACATCGCGCTGAATCTGCCCGCCTCTGCCCTCGATCAACCGTCGTCCTACGACGGTCTGGCCGAACCGTTACAACTGAGCCCCCGCCTGCATAACAGCGACCTCGCGCCGACCAAGGCCGAAGGTCGACGCTGGGGCAAATACAGCATCTTCGCCCTGTGGACGAACGACGTGCACAACATCGCCAACTATTCCTTCGCCATCGGCTTGTACGCGTTGGGCCTGGGTGGCTGGCAGATTTTGCTGTCGCTGGGGATCGGCGCGGCGCTGGTGTACTTCTTCATGAACCTGTCCGGTTACATGGGGCAGAAAACCGGGGTGCCGTTTCCGGTAATCAGCCGGATCAGTTTCGGCATTCACGGTGCGCAAATTCCTGCATTGATCCGGGCGGTTATCGCCATCGCCTGGTTCGGCATTCAGACGTATCTGGCGTCAGTAGTCCTACGAGTGCTGCTCACGGCAGTGCATCCCGGTTTCGCCGAATACGACCACAACTCGATTCTCGGGCTGTCGACGCTGGGCTGGGCATCGTTCGTGGCGATCTGGTTCGTGCAACTGGCGATTCTCGCCTACGGCATGGAAATGGTGCGTCGTTACGAGGCGTTCGCCGGGCCGGTGATTCTGCTGACCGTCGCCGCCCTCGCCGCATGGATGTACTTCCAGGCCAACGCGACCATCGCCTGGTCGACCCGCGATCCGCTGACCGGTGGCGAGATGTGGCGCAACATCTTTGCCGGCGGCGCATTGTGGCTGGCGATCTACGGCACGTTGATCCTCAATTTCTGTGACTTCGCTCGCTCTTCGCCATGCCGCAAGACCATCAAGGTAGGAAACTTCTGGGGTTTGCCGGTGAATATTCTGGTGTTCGCTGCGATTACCGTGCTGCTCTGTGGCGCGCAATTTCAGATCAATGGCCGAATCATCGAAAGCCCGACGGAAATTATCGCGTCGATTCCCAACACGTTCTTTTTGGTGCTGGGTTGCCTGGCCTTCCTGATCGTCACCGTGGCGGTGAACATCATGGCCAACTTCGTCGCCCCGGCTTTCGTGCTCAGTAACCTGGCGCCGAAATACCTGACCTTCCGCCGCGCCGGGCTGATCAGCGCGACCATCGCCGTGCTCATCCTGCCGTGGAATCTCTACAACAGCCCGCTGGTGATCGTGTATTTCCTGTCCGGCCTCGGCGCCCTGCTCGGCCCGTTGTACGGGGTGATCATGGTCGACTACTGGCTGATCCGCAAAGGCCGGGTCAACGTGCCGCAGCTCTACAGCGAAGACCCGAACGGCGCTTATTACTACAGCCGTGGCATCAACCTGCGCGCCGTTGCCGCGTTCATTCCAGCGGCGCTGATCGCCATCGTGCTGGCGCTGGTGCCGGGTTTCCACAGCGTCTCGCCGTTCTCCTGGCTGATCGGTGCCGGCATCGCCGGAATGCTCTACCTGATCATCGCCAAACGCGAAGCGCACTACGCCGACGTCAGCGGCGAGTCGATCGCGGTCGACAACGTCTGCCATTAATTTCCCTCGCGGCCCGGATGTCGGGCCGCAGAACTGCCCGCTATAAGGATTTCCCATGCGTATTCTCGTGGTCAACGTCAACACCACCGAGTCCATCACCCAAGCCATCGCCCGCTCGGCGCAGGCCGTCGCGTCACCGGGTACCGAGATCGTTGGCTTGACGCCGTTTTTCGGCGCCGACTCGATTGAAGGCAACTTCGAAAGCTACCTCGCCGCGATTGCCGTGATGGATCGGGTGATGGCCTACGACCAACCGTTCGACGCGGTGATTCAGGCCGGTTATGGCGAACATGGTCGCGAAGGTTTGCAGGAATTGCTCAACGTGCCGGTGGTGGACATCACCGACGCGGCGGCGAGCACCGCGATGTTTTTGGGCCACGCGTATTCGGTGGTGACGACGCTGGATCGCACCGTGCCGTTGATCGAGGATCGGCTGAAATTGTCGGGGCTGTGGGATCGTTGCGCTTCGGTGCGAGCCAGTGGTTTGGCGGTTCTGGAGCTGGAACACGAACCGCAGCGTGCGCTGGAAGCGATCGTGCATCAGGCCGAACTGGCGGTGACGCAGGATAAGGCCGAGGTGATTTGCCTGGGTTGCGGCGGCATGGCCGGGCTGGATGAGCAGATTCGTCGTCGTACCGGCGTGCCGGTGGTGGATGGCGTGACGGCGGCGGTGACGATTGCGGAATCGCTGGTGCGGTTGGGGTTGTCGACGTCGAAGGTGCGGACTTACGCGAAGCCGCGGCCGAAGAACATTATTGGCTGGCCGGGGCGGTTTGCCCGGTAGACCGCGTTATCGTTCATCGCGAGCAAGCTCACTCCTACAGGGGGCGCATTCCAATGTAGGAGTGAGCCTGCTCGCGATGGCCGCACCTCGGTCAGATGCCTTACTCAAATAGCACTAAACCGCCGCACCAACCCCCGCTCCGCAAACTGCTCAATCAAAAAATCCACAAACGCCCGTGTCTTCCCCGGCAACAATTTATGCTCGGCGTAGTAGATCGAAATATTGCCATCATCAACAAACCACTCCGGCAACACCCGCTGCAACCTACCCGATTCCAGATACCCCACCGCAAATGGCATGCTCACCAACGCGATCCCCAACCCTTGCGCCGCCGTTGCGCACGCGGCTTCGGAATCGCTCAGGGTCATGCGCGCCTTGAGCATCAATGGCCGACAGTTCTGCGGATCGCGCCCGGTCAACTGCCAGGAACGCACGCGTCCGGTTTGCGGCGAACGGATCAGAATCCCGTCGTGATGGCTGAGATCGTCCGGCTCGGTGATTTCGGGATTGGCCTGTAGATAGTCGGCAGATGCCACCAGAACCCGGTGCGCCGGGCTCAACTTGCGTGCGATCACCCCTTGTGGCAGATCGAAGCCGCCACCAATGGCCGCATCAAACCCCTGCCCGATCAGATCAACCTGGCGATTATCGAAATGCCAGTCCGGACTGATCGCTGGATATCGCTGCAAAAACTCACCGAGCATCGGCACGATGTGCAAACAACCAAACGCGGCGCCCATGCTGACTTTCAGCGTTCCCGCCGGCAGCCCTTCGACACTGGACAGATTGGCCACGGCATTCTGAATGGTGGTCAGGCTGCCGCTGACCTGATTCAAAAACAGCTGCCCGGCCTCGGTCAGCGTCAGGCTGCGTGTACTACGCTGGAACAGCCGCACACCGAGCCGCACCTCAAGTTTGGCAACACTTTTGCCAACGGCCGCCGGGGTCAGACTCAAGCGCCGTGCAGCCTCGGCAAAGCTGCCGACCTCGGCACTGCGCACGAAGCATTCGATGCTGCTGAAGGTTTCCATGATCACCACTATAAACTTCTGGTTTACACAGACTATAGCAATCATGGTCTACACAGTTGTCGATACCAAGTCGATACTCGCCACCAATACCAAGGCATTCCCGCCTTGAACACTCTGGAGATCGAACATGACCACTCAACACCTCAGCGGTAAAGTCGCTCTGATTCAAGGCGGTTCCCGCGGTATCGGCGCTGCCATCGTCAAACGTCTGGCCGCTGAAGGCGCCGCAGTAGCCTTCACTTACGTCAGCTCCACCGCCAAAGCCGAAGAGTTGCAAAACAGCATCACCGCCAACGGTGGCAAAGCCTTGGCGATCAAGGCCGACAGCGCCGACGCCGCCGCCATCCGCCACGCCGTTAGCGCCACCGTCGAAGCGTTTGGCCGCGTCGATATTCTGGTCAACAACGCCGGTGTGCTGGCCGTCGCACCGCTGGAAGACTTCAAACTGGAAGACTTCGACCAGACCGTGGCGATCAACATTCGCAGCGTGTTCATCGCTTCGCAAGAAGCCGCCAAACACATGGGCGAAGGCGCGCGCATCATCAACATCGGTAGCACCAACGCCGACCGCATGCCCTTCGCCGGTGGCGGCGTGTATGCGATGAGCAAGTCGGCACTGGTCGGTCTGACCAAAGGCCTGGCCCGCGATCTCGGCCCACGCGGCATCACCGTCAACAACGTGCAACCTGGCCCGGTCGACACCGACATGAACCCGGCGCACGGCGATTTCGCCGAAAGCCTGATCCCGCTGATGGCCGTCGGCCGCTACGGTAAAGCCGAAGAAATCGCCAGCTTCGTCGCCTACCTGGCAGGCCCGGAAGCCGGTTACATCACCGGTGCCAGCCTGACCATCGACGGTGGTTTTGGCGCCTGATATTTCCAAGTCGCCGTAACGAAAAACGCCGCCGCTCTTTTCACAGAGCGACGGCGTTTTTTTGTCTCAAGCGTTTACGCCCATTCCAGCGCCGGCAAACCGCAAGCACTCGGGGTGAAGGCTTTCAACGTACGAAGAATCCCGTCCGCGTGTGCGTACTTTTCATCGGCCATGGCGGCGTCCGGAATCGCAATCGCGGTCATGCCTGCGGCTTTCGCTGCAGTCACGCCAAACGGCGAATCCTCGAACACCAGACAATCCTCAGGCGCGACGCCCAGACGTCGCGCGGCGGTGAGGAAAATATCCGGCGCCGGTTTCGCCGCGCCGACTTCCGGGTCGTCTGCGGTAACAATGAAGTCGAACAGCGCAAACCAGTCGCGGTGCAGCGTGGTTTTCTGGCCAAACGATTGACGCGATGAACTGGTGCCCACGGCGATCGGAATGTTGTGCGCCTTGAGGTGCCGAATCAGCTCCTCGGCGCCCGGCATCGCCTGCGCTTTCGGGAAACGCTCACGCATCAACGGCTCGCGGATCTCCAAGAACTCTTCGGCGGTGATCGGCAGATCCAGCGCCTGCACCACGTAATTGGCCAGATCGTTGGCACCGCGACCGATGATGTTCTGTTTGACGCTCCAGTCGAAGGTGCGCCCGTAGCGCTGGGCAATCAGCGACGTGACCTCGGTGTAAATACCCTCGGTGTCGAGCAACAAACCGTCCATATCGAAAATCACGGCCTTGATCGGGCCGAACGCCTTCAGCGCTGCATTCATCATCGGATCCGTTTTCAAAGACATCCCAGGCGGCATCGCGCCGCTGCTCGGATCTGATTAAAGGGTTCAGCAGCATAACGAGCGCGACAGACATTGAGCAACGGGCAATGTCTGTTGCGCCGATGAACTACTCGCGAATATTTAGCGAAACGTCCTACAGGCATCACCTACTTGGCCGACTTCTTTCCTCACTGATCCCCCGCAAAGTCCGTGCTCCTCCTTGATGTGCGCGAGCGACTGCGAATGTTTCAACCCGATCGGCTACTGGCCCTGAACAACAGCATTGGCCTGCTGATAGTTGCCGCACTGAATCCGGATCACCCGGATTTCGAAACCCTGATCGGCGAATTTCGCCTGTGCCTCAATAACTACGAAGCCTGGGCCGAACAATACTGGACGGGCACGGCGCTGGATGTCGAGCAGGTGTTTACCGTCGGCAACGACGTACGCCTCAGCGCCCCGATCAAGTCCCGCAAACCGATCAGCTCATCCGTAGTCATGTGCCCCGCCAGCGGATCTTTGACCCTGGTGCACATGTTCGAAGCCGCCCGCTTCGTACCGATCGGCAACACCCCGGTGACGCTCGAACCGGTGATTGGCGACGTCGGCGGTGTCCTGACCTTCGGCGAAGCGCTGCGCCATACGATCGGCCCGAGCGGGATATTGCAGGTGACCGATTGCGATCGGGGCCAGCGTTATCGCATCACCTTCTTTCCCGATGTTTCCACTGCGCATGTTCGTGAGTTGTATGACTCCTACGAAAGCCTTCTTGGTGACCTCGAGCGCTGGTTGCGTGCCGAGTGGACAGGTTTTCAGCCGTTGTGGGCGGAGTTCTCCAACGCCGGTTTTTCTGACCGTTACCGGCAGTTGCAACAGGCGGATTGGCGCGGCTTCGAGAAAGCGCTGAACGGTGTCTGGGACGACATCAAGCAACTGTTCGCCCTCCTCGCCGATCTGCAGGCCAACAGCGAAAAGCTCCTGGAATACCTCAGCGCCGCCGAGCTTGAAGCCCTGCTGCAAACCTCCAGCGACGCGATTGCCAATGCGTTGCTGATGCTCAGCGATGAGCCGCTGATGTTCATTCATCTGGCCGCGTTCACCAGTTGGCTGAAGATGCTGCCGCCGCAGTACCTGGCCGAAGTCGTGGCTGAAGTGCGCGTCGAACTGTTGATCAGTTTTCTGCTGATGCGCGTGTCGGGCGGCGTCGGCGTGCCGCTGCGCTTGAGCAGCAAAGTGCTGGCAAAGATCAAATCGCCGCGAGCGCGGGAATGGCTGGCGGCCTCGGCGTTGCGCCTGGCTGAGCTGACCTCTGCGCCGGAGCTGACCCAACATGCGAGCACGCTGAGACCGTTGATGCTGAGTGCGCGTGAAGTGCAGTTGAAGCCGACGCCGTCGATTCCGCTGAACATTCGGCAGGCAGATGAAGTGGTGTTGACGGTGCCAAACCCGGCGCCGATTGCACGGGACAAGGCACATGGCGATACGCGTATGGAGCGTCATGAGCCTCACGATGACGCTTCGGATCAGGCGAAAAATCCTAATGGGGACAGCGCTGATTGTGTACCGCGTACCTGCACCAACGGCTGTCCGGTATCGATGGTCACCGGCGAGGAACTGCTGACGCTGACTGATGGTGTGCTTGATGGCGTGTTGCCGTTTGAATTCACTCGGTTGTATCGCACGAGTGCGGTGGAAATCGATGTCGGGCTGGGGTTTGGCTGGAGCCATTCGCTGGCGCATCGGCTGGAATTTGATGGCGACTCGGTTGTTTGGGTCGATCACGAGAATCGGCGCACGCGGTTTCCGCAGCCGAATGTTGAGCGGCCGGCGATTCACAACAGCCTGTCGCGGGCAGCAATTTTTCTCGGGGATGAGCCGGAGGAATTGATCCTCGCGCTGGCTGGGGAAACGGCGCGGTTTTACCACTTTCGGGCCGGGCGTCTGACGTCGATCAGCGATGCCTATGGCAATCGTCTGACGGTACATCGCGATCGGTCTGACAGGGTTCAGCGACTGGATAACGGTGCAGGTCGCTCCTTATTGCTGCGTTACGACCGCGCGCAATTGATCGCGGTCGATTACCAACGTTTGCAAAACGCTGAATGGGCGACGGAGCAAATCCTTGTTCGCTATTGCCATGACGCGCGTCAGCGCTTGTTGGCGGCGACCAATGCATTAGATGAAAGCGAGCGCTACGACTACGACGATGCGCACGTCATTCTGCAGCGACAGCTGACCGGTGGTGCGAGTTTTTTCTGGGAGTGGGAACGGGCTGGCAAGGCTGCGCGTTGTGTACGGCACTGGGCGTCGTTTTCGCAGATGGACACGCGTTATGTCTGGAGCGACGACGGCAGTGTCGCGGTGCAGTACGTCGATGGCACCGAAGAGGTTTACGTCCACGACGACCGTGCGCGGTTGGTGCGCAAGGTTGAGGCCGACGGTGGCGAGCAGCTCAAGGCCTACGACGATCAGGGACGGTTGGTCGCTGAACAGGATGCGCTGGGTTCTATCACCGAGTACCGCTATGACGATGTCGGACGACTGATTGCGCTGATTCCTGCGGCGGATACGCCGACTTCCTACGAGTATCGCAACGGTTTTCTGCATCGGCGTTCGCGTGGCGATGCGGTGTGGATTTATCGGCGCAATGCCGAGGGCGACATCACCGAGGCCGTCGATCCTGACGGACAGGTCACTCATTACTACTACAGCGTTCGCGGGCAACTGGTGTCGATCCGGTATCCGGACACCAGTCGGCATTTGCTGGCCTGGAATGATCTTGGCCAACTGGTTGAAGAGACGTTGCCTGAGGGTGGCGTACGGCGCTTTTCCTACGATGCTTTGGGACGGCGGACGACCACGGTTGATCAACATGGCGCCGTTACGCGACAGCAGTGGGACGCCGTTGGCCGACTGGTTCAGACGACTTTTCCTACGGGTGCCACGCGTGGTTATAGCTACGGCGCTTACGGGCAAGTCACCGCCGAGCGTGATGAGCTGGGGCATATCACCCGGTATGAATACGACGATGACCTGCATCTGGTCTCCCGTCGCATTAACCACGACGGCACGCGGATTCAATACCGCTACGACCATGCGCAACTGCTGCTCACGGAAATCGAGAACGAATCAGGTGAGAAATATCGGCTGGACTACACGCCGACCGGATTAATCCGACAGGAAACCGGTTTCGATGGGCGCCGAACTGCTTACGTGTATGACCTCAACGGTCACCTGCTGGAAAAGACCGAGTTTGGCGATGACGACTCACGTTTAGTCACCGCATACGAACGCGATGGCGCCGGGCGTCTGCTGGTGAAAACCCTGCCGGACGGAGTGAAGGTCAGTTACCAGTACGACAGTCTCGGTCGCTTGATCGGTGTCGATGACGGTCAAAAGCATCCGCTGGCCTTCGAGTACGACCGCCAGGATCGGCTGATCACCGAGCACCAAGGCTGGGGCACCCTGCGTTATGCCTACGACGCCTGCGGTCAGTTGAAAAGCATGCGTTTGCCGGACAACAGCAAACTCGACTATCAACACGCCAAGGGTGGCGCCCTCGCCGGCATCGACCTCAACGGCGCCCCACTCACCCGCCACGTCTACCACGTCCGGTCGCGAACAACAACGCGAGCAAGGCCTGCTGCTCAGCGAATACTCCTACGACGAACAGGGCCGACTGCTCGCCCATGCCGTGGGCCATAAACGCGATTCGATGTATCGCCGCGATTATGCCTACAGCGCCAACGGAAATCTGTCGTACATCGCCGACACCCGCCACGGCCAACGCACCTACGGCTACGACGCCCTCGACCGCTTGATCCGCGTCCGCCACTCCCGCGACGAACTCCCGGAAACCTACGCCCACGACCCGGCCGGCAACCTGCTCATGCAGGATCGCCCCGGCCCGAGCCAAATCAAAGGCAACCGCCTGTTGATGCAGGGCGACCGCCATTACGACTACGACGCCTTCGGCAACCTGATCCGCGAACGTCGCGGCACAGCGCACAAACTTGTCACCGAATACCGCTACGACTGCCAGCACCGCCTGATCGGCCTGACTCGCCCTGACGGTAACGCCGCGTCTTACCGCTACGACGCCTTCGGCAGACGCATCAGCAAAACCGTCGACGGCGCCACCACCAAATTCTTCTGGCAAGGCGACAACCTAGTCGCTGAAAGCAGCGAAACCGAATACCGCAGCTACGTCTACGAACCCGGCACCTTCCGTCCGTTAGCACTGCTTGACGGCAAAGGCCCGAAAAAAGCCTGCCCGTTTTACTACCAGAACGACCACCTCGGCACGCCGCTGGAACTGACCGATTACAGTGGGGAAATCGTTTGGTCGGCGCAGTACGACGCCTACGGGAAAGTCGCGGCGGTGACGTTGGCGGGTGATGAGTACCTGGATCAGCCGCTGCGGTTTCAGGGGCAGTATTTTGATGCGGAGAGTGGGCTGCATTACAACCGGCATCGGTATTACGACCCTAGATTGGGACGGTATCTGACGCCGGATCCGGTGAAGCTGGCGGGCGGGTTGAATCAGTACCAGTACACGCCGAATCCGATTGGGTGGGTGGATCCGTTGGGGTTGAACTCCAATTGTCCGCCGCCGAATAGGCCTGGTTGTACCGTACCGGGTGAGGTTAGCGGCACTAAAGTAAATGAAGGTGAACCAACACTGCCAACAACAAGATCGCCACCAAAGGGTTTTGGTAGCGAAGATAAGCTTGATTACCACTTTGAAAAGCATGGTGCAGAGTTCAAAACCGAGAGCAAAGAAGAATACTTAAGCATGGCCAGATTTCTGGTACGTCACGGCACACGAATTGAGTATGAATACAAGGACGAGACCCGATCGGGCTATCTGAAGCTAATGGGAAACAACCGGAAGGGAGAGGTAAAATTCGCTTTTTTGGGAACAAACCAAAACAATGAAATCACAACCCTCCATACAAAAAGCGGAAAGGAATTATGGCGAACGATAAATGGCGACGCGAAGGATAAAACAGTGAGGCCGGCAGATGACTAAGAAATATCTCGTACAAATAATTGAAATCGATCCAATAATCGAAGAATTAATCGTCCTTAGCGTTCAAGGTGTGATCATCCGATGCTTCGCAGGATACTGTCCATCAGTCATTGAGGAGGGAAAAAACTACGAGGTCGAATTCGAAATGGTTTTGCCTGACGAATTAAACATCATAAAAGTAGAGCAAGAAGAAGCACGCATCGAGATGCTAGACGATGGGTTTTCGTGTGATATCTACGGTTACATGGATGGGGATTTTTTCCGGTCTCTAATTGAATTTTCGGATCAAGGCATTCATTTCGAATACCCGCACCTCAACGAACAGTTCGTCAAAATCACTGCGGAGAGAATTGACGTCTCATTCTGAGTCTCAAGTATTATTCGAACCTCACAAAGGGCCTGAGAGAAACAGGCCCTGAGAATTGGCGTTCACGCCAAAAGTAGGCGCGAATCTAATAATTACGCTCACTGCTCATCCTCATCCTCTTCATACTCCATATCCGCCTCATCCGAATCATTCAGCGGCACCGTCGCATCATCCATCAGCGACCCCGGATCCTCGTTCCCCGGATCATTGATAAACGGCAGCCCGCTCGGGCCTTTTTCTTCCTTGCCTTCGGTTTCAGGAGTCATGGCGAACCTCATCATTTCCGGGGAGTGTAGACATTCGAAAAGTCCTACAGCCAATCGTTCCAGCGTCTGATGGGCAAATACGAAAAACCCGGCAAATAGCCGGGCTCTCGCTAAACCATTCCATCAATCAATGATGGCGGTTCTTGTGTTTGTTCTTGTGCTTGTGACCCCCACCGGAGTGGGATCCGCCGTCGTCCCCGAGGTTGTTACCGACCGCGCCACCCGCCGCGCCGCCCAATCCTGCACCGACAGCAGAACCGGTTGATCCGCCGACGCTATTACCAATCACCGAGCCACCCGCCGCGCCGAGCCCACCGCCGATGGCAGCTTCGGTGCGATTGTTTTTATTCGCCCCAACCGCACCGCCGGCCGCGCCGCCGACACCTGCGCCGACTGCCGCACCGGTGCTGCCGCCGAGTTGTCCGCCGACCACGTTGCCCAGCACGCCACCGAGCCCACCGCCCACGGCGGCTGAACCATCGCCAGCGGCCATCGCGCCTTGCGCCACGAGCAATCCGAACAACAGTGCAGATAATGACAATCGCATGTGTACCTCACAGTTCCCGAATCGGGACAGTTCGCCCCAGCGGGGGCCTATGTGAGATTGGAGACGTTTGCGGGAAAAACGTTCAGCCATGAAAAAGCCCGGCATCGAGCCGGGCTTTGTCTGCAAGCGATCAATCTCAATGACGCTTGTGGCTTTTGGCCAAGTTGCTGCCGACGGCACCGCCCGCCGCGCCGCCCAGACCAGCACCGATGGTGGCGCCATTTCGGCCGCCCAGGCTGTTACCGATCACCGAACCGCCCGCCGCGCCAACACCGCCACCAATGGCCGCTTTCGTCCGGCTGCCTTTGCGTGCAGCCACTGCGCTACCGGCCGCGCCCGCTACACCTGCACCAATCGCTGCACCGGTGCTGCCGCCCATTTTCTGACCGACGACATTACCCAGCGCGCCACCCAGACCGCCGCCCAATGCAGCGGTGCCGTCGCCGGCAGCCATTGCTCCTTGAGCGAACAGAAGGCCGAGAACCAGAGCGGGCAGTGTTAAACGCATGACGAAAACCTCAAAGACAGAGAAACAAAAAGGGGCGCGATTGAATGCCGTCACAGCGGCAAAGTCCAGATAAAAGCGGACGCATCCGCGCAATGGGCGCCGATTGGACAGTGATTTCAGAAAAGGTTTTATGACGGGCAAAAAAAAGCCCGCTGGGGAGACGGGCTGGAGACTTGCTTTCTAACGGATGGCTTCACCCTACTTAAGCGAACGTGAAAAGTTTGTGAAAGAAACACAGATCCTGACGACCGTCCGTAGGTCTAGTCTGAAATCAAATCTCTGAGCATAAAAAACCCCGTTCTTAGACGGGGTTGGTTGGCGGAGAATCATTTTCGGGCGCGTGCCGTGACCTTGGGTAAAAACTTCGCTTTCGGCCCTTTCGGCACCGTGGACTTGATCTTGCCGGTGTGAACCGGATCCTCGCCGAAACCAGACTGATACTCGGTCTGGCCACAACGAACGCAGTTGTTAAACGGAAACTCGGCGCCATCGTCTTCGATATACGGTTCTGTCATACCTTCGCCCCTGCGATGCGGATCGACACCGGCAAAACTTTTTTGCCTGAAAAAATATCGACCTCCAAGGCTTTTGAGACTAGCCGGTCATTACTGGACTTGTGGTTCAGATCGACCGATGCCCGACGAATGGCCTACCCCAATCAAACACGCTAATCTGGCACCCTCATCTCATTGCCAAGGATTGCGAGCATGACAATAAAAACCATCGCCTTGCTGCTTTCAGCGCTAGCCGTTACTGGCTGCGGCACGATTAGCAGTGTCGTACAGGAAGACACCGTCGCCGGAAATGATCTAAAAAAACGCCAAACCTACTGTGATTCGATTTCCCGAATTTACAGCGGCGTCGGCTACGACTTCTGCATCCTGCACGCACCCGATCTGCCGATAAAATCCTGGAAGGGTCGCCCTTCAGCCCCGCTGGTTTTGATAGATCTGGCAGTCTCCGGTGTGACAGATACGTTGGTATTGCCATACACCGTGTATCAACAGGTCAAACACGGCAACATCGAAATCTACCAGGCACAAACGTCCGATCAGTGATCAGCACAACTTCACGGCGGTGCCGGCCCGCTTACTGGTCTCGAAATCAAAACTGCTGTCCGATAAATTCCAGACGCCCAAAACCACAAAACCCCTGATTTCTTTCGAAATCAGGGGTTTTTGTGTACTGAATGTGGCGGTGAAGGAGAGATTCGAACTCTCGATACAGTTTCCTGTATACACACTTTCCAGGCGTGCTCCTTAAGCCACTCGGACACTTCACCGTATCTCTTCAAACATGTTCTGTCTGTCGAGGCGCGCTAATGTAGTCGAAAGCTTTTCCGATGGCAAACTTTTTTTTAAGATTTTCATGCGCTTAAGAGAAAAAGCCGTTTGCCCTGCCGACGGCCCATGGCAAACCGGCCAATCTTCGGTGGGCGCGGCCCTTCCATATAGAAGCAGAATGGCGTGCGGCGCTGGATCAGCCGGGATTCGGTGACCGGCGGGTCAGTCACGGCGCTTTACCTGGCCTGCGGTGGTGGGTAACGTCTGCTCATCTTTCTTACAAGGAATCGCGTCATGAGTGAGTTGATTGCCTACCACCTCGAAGACGGCATCGCGACCCTGACCTTGAGCAACGGCAAGGTCAATGCCATTTCCCCGGACGTGATTGCGGCGTTTAACGCGGCGCTGGATCAGGCGGTGACTGATCGTGCCATCGTGATCATTACCGGCCAGCCGGGGATTCTGTCGGGCGGCTACGATCTGAAAGTGATAACCGCCGGCCCTAAAGAAGCCGTGGCGCTGGTGACCGCTGGTTCCACCCTCGCCCGTCGTCTGCTTTCTCACCCGTTCCCGGTGATCGTCGCTTGCCCGGGTCACGCCGTGGCCAAGGGTGCGTTTCTGCTGTTGTCGGCCGACTACCGCATCGGTGTCGATGGCCCGTTCAGCATTGGTCTGAACGAAGTGCAAATTGGCATGACCATGCATCACGCCGGTATCGAGCTGGCGCGTGATCGTCTGCGTCGCTCGGCATTCCACCGGTCGGTGATCAATGGCGAGATGTTCGACCCGAAAAGCGCGGTGGACGCCGGTTTTCTCGACAAGGTGGTTTCTGCCGAAGAGTTGCAAGGTGCCGCCCTCGCCGCCGCGCGCCAGTTGAAGAAGATCAACATGCTGGCGCACAAGAACACCAAACTGAAGGTGCGCAAAGCGCTGCTGGAAACCCTGGACAACGCGATTGTTCAGGATCAGGAGCATCTGGGTTAACCCCCGTATCCTGCGTCGAAGAAAAGCCCGACCCGCGTGTCGGGCTTTTTCTTGCGCGCTCGGTTGAAAATGCCGTGGCTGCTCTAGGACGGGTCTGACAAGCAATTCGGAAACATGCGCTTAAACATCGCCTATCTCCGGACTCTATAGTGGCAATTGCCGAAAACAGTGCACATCCGTACACTGCGCCACCTTTTGCGCCGGTGGGGCCTGAAAATGCTGTTCGTGTTTCGTATGTTATTGATGAGCCTGCACTTTATTCTGGCTGGCGTGCTTGGGGTGATCCTCGGCATATGCCGTCCGTTCAATCCGGACAACAGCCGTCTGTGCGCTCGCCTCTATGCATTGCCGGCCATGTGCATTTTGCGTCTGCGGGTGAAAACCGACGTCAGCGGGTTGATGAACAAACCGGCCAGCTGCGTAATCATTGCCAACCATCAGTCCAACTACGATTTGTTTGTGTTCGGTAACGTCGTGCCCTACCGCACGGTGTGCATTGGCAAGAAGAGCCTGAAGTGGGTGCCGTTGTTCGGGCAATTGTTCTGGCTCGCCGGCAATGTGTTGATCGACCGTGGCAATGCGCACAAGGCGCGCCAGTCGATGCTCACCACCACCAACACGCTGCAAAACGAAAACACCTCGATCTGGGTATTCCCGGAAGGCACGCGCAACCTCGGCGAAGAGTTGCTGCCGTTCAAAAAAGGCGCGTTTCAGATGGCGATTGCCGCTGGTGTGCCGATCGTGCCGGTGTGTGTCAGCAGCTACATCAAGCACATGCGTCTGAACCGCTGGAACAGTGGGGAAATTCTCATACGCTCGCTGCCGGCGATTCCTACAGCCGGATTGACCATGGACGACATGCCTATGCTCATAGAGCAATGCCGCGAGCAGATGCGCGAATGCATCGAATCAATGGATCGGCAGTTGCAAGCCGCCTGAAACCGAACCCGCCTTGTGCGGGTTTTCTTTTGCCGAATGAACGGTGCAGATTTCACTGACTCTCAAGTAGCGACACGGCTAAGCTGAAGCCTTGTATTCCTGCCACCTGCCAAGAAGAAGTGAATCACCACCATGGGTCGAGTTGTTGCTGCTGCTGTGTACAGCGCCGGTAAGAAAGTCACCAATATTTCCCTGGACGAAGGCGCCGCCTGGGCCGCGAAAACCGGCCACTTTGTCTGGATCGGCCTCGAAGAGCCGGACGCTCAGGAGCTGTCCAACCTGCAACGTCAGTTCAACCTGCACGAACTGGCGATTGAAGATGCGCTGGAAAAACACAGTCGGCCGAAGCTGGAAACCTTTGGCGACGCTTTGTTTATCGTCACTTATTCGCCGATCCGTGAAAACGGCGTGCTGCAATTCATCGAAACGCACATCTTCGCCGGCAAGGGCTACATCATCACCGCGCGTAACGGTCACTCGGCGTCCTACGCACATGTGCGCCAACGCTGTGAGGCGCGTCCGCTGTTGTTGGAGCATGGGGAAGATTTCGTACTCTATGCGCTCCTCGATTTCGTCATCGAGAACTACCAGCCGGTCGGTGAAGCGATCCATGCCGAGATCGATGAGCTGGAGCGCAACGTGCTGTGCAGCGCATTGAATGAGCGTGATATCCAGAAGCTGCACGGCTTGCGTCGTGATGTCGTGCGCCTGCGTCGCTATGCGGCGCCGATGGTGGAGATCGGCGAGGAATTGCAGAAGCTCAGCTTCCCGTTTATCGACAAGAACATGCGCCCGTACTTCCGTGATGTGCAGATTCACGTGACGCGGCAGATGGAAGACCTCAGCACGCTGGCCGATATTGCCAGCCAGACCATCGAGATCGGTGTGTTGCTGGAGGCGTCACGACAGAGCGTGGTGCAGCGCAAGTTTGCTGCATGGGCGGCGATTCTGGCGTTCCCGACGGCGGTGGCGGGGATTTACGGGATGAACTTCCAGAACATGCCGGAGCTGAGCTGGCATTACGGCTACTTCGGGGTGCTGGGGTTTATTGCGGTGGGGTGTGTGAGTTTGTGGGCGAGTTTCAAGAAGTCTGGGTGGTTGTAAAAAAGCAAAAGATCGCAGCCTTCGGCAGCTCCTACAGGGTTTCAGTGTAGGAGCTGCCGAAGGCTGCGATCTTTTGATCTGCTGTTAAGCGACCTCAGGCTTGTGCGCCACAAACCGCATCATCCATTCCGCAACCGTCGCGCCGTGGTGTTCTTGCTCCAGGCTCGCCACGCCTTTGCTGTAGATCTGCGAACCCAGCGCTTCCTGACGCAAATCCAGCAGCGCCCGCGAGTAATCGTGGATGAACTCTGGATGGCCCTGGAAGCACAGCACTTGATCGTTGATGTGGTACGCGGCAAACGGGCAGAAATCGCTGGAGGCGATGACGGTGGCGTTTTCCGGTAACGACGTCACTTGATCCTGGTGGCTGATCAGCAACGTCAGTTCTTCACGCACCGGGCTCATCCACGGCGCCTTGGCCGCGAGTTTGTAGTTGTGGGTGCCGACGCCCCAGCCCTGCGTAGCGCGCTCGCTCTTGCCGCCCAGCAGCAGCGCCAACAGTTGATGGCCGAAGCACACGCCGAGCAGTTTGTCGCCACGCTCGTAACGGCTCAGCAGGTATTCCCTCAGCGTTTCAATCCACGGATCGGTACCGAACGAATCGGCCTTGCTGCCGGTGACCAGGTACGCATCAAAAGTCTGCTCGTCGCTTGGGTATTCGCCCTGCATCACGTTGTAGACGGTGAACTCGGCGGCAATCGGTTGCTGCGAGAACAGGCGCTGAAACATCTGCCCGTAACCCTGATATTGATCGACCAGTTCGGGACGCAGGATGTCGGTTTCCAGAATGCAGATGCGTAGCGACATAAAAAATACCTGACACGTGATGGGAATAATGAACACCCCAGAGCCTGCCTTGAAACACCCTGACAAGGCAAGCCCCGGAATGCTCGCCCCGTTAGAACATTTCACCTTTCGCCGCTTTATCCAGCAGCAACGCCGGCGGGGCGAAACGCTCGCCGTACTGTTCGGCCAGATACTGCGCGCGAGCGACGAAATCCTTCACCCCGTACTGATTGATGAACTGCAACGCACCGCCCGTCCACGCCGCAAAACCGATGCCGAAGATCGAGCCGATGTTGGCGTCCGCCGTCGAGGTCAACACGCCCTCCTCCACGCAACGCACGGTTTCAATGGCTTGCACGAACAACAAACGGTCACGCACATCCTTCGGGGAAATCTGCCCGTCGGCCTTCTCAAAACGTGTTTTCAGTTCCGGCCACAAATGCTTCTGGCCACCGGCCGGGTATTCATAAAAACCGCCGCCAGCAGCCTTGCCCGGACGTTTGTATTCGTTGAGCAGCAAGTCAATCACGGCGAAGGCCGGGTGCTCAATCAGCGGTTTCCCTTCTGCCTGTAGGTCTTTGGCCGTTTGCTTGCGGATATGGCTCATCAGGCTGAGGGAAACTTCGTCGGAGATCGCCAGAGGCCCGACCGGCATCCCGGCCTTGCGTGCTTCGGTCTCGATCATCGGCGCACTGACGCCCTCGCCGAGCATGGCGATGCCTTCGTTGGTGAAGGTGCCGAAAACCCGCGAGGTGAAGAAACCGCGACTGTCGTTGACCACGATCGGGGTTTTCTTGATTTGCAGAACGAAATCGAAGCCGCGCGCGAGGGTTTCATCGCTGGTTTGCGCGCCTTTGATGATTTCCACCAAGGGCATTTTTTCCACCGGACTGAAGAAATGCAGGCCGATGAATTTGCTTTGATCCGGCACGGCACTGGCAAGGCCAGTAATGGGCAAGGTCGACGTGTTGGAGGCAATAACGGCGTCGGCGCCCACGACTTTTTGCGCAGCCACAGAAACCTTGGCCTTGAGCTCGCGATCCTCAAACACCGCTTCGATGATCAGGTCGCAACCGGCCAGATCGGCATCGCTTTCAGAGGGTTTGATCCGCGCCAGCACTTCATCGCGCTGGGCTGCATTCATCTGGCCACGGGCAACTTTTTTGTCGAGCAACGCGGCCGAGTGCGCTTTGCCTTTCTCGGCAGCTGCAAGGTTGATGTCCTTTAGTACCACGTCGATACCCGCCGAAGCACTGACAAACGCGATCCCCGCGCCCATCATCCCGGCACCGAGCACGCCGACCTTCTGCGTCTTATAAGGTGCAAAACCCTGCGGCCGCGAACCGCCGGCATTGATCTCGTTGAGCTGAAACCAGAACGTGCCGATCAGGTTTTTCGAAATCTGCCCGGTGGTGAGTTCGGTGAAGTAGCGGGTTTCGATCAGGTGCGCGGTATCGAAATCGACCTGAGCCCCTTCAACAGCCGCACACAAAATCTTCTCCGGCGCCGGCAGTGTGCCTTGAGTTTTCGTGCGCAGGATCGACGGTGCAATCGCCAGCATCTGCGCGACTTTAGGATTAGACGGCGTACCGCCGGGAATCTGATAACCCTTCACATCCCAACGCTGCACCGCCGTCGGATTGGCAACAATCCACGCGCGCGCCTTGGCCAACAGTTCATCGCGATCCGCCGCCAGCTCATCGATCAAACCGGCCTGCAACGCTTGTTGCGGACGCACTTTTTTGCCCTCGAGCAGATACGGCAGCGCCTTCTCGATCCCGAGCATGCGCACCATGCGCACCACCCCGCCGCCGCCCGGCAGCAGGCCCAGCGTCACTTCGGGCAGGCCGAGTTGCACCGAGGCGTCGTCCAGCGCCACGCGATGATGGCAGGCGAGGCAGATTTCCCAGCCGCCGCCCAACGCCGCGCCGTTAATCGCTGCAACTACCGGTTTGCCGAGGGTTTCCAGGGTGCGCAACTGACCTTTGAGGGTCAGCACCATGTCGTAGAAAGCTTTGGCTTCAGGCTTGCCGACTTTGATCAGTTCGTTGAGGTCGCCGCCGGCAAAGAAGGTTTTCTTCGCCGAGGTAATGATCACGCCGGCAAGGCTGTCTTTTTCTGCTACCAGACGGGCCACGCAAGCGGCCATCGCCTCGCGGTACACGGCGTTCATGGTGTTGGCGCTCTGGCCCGGCATGTCGATGGTCAGCACGACGATGCCGTCCTGGCCTTTTTCGTAACGAATGGCTTCGCTCATAACAAGGTTCCTTGAATTCGGGGGCTCAGAGACGTTCGATGATGGTGGCAATGCCCATGCCGCCGCCGACGCACAGCGTCGCCAGGCCATAGCGCAGGTGCCGCGCTTCCAGTTCATCGAGCAAGGTGCCGAGGATCGCGCAACCGGTGGCGCCCAGCGGATGGCCCATGGCGATGGAGCCGCCGTTGACGTTGACCTTGTCCGGATCGACGGCCATGTCCTTGATGAACTTCAGCACCACCGAGGCAAACGCTTCGTTGACCTCGAACAGGTCGATGTCTTCCACGCGCAGCCCGGCCTTGGCCAAAGCCTTGCGCGTGGCCGGCGCCGGGCCGGTGAGCATGATGGTCGGGTCGGTGCTGGTGACTGCCGTAGCGACAATTCGCGCCCGCGGTTGCAGGCCCAACGCGCGACCTTTGGCTTCGGAGCCGATCAGCATCAACGCCGCACCGTCGACGATCCCGGAACTGTTGCCGGGTGTGTGCACATGATTGATCCGTGCAACGTGGCTGTAGACCCGCAGCGCCGTCGCGTCGAAACCCATTTGCCCCATCATTTCAAAACTCGGCTTGAGCTTGCCGAGCCCTTCCAGCGTCGATTCAGCACGAATGAATTCATCGTGATCGAGCAGGATGATGCCGTTCTGATCCTGCACCGGCACCAGCGACTTGTTGAACGAACCATCGGCCCGGGCCCGCGCGGCTTTCTGTTGCGAGTGCAGCGCGTAGGCATCGACGTCGTGACGGCTGAAACCTTCGAGCGTGGCGATCAAATCGGCACCGACGCCTTGGGGGGTGAAGTGGCTGTGCAAGTTGGTCTGCGGATCCAGTGCCCACGCACCACCATCGCTGCCCATCGGCACGCGCGACATCGACTCGACGCCACCGACCACCACCAGGTCTTCAAAACCCGAGCGCACTTTCATCGCGCCGAGGTTCACCGCCTCAAGCCCGGACGCGCAGAAACGGTTGATCTGCACCCCCGCCACGCTGACGTCCCAATCAGCCACTTGCACCGCGGTTTTGGCGATGTCCGAGCCTTGATCGCCAATCGGCGTGACACAACCGAGCACCACGTCATCGACCTGGCTGGTGTCCAGCGCAGTGCGTTGTTGCAGCGCGGTCAGCAGCCCGGCCACCAGATTCACCGGTTTGACGCTGTGCAAGGCGCCGTCGGCCTTGCCTTTGCCGCGTGGCGTGCGTAGCGCATCGAAAATCAAAGCTTGGGTCATGACGTCCTCGAACCTGTGCGGTGAGTGATTTCTTGTGCTTGCACTCTTGTCCCGGACGGCCACGGATTCAATGACCACAGTGCTCAATGCGGTTGACGGACACGCTCAGACGGACGGTCATTGGCCGTCGGGTGAACCGGTTCAGGTCACGGAGTTGTCTAGCAAGCGGGCGGCGCAGAAGCTGGCAATACGCCTCATGCCTTTTTAATCGCCGTTGGCAGCAACTCCATATGAAATGGATCTAAGCCAAGCGTGACGCGGGCCCTAAGGTAGTACATGTACGTCAGAGTCGTCGGGTTTTGCCGAGGCCGGCGTCCTTCAACAGGAAGTGCAGCGCTTGCCGTCATGGATATGCAGGCAGGCATCAGGAAATAACAATAAAGGCGGTCAAGCCATGTTCAAACAACCGAAAGTTCGTCAAGCAGGGCTCATTCTTTTCGCCACGACGCTGTTGTTGATTTTGCCGAATCTGACCAAGGTCATCGGCTGAATCGAGCGGCGGGTTTATCTATCGCCACTGAAAATGTGACTGGCCCGCTACCCGGGCCAGCGTGGCTGTGCCAACCTTTGCGCACTTCCACGACATGGACGGCGATCATTTGAAAGCGCTCTTCGTACTCGGGGCCATGCTGCTGAGCATGCCTCTGTCTGCCGCCCAGTTGGATTTGCAACTGGGCGAGCACAGCCGCACCTGGCAGACCGAGGAATTGCTCAAGCATCCTCAGGTGCAAAACATCACCATCAAAAACGATGTGTCCTATAAGAAGGACATGGTCTATCGCGCTGTGCCGATGGCGGCGTTGTTGACGGGAATAAAGGCTGAAGATCATCTGCAAGCGGTGGCGCTGGACGGTTTTGCGGCAGAGTTGGCGGCGGCGCCGTTGCTCAATCGTGAAGGCGCGCGCGCGTGGCTGGCGATTGAAGACCCGGCCCATCCGTGGCCGCCGTTGTCGAAAGACAAGCACAGCGCCGGGCCGTTTTACCTGGTGTGGACGGATCCGCAGGCGGGCAATATCAGCCCCGAGCAGTGGCCGTTTGAAGTGGCGAGCATCAAGCGCATGGCGCCGGTGGCCGAACGCTTCCCTGCTCTGCTACCGGATCCGGTGTTGAAGAAAGATGATCCGGTAAATCTGGGTTTTGCGTTGTTTCAGAAGCATTGTCTGGCCTGTCACCGCTTAAACGGTGCGGGGGATGCGCAGTTTGGGCCGGATCTGAATATTCCGTACAGTCCGACGGAGTATTTTGGGGTGGATTTCTTGAAGCGCTACATTCGTGATCCGCAGAGTTTGCGCCAGTGGCCGCAGGCGAAGATGCCGGGGTTTTCGGCGGAGGTGTTGCCTGAGGGGGATCTGGAATTGCTGGTGGGTTATTTGAAACACATGGCGGGGCGCAAGGTTAAGCCCTGACGCTTGCGCCCCACTCTGTAGGAGCTGTCGAGTGCAACGAGGCTGCGATCTTTTGATCTGCGGAATAAAGATCAAAAGATCGCAGCGTGCCGCAGCTCCTACGAGGGATCGTGTTTATTGTTGTTGCACGGAGATGACCGGGGTCGGTGAGACGAACACTTTCGCGTGCATCTGCTCACACCCGCCGCCCCGGCGCATGCCGCGTACCGGGCAGGCGTCGAGGTAATCGAGGCCCACCGCCAGTTTCAGATGCCGTTCCGGCCGCGCCAGTTCGTTGGTCACGTCAAAGCTGTACCAGGCGTCATCCAGCCACGCTTCCGCCCAGGCATGGCTGGCCAGATGTTCGCAATCCTCGCTGTACAAATACCCCGACACATAACGCGACGGCACGCCCAGGCTGCGCGCGCAGGCCAGAAACGCGTGGGTGTGATCCTGACAAACCCCGGCGCGTCCGGCGAAGGCTTCAGCGGCGCTGGTGTCGACTTCGGTCGAGCCCGGCGTGTAGGTCATGTGCTGATTCAAACCGTGCATCAAATCGATCAGCGCGGTGCGATCGCGTCGCTGCTTGCAGGATCTTTCCGCGAACGCTCGCAACGCCTCATCGGCCTCGGTCAACCGGGTAAAACGCAGGAACGGCAGCGCTGACTGGCTCTCATGTTCCGCCTCGCGCAATTCATCGATATCGACCTGACCACGCGCACCGATGATGATCGCTTCGTGCGGCTCGTCCATGGTCAGCACGTGCAGGATGTTGCCGAACGGATCGAGTTGCGCGCGCACCGGGCGCGGCAGATCAAGTTGCCAACTGAGCACGTGTTGGCGCTCGCTGTCGTGTGGGGTCAGCCGCAGGTACTGGATGCTCGCCCGCACCTTATCTTCGTAGTGATAGGTGGTCTCGTGGCTTATGGAAAGTCTCATGCAGCCTCCAGGTAGGAACTGTGAATGGCGTTGCCCAACTGGCGCACCAGCGGGATGAATTCGGTCAGCCAGGCGTGCAGGCCTTCCTCGAGGATTTCGTTGATGCCGGTGTAGCGCAGGCGCGCGTCCATCTCGGCGGCCAAGCGTTGCGCGGGACGACCGTTGGCCCCGGGCAGTTGCGCGAGAATCTGGTCGATCTCTTCGGTGCAGGCGCGCAGCGAACGCGGCACGTCGGCGCGCAACAGCAGCAACTCGGCGACATGCCGGGCGCCGGGCGCGTCGCGATAGATTTCGGTGTAGGCCTCGAACGACGACAGCGCACGCAGCAATGCACTCCACTGGTAATAGGCGTGGGCCGTGCCGTCGCTGACCGCTTCGGCCTGATCGCCGGCCATTTCGTAGCGGGCATCAAGCAAGCGCAGGGTGTTGTCCGCGCGTTCGATAAACGTGCCGAGACGAATAAACCGAAACGCATCGTTACGCATAATCGTGCCGTAGGACGCGCCACGAAACAGGTGCGAACGCTCCTTGATCCACTCACAGAAACGGCTCATGCCATAGCGACTGAGGCCCTGTTCAGCGATCCCGCGAATCTCCAGCCACGTCGAGTTGATGTTCTCCCACATGTCCGCCGTGATCCGTCCGCGCACTGCATGGGCACTGGCCCGTGCGGCGCCGAGGCAGCTGTAAATGCTTGCCGGGTTGGCCGCATCGAGGGCGAAAAAGTGCAGCAGCCGTTCGGCATGTAATGCGCCGTGACGCTCCAGATAATCCTCAAGGGTGCCGGTGATCAACAGCGGCATCGCCAGCTCATGCAAACCGTCGCCGCGTCCGTCCTGCGGCATCAGTGATAGCGAATAACTAATGTCGAGCATCCGCGCGAGGTTTTCCGCCCGCTCCAGGTAACGCGACATCCAATACAGATCCGAGGCAGTTCTACTTAACATGGCAAGCTTCCTTCAATCCTCGACCACCCAGGTGTCCTTGGTTCCGCCGCCCTGTGATGAATTCACCACCAGCGAGCCTTCGCGCAGCGCCACACGGGTCAAACCGCCGGGCACCACGCGGGTTTCGCGACCAGACAAGACAAACGGGCGCAAATCGATATGGCGCGGCGCAATGCCGTTTTCGACAAAGGTCGGACAGGTCGACAGCGACAACGTCGGTTGCGCGATGTACGCGTGGGGTTTGGCCTTGATGCGTTCGCGGAAAGCATCGATTTCCGCTTTCGTCGACGCCGGCCCCACCAGCATTCCGTAACCGCCAGAGCCTTGGGTTTCCTTGACCACCAGATCTGGAAGATTGGCCAGCACGTGGGAAAGTTCAGACGGGTTGCGGCATTGCCAGGTCGGCACGTTTTTCAGGATCGGTTCTTCGTCGAGATAGAAACGGATCATGTCGGTGACAAACGGGTACACCGATTTGTCGTCCGCCACGCCGGTGCCGATGGCATTGGCCAACACGACGTTGCCGGAGCGATAGGACGACAGCAGCCCCGGCACGCCGAGCATTGAGTCCGGGTTGAACGCCAATGGATCGAGGAAGGCGTCGTCGAGGCGGCGGTAAATCACGTCCACTGCTTTCGGGCCGTCGGTGGTGCGCATGAAGACTTTGTCGTCACGCACGAACAGATCCGCGCCTTCGACCAATTCAACGCCCATTTCCCGCGCAAGAAACGCGTGTTCGAAGAACGCACTGTTGAAGCGCCCCGGCGTCAGCACCACCACACTCGGATCATCAATCGGACTGGAGCTTTTCAGCGTGTCGAGCAACAGGTTCGGGTAGTGATCGATCGGGGCGATGCGTTGCGCGGCGAACAACTCCGGGAACAATCGCATCATCATTTTGCGATCTTCGAGCATGTAGCTGACGCCGCTCGGCGTACGCAGATTGTCTTCGAGCACGTAATACGTGCCGTCGCCATCGCGCACCAGATCGACGCCGGAAATGTGCGAATAGATATCGCGGTGCAGATCCAGGCCTTGCATTGCCAACTGATATTGCTCGTTGGCCAGCACCTGCTCGGCGGGAATGATCCCGGCCTTGATGATGCGTTGTTCGTGATAAAGGTCGGCGAGAAACATGTTCAGCGCTTTGACGCGCTGAATGCAGCCGCGCTCGACGATCCGCCATTCACTGGCGGGGATGCTGCGCGGAATGGTGTCGAAAGGAATCAGCCGCTCGGTGCCCTGCTCGTCGCCGTAGAGCGTGAAAGTAATGCCGGCGCGATGGAACAGCAGATCGGCCTCGCGTCGCCGTTGGGCCAGCAGCTCGTCAGGCGTGTCGGCCAGCCATCGGGCGAACTCCCGATAATGCGGGCGAACCTGGCCGCCGGCATCGTACATTTCATCAAAATAGGTGCGGATCATGCCGTACTCCTTGTCACCCGGACATACAGGCCTTCGCAAGGCCCGTGCCATCGGCATAAACGCTTTGATTTCAATCGGTTGGATATTCGCGCCGCAGGCGCCGCACCATTCCTGTGCGGCAAATGCCCCAACCTGATTGCCCCCGCTTCATTGCGACGCACTGCATCGCCTATTAGCAGCATAGTCAGAGTTGATTTCACTGCCCGGGATCGGCTGCGGATAATCCGCGCATTCGCTGCCAAACTTCGCCGCTCCCCGCACCGCGAAGTGGTCAGCTCAATTGATTGGGATTGCCCCGGCAGCCCGCCAAGCCTTAACCCTGACCGGTTTCCTCTCCTTATCGGTCTTCCCTTTTAGCCACCCTCTCCGGTGGCTTTTTTTTGCCTTTTGGAAATGTTTTGAAAGTAAAAGCAAAAGATCGCAGCCTTCGGCAGCTCCTACATGAATCTGTGTAGGAGCTGCCGAAGGCTGCGATCTTTTGATCTTCTATCTATAAATATTCAATTCAACCGGTGGCGGCTACGCACCTCCTGTTTCACGCCCCACCCTTCGATTATTCCGCCCAAAGGCTCGACCACCGCCGAAAAGCCCTGCTCGAAATCGCCGATATCGTCATACGTCGCGTACATCACTTTGCTTAATTCCAGCGCCCACGCACCGTCATCACGCACGCTGACCTGGGCATTGATGGATTCACCGCGAAATTTGCCTGCTGCCCTGCGCGCCCGCTCCTCGTCCGGGAAAATCGCGTAGAACTCGATGGGATGGAATCGGGAAAAATCGAAACCGCCTTCTTTCATGCGGCGCAGAACATTGCTGCTGATGTCTTCTTGATAGGCTGTGCTCATGAATCGTCCCCCTCGCATAGATGGATAGACTTTCCGTATTCCCGCCCCGGGCCTTTGGCCAAAGTACTGCGACAACGTCGTTGAACGCGGGAAACAAGCATGTAGCTGACAAGACCAGACCTTAGCGATCCGTTCGCTGATCTCGCTTGCAGAGTAGCCCCAAGATAGAGCTGCTGCCAAGGCCTGGTGGTGAAGGTGACAAGAAGAATGTCAGATAGGGGTGATGCTGCGGATTTCGATGCTGTTCTGGGTTTTCAGACTTTTCACGCCAGCATCGGCGGTGCGCCCTTCCAGATCGTTGAGATCCAGCTCGGCGGCCACGGGCAGGAGCCGTGCCTTGATCAGTTGTGCGGCCTCATCGTCACTGGGGCATTCCGCACGTTCGAACACCTCATCGACAATTTCACCATGATCGTCCACGAAAGTGACTTTCCACTTTTGCATCGGTGCCTCCTCGATCAAACCCGCAAATGGGCTTACAACTATCTCGACTGTTTACGCAGAAAGTTGGTTCAAAAGGATTACAGCGGACGAAGATGAAAAAAACGACATTTTAGGCGCGGGCGAAAAATTGGGGAGAAAACCATTGTGGTGAGGGGATTTATCTGTGGCGAGGGGATTTATCCCCGATGGGATGCGAAGCGTCCCCAAAACCATCCAACGCGATCCATCAGGCAGACCGCGTTGGCCGGGTTTACGACTGCTGCGCAGCCGGTCGGGGATAAATCCCCTCGCCACAGGGGATTCATACACAAATGAAAAATGGTGCGATCAGTCGTTGCTTGGCTTGTTGATCGCCTGCAGCACGTACTGCGGCAAGGCAAACGCGCCGATGTGGATTTCCGGGTTGTAGTAGCGGGTGACGATGCCGCTGCCGATGAAGCGCTGTTGCAGGGTTTCACGGCTGAGCTTGCGGTAGGCCGGGTTGGTCGAGCCCCAAGCGAAGGTCATCGAACCGCCGATGTAGGTCGGTACGGCAGCTTGATAGAAGTGCCAGTCCGGGAACAGGCTTTTCAGGCGACCGGCGGTGGTTTTCACTTCGTCGATCTGCATGAACGGCGTGCCGTTCTGGGTCACGAGGATGCCGCCTTCGTTCAGGCAGCGGTGGCAGGCCTGATAGAAGTTCTCCGAGAACAGCACTTCGCCCGGGCCGATCGGGTCGGTGGAGTCGGAGATGATCACGTCGAATTTTTCCGTGGTGGTGGCGACGAAACGCATGCCGTCGTCGATCACCAGGTTCAGACGTGGATCGTCGTAAGCGCCGCTGGAGTGGTTCGGCAGGAATTCTTTGCACATGTCGACCACGGTGCCGTCGATCTCGACCATGGTGATGTGTTCAACGCCGGCGTGCTTGGTCACTTCGCGCAACATGCCGCCGTCACCGCCGCCGATGATCAGCACGCGCTTGGCGCTGCCGTGGGCGAGGATCGGCACGTGGGTGAGCATTTCGTGGTAGATGAATTCGTCGGCTTCGGTGGTCTGGATCACGCCGTCCAGCGCCATCACGCGGCCCATGCGCGGGTTCTGGAAGATCACCAGATGCTGATGTTCGGTGCGCACTTCGTGCAGCAGTTTTTCCATGCGAAAACGCTGGCCGTAGCCTTCGTAGAGGGTTTCCAGGTACTCGCTGGTTTTGGTGACGGTCATGGTCAAGTGCTCCGATGAATGCGCGGGCGCCAATCGTGGGGACGATTGCCCGGGAAAGGCGCGCATTCTACGTTGCCGAAGATGACAGGTCGAACCTCACAACCACAATCCCTGTAGGAGCTGCCGCAGGCTGCGATCTTTTGATCTTGTTTTTTACAATCAACATCAAAAGATCGCAGCCTTCGGCAGCTCCTACAGGGGTATTGCGGTGTTAGCTGGTTAGATCCGGACGTTACCGCGTGGCCCGGCGATTGCCCAGATGATCAGGCCCAGTACCGGCAGGAGGATGATCAGCAGCACCCAGACGATTTTCATCCCGGTGGTCGCGCCGCTTTTCAGCACATTGATGATGGCCCAGATGTCGAGGGCGAGGATGATCAGGCCGATCAGACCGTTGAACGTGGAACCCATGGTGTCGCTCCAGAATAGTGGCATGCACTTTTAGGATAGACGGTCGCGCGCAGGGTTCCCTTTTATTGCACTCAGACGTGAACGGCGATCTTCAACGCCTCCAGCGCGGGTGCAGCCGTGATGCCGACTTCGGCGCACAGTTCCAGCACGCGCGGCACGTCGTTGCCGAAGACCAGCACCATTTGCAGCTCGTCGTCGAGCAACTGGCTGAAGTTCATCAGCGTGTAACCGCCGTTTTCCTTGTTCATGCTGCTCATCTGCACCTGAATGCGGTTGAGCGCGGTCAGGGCTTCGGTTTTCGCCAGTTGCTTGGGCTTGAGATTGAAATCCACGCCCGGGCCGAACGAGGCGACGATCTGCGCGAACAGGTCAACGTAGGTGTCTGCCTGGAACAACACGGTTTCCGGCAGGCTGCCGACGACGACCCACTCGCCCAACGGGATCGGGAAGGTGTCGTCGTAGTTGATGTCCGGGTTGGCTGCCAGGAAGGCGTCGGCATCGGCGTAGGCTTGCGCCGCTTCATCGGCCACTTTCAGGATCTCGTCCTCGGCCATGCAGCCGGAGCTGATTTTGCTGATGAGTTCGACGAGTGCGGCTTTCATGAGGGCGGATCCTGTGGAAGGTGAAATTTGAGGGCGCGGAGGATAGCGCACAACGCAAAAGATCGCAGCCTGCGGTGGGTTCAGTGTAGGAGCTGCCGCAGGCTGCGATCTTTTGATCTTTCAAGCCAACAATTTTTCCAACTGCGCCGTGGTATCGACCGCGCCCATGGTGCGCGCCGCGTCCAGCGCCGTTGCGCCGTTGGCGTCCTTGGCCTGCGCGTTGGCACCTTTGCCGAGCAGGTAATCGACGATCTCTACACGGTTAAACATCGCCGCCATCATCAGCGCCGTCCGGCCATCAAACGACGAACCTTCGATCTCGGCACCCGCCTCGACCAACGCCTTGACCACGGCCAGATCACCTTTAAATGCCGCCCCGGCAATCGGGCTCTGGCCGTTGCCATTGCGCATTTCCGGATCGGCTTTGTGTTTAAGCAGCACATTCACCGCGTCGATATGGCCGTAGTAACTGGCGAGCATCAGCAGCGTGTCGCCCTTGCTGTTCTTCAAGTTGACCGGCAAACCGGCGCTGACCAGGCGATCAAGCATCTCGGCATCACCGTCGCGCGCCTTGTTGAAAACCTGCTCGGTGAATTCGGCGGCTTCTTCAGGGGTCATCTGGCGGCTTTGTTCGGACATGGGCAACTCCACTTTCGGTCAATCGGAAAGCCGACAGTTTCCCGAGCGCGAGGAAAACTGTCACCCCCTTTTTCTCAAGTCGGCCTATAGCCAGATCAATAACGATGCTTGCCCTGATAAATGCCCGCCAATATTTCATCGGTCACGCGAACGTAAGTCTGCGTACCGGGCAGCCATGCGTAAATCGGGTCATCGCCCGTCTGGCCGGGGTCGAAGCCTTCATTCTTCAGGCGGGTTTTCTGGTATTTGAACGTCCCCGTGGTTTCCATCTTCACCTTCACCCGCAGGAACAGCGGCACCGCGTACGCCGGCATGCGCTCCCGAGCAAACGTCAGTAACTCGGCGAAATCCAGGGTCGCGAGGGATTCCGCCGGCGTAATCGCCGCCATGCCGGCGCGGCCGTTGGTGTTGCGGATTTCCACGCCATAGGCCACCGCTTCAGAGATGTGCGGATGTTGCAGCAGCAGGTTTTCAACCTCGGTGGTCGAGACGTTTTCGCCCTTCCAGCGATAGGTGTCACCGAGTCGATCAACAAATTGCGCATGACCGAAACCGATGTTGCGCAGCAGATCGCCGGTATTGAAGAATCGGTCACCTTTGGCAAACACATCCTGCAGTACAACTTTGGCGGTTTTCTGTGGATCGGTGTAACCGTCCAGCGGCGCTTTCTCGTCGATCCGCGCCAGCAACAGGCCCTGCTCGCCTTTTTCGACCTTGCGCATAAAGCCGTTGTCGCTGCGCAGAGGCTCACCGCTGTCGTGATCGTAAGCCACCAACTCCCAGGCCATCAGCGAAAAACCGATGGTGTTGTCGAAGTTGAGGATATTGGTGAAGCCGATATTGCCGTCGCTGGCCGCGTACAGCTCACAGATGTGATCCACCGCAAAGCGCGTTTTGAACTCGGCCCAGGCGCCGGGGCGCAAACCGTTGCCGATCATCTTGCGCACGTCGTGGCGGTTGTCGTCGGCGCTGGCCGGTTGATCGACCAGATAGCGGCACAATTCGCCGACGTAACCAATGGTGGTGGCGCGATAGCGGCGCACGTCGTTCCAGAACTGACTGGCGCTGAATTTACGCCGAATCGCGAAGCCTGAAGCGCCGTTGACCGCCGAGCCCCAGCACACGCAGAGGCCGGTGGCGTGGTACAGCGGCAAGGTGCAATAGACGACGTCGTCGGGGCCCATGTTGAGGGCGATCATGCCGAAGCTGGCGGAGCTGCGCATCCAGCGCCCGTGCTTGAACACCCCGGCCTTCGGCAGCCCGGTGGTGCCGGAGGTGTAGATGTAGAAACACGGGTCGTCGAAGAAGATCTGCTGGCTGCTCGGCGGATTTTCGCTGGAGGCGTCGGCACTGGCGCTGATCAGATTGACGAAGCCATCGGGCGCAATGCCCGGATGGCTGTAAGTGTCCTGATCGGCGACAAACCAGGTGCGCGGCGCGGTGATTGCCACTTGCTCGCGCACCGCTGAATAAGCCGCAACCAGCTCTTCGCCAACGACAATCGCTACCGGTGCTACCAGATTAATGCTGTGGATCAGCGTGTCGCGGGTCTGCGACGTGTTCAGCAGCGCACTGACGGCGCCGACCTTGGCCAACGCCAAAATCGTCACCAGCAACTCCGGACGGTTCTCGATAAACACCGCGACCACGTCGCCCTTGCCGATGCCCTGCCCGTTCAGATAGTGAGCGATACGGTTGGCCCACTGGTTGACTTGTGAGTACGTCAGCGCCACGTCGCCGTGCAATAGCGCCGGGCCGTCGGGGTTGCGCAGGGTTGCTTGTTCGAACGTCCAGCCAAGGCCACAGCTTTGGGTCGGATCCGTGACATTGGCCACCTTCATGCCTTTGACCACCCGCGGGATGGCTTTGGCAATCATCGGCAGTTTGCGGAGCATCATGCTCCAGGTAATCGTGTCGCTTGGCGCGTGACGCATGGAAGCTCCCCGTTCGACCTTGGCGTGCAGGTCGATGTTTTTATTTTTCGGGCTGTGCCTTGAAGCAACCGGCGCATTCGAGCGCCGGTCGAGATCGAAAATACGTCAGCGCTTCTCAGGCTGTACACGCGGTTTTTGCAATGTTTTGTATCCGCTGACGTGGCGGGCGCGGAGCTGATCTCCGGGTCAGCGTTTGGTTCCGTAGAAATGATCACGATCCCGCAAAATGCAGGATGCACGATGGCCACTCATGCAGATTGCACGACGCCCTGAAAAACTACAATTTTCAAGTTATTGATTTATAACGATATTTTTTAAATCAAATGCTGGCACAAACTCTGCAACCTCCTCTGCATGCTTGCCATTCAAGTGCATACGGAGCTGAAAGACATGAGCCTGATCCAAGAGAAATTTACCTCCCTGTTCTCCAACTTCGACGTCACCACCGCGCCACGTCCTGATGGCGGGATCCTGCTGACTCTGCGCAGCAGCGACGGCAAAGTGTTCAAACGCGCACTGACTTATCAACAACTGCATGCCGGCGACCAACTGTCGTGGGCGATCAGCGCGATCCGTCGTGACCTGGCAGAACAAGCCAGTGAGCTGCCGCAAATCGGCATGCTGCAAAGCCAACAGCGTTTTGCCCTGCCGACGTATCACTCGCTGTAATTTGTAAAACGCTTTAAACAAAACAGGCCGTGGAGCTCACGCTTCACGGCCTGTTTTTTTGTGCGCGATCTCTACCGCAATCGCGCACTCTATTGCGATCGCGATCTCAACTACGATCGCTAACTCTTTGTAGGAGCTGCGGAACGCTGCGATCTTTTGATCCTGATTCTAAAAACAAGATCAAAAGATCGCAGCGTTCCGCAGCTCCTACAGGGACTGTGGGTTAGAAGGCTTCGGGTTCTATTCCGGTGAAGGTGTCGACGGTGATGTGGTTGCCCAGCTCGCCGCCTTCGCGGGCCAGGCCGCAGGTTTGCAGGCCGGCGGCTTGTGCGGCGTCGAGTTCTTCGACGATGTCCGAGAGGAATAAAATTTCCTCGGGCGCGACGCCGATGGCTTGCTGAATGTTGGTGTAAGACTGCGCCTCACGCTTGGGCCCCGACGTGGTGTCGAAATACCCGCTGAACAGCGGCGTCAAATCCCCCGCCTCGGAACAACCGAAAATCAGCTTCTGCGCCTGAATCGACCCCGACGAATACACAAACAGTTGATAACCCGCCGCATGCCAGCGTTGCAGCGCTTCAACCGCGTCCGGGTAAACGTGCCCTTTCAACTGCCCGGCGTGATAACCCTGCGCCCAGACCATGCCTTGCAAGGCCTTGAGCGGCGTGGCTTTGCGGTCTTCCTCGATCCAGCTCAGCAGAATTTCAACGACCCGCTCAACATCGGCCTGCGGCGCATTGCTGTCACGGCGCACGGCGTCGAGTTGCTCGGCGACATCGGCACGTTCGGCGTTCTGCCGCACAAAGTCCGGCAAATGTTTGGCCGCGTACGGAAACAACACGTCGAAAACGAAACTCACCGCGCTGGTGGTGCCTTCGATGTCAGTGACAATGGCTTTGATCGACATCGAATCAGTCCTCCAGTCGCGGGAAACGGCCAGCGATGTCTTCGCCAGTGAAGTTGGCAACCCAGCCTTCAGGGTTGTTGAACAGGCGGATCGCGACAAAGTGCGGATGCTCGCCCATGTCGAACCAGTGTTTGGTGCCGGCCGGTACCGAGATCAGATCATTCTTCTCGCAGAGTACGGCGTAGACGTAATCGTCGATGTGCAGGGTAAACAGCCCACGGCCGGCGACGAAAAATCGTACTTCGTCTTCGCCATGCCGATGTTCTTCGAGGAACTTGGCGCGCAATTCGGCTTTTTGCGGGTGATCGCTGTTCAGGCTGATCACGTCGACGGTGATGTAACCGCGCTCGGTCATCAGTCGGTCAATCTGCTCTTTATAAGCGCTGATCACTTCTTCCTGGGTAGCGCCGGGCTGGATCTTGGCGGCGGCTTGCCAGCGGTCGAAGCGCACGCCCTGCTCGGCCAGGGTCGAGGCGATGTCTTCAAAGTGGGTCAGCACTTTGTTGGGAATGTCGGGGCTGGAGACGTGATAGACGGACAGGCTGCTCATTGGGGCAATTCCTCGGTATCGGCCTTGCCATCCGGTTCTTGCAGACCGGTCGGGCACAGCATTTCATCAGGCAAATGGGCTACTTCTGGTGAAGTCAGCCTTGGCGGTTCATGACGCTGCGGGTTTTCAACTCGCATTCAAACAGAAATTCAAAGGCCTCGATCTGGCGCAGCGCGTCGTTCATCTGCGCGCCCCAGGTGTAGAGGCCGTGGCCGCGAATCAGATAGCCGACGCAATCAGGGTGGGCGTCGAGCCAAGGCTGCACCTTGGCGGCGAGGCGCGCAATGTCCTGGTCGTTGTCGAAAATCGGCACGCGCACCCGCGATTCGTGGGTCGAGATGCCGCTGAAGGCCTTTTGCAGTTCGTAATCTTCGAACTCGATAAAGTCTTCCGGCGTCAGGCGCGACAGCACCGTGGCGTTGACCGAATGGGTGTGCAGCACCGCGCCGATCTCCGGCCGCCAGCTATACAGCTGAGTGTGCAGCAGGGTTTCGGCGGACGGTTTTTTGCCCGGCTCCAGGCTATTGCCGGAAAGGTCGGTGGCAAGCACATCGTCCAGACCCAACTGGCCCTTGTGCTTGCCGGACACGGTCAGCAGCGCTTCACTCGGCGACAGACGCGTCGAGTAATTGCTGCTGGTGGCCGGCGACCAGCCGCGACCATAAAGAAAACGCCCGGCGTCGACGATTTGCTGGGCGAGCTGTTCACGCGTAAGGCTCATGGCCTGTCCTCTTGCATACGTGTGGCAATGATAACGGCAGCAGCGAGCGCCGCGAGACTGGCAATACTAAAGGTCAATGTTGCGCCGAGGGCATTCCAGCTGTAACCGGAATACAACGCGCCCATCGCGCCGCCGGTGCCGGCCAGCGCGGCGTACAGCGCTTGGCCCTGCCCTTGCTGGCGCGCGCCGAAGCTACGTTGCACGAAGGCGATGGCAGCGGCGTGAAAACTGCCGAAGGTCGCCGCGTGCAGAACCTGCGCGAACAACAGCACCCAGAGAAACTCGGCGAACGAACCTAGCAGCAACCAGCGCAGCGCCGCCAGCAGAAAACTCGCCAGCAATACGCGGCGCAGGGAAAACCGCGCAAGAATCCGGCTCATCGCCATAAACATCAGCACTTCGGCGACCACGCCCACGGCCCAGAGCATGCCGATGGTGCCGCGCGTGTAACCAAGTCGTTCGAGGTGCAAGGTCAGAAAGGTGTAATACGGGCCGTGGCTCATCTGCATCAGCGCGACGCAGCCATAAAACGCCAGCACGCCGGGATTGCGCAGTTGTTTGAGGAACCCTTCGCCGCTCGGCCGATTGCCTTGCGGCGGTTGCGCGTTCGGCACCCACAGACTGCTGAGGACGATGCCGGCCATGATCAGCACCAGCGCCGCCGGGTAGATGTCGAGGCTCAGCCATTCGAACAGACGACCGAGCACCACCACGGTGATGATGAAACCGATCGAGCCCCACAAACGAATCTGGCTGTAACGCGAGGTTTGCCCCTGCAAATGCGCGAGGGTGATGACTTCGAATTGCGGCAGCACCGCGTGCCAGAAGAATGCGTGCAGCGCCATGACCATTGCCAGCCAGGCGTAGGTTTTGCTGACGAAAATCAACGAGAAGGTCAGCAGCGTACACACGGCGCCGAAGCGCACGATCGCCAGACGTTTGCCGGTGTAGTCGCCGAGCCAGCCCCAGATGTTCGGCGCCACGCAGCGCATCAGCATCGGGATGGCCACCAGTTCACCGATTCGCGCCGGACTGAAACCGAGGTGATCGAAGTACAGCGCCAGAAACGGCGCAGTCGAACCAAGCAAGGCGAAATAGAACAGGTAGAAACTGGACAGCCGCCAGTAAGGGAGGGCCGCCACGCCAGTTATGCCGCGACGGCTTTAGAGCCTGCCATCAAAGCTGACCCAGCACCGGCGTGCTCACGCGCACATCGGCGTTCTGCCCACGGTGACGCAGCAGATGATCCATCAACACGATGGCCATCATCGCTTCGGCAATCGGCGTGGCGCGGATGCCGACGCACGGGTCGTGACGGCCCTTGGTGATGACGTCGACCGGGTTGCCGTGGATATCGATCGAACGGCCCGGGGTGGTGATGCTCGACGTTGGTTTCAACGCGAGATGGGCAACGATCGGCTGACCGGAGGAAATGCCGCCGAGGATGCCGCCGGCATTGTTGCTGAGGAAACCTTGCGGGGTCATTTCATCGCGGTGCTCAGTGCCGCGTTGGGCGACCGAGGCGAAACCGGCGCCGATTTCCACGCCTTTGACCGCGTTGATGCTCATCAGCGCGTGGGCCAGTTCAGCGTCGAGACGGTCGAAAATCGGCTCGCCCAGACCCGGCATCACGCCTTCGGCGACGACGGTGATCTTCGCCCCGACCGAGTCCTGATCGCGGCGCAATTGATCCATGTAGGCTTCCAGCTCCGGGACTTTGTCCGGATCGGGGCTGAAGAAGGCGTTCTCTTCCACCGAATCCCAGGTCTTGAACGGGATTTCGATCGGGCCGAGCTGGCTCATGTAGCCACGGATGACGATGCCTTGGCTGGCCAGGTATTTCTTCGCGATTGCACCCGCCGCCACGCGCATTGCGGTTTCGCGCGCCGAGCTGCGGCCACCGCCACGGTAGTCGCGCTCGCCGTATTTGTGGTGGTAGGTGTAGTCGGCGTGGGCCGGGCGGAACAGATCCTTGATCGCCGAGTAGTCCTTGGACTTCTGGTCGGTGTTGCGGATCAGCAGGCCGATCGAGCAACCGGTGGTGCGCCCTTCGAACACGCCGGAAAGGATTTCGACTTCGTCGGCTTCCTGGCGCTGGGTGGTGTGGCGGCTGGTACCGGGCTTGCGGCGATCGAGGTCGCGCTGCAGGTCTTCGAGGGAGATCTCCAGGCCCGGCGGGCAGCCGTCGACAATGGCGACCAACGCCGGACCATGGCTTTCGCCAGCGGTGGTGACAGTGAACAACTTGCCGTAGGTATTGCCGGACATGCAGGACGCTCCGTGAAATCAAACCCAAATTCGTGATGCGCGCCAGTATACGCAGGCTAACCGAGTAGTTCATCCTCGAACCTTAGCGGTGTTGGCGAGTCCAACCGGCACCTTGACCAATGATGGCGTGATGATGCTGCGAGTTTTGCTCTTGAGTCTTACCTTGTTTACGGGCTTTGCCCAAGCGACGGTCTTACAACGCCCGGTCACTCTGGATACCGGCAGCGGCGAACTTTTCGGCTCGCTGTTGCTGCCAAAGTCCGACAAGGCTGTGCCGGTTGTCCTGATCATTTCCGGCTCCGGCCCTACAGACCGCGACGGAAACAACCCCGACGGCGGGCGCAACGACAGCCTTAAACGGCTGGCGTGGGTGCTGGCCAAACACAACATCGCCAGCGTGCGTTACGACAAACGTGGAGTGGCCGCGAGCCTGCCGGCGACGCCCGACGAGCGCAATTTGTCGATCGAATCTTATGCCGCCGATGCCGTGGCGTGGGGACAGAAGCTCAAGGCTGATCCGCGCTTCGGCCCGCTGATTCTGCTCGGTCACAGTGAAGGCGCGTTGATCGCCAGCCTCGCCGCGCCGAAAGTCGATGCGGCGGCGGTGATCTCTCTGTCGGGGAGTGCCCGACCGGTCGATCAAGTCATTCGTGAACAACTGGCACGCAGCCTGCCGCCCGCGTTGATGCTGCGCAGTAACGAGCTGCTCGACAGCCTCAAGGCCGGTCGCACCGATGACAACGTGCCGCAGCCGTTGCAGGTGATCTTCCGCCCGAGCGTGCAGCCGTATCTGATTTCGCTTTTCCGTCAAGATCCAGCGCAAGACTTCGCGCAATTGAAAATGCCGGCGCTGATCATTCAGGGCACGAACGATATTCAAGTCAGCGTTGACGATGCCAAGCGGCTCAAGGCTGCCAAACCGGATGCCGAACTGGTGGTGATCGAGGGCATGAACCACGTGTTGCGCATTGTGCATAACGACATGAAGCGGCAATTGGCCTCCTACAAGGATCCAAACTTGCCACTCGCGGCAGAGTTAGGCGCGACAATCCTCAGTTTTATTGACGGACTTCGCACCCGTTAAACGCTTTTGCCCTCCAGTACCGCAAAACACGGCCGATAAGCCTTTGTCGCCAGCGCAACGGCTGGCGACAAGCAGGGCTTGGACAGGATCTCGCCGTTATGACTGATACCCAGACTTCACCCGACACCGCCGCTGAAAAAGACGCACCGCCAGCGGCCGAGCTGCCGTGGGCGGACGTCCACGTCGAGCACCACAAGATGCTCCGCCTGGCCCCGCTGCAGACCGACCGCAACACCGGCGGGCGGCCACTGCGCTTTGTCGAATTCGGTTACGCCGAGCGCAACAGCAAAGAAATCAGCCTGATGCGCATGGCGATCAAACTGCCGGGCCAGCGAGTTCGCAAAGAGCAAAATCAATTGGACGTGTGGGTTGATCACGCGACCAAGCGTGTGCATTTCGGCCCGGACAGCGGCTTGCAGATCGAACCGTTGAACCGTGGCATCGGCCGTTACATGGCCGCGCAAGGCATCAATTGGGCGAAGAAGCGCTGGCCGACCTACACCGTCGACGGCATGGATTTGAACAACAAGGACGCGTTGAACGAAGACACGCGCCTGCGTCGCGATCATTTCCTGCGCGTGCACGGCTTTGATGTGGTCTACGCCGATGCCCAGCATTTGAAGGGCAGCGTCAAGGAAGTGCAGGTCGGCGATTTGCTCGGCGACTGGAACAGCGAGAAGCTGCAGATCGTCGAGATTCTTGAAGCGGCGCAGATGCTCCAGCAGGCTGAGCAGAATCTGGCTGAGCAGGAAGTGAAGCTGAAGAAGCAGGAAGAGAAAGTCGGCAAGTTCAAGCGTGAAGACGCCGGGTTGCGCTTTACGATTACTTGTCTGGTGGCGTTTGCGGTGTTTCAGGCGGGGTTGTTGATCTGGATTGCGACGCACCGGTAGATCAAAAGATCGCAGCCTGCGGCAGCTCCTACACTGTGATCGGTGTACACCCTGTTTGATCGTTCCCACGCTCCGCGTGGGAATGCAGCCCGGGACGCTCCGCGTTCCAAAAGCGGACGCAGAGCGTCCATTGAGGCGTTCCCACGCAGAGCGTGGGAACGATCGGTCTCGATTAGACGCGGGAAGCGAACAGGGCCTGGTGGTTGCGGCATTGTTCTGCGGTCAGCATGAACACGCCATGCCCGCCGCGCTGGAAGTCCAGCCAGGCGAAATCGACTTCCGGGTACAACGCGTCCACGTGCACCTGGCTGTTGCCCACTTCCACGATCAGCAAGCCCTTCTCGGTCAGGTGATCCGCCGCTTCAGCCAGCATCCGCCGAACCAGATTCAAACCATCATCACCGCAGGCCAGACCTAGCTCAGGCTCATGCTGATATTCATCCGGCATGTCGGCGAAATCTTCCGCATCGACATAAGGCGGGTTCGACACGATCAGGTCGAAGCGCTGACCCGGCAAGCCATCAAAACCATCGCCCTGCACCGTGTACACGCGCTCATCGACGCCGTGTCGCTCAATGTTCTGATTGGCCACTTCCAGCGCTTCGAACGACAGATCGGCCAACACCACTTCGGCGTTCTGGAACTCGTAGGCGCAGGCAATGCCGATGCAACCGGAGCCGGTGCACAGGTCGAGAATGCGCGCAGGCTCGGTGCCGATCCACGGCGCGAAGCGGTTTTCGATCAGTTCGCCAATCGGCGAACGCGGAATCAACACACGCTCGTCGACAATGAACGACATGCCGCAGAACCACGCTTCGCCCAACAGGTACGCGGTCGGAATGCGTTCTTCGATGCGGCGCTTGAGCAAGCGCTGCAGGTTGACCAGTTCGTCGTCTTCCAGCGCGCAATCAAGGTAGCTGTCGGCGATTTCCCATGGCAGGTGCAAGGCACCGAGTACCAATTGGCGGGCTTCGTCCCACGCATTGTCGGTGCCATGGCCGAAAAACAGATCCTCCCCATGGAAGCGGCTGACGGCCCAACGGATGTGGTCGCGCAGGGTACGAAGTCGGGAAGTGATCACGGGGCAGAACTCCAGAAAAAACGACTGGCGATTCTACCAGCCAAAACGCGTAACGACGACGCAGGAAAAACTTCGAGCGACGGTAGGAGTTTTCTTTTTTTTGCATCAGCCGTTGAACAGAACGTGTAACGTGACGGGGCTGCAGGCCACAATCGACGGTGCCTACGATGGTAGCGATTCACAGAATCGCTCAGCCAGAGGACAATGCCGCAAAAGCCCCACCCCAAGGAGCCCCAGAATGTCCGTTCCAAAAACGATGTTTCAACTCAGCGGCCGCGGTTACGCAGCGGCCACTCTGAGCCATGCCACCGTGGTCATCATCGATGCCCAGAAGGAATACCTCAGTGGCCCGCTGGCCCTGAGCGGCATGGACGCGGCCGTCGCGAACATCAAACAAGTGGTTGCCGCAGCCCGTGCAGCCGGTCGGCCGATCGTGCACGTGCGTCACCTCGGCACCGTTGGTGGTCTGTTCGACCCGCAAGGCGAACGCGGTGAGTTCATCCCGGGCCTCGAACCGCAGGGCGACGAAACCATCATCGGCAAACTGCTGCCGAGCGCGTTCCACGGCACCGAGTTGCTCGATCGCCTGCAAAACCTTGGTTCGCTGGATCTGATCGTTTGCGGTTTCATGAGCCACTCCAGCGTCAGCACCACGGTGCGCGCCGCGAAGAACCTGGGTTTCCGCTGCACTTTGGTTGAAGACGCCTGCGCCACTCGTGACCTGCCGTTCAAGGGCCGTGTGCTCAGCGCTGAACTGGTACAAGAAGCCGAAATGGCGATCATGGCCGACAACTTCGCCACCCTCGCCTTGACTCAGGATCTGATCTGATTCGAGCTCAGATGAGCGGCGCGCATGGCCGCTCATCCGCAAAACCCTCTCATTTGCCGCAATTGCCTTAGCCTCAGGAACAACATCGTCAACTCCCGGTCGAAGGGCCGATACCATTGAGGAAGGTCGGAATGAAGTTATCCGATGGATTTGACGCTCGCCGCTTGCGGCCCAAAGGCCAAAGCAACTGGCGTTTTCGATTCGGCGCTGCGATCGCTGCCATTCTGGCGACGTTCGGGGTGCTGCTGGCGATGGCCGGTGCCGCCAGCCTGCTGGGGCGCCCGCCGGCGCTCGGTGATTTGAATGCCACGCCGATGGGTTCGGCAATCATTCTGGCGGTCGGTTTGCTGTTTCTGTATTTCGGTGTCGCCCTGTGGCGCCGCTGCCGCCGTCGCGCACGGCAATCGCGGGAACTGAACATGTCCCCGCACCTGATGAAAAAACACGATTGAACAATGGCCTGGCTTTTTGCCGGGCCGTTTTGTTTCGACTTGGGTAAACTGGCCGCCCTTCGCGGAGGCTGACATGCAAGACGACGATTTTTCCCTGTTCAAAAACGAGCTGCGCGGCGTCAAGCCGATCAAGCACGACCGCGCCGACACCGGCAAGCCCAAGACTGACCGCGCGCAAATCGCCAAGCTGCGCCAGTCCGCCACCGTGCGCACCGACGCCACCACCGTTGATGGTCTGTCCGACCAGTTCGTGATCGACGTCGGCCCGGAAGACGAGCTGATGTGGTCGCGCGACGGCGTGCAGGAAAGTCAGATGCGCAAGCTCAAAGTCGGTCAGATTCCGTTTGAAGGCAGCCTCGATCTGCATGGCATGAGCGTCGAAAAGGCCCGCGAAACCCTTTGGGCGTTTCTTGCCGAAGCGACCAAATTTGAAATCCGCTGCGTGCGTGTGACTCACGGTAAAGCCGTGCGACTGGACGGCAAGCGACCGATGATTAAAAGCCACGTCAACACCTGGCTGCGTCAGCATGCACAGGTGCTGGGGTTCTGCTCGTGTCAGGCCAAACATGGCGGCGCGGGTGCGGTGTACGTGATGCTCAAACGCACGATGATGGAAGGTCGCGACGAATAATCGCGTTACACCGAACTTGCAGGGTCGTGTCCGCCACCGTACCCTTGCCCTTTGCGAAAATCCCCCACAGGTAGTTTCATGTCCCTGGAACAGAATTACACCGCGATTCTCGGCCAACTGGGCGAGGACGTCTCCCGCGAGGGCCTGCTCGACACGCCGAAGCGTGCCGCCAAAGCCATGCAGTACCTCTGCCGCGGTTATGAACAAACGCTTGAAGAGGTCACCAACGGTGCCCTGTTCAGCTCCGACAACAGCGAAATGGTGCTGGTCAAGGACATCGAGCTGTACTCGTTGTGCGAACACCACATGCTGCCGTTCATCGGCAAGGCGCACGTTGCGTACATCCCGAGCGGCAAAGTGCTGGGCCTGTCGAAGGTTGCGCGCATCGTCGACATGTACGCGCGTCGTCTGCAGATTCAGGAAAACCTCAGCCGCCAGATCGCCGACGCCATCATGCAAGTGACCGGCGCACTGGGCGTTGCCGTGGTGATCGAGGCCAAGCACATGTGCATGATGATGCGCGGTGTCGAGAAGCAGAATTCGTCGATGATCACTTCGGTGATGCTCGGTGAGTTCCGTGAGAACGCTGCCACCCGCAGCGAGTTTCTCAGCCTGATCAAGTAACGCGCCACACGAAAAAAACCGGCATTCATCGCCGGTTTTTTTTCGCCCGTGAAAAATCGGGTAAGCTGCGCGCCTTTCTCAATCTGCACCGTGAGGCTTTCAACGTGTTCGTCAAAGCGCTTCGTGTCGGCCTCGGCCAACTGGTTATCTTCATCGACTTCCTCACCCGTCCGGGCAAGAAAAAGCGCCCCGCCGCTGCTCAGGCTCAGGTTGATGCCGCTGCGAAAGATCTGACCCTGTATCAGTTTCACGCCTGCCCGTTCTGCGTGAAAACCCGCCGTACGTTGCGTCGTCTGAATGTGCCGGTGGCGCTGAAGGATGCGAAGAACAATGAGCAGGATCGTCAAGCGCTGCTGGAACAGGGCGGCCGGATCAAGGTGCCTTGCCTGCGCATTGAAGAGAATGGGCAGACGACGTGGATGTATGAGTCGAAGGTGATTATTGATTATCTGGATAAGCGATTTGCTGCGGTCTGATATTTCTATGTTGGGCTGATGACCCTATCGCGAGCAGGCTCACTCCTACAGGGGAACGCATTCCAATTGTAGGAGTGAGCCTGCTCGCGAAGAGGCCCTCTCAGACACAGCAAATCCCAGACAAAAATAAACCGGCCCTTGAGCCGGTTTATTTGTTTTTATCACGCCGCTTTATTTATCTGCGCCTGCCGCACCACCGCCGCCAGCCGCTTCAACCCTTCATCCAGCCGCGCCGGATCAATATGGCTGAAATTCAAACGCAAGTGCCCATGATGATTATCCGGCTCCGGGAAGAACGGCTCGCCCGGCATAAACGCCACATCATTGGCCAACGCCTCATTCAATAGCGTTCGAGTATCCAGCGGTTGCTTCAACGTCAGCCAGAAAAACAGCCCGCCCTGCGGCATGCTCCAATCTGCCAAATCGGCAAAATGCGTTTCCAGTGCCGATTGGAAGGCATCGCGCCGCTGCCGGTAGAACCCACGCAATTCACTCAAATGCTGCTGATATTTCTCTGTGCCGATCCATTGCAGCGCCTGCCATTGGCCGATGCGGTTGGTGTGCAGATCCGCCGATTGCTTGAGTTTAAGCAGGTGCGGAAACAGATCCGGGCTGGCGATCAAGTAGCCAACGCGCAACCCCGGCAGCAGGGTTTTCGACACGGTGCCGGTGTAGATCCAGCTGGATTTCTGCAAGCGTCCGGCAATCGGTTTGGCGCTGCCGCCGTCGAAGGTCAGTTCGCGGTAGGGCTCGTCTTCGATCAAGGTCACGCCGAATTCATCGAGCAATGCGGCGACTGCTGCGCGTTTGGCTTCGCTGTAGCGTACGGCTGATGGATTCTGAAAAGTCGGGATCAGGTAGATGAACGCCGGACGATGCTGCTCCAGTCGATTGCGCAATTGCACCAGGTTCGGGCCGTCGGACTCTTGCGGCACGGTCAGGCAATCGGCGCCGAACAACTGGAAGATTTGCAGTGCGGCCAGATAGGTCGGCGCTTCGAGCAGAATTTCCGTGCCTTTGTCGATGTACAGCTTGGCCGCCAGATCGAGGGTTTGCTGGGAGCCGCTGACCACCAATACCTGACTCGCCTCGCATCCCAGACCGAGCGCCCTCGCCTCCGCCGCCAACGCTTCGCGCAACGCCGGTTCGCCTTCGCTCATGCCGTATTGACCGAGCGCCAGCGGCATGTCCGCCCATTCGACTTTCGGCAACATGGCTTCGGCGGGCAAGCCACCGGCGAACGACATCACCTCAGGACGCTGGGCGGCGGCGAGAATTTCACGGATCAAAGAACTTTTAAGGCGCGAGACACGTTCGGAAAAAGCCATGGAGGTCACCGGTAGCGAGGGTGGTTTAAAATGAGTCAAACTGGTTGACTGAAATTACGACAGCTTGAGCGAGTACGTCAACATGCTTGACCTTAAAAACCCAACGAGCCAGCAGCAGGCGATGGAAGCGTTTTTCTTCGGCTATCAGGCGTTCACCGCCAAGGCTGACGAAATGCTCGAGCGCCGCGGGTTGTCGCGGGTGCATCAGCGCATTGTGTTTTTCATCGCGCGCTATCCGAATTTGAGCGTGAAGGAATTGCTTGGCTTGCTCGGCGTGAGCAAGCAGGCGCTGAACATGCCGTTGCGGCAGTTGCAGGAAATGCACCTGGTCGACAGCGTGGCGTCGGAGGCGGACAAGCGTAAACGGCTGCTGGAATTGACGGCGGAAGGTGCGAAGTTTGAGCAGGCGTTGCGGCGTGAGCAGGTGAAGTTGCTGGAGCGGGTGTTTGCCGAGGCTGGGGAGGCGGCGGTGAATGGGTGGTTGGCGGTGAATCTGGCACTGGGGAATACCCAGACAGTTCTCGATTGAATGGGCCGGCCTCTTCGCGAGCAAGCTTTGCTCCTACGGTTTGAGTTGCCTTGTAGGAGCAAAGCTCGCTCGCGAAGGGGCCCTCAAAGGCGATATATCCCTATCAATGGAACTTTCGTAAACAAAACCAAAAACAATATTTGCTTTATTTGTACACAAAAGCATAATCCACAGCGTGCGAGTTCCTGACCGCATGGTCAACAAATTCGCAAGTGCCTCAAAGGGCCGCTGCCACCCCTCATGGGTCCGGCCCTGGAAATAACAATAAAACTCTTGAGGAGTACTCGCTGTGGAAAGCCGCAAATCCGAAGCATCGACGCTGGATCTCTCGCCGCCATTACGCACTGGCCTGCTGGAGCGCTTGTTCAAACTCAGCTTGCATGGCACCACGGTGAAGACCGAGCTGATTGCCGGTCTGACAACCTTCATCACCATGGCCTACATCATCTTCGTCAACCCGAACATCATGGCCGATGCCGGGATTGACCACGGTGCGGCGTTCGTCGCCACCTGTATCGCCGCCGCACTGGGCTGCCTGCTGATGGGCCTGTACGCCAACTGGCCAGTCGGCCTGGCGCCGGGCATGGGCCTCAACGCGTTCTTCACGTACACCGTGGTCGGCACCATGGGCTACAACTGGGAGACCGCGCTGGGTGCGGTGTTTGTTTCCGGTGTGTTGTTTATGATCCTGACCTTCTCGCGGATTCGTGAGTGGCTGCTCAACAGTATTCCGGTCAGCCTGCGCTTTGCGATGGGTGCCGGTGTGGGCTTGTTCCTCGGTCTGATCGGCCTGAAAACCGCTGGCATTGTCGTCGACAGCCCGGCAACCCTGATCAAGCTCGGTTCCCTGCGTGAGCCCGGCCCGCTGCTCGCCGCCATCTGCTTCCTGATGATTGCGATCCTCAGCTACCACAAAATCTTCGGCGCGATCCTCATCAGCATCATCACCGTAACCCTCGCCGGTTGGGGTCTGGGCATCGTGCATTACGAAGGGATCATGTCGACGCCGCCAAGCCTGGCGCCGACCTTTATGGCGATGAACGTGGCCGGCGTGTTTAACGTCAGCATGATCAGCGTGGTGTTGGCCTTCCTCTTTGTACACATGTTCGACACCGCCGGTACGCTGATGGGCGTCGCTCAGCGCGCCAATCTGGTCGGCGCTGACGGTCGCATCGAAAACCTCTCCCGCGCGATGAAAGCCGACAGTGCTTCCAGCGTATTCGGTGCGGTGGTCGGCGTTCCGCCCGTCACCAGTTATGTAGAAAGTGCTGCCGGTGTGGCCGCTGGTGGTCGGACTGGTCTTACCGCAGTGACCGTAGGTGTGCTATTTATAGCGGCAATGTTTTTCGCACCGCTGGCCGGCATGATTCCCGCTTACGCCACCGCCGGTGCATTGATCTACGTAGCAATGCTGATGATGGGCGGCATGGCCCACATCGAGTGGGACGAAGCCACCGATGCCATCCCGGCAATCGTCACCGCCATCATGATGCCGCTGACCTTCTCGGTCGCCGACGGTATTGCACTGGGCTTCATCACCTACGTGGCGCTGAAGGCCGGTACCGGCAAGTACAAGGAAATCTCCGTGAGCCTGTGGGTGCTCTGCGCGATCTTCATCGCCAAGTTCATCTTCCTGTAAGCGCTACGCGGTTCAGGCTTCAAAACGGCCTCACCCTCACGGGTGGGGCTTTTGTGCATTTTTCAGTACAACAAAAAAGGAGGAAAGTGATGAGTCTGGAAACCTGGCTGCTGTTCAGCGGCGCTGCGTTGGTGGTGATCCTGATTCCGGGGCCACTGTCATTGCTGATGATCAGCAACAGTCTGAATTACGGTTTGCGCCGTTCTTACCCGGCGTTTTTGGGTGGCGTGATTGCGTCGATCTGTTTGCTCAGTGCTTCGGCGCTGGGACTGGGCGCCCTGCTGTTGGCGTCGGAGCAGTTGTTCAGTGCGCTGAAAATCGTCGGTGCGCTGTATCTGTTCTACCTCGCCTGGCAGAGCTGGCAGCAATCGCGTCAGCCGTCGGTAGGCGCGGAAGTGCCTCAGGCGGCACCGACTCCGCGCTTTCGCACCTTGTTCGGGCGCGCGTTTGTGTTGGGCGCGAGCAATCCGAAGGACATTCTGTTCTTCGCCGCGTTTCTGCCGCAGTTCCTCAGCGCGCAGCAGCCGTTCCTGCCGCAGTTGCTGATCATGATTGCCACCTGGGTGGTGCTCGATCTGTGCTGCAAACTGGCTTATGGGCTGGGTGCGCATGGGGCGGCGCGGTATCTGCGCAGTGGCAAGGGGCAGAGCTGGTTTAACCGGATCAGTGCCGGGTTGTTCAGTGGTGCGGGTGCCGCGTCCCTGTTGAGCCGTTAAGAGCAAAAGATCGCAGCCTGCGGCACCTCCTACATGGGATTGCACTTCAATCTGTAGGAGCTGCCGCAGGCTGCGATCTTTTGACTTTAGGACAGACGAAAAAAAAGCCCGCAGTGTGGGCGGGCGAAAGACCAAAGAAGCTATATGCGCAGTCGCTTCCCGGTGGGGGCAGCTGCTTGGGGGTCAGCTGCCCCGGTACGTGGAATAGCTGTACGGCGAAATCAGCAACGGAACATGGTAGTGATCCTGTTCGGCAGAGATGCCGAAGCGCAGCACAACCACGTCCAGAAAGGCCGGTTCCGGCAACTGAACACCACGGGCACGGTAGTAATCGCCCGCGTGGAACTGAACCTGATAAACGCCGGTACGATAATCATCGCCTTGCAGCAGCGGTGCATCGACCCGGCCATCGCTGTTGGTAATCGCACTGGCGACCAATTCCAGTTGCGAACCTTCAACGCGGTACAGCTCGACCTTGATCGAACTGCCCGGGCAACCGTGTGCAGCGTCCAAAACGTGTGTAGTCAAACGTCCCATTGATTCTGCGCGCCTGCCTGCGTGGAAGCAGTCAGACTTCGCGCCTCCCGAAGTCAGTTGAAAAGGAGACCGCACCGATTCGGAGCACGAAAAGCTGCGGCGAGCGACTGATTAAGACACTTTTCAAAAAAATTGTACACAATAAAAACGACATTTTTCACATCACCCCCGCCATTCGGGCGTTTCCCCTTGATCTGCCAGCAACGCGCCTATTCATTGAACCTCCTATCCATAAGCTGACGGGTCAGGCAGGTTTCTTGCAGGCTCACGCCAATAGCAGTAAAAGATGACAGTCGGTGAAAAATGCGAAAATTCAGGCTTACAAATTGCGATTAAAGTTGTATACAATCAGCCCATCGCTGTGACGCCAGCCTGTTCACTCACCGCCAGGCCGCCACAAAATCCCGACTTTGAACAAGTCATGAATAAGAAGGAAGACTGCAGTGAGCGCTGACTACCCACGCGACCTGATCGGTTACGGCAGTAACCCTCCTCACCCACACTGGCCGGGCAATGCCCGCATCGCCCTGTCCTTCGTACTCAATTACGAAGAAGGCGGCGAGCGCAACATTCTGCACGGCGACAAAGAATCCGAAGCGTTCCTGTCTGAAATGGTTGCTGCTCAGCCGCTGCAAGGCGCGCGCAACATGAGCATGGAATCGCTTTACGAGTATGGCAGCCGTGCCGGCGTCTGGCGGATCCTGAAACTGTTCAAGGAATTCGACATTCCGTTGACCATCTTCGCCGTGGCCATGGCCGCTCAGCGCCACCCGGATGTGATCCGCGCGATGGTCGATGCCGGTCACGAGATCTGCAGCCACGGCTATCGCTGGATCGACTATCAGTACATGGACGAAGCGCAGGAACGCGAGCACATGCTCGAAGCGATCCGCATCCTCACCGAAATCACCGGCGAGCGCCCACTGGGCTGGTACACCGGCCGCACTGGCCCGAACACCCGTCGTCTGGTGATGGAAGAAGGCGGTTTCCTCTACGACTGCGACACCTACGACGACGACCTGCCCTACTGGGAACCGAACAACCCGACCGGCAAGCCGCATCTGGTGATCCCGTACACCCTCGACACCAACGACATGCGCTTCACGCAAGTGCAGGGTTTCAACAAGGGTGACGACTTCTTCGAATACCTTAAAGACGCGTTCGACGTGCTCTACGCCGAAGGCGCTGAAGCACCGAAAATGCTCTCGATCGGTCTGCACTGCCGCCTCATCGGCCGTCCGGGTCGCATCGCTTCGCTCAAACGCTTTATCGAATACGCCAAAAGTCATGAACAGGTGTGGTTCAGCCGTCGCGTCGACATCGCGCGTCACTGGCACGAAACCCAGCCGTACCAAGGGGCCGCCAAATGAGCCGCTTTCAAACCCTGCAACCGTCGACCCTGAGCCGCGACGCTTTCGTCAAAGCTTTCGCCGACATCTACGAACATTCGCCATGGGTGGCCGAGAAGGCCTACGACCTGGGCGTGGACGCTTCGATCGACGAGATCGAAACCCTGCACCAGCGCATGAGCGACATCCTGTTGAGCGCCGATCACGCCAGTCAGCTGGCCCTGATCAACGCTCACCCGGACCTGGCCGGCAAAGCCGCCGTCCAGGGCCAACTGACCGAAGCCAGCACCAATGAACAAGCTGGCGCCGGTATTCACCAATGCACGGCCGAAGAGTTCCAGCGCTTCACCGAGCTGAACGACGCCTACAAAGCCAAGTTCAAGTTTCCCTTCATCATGGCGGTAAAAGGCAGCAACCGGCATCAGATCCTCGCGGCGTTCGAAACGCGCATTCACAACTCGCAAGACACCGAGTTCAAATGTGCGCTGGCGGAGATCAACAAGATTGCCCTGTTCCGTTTACTGACCCTATAGCGAGCCTGGCCCGAGAAACCTCTAGAACGCTTGTGTTTCCCAGGGCCCTGCAAGCATCCCCAGCCACTTATTTAAAGGCAGACAAGAAGAATGAAAGCTTACGCCGTACCTTTCGAGAAGTTCGTCAACCTGGCCGATGCCCGTCTGGGCACCAAAATCATCTCGGTCACCGATGACTGGTTCGCAGACGCCAATCGTCTGTTCCAACCGACCCCGGCCGTATGGAAGGAGGGCGTGTTCGATGACAACGGCAAGTGGATGGACGGCTGGGAATCGCGCCGCAAGCGCTTCGAAGGCTTCGACAGCGCAGTGATCCGTCTGGGCGTACCGGGCTCGATCAAAGGCGTGGACATCGACACTTCATTCTTCACCGGCAACTTCCCGCCATCGGCCTCGCTGGAAGCGTGCTTCCTGGCCTCGGGCGAGCCTGATGACAACACTCAGTGGACTGAAGTGCTGTCGGCCGTCGAGCTGCAGGGCAACAGCCACCACTACCACGAAATCAGCAACGACCAAGCGTTCAGCCACCTACGCTTCAACATCTACCCGGACGGCGGTGTTGCCCGTCTGCGCGTGTACGGTGTGCCGCATCGTGACTGGTCGGCGGTTGGCGACAACGAGCAAGTCGATCTGGCAGCAGCCCTCAACGGTGGCCGCGCCCTCGCCTGCTCCGACGAACACTTCGGCCGCATGAGCAACATCCTCAACCCGGGCCGTGGCATCAACATGGGCGACGGCTGGGAAACTGCACGTCGTCGTACGCCGGGCAATGACTGGGTCATCGTCGCGCTGGGTCACCCGGGCGAGATCGAGAAGATCGTCGTCGACACCCTGCACTTCAAAGGCAACTACCCGGACACTTGCTCGATCCAGGGCGCGTTCGTGAAAGGTGGTACTGACAGCCAGATCGAAACCCAGTCGCTGTTCTGGCGCGATCTGCTGCCAAGCCAGAAGCTGGAAATGCACGCCGAGCACACCTTCGTCGAGCAGATCAAAGCACTGGGCCCGATCACTCACATCCGCCTGAACGTGTTCCCGGACGGTGGCGTGAGCCGCCTGCGCGTTCTCGGCAAGGTCGCTAAATAACACCGCACTGATCGTTCCCACGCTCTGCGTGGGAACGCATCACTGGACGCTCTGCGTCCGTTTTGGATGTGACGCGGAGCGTCACGGGCTGCATTCCCACGCGGAGCGTGGGAACGATCACTCAACGAAAAGAAGAACAGCATGCGCACACTAACGATTGAACCGCTGAGCAAAGAAGCCTTCGCCCCTTTCGGTGACGTGATCGAAACCGACGGCAGCGATCACTTCATGATCAACAACGGTTCGACCATGCGCTTCCATAAACTGGCGACGGTCGAAACCGCTCAGCCTGAGGACAACGCGATCATCAGCATCTTTCGCGCCGACGCGCAGGACATGCCGCTGACCGTTTGCATGCTGGAACGCCATCCGCTGGGCAGCCAGGCTTTCATACCGCTGCTCGGCAACCCCTTTCTGATCGTGGTCGCGCCAGTTGGCGATGAACCTGTATCAGGCTTGGTCCGCGCCTTCGTCACCAACGGCAGGCAGGGCATTAATTACCATCGCGGCGTTTGGCACCATCCGGTGCTGACGATCGAAAAGCGGGATGACTTCCTGGTGGTTGATCGCAGTGGCACAGGCAATAACTGCGATGAGCATTTTTTCAAAGAGGAAGAGCGTCTGTTCCTCGCCCCCCACCAATAAGAGAAGGACTGATCACTCGACAACAAGACTGACAGGCGAGAGGTAAAGACTGTGGAAGCACAACTGATGGAATGGCTGAACCTGAGCGTGCGCTCGGTTCA
>NZ_JBIUVN010000004.1:0-93581 GCF_044742965.1 Pseudomonas sp. NPDC087804 | reverse complement strand
GGCCTGGATCGGCGCGTCGTTCTACTTCGTCTGGCTGGAGAACAACCTCAACCGCGTCAACCCGAAAACCGGTCTGGCCGGTGACCTGTGGGCGATCCACGGTGGCGGTATCTATCACCTCGAAAAATACAAACTGGCCCCGCCGGCAATGCCGGAGAACCTGCACTGGTTCAAATGGGAAGCCTACTTCACCTGGATGTCGGGTATCGCGCTGCTGTGCGTGGTGTTCTACTCCAACCCTACGCTCTACCTGCTGGCTCCGGGCAGCACACTGAGCGGCCCTGAAGGCGTGGCCATCGGTATCGGCTCGCTGTTCCTCGGCTGGTTCATCTACTCCTTCCTGTGCGACTCGGCCTTGGGCAAACGCCCTGCTCTGCTCGGCTTCATCCTGTTCGTGCTGATCATCGGCGCGGCGTATGGCTTCAGCAAAGTGTTCAGCGGTCGTGGTGCGTACCTGCACGTCGGCGCGATCATCGGCACCATCATGGTCGGTAACGTGTTCCGCATCATCATGCCGGCGCAACGCGCACTGGTGGCGGCGATTGCCGAGAACCGCACGCCGGATCCGGCGCTGCCGGCCAAAGGCTTGCTGCGTTCGCGTCACAACAACTACTTCACCCTGCCGGTGCTGTTCATCATGATCAGCAACCACTTCCCGAGCACCTATGGCAGCCAGTACAACTGGTTGATCCTGGCCGGGATCGCGGTGTTGGCCGTGTTGGTGCGTCACTACTTCAACACCCGTCACGACAGCCACAAGTTTGCCTGGACTCTGCCGGTTGCAGCGGTAGGCATGATCACGCTGGCGTACGTCACCGGCCCAACGCCGATGTCGACCGCTCCGGAAGTGGCCAAGGCTCCAGCAAAAATCGAGTACCAACCGCTGCCGGAAACGGCTTTGGGTGGTGGCGCGAAACCGGCTGAAGCGGCACCGGCAGCCCCTGCCGAACCTGCTGCACCGGCACAAGCCTCCAACGCCGGCCCTGGCTTTGACAAAGTGCACAGCGTGATTCAAGAACGCTGCGCGGTTTGCCACTCGGCCAAGCCGACCAGTCCGTTGTTCAGCGCAGCGCCAGCGGGTGTGATGTTCGACACCCCTGAGCAGATCCGCCAGAACGCGGCGCGGATTCAGGCACAAGCGGTCACTAGTCAGATCATGCCACTGGGCAACATCACACAGATGACCCAGCAGGAACGTGACCTGATCGGCGCCTGGATTGTGCAGGGAGCCCAGACCAACTAAGCCACACAAAAGCCTGCTAACAGCAGGCTTTTGAGGTGAAGGGATTTACCTGTGGCGAGGGGATTTATCCCCGATCGGCGGCGCAGCCGTCGCAGACCCTGCAATTGCCATCTGCCTGATGTATTGCGATTGCAGGTTTTGGGGCTACTTCGTAGCCCATCGGGGATAAATCCCCTCGCCACAAAATTCCTCTGCCCACACATACGAATGATGCAAAGAAACAGCTGTGAGCAACCCGGCAGCTGTTCAATCACAAGAATAAAAAGATCTGAGGTGTTGCATGTCCGAGCTGTCCAAAGCGCGCATCCCCGACGCACCCGCCATTCAGCGATTGCCCCTTTTGCAACTGATCCTGGTCGGTTTGCAACATGTTCTGCTGATGTACGGTGGTGCCATCGCGGTGCCGCTGATCATTGGACAGGCCGCTGGCCTGAGTCGTGAAGAAATTGCCTTCCTGATCAACGCCGACCTGCTGGTCGCCGGTGTCGCCACCATCGTGCAATCCATGGGCATCGGCCCGATGGGCATTCGCATGCCGGTGATGATGGGCGCCAGTTTTGCCGCTGTCGGCAGCATGGTCGCCATGGCCGGCATGCCCGGTATCGGCCTGCAAGGCATCTTCGGCGCAACGATCGCCGCCGGTTTCTTCGGCATGATCATCGCGCCATTCATGTCCAAGGTCGTCCGCTTCTTCCCGCCTCTGGTGACCGGCACGGTCATCACCTCGATCGGTTTGTCGCTGTTCCCCGTCGCCGTAAATTGGGCTGGCGGCGGTGCAGGCGCTACGCAATTCGGTTCACCGATTTATCTGGCCATCGCCGCCCTGGTGTTGGGCACCATTCTGCTGGTGCACCGCTTCATGCGCGGTTTCTGGGTCAACATTTCCGTACTGATCGGCATGTGCTTCGGCTACATCCTGTGCGGCGTGATCGGCATGGTCGACCTCAGCGGCATGGCCAATGCGCCATGGATTCAGTTCGTCACCCCGCTGCATTTCGGCATGCCGAAATTCGAACTCGCGCCGATCCTGTCAATGTGTCTGGTGGTGGTGATCATCTTCGTCGAGTCCACCGGGATGTTCCTCGCGCTGGGCAAAATCACCGGCCAGGAAGTCTGCCCGCGCATGCTGCGTCGCGGCTTGCTGTGTGATGCCGGCGCCTCATTTGTCGCCGGGTTCTTCAACACCTTCACCCACTCCTCGTTCGCGCAAAACATCGGCCTGGTGCAGATGACCGGCGTGCGCTGCCGCTCGGTGACCATCGTTGCCGGTGGCTTGCTGATCGTCCTGAGCCTGCTGCCGAAAGCCGCGTTCCTGGTGGCATCGATTCCACCGGCAGTACTCGGCGGCGCAGCGATTGCAATGTTCGGCATGGTCGCCGCGACCGGCATCAAGATTCTGCAAGAAGCCGACATCGGTGACCGTCGCAACCAGTTGCTGGTCGCGGTGAGCATCGGCATGGGCCTGATCCCGGTGGTGCGCCCTGAGTTCTTCGCGCACCTGCCGCTATGGATGAGCCCGATTACCCACAGCGGCATCGCCATGGCAACGCTCAGCGCGCTGACGCTGAACCTGCTGTTCAACATTCTCGGCGGCAAAGAGCGCGCGGCCATCAACGACTGCCACGCACATTAAAAGCATTACCGATTATCCCTGTGGGAGCGAGCTTGCTCGCGAAGAGGCCATGTCAGGCAACATCACTGTTGAACGACACACCGCTTTCGCGAGCAAGCTCGCTCCCACAGGGACTGTGCAACACCCTGCCTCAACAATAAAAACAAGAGGGAGCAACAGATGATTCGTACACAGACAAACATGCTGTTGGGTGGTGGCCTGCTGGCCGCGAGTCAAGCCGTGGCTGGCGATTTACTGCTGTGGCAAACCAACAGCCTCAGCTACCTGTACGGCAAGAATTTCGCGATCAACCCGTCGATTCAGCAGACGGTCACGTTCGAGCACGCCGACAAGTGGAAATACGGCGACAACTTTCTCTTCGTCGACAAAATCTTCTACAACGGCGAAGAAGACCGCAACAAAGGCCCGCACACCTTCTACGGCGAATTCACCCCACGCTTCTCGTTCGGCAAGATTTTCGACCAGAAGATCGAGTTCGGCCCGATCAAAGACGTGCTGCTGGCGATGACCTACGAGTACGGCGAAGGTGAAAGCGAGGCCTACCTGATCGGCCCCGGCTTCGACCTCAAGGTGCCCGGCTTCAACTACGTCACCCTCAACATCTTCCGCCGCCAGACCGAAGGCCCGCGCCCCGGCGACGGCGTGTGGCAGATCACCCCCGGCTGGTCTTACAGCATTCCCGTGGGCAATTCCGACGTGCTGATCGATGGCTATCTGGATTGGGTGGTCGACAACGACGAGAACTCGCGCGGCACCTATCACGCCAACCTGCACATCAATCCGCAGATCAAATATGACCTCGGCAAAGCCCTGGGCTGGAGTCAGAAGCAGCTGTACGTCGGCACCGAATACAGCTACTGGAAGAACAAATACGGCGTCGAAAGCAGCCACAACCTCGACACCAATCAGAACACCGCCAGCCTGCTGGTGAAGGTGCATTTTTAAGATGACCCGCAACCGTGCCCCATACCTGTCGTCGGTGCTCTGTTGCGGGGCACTTGAGAGCTGGCCGAGGAGTCAGTATTCTCCGCGGCCTCATGAATTCGGTCTAAAAAAAAGCCCGGATTTAATTCCTGACCGACGGGCCAACTTATCCCGGCCCCGGCCAGTACCGAGGCATCCCGAAAACACGCTCAATCGACTGTTTTGCAGCAGCCGACGGGCGTTTTTTTGCTTTTCGAAAAGCCTTGGCCCAGCTCTTGCTAACACCAGCAAAGCTGACCGATTGGATGACTTTTGCAGTAACGAAAAAAGGCGCCACACCAGAGCGCCGATCTTAAAAAAATAAACGTGGAACACCTACTTTGGGAGCAACCGAATGAAACGTACGTGCACCAGCCTGATGCTTGCGGGATCGATGTTGGCCGGCGGCCAGGCCATGGCCGATGGCCTGCTGCAGTGGCAGAACAACAGCCTGACCTACCTCTACGGTAAGGACTTCAAGGTCAACCCTGCGATCCAGCAGACCGTCACCTTCGAGCACGCCGATGCGTGGAAGTATGGGGACAACTTCCTGTTCGTCGACAAGATCTTCTACAACGGTGACAAGGACTTCAACAACGGCCCGAACACCTACTACGGCGAGTTCCAGCCACGCATCTCGCTGGGCAAGGTACTCGACCAGAAGATCGAATTCGGCCCGATCAAAGACGTCCTGCTGGCGATGACCTACGAGTTCGGCGAGGGTGACACCGAGTCCTACCTGATCGGTCCTGGCTTTGACCTGGCCATCCCGGGCTTCGACTACTTCCAGCTGAACTTCTACCAGCGCCACACCGAAGGCTCGCGCCCCGGTGACAACGTCTGGCAGATCACCCCGGTCTGGTCCTACACCATCCCGGTCGGCGACTCGAACGTGCTGATCGACGGTTACATGGACTGGGTCGTCGACAACGACGAAAACAACCGTGGCGAATACAAAGCCAACCTGCACTTCAACCCACAGGTCAAATACGACCTGGGCAAGGCGCTGAATTTCGGCGAGAAGCAGCTGTACGTCGGTGTTGAGTACGACTACTGGAAAGACAAGTACGGGATCGACGACACCCGTGCGTTCACCACCAATCAGAACGTGACCAGCTTCCTGGTGAAGTTCCACTTCTGATTACACGGCAACCTGTACACAGGTCTTTCACGGCAAACGTGAAGGATCTGTGTGTAATGATTATTCGTGTCGGCTACGCGTCCTTCGGTGAACGGTAATTCGCCGAGAATTTATTTCTGAGTTGTTCTGAGTAAGGGGGTGGTCGCTGCTCTTCAAGCACATGAGCTAATGTCTTGGTAAAGTAAGTCAGCACTCCCGCATCATGCGTCAATAAATCAGCCCTGATTTCTGGATTCGCGGCCATTTTGCCTTCCAGATTAAAAAGCCTTTTCGATCCAAAAAAACATTTAACATCAGCAGGTTTTAGTCGATCCAGAACGCGAGATACAATTTCCCCATCAAACTTTCCATTTGCGAGATCTTCTCCAACAAAAGCAGTAGCATCAGGCGCTATCATTGGAAATCCCCTTGAAAAACCAAGTAACTCATGCCCTCCCATGCGTACTGCCGCGGCGTGAATAAAAGCAATATCGAGAGTTCCCTCACTTAAAAGTTCGCGCTCGGTGACCACCATTCGATTCATCGGATCCTTGGGGGGCATACGCACACCAGCATAAAGTCTCTCGCTTCCTCGACTCTCACCGATTGCCCGTTTTATATTCGGCCGCTCCACCAGAAGAATATTGTCTCTGTCAATGGAATAGTTGTTCAAATGGTCTTCTATTCTGCCTAATGCTTCCATCAAATAAGTACGATCGACACCAGGCCCAAACGTGTTATCAATGCAATCTGAAACCGCAGAATTAAATCCACTTTCTTTGTTCAACAACATCGCTGCATTTACACTTTCAATTTCAGAAATTGCTTTATCGAGTGAAAAATCAACTTTGCTTCTAGCTTTATCCCACCACTCCCCCATTTCTTTATACACAAAGCCTATTGGCCTAACCTTGTAAAAATACTCACTGGCATTCCAACTCAACCCTTGGCTGTCAACTCTGCTCGCCGATCCATTCCCACAAAACAAAAACACATTCAAACCATTCACGTCCCCTGCGGGATCCGTGCTCACCCATCGCTGCAACCAAGGCGCGTAATAGCGATAACCATAGTAATAAAGCCCCGTCAAATCCCTCTCTTTTCCCGAATAACGAATTGTTTTGTACTTCGCCTGAACCTCGCTAGCCCCCGCCCACAGCGCCGTGCCGCCATACGCGTAATAAACCTCCCGACTCAGGACGCTGCCCCACTCATCCAATTCCAGAGTGCATGAGTTCAAATGATTGCTCAGGGAAAAACGCAACTGATCGTTGCGCACATCCGCAGGCTTTCCGGTTTCCCAGTGCAAGGCGCGAACCTGGCTGTGCCCTGCATCAACACTGATGACATGCCGCTCTTCTCCGGTGGCGGTATCACGATGGATTTCCAGCCCCGACAAGTAGCGAACTTCAGTCCTTAAAGTGCGACTGGCAGCTTGCGTAACACCAACCTTGCGCAAGCGATGGCCGGGGCGCTCGTAACAGTAATGTTCGGCATCATCTGAACCGTCAGGACGGTTGACCATCGTTACGCGGCTCAACTGGTTGCGAACATCCCACGTCATCCGTTGGCCGCGCAAAAGCTCCAGCTGATTGCCGTTCGCATCGAAGCCATCAGTCAGACTCGCTTGATCGGCAACACTGCGATTGCTCTGCAACGACGTAAACATCTCGAAAGTTTCTGCATCGCTGTGGTGGCGCCTTTTCAGGTTGCCGGCCGCGTCGTAATCGAATGTCTGGACGTAATTGCGTAACTGATTGGGATCCAGTGGCGTAGTTTGCCAGCCGGGTAATGCAGGGCCATGGCTGGGTTGGCTGACTTCACTGCCCGTGGCCTCGACCAGTTGGTAAAGGCTGTCATGAACATAACGGTTAACCGGATCAATGCGCTGATTCTTGAAATAACGCGTCGGCTGCGCAAGGTCTTGAAGCGTTACGATGTTGCCGACAGGATCGTACTCATAGTTGAAATCCTGCAGCACACCGCCCTCGCCATTGCGGGACTGCATTTGCAGCAAACGTCCGTCTTCAATGGCGTAGTGGGCAGTACTCACTGCATCATTGCCAGTCTGCTCACTGATGCGGTTACCCGTAGCGTCGTAATGTATATCGTTGACCAGCAAACGCGGAGGTTCCGAGGAGCCAGCGAGTTTGAGTCGGGCGGCGCTAAGTTGCCCCGCCCGGTCGAACTCAAAGAATCTGACATTGCCCGCGGCATCCGTCTGGCAGCGCACTTCTGCCAAAGGGCCATACTTCTGCGTTGACTTGAAAACCTCGTCTTCCAATAGGGCTGACACGGATTCGCACGACCAGTCAGGCAACTCGAGATCACGCAGAAACCGCGTCTGCTCCGATAACAGCAAACCACTCACGCCGTATTCGTCGAGGCTGCGGCTGCCTGCCGGATGATCATGCTGCAACAGTTGGCCGCACTGGTTATGCTCAGCAAACGCGTCAGAGCCATCACCATAATCAAAACGGTCGCAAACCTTCGGTGAATCCTGCACCAGATGCTCCGAAACAATCGTCGGCCGCTGCAGATGATCGTATTCGGTGTGCCGTTGACTCCCACGTCCGTCCCAGAAAGAGCGAGCCATACCGGCCTGATCCACCAGACTCAGTTGCCAGCCTGCATCAACGCTGTCCACCAATAGGGACTGGTTTTGCAGATTGTAGGTCGTCGCGAGGTTCGGTTTCGCTGCGCCCCCCCACAATCGAGGATCCCATGACGCTATCTGCCGGCCGGCAGCATCAAAATTATTGCGGGTAATGCGAGGTTCAATGGAAGGATTTTTCGGGTGTCGACAATAGGCAACGCTTCGCACGGCCAGCCCGCGTGAGTCGACGACAGAGAGTGCCGGCGTGTGAGTATCCGTCCATTGTTGAGTGTCCATCGCTCATCCCTGTCCAAAGTGATAAAGCTAAGGACATAACCTTCAGCCGTCTACTGTCATACCTGACAGGTCAAACGGCTTCAGGCTGCCGAATTCCGAGAAACCGGCACAACTCCTCACGCTTGGCCAACGCATCCCTTCGCCCCAAATCAATCAACTCGCTGCAATACCCCGCCTCGAACAACAGATAACTCAGCACCCCCGCCCCGCTCGTTTTCGTCGCCCCCGGCCCACGTAAAAACAAGCGCAACGCCGCCGGCAATTCCTGGCGATGCCGCGCTGCAATCTCATCAATCGGCTGACTCGGTGAAATCACCAGCACCTCCACCGGCGCCACGCCCAGTTCACGAGTCGGCGTGCCGGCGGGCATCAGATGACTGAACTGGTTGAGCCGCTGCAGCAACTCAATGTCGCTCTCCAGGCTGTCAATGAACGTGCTGTTGAGCATGTGCCCGCCGATCTGCGCGAGTGTCGGCTGTTGCCCGGTGTAGGTGCGTTCCAGCGGCTGCTGCGGATCAAAGCCACGCGGGTTGCCGCTGACGCCGACCACCAGCACGCGACTGGCGCCCAAGTGCAACGCCGGACTGATCGGCGCCGATTGCCGCACCGCGCCGTCGCCGAAATACTCCTCACCGATTTTCACCGGCGCGAACAACAACGGAATCGCCGAGCTGGCCAACAGATGATCGACCGACAGTTGCGTCGGCACACCAATGCGCCGATGGCGCAGCCACGAATCAATCGTGCCGCCGCCCTGATAAAACGTCACCGCCTGCCCCGATTCGTAGCCGAACGCCGTCACCGCCACCGCATGCAATTGCTTGCGTGCGATGGATTCGGCGATGCCGGGCAGGTGCAGTTTTTCATTGAGCAGGTCGCGCAGCGGCGAACTGTTGAGCAGCGCAACCGGCAGATGTCGACCGAGGCCAAGCAGGCTGTGGCTAACAAAACGGCTGGCCTGACGGATCACGCCGGGCCAGTCACTGCGCAGCACGCGATGGCTGCGAAATCCTTGCCAGAACAGCGTCAGCCGCTCGATCGCCGCGCGGAAATCGCTGGCACCGCTGGCGAGGCTGACCGCGTTGATCGCGCCGGCCGAGGTGCCGACGATCACCGGAAACGGATTGTCCGCGCCCACCGGCAACAATTCGGCAATCGCCGCCAGCACCCCCACCTGATACGCCGCCCGAGCCCCGCCGCCGGAAAGAATCAAACCTGTGACCGGTTCCGCTGGGCTCATCGCAACACTCCGTGGTGCTTAGGGGATGGGGTGAATCAACCGCGTTTGGCGTACAACTTAGGCTCGCCCGGTGGCCGGCTCTTGAAGCGCCGATGCGCCCATAAGTATTGCTCCGGGCAATCGCGCAAAACGCCTTCGACCCATTGGTTGATGCGCAGGCAATCGGCTTCTTCGGTCTCGCCCGGGAAATCCTCCAGCGGCGGATGCACCACCAGCCGATACCCGCTGCCGTCCGCCAGACGCTCCTGAGTGAACGGCACCACCAGCGCCTTACCCAGCCGCGCAAATTTGGTCGTCGCCGTCACGGTCGCCGCCTGAATGCCGAACAGCGGCACGAAGATACTTTGCTTGGCGCCGTAGTCCTGATCCGGCGCGTACCAGATCGCCCGACCGGAACGCAGCAGCTTGAGCATGCCGCGCACGTCGTCGCGCTCCACCGCCAGCGAATCGAGGTTGTGCCGCTCACGGCCCTGACGCTGGATGAAATCGAACAACGGATTTTTGTGCTCGCGGTACATGCCGTCGATGGTGTGCTGTTGGCCGAGCAGCGCCGCGCCGATTTCCAGGGTGGTGAAATGCACCGCCATCAGGATCACGCCTTTGCCTTCGCGCTGGGCTTTCTGCAAATGCTCCAGCCCTTCGACGTGGGCGAGTTTGGCCAGACGCTCACGCGACCACCACCAGCTCATCGCCATTTCAAAAAAAGCGATGCCGGTCGAGGCGAAATTTTCCTTGAGCAGGCGTTTGCGCTCCGCCGCGGATTTTTCCGGGAAGCACAGTTCCAGATTACGCTTGGCAATGCGCCGCCGGTCGCCGGCAAAGCGATACATCAACGCACCCAAAAATCGACCGATGGTCAGCAACGCCGGATACGGCAGCTGCACGATCAGCCACAAAAGCCCCAAGCCGCACCAGAGCGGCCAGAAACGTGGAGCAAGAAATGCTTTTCGAAAACGCGGGCGATCCATTAAAGCTTCCGTAAATACAGTGGCCGCGCATTCTACATCGTTCGACCCGGCTTGCGGCCTGCGGGCGTTCTCGTTATAAGTCTCGGCACTTTTAGTGACAAGCCGTTGTATGCCGACATGAGCAAAACCGAACCGTTAAACCAAGATCCCGTGTTCCAGCTAAAGGGCAGCATGCTGGCCATTACCGTGCTGGAACTGGCCCGTAACGACCTCGACAGCCTCGATCGGCAATTGGCCGCCAAAGTTGCGCAGGCGCCGAATTTCTTCAGCAACGCGCCGCTGGTTCTGGCCCTGGACAAACTGCCGCCGAGCGAAGGCGCGGTCGACCTGCCAGGTTTGATGCGTGTGTGCCGTCAACATGGCCTGCGCACCCTGGCGATTCGTGCCAGCCGCATCGAAGACATTGCCGCCGCCATCGCCATCGACATTCCGGTGCTGCCGCCGTCCGGTGCCCGTGAACGCCCGCTGGAGATGCCCGAAGCCGAAGTCAAAAAGAAGCCGGAAAAGCCGCCAGAACCGACCGTCAAACAGACCCGCGTCATCACCACGCCAGTACGTGGTGGCCAACAGATATACGCGCAGGGTGGCGATTTGGTCGTGGTCTCCTCGGTCAGTCCGGGGGCGGAACTTCTTGCCGATGGCAACATCCATGTATACGGCCCGATGCGTGGCCGTGCGCTGGCCGGCGTGAAGGGTGACACCAAGGCACGGATTTTCTGTCAGCAATTGAGCGCTGAACTGATCTCCATCGCCGGTCATTACAAGGTTTCCGAGGATTTGCGCCGCGATCCAATGTGGGGCTCGGGCGTACAGGTCAGCCTGTCGGGCGACGTGTTGAACATCATTCGGCTTTAACGGATACTGCCGCATTTTCCAAGCATCTCTAAAACGTAGCGAAAACGGCTCAAACGAAGTAGGAAAAAGGCCTCAAGCCAAATTCCAGCCAAGGCTGTCCGACTGCAGTAGTTTTCAAGAGATGTTTTTCAGGGGCTAAAAAGTCCTTCTTCCTTAGGGGTGAAACACCTTGGCCAAGATTCTCGTGGTTACATCCGGCAAGGGTGGTGTGGGTAAGACCACCACCAGCGCCGCTATCGGTACCGGCCTCGCTCTGCGCGGCCACAAAACAGTGATCGTCGACTTCGACGTGGGCCTGCGTAACCTTGACTTGATCATGGGTTGCGAGCGCCGCGTGGTGTATGACTTCGTCAACGTGGTCAACGGCGAAGCCAACCTGCAACAGGCGCTCATCAAAGACAAGCGCCTGGAAAACCTCTACGTGCTGGCCGCCAGCCAGACCCGCGACAAAGACGCGCTGACTGTCGAAGGCGTGGAAAAAGTCCTGATGGAGCTCAAGGAACAATTTGAGTTCGTCGTCTGCGACTCCCCGGCGGGCATCGAAAAAGGCGCGCACCTGGCCATGTACTTCGCTGATGAAGCGATCGTGGTGACCAACCCGGAAGTGTCCTCGGTACGAGATTCGGACCGCATGCTCGGCCTGCTGGCGAGCAAATCGCGTCGCGCCGAACGTGGCGAAGACCCGATCAAGGAACACCTGCTGATCACTCGCTACCATCCAGAGCGTGTGGAAAAGGGCGAGATGCTTGGCGTTGAAGACGTCAAGGAAATCCTCTCGGTCACCCTGCTCGGCGTGATCCCGGAATCCCAGGCGGTGCTCAAGGCATCCAACCAGGGCGTACCGGTGATTCTCGACGACCAGAGCGATGCCGGTCAGGCTTACAGCGATACCGTCGACCGTTTGCTGGGCAAAGAAAAAGCCCACCGTTTCCTCGATGTCGAGAAGAAGGGATTCTTCGAGCGCCTGTTTGGAGGTAGGTAATGAACCTTTTTGACTTCTTTCGTGCCAACAAAAAGCCAAGTACCGCCTCGGTAGCGAAAGAGCGTCTACAGATCATCGTGGCGCATGAGCGCGGCCAGCGCAGCACGCCGGATTACCTGCCAGCCTTGCAGAAGGAACTGGTCGACGTGATCCGCAAGTACGTCAACATCGGCAACGACGACGTACATGTTGCACTGGAAAGCCAGGGCAGTTGCTCGATTCTGGAACTCAACATCACCCTGCCCGATCGCTGAGTCGATCAGGTAGGTACGACGGCGGTTCAGGGTCATTCCCTCGTTGGAATGATCCTGAACCGCCGTTGGCATTTGTTACGAGGCTGTTTTAATGCCGTTGTCCAACATCCACATCATCCATCAGGACGCCGCTGTACTGGTGGTGAACAAACCGACGTTGCTGCTCTCGGTGCCCGGTCGCGCCGACGACAACAAGGATTGCCTGATTACCCGTCTGCAGGAAAACGGCTACCCGGAAGCGCGCATCGTCCATCGTCTGGACTGGGAAACCTCCGGCATCATTCTGCTGGCCCGTGACGCCGACACACATCGTGAACTGTCGCGCCAGTTTCATGACCGTGAAACCGAAAAGGCCTACACCGCGTTGGCGTGGGGTCAGCCGGAACTGGACAGCGGCAGCATCGATTTGCCCCTGCGCTACGACCCGCCGACCAAGCCGCGCCATGTGGTCGATCACGAATTCGGCAAACATGCGCTGACCTTCTGGCGCGTGCTGGAACGTTGCGGCGACTGGTGCCGCGTCGAGCTGACGCCGATCACCGGCCGCTCGCACCAGTTGCGCGTGCACATGCTGTCGATCGGTCATCCGCTGCTGGGTGACGGGCTCTACGCCCATGAACAAGCCTTGGCCGCCTGGCCGCGTTTGTGTTTGCACGCGAGTATGTTGAGCTTCACCCATCCCCAGACCGGCGAACGCTTGCGCTTCGAATGCCCGGCACCGTTTTAAGGATTTTTGTTTCGGATGAGTTGTATTGATTCCCTCGCCACACCCCTGAAAAAAACCCGCCAGCAGTTGCTGTACCTGATTTACGGCAATCAGGATGTCTACCGCCGCGAGGCCAAGTTCAGCATCCTCACCGTGTTGTCCCAGGCGAAAAACGGCCAGCTTCCTGCGATCAGGATTCTCACTGATCGCCCGCAAGATTACGCCGGCTGGCCGGTCGACACGGTGTTCCTCGACAAAGCCACGTTGACGCGCTGGCAAGGCACGAATGGCTACCACCATCGCCGCAAGGCCTGCGCCATCGCCGCCGGCATACAGTGGGCGGAGAAGACGCTGTTCGTCGACACCGACACGCTGTTCACTGATCATCCCAGCCGTCTGCTCGATGCCATCGGGCAGGATTGCTCGGTCATGGATCGCTTCGAGTACGACTGGAAAGACGTGCACCAGCGCAGCGACTATCTGAAGCTTGCGCGCGACCTCAGTGCGTATGGCGTGACCCCGGACAACGGCTTCAAGCTCTACAACAGCGGCCTGTGCGGTGTCACCGAAAACGATCTGGATCTGTTCGAAGAGTCGATCCGCATGATCGATCAATGCACGGTTGGCGGCTTCGAGATCCATACCATCGAGCAGATCGCGTTGTCGTATGCCCTGCGTGAACGCCGGGTCGTGGAAGCGCGAAAATACGTCTACCACTACTTCGCCGAAAAGCGTTTTTTCCATGCGATGCAGACGTACTTCTTCTCCCAGCATGGCGAAACGTTCAGTCAGCGACTGGTGGATCTGTGCCGCGACGTGCCGCGAGTCAAACCGTTCCCGTCGGCCTGGCAGCGCCTGAAAATCAAATGGAAACTGCGCCACCAGAGCGGCGCCTTGCGCAAGGTCGGTCGAGACTTGTTGTATGGCAGCGCCGCACCGGATGATCCGTACTACAGCGCCTGTCGCCATGAGTGGTGGGAATGTGCGTCGCGGGAGATTCTGCGCTGGGACGAGAGCCGGCAGAAAAAGCTCCTGAGCCAGAGCCGCTGGCCAAAACAGCTGCCACGCCCGGACAAGCCGGAAGACGAGAAAGTCATCATGCGCTACCTGAAAAAACGCGTGTTCAGCCCGCGCTAACCAACCCCACCCTCTGTAGGAGCTGCGGCACGCTGCGATCTTTTGATTCCGCTTTTTGAAATCAAAATCAAAAGATCGCAGCGTGCCGCAGCTCCTACAGGGATCGAATTCCCCTCCCGATGCGTTAAACTCCCGGCCATTGCTGTCTGGAGCTTGTTATGCGCGAAGAGTTGAACCAAGGCCTGATCGACTTCCTCAAGGCCTCCCCTACCCCGTTCCACGCCACCGCCAGTCTTGTGCAACGTCTGGAGGCCGCCGGTTTTGTGCGCCTCGACGAACGCGAGCCGTGGACCACCGAGCCTAACGGCCGCTATTACGTTACTCGTAATGACTCCTCGATCGTCGCGATCAAAATGGGCCGCACTTCACCCCTGCACGGTGGCATCCGTCTGGTTGGCGCGCACACCGACAGCCCGTGCCTGCGCGTCAAACCACAGCCGGAACTGCAGCGTCAGGGCTTCTGGCAACTGGGCGTTGAAGTGTATGGCGGCGCACTGCTGGCGCCGTGGTTCGACCGCGATCTGTCGCTGGCCGGCCGCGTCACCTTCCGCCGCGATGGCAAGGTCGAAAGCCAACTGATCGACTTCAAGGCGCCGATCGCGATCATTCCCAACCTGGCCATTCACCTCAACCGTGAAGCCAATCAGGGCTGGGCGATCAACGCGCAGACCGAGCTGCCGCCGATCCTTGCGCAATTCGCTGGGGACGAACGCGTCGATTTCCGCGCCGTGCTCACCGATCAACTGGCCCGCGAACACGGCTTGAACGCCGACGTCGTGCTCGATTACGAGCTGAGTTTCTACGACACACAAAGTGCTGCAGTGATTGGCCTGAACGGCGACTTCATTGCCGGCGCGCGTCTCGACAACTTGCTGTCGTGCTACGCCGGACTGCAAGCGCTGCTGACTGCCGAAACCGACGAAACTTGCGTGCTGGTCTGCAACGATCACGAAGAAGTCGGCTCCTGCTCGGCCTGCGGCGCTGACGGCCCGATGCTCGAACAAACCCTGCGCCGTCTGCTGCCGGAAGGTGACGAATTCGTCCGCACTATCCAGAAATCCCTGCTGGTCTCGGCCGACAACGCCCACGGCGTGCACCCCAACTACGCCGACAAGCACGACGCCAACCACGGCCCGAAACTCAACGCCGGCCCGGTGATCAAGGTCAACAGCAACCAGCGCTACGCCACCAACAGCGAAACCGCCGGCTTCTTCCGCCATCTGTGCATGGCCGAAGAAGTGCCGGTGCAAAGCTTCGTGGTGCGCAGCGACATGGGCTGCGGCTCGACCATCGGCCCGATCACCGCCAGCCACCTCGGTGTGCGCACCGTCGATATCGGCTTGCCGACCTTCGCCATGCACTCGATCCGCGAACTGTGCGGCAGCCACGACCTGGCGCATCTGGTGAAAGTGCTGAGTGCGTTTTACGCCTGCCAGGAACTCCCGTAACCCCCCTGTAGGAGCTGCCGCAGGCTGCGATCTTTTGATCCTGTTTTTCAAAAGACAAGATCAAAAGATCGCAGCCTGCGGCAGCTCCTACACAGATCAATACAATGCCCATAAAAGCCACCTAGACTTTAATCATCCCTTTCGACAAGGCTGTCTCCATGATCACGATGTCTTCGTTTCACGCCATGCTGATTCCGATCCTGTGCGGAATGCTCCTGCTGGCCATCGGCTTCAACTTCCGCGACAAGAACGCCGGTGTTTTCGCCATGTGGGTCGGCATGCTGTTGATCCTCGCCACCGTGGTTTACAAGATCCTCGCCAAACTCAACGAATAACCGCGCACCGGCTCGCATTGCAGCAGGCGGGCTCGTACACTCGTTCGATCCGCCCATTGCGAGGTTGACCGCCTAGTGTTTGCTCGTCTTTTTGCTTTACCCAGTCTGTTCCTCGTCTGCCTGATGACGCTGCTGCCGCTGGCGCCTGCCCAGGCGGTCGGTCTGCCCGGCCTGCTCAACACCAACAAGGCCCAGCCCGAAGCGCAGGAACCCCTCGGTCAATCCCTCGACGAAGTCATCAAGTCGCTGGAAAACGACAAGCAACGCGCGCAACTGCTCACCGACCTGAAAAAGCTGCGCGACGCCACGAAAAAAGCCCAGACCACACCTGAAGAAGGCGTACTCGGCCTGATCGGCGGCACCCTCGCCAATTTCGAAAAACAATTCACCGGCGCTGACAGCCCGCTCAATCGCTGGTCTGCCGAGTTCGATCTGGCCAAAGATGAATTCAGCGCCTTGATGATGCCGGCCAGCGAATGGCTGCCGGTAATCTTCGGTTTCGCCATGATTCTGATGGTCTGGAGCCTGCTCGCCGCTGCGCTGATCTGGCTCAGTCATCGCGTGCGCATGCGTTTTGGTCTGACCGAAGAACTGCCGCAACACCCCAAAGCCCTCGACATGTTGCGCTTCGCCCTGCGCAAACTCGGGCCGTGGCTGATCGCTTTGGTCATCACCGTTTACATGAGTTACGCCTTGCCGTCCTCGCTGGGTAAAAGCCTGGCGATGGTGTTGGCGTACGCATTGGTGGTCGGCACCTGCTTCTCGGCAATCTGCGTGATTGCTTTCTCCCTGCTCGATGGCCCGCACCGCCATCGCGCGCTGTACATCCTGCGTCATCAGGCGTTCCGGCCGTTGTGGCTGATCGGCAGCTTCGCCGCGTTCGGTGAGGCGCTGAATGATCCGCGTCTGATCGAAAGCCTCGGCGTGCATCTGGCCCACACCGCCGCAACCGTCGCCAATGTCCTCGCGGCAATTTCAACCGGCCTGTTCATTCTGCGGTTCCGCCGACCGATTGCGCACCTGATCCGCAACCAGCCACTGTCGCGACGCCTGACCCGCCGCGCCCTCAGCGACACCATCGATATCCTCGGCACCTTCTGGTACGTCCCGGCGCTGGTGCTGGTGGGGATTTCGCTGTTCGCGACGTTCTTCTCCGCCGGCGACACCAGCACTGCTTTGCGCCAATCGATGATCTGCACGGTGTTGCTGGTGCTGTGCATGGTGATCAACGGCCTGGTGCGTCGCCACTCGCTGAAACCGCAGCGCGGGGCCAAACGTCATGCGCTGTATTCGGAACGACTGAAAAACTTCTTCTATACCCTCGCCCATCTGCTGGTGTGGCTGGCGTTTATCGAGTTGGGTCTGCGGGTGTGGGGCAAGTCGCTGATCACTTTCGCAGAAGGCGACGGGCATGACGTCAGCGTAAAACTGTTCAGCCTCGCTGGCACGCTGCTGTTTGCCTGGCTGATCTGGATTCTCTCCGACACCGCCGTGCACCACGCCCTCACCCGCTCGCGCAAAGGCCTCGCCAATGCCCGCGCGCAAACGATGATGCCGTTGATCCGCAACGTGCTGTTCGTGGCGATTTTCATCATCGCGCTGATCGTCGCGCTGGCAAACATGGGCATGAACGTTACGCCACTGCTGGCCGGTGCCGGTGTGATCGGTCTGGCCATCGGTTTCGGTGCGCAGTCGCTGGTTGCCGACTTGATCACCGGCCTGTTCATCATCATCGAAGATTCGCTGGCCATCGATGACTACGTCGACGTCGGCGGCCACCTCGGCACCGTCGAAGGCCTGACCATCCGCACCGTGCGCCTGCGCGACATCGACGGCATTGTCCACACGATCCCCTTCAGTGAGATCAAAAGCATCAAGAACTACTCCCGCGAATTCGGCTACGCGATCTTCCGCGTCGCGGTGCCGTACAACATGGAAATCGACGACGCGATCAAACTGATGCGCGACGTCGGCCAGAAGATGCGCACCGATCCCCTGCAACGCCGCAATATCTGGTCGCCGCTGGAGATTCAGGGTGTCGAGAGTTTTGAGTCCGGCAGCGCGATTTTGCGTGCACGGTTCAAGACCGCGCCGATCAAACAGTGGGAAGTGTCGCGGGCTTTCAACTTGTCGCTGAAGCGGCATCTGGATGAGGCCGGACTGGATCTGGCGACACCGAGGATGAGTATTCAGATGGTGCCGGGGGGGAGTCAGCTGGATAAGCAGTAATAAAAAACGCAGCGCGAAACTCCGCGCTGCGTACAACTGGGTTTACACAACGGTCAATACAAAGGGTGTAGCCTTACTGAAGTACGGCTGATCTTCCGTATACTTCCTCCATGTGCCATCGCCGGCCGGGGCGAAATAATAAACACTTTCATCAATAGTCTCGTGTTTGACTTTATGAGCTGCGTTCAAGAAGTTGTATCGCGCATCCACATCCCAATCAAACAAGTCTGCGCCGCCAAACAGCAATACATCTGCATTCTCTGTAGAGCCGACCAGATACACCACCTTTTCACCCGACGATTGTGTGTTGGCGAGTGGCGCCCCTTCACCATCACTGACATAAAACTCAATACCTTGCTGTTGTATGCGCAGATACCCTTCCGTTTCCATTCCGACAACGCCCTTGCCTTCATCAGTGCGTCCCAGACTTATCGAATATCTACCGTTACTCCCGTAGAAATAGAGCACGGTCGGTTCAACACCCGAGCGCATTGCCGCTACTCGTCCAGTCTCCGTCACAGAAATAGGGTTACCGTAAGCAGTCAACGTGCCCTTAAAGCTTTCCTTGCTGCAATCTTCATCACCAAACATACAACATCCTTATTTAAATCAATGCAAGTCAAATTTGACCTGCACTTACTTTAAACAAGACAACCAAACTTAAAAACCGAAAACAAACCACTAGTTATTTCAACAAATCATATAAAAAGTTCAAAGCACATCCACTCCAACATGAATCGCATCATGCCGCCAAAACTCCAGATCACAATCAATCAACCGCTCATGCTGATCATAATTAACCCGAGCAATCCGTAACCCCGGACTCCCCACCGACACCCGCAAAGCCGCCGCCGCATCCACCGACAAAGACGTCGGCACAATCTCAAAGCGCACCCGCCCATAGTGCAAATCGTAATGCCGCGCATACAACTCAGTAATCGACTGATTCAAATCAAACTCAAGAATCCCCGGAAAAAACTGCGGATTCAAATAATGCTCCACATACAACACCAACCGCCCGTCAATCCGCCGCGACCGGCAAATCTGAATCACGCTGGACAGCGCCGGCAACTGCAACCACTCGCATACCGCCGCCGACGCCGGTTGCAGCCGCGCCGAAATCACCTCGGTCGACGGCACCCGCCCCTGCGCACTGACCATCGCGTGAAAGTGACTTCGCTGCATCAGGTTATAGGCCAGCCGCGGCGGCGAAACGAACCAGCCGCGCCGCTCCTCACGATAAATCTGCCCCTGTGCCTCCAACTGCAACAACGCCTCACGCACAGTAATCCGCGTGGTGCCAAACAACTCACTGAGCTTGCGTTCAGCCGGCAACTTACTGCCCGCCGCCAACAAACCGTGGTCGAGCTGCTCCTGCAACACCTGGCCAATGGCTGTCACCGCTTTTGTTGCCTCATCACGCATCAACGTTACCTATCTGGACTAGACCAGCACTGTTTCGGGGCAAAACCGCACGGCGATCAAACCGTTTTGTAGTGATGCAAGCCTAGGCAGTACAGATGACCGAGAGATGACAAAACTACCGAACGGTCATCCTCACGGCTTGCAATACATCGGCCAAGTCCCTTGCCCACCGGGCCTTTGCGCATGGTCTACGCTTATCGGGCACCTGCCGATATCGGCCAGATAAAAGGCCTGGCGCGAGGCCACCGACATCAAAGTGTCATCCAGCCCCCTTAAATTGGCTCAGGTATTGCTGACCTAGACCAACAACCACCGCAATCGCAGCGTTGAACACGACCAAGGAGCTTCGGAATGAAACAGCTTTTCCTGGCAACACTGTTAGGCTCGACCATTGCACTGTGCACCTCCGCCATGGCGGCCGGCACCGATCTGAAAACCCTCGAAGCCGCTGCGAAAGCGGAAGGCGCCGTCAACAGCGTCGGCATGCCCGATGACTGGGCCAACTGGAAAGGCACCTGGGAAGACCTGGCCAAAACCTACGGCCTGAAACACATCGACACCGACATGAGCTCGGCTCAGGAAATCGCCAAATTCGCCGCCGAGAAAGACAATGCCACCGCCGACATCGGCGACGTCGGCGCCGCGTTCGGCCCGATCGCGGTCAAGCAAGGCGTGGTGCAACCGTACAAGCCAAGCACCTGGGATCAAGTCCCGGACTGGGCCAAGGACAAGGACGGCAACTGGGCGCTGGCCTACACCGGCACCATTGCGTTCATCGTCAACAAAAAGCTGCTGCACGGCTCCGAAGTACCGACCAAATGGGCTGACCTCAAGGGCGGCAAATACAAGGTCTCCATCGGTGACGTAAGCACCGCCGCCCAGGCTGCCAACGGCGTTCTCGCTGCGGCACTGGCCAACGGTGGCGACGAGAAAAACATCAAGCCGGCCCTGCTGTTGTTTGCCGACATTGCCAAGCAAGGTCGCCTGTCGATGGCTAACCCGACCATCGCCACCATGGAAAAAGGCGAGATCGAAGTCGGTGTGGTCTGGGACTTCAACGGCCTCAGCTACAAAGCCAAGATGGCCAACCCGGATGATTACGTGGTGTTGATCCCGTCCGACGGTTCGGTGATTTCCGGCTACACCACGATCATCAACAAGTACGCGAAAAACCCTAACGCCGCCAAGCTGACCCGCGAATACATCTTCAGCGACGCCGGCCAGACCAACCTCGCCCGCGGCAACGCGCGCCCGATCCGCGCCGAGCACCTGCAACTGCCGGAAGACGTGAAGGCCAAACTGCTGCCGAACGAGCAGTACAAAAAGGTCACCCCGATCAAAGACGCCGACGCCTGGGAAAAGACCTCCAAAGCCCTGCCACAGCAGTGGAACGAAGAAGTCATCGTCGAGATGAAGTAATCCTTCATCTGTAGGAGCTGCCGCAGGCTGCGATCTTTTGATCTTGCCCTTTAAAAGCAACATCAAAAGATCGCAGCCTGCGGCAGCTCCTACAGGGGTTGGTTCCAGTTTTGTTTTCGGAGTTTTTGCCCCTATGAAGCACAACGTCATCCTTGTCGTGCTCGACGGTCTCAACTACGAGGTCGCGCGCCACGCCATGGGGCATCTGCAGGCTTATGTTGGCGCAGGACGCGCCGCGCTCTACCAGTTGGAGTGCGAGCTGCCGGCCCTGTCCCGACCGCTTTATGAATGCATCCTCACCGGCGTGCCGCCGATCGACAGCGGCATCGTCCACAACAACGTCGCGCGCCTGTCCAATCAGCGCAGCATTTATCACTACGCCCGCGATGCCGGTCTGAAAACCGCAGCAGCGGCGTATCACTGGGTCAGCGAGCTGTACAACCGCTCGCCCTTCGTCGCCGCCCGCGACCGGCACACCGACAATCTGTCGCTGCCGATCCAGCACGGGCATTTCTACTGGAACGATCACTATCCGGATTCGCACCTGTTCGCCGACGCGGAAAACCTGCGCCTGCGCCACGATCCGAACTTCCTCCTGATCCACCCGATGAACATCGACGACGCCGGGCACAAACACGGCCTCGACAGTTCGCAATACCGCAACAGTGCGCGCTCGGCCGACATCATCCTCGCCGACTATTTGCAGAGCTGGCTCGACGCGGGTTATCAAGTGCTGGTGACCGCCGACCACGGCATGAACAACGACCGCTCGCACAACGGCCTGCTGCCGGAAGAACGCCAAGTGCCGCTTTTCGTCCTCGGCGATGCGTTCAGCTTCAGCGCTGATGCCGCGCCGAAGCAGACGGAAATCTGCGGCACTGTCTGCGAACTGCTCGGCGTGCCCCACGACAAACCTGTGTGCCGGGAGCTGCTCAAGTGAATGCCATGACTCGCGGCAAATGGCTGGCGGCGTTGTGCCTGGTGCCCTTCGCGCTGTTCTTTATCGTCTTCGAAATCGCCCCGCTGGTCTGGGTGATGATCAACAGCCTGCAATCGGAAGAGTTCGGTTGGGGCATCGAAAACTTCACCAAGATCTTCAGTTCGAAGTTCTACTTGCAGGCGATCCAGTACAGCCTGGAAATCAGTTTCTGGTCGAGTGTGTTCGGCATCATCATTGCCGTGCTCGGTGCGTATTCCCTGCGCCGCGTTGACTCGAAACTGCGCAACTTCGTGAATGCCTTCGCCAACATGACCAGCAACTTCGCCGGCGTGCCGTTGGCGTTCGCCTTCATCATCCTGCTCGGGTTCAACGGCAGCATCACCATCATGCTCAAGCAGGCCGGGATCATTCAGGACTTCAACCTGTACTCGAAAACCGGCTTGATCATCCTCTACACCTACTTCCAGATTCCCCTCGGCGTGCTGCTGCTCTACCCGGCCTTCGACGCCTTGCGTGAAGACTGGCGCGAGTCCGCCGCGTTGCTCGGTGCCAATGGCTGGCAGTTCTGGCGGCACATCGGTTTGCCAGTGCTGACGCCAGCGCTGCTCGGTACGTTTGTGATCCTGCTGGCCAACGCCCTCGGCGCCTACGCCACGGTGTATGCACTGACGACGGGCAACTTCAACGTCCTGCCGATCCGGATTGCAGCGATGGTCTCCGGCGACATTTCCCTCGACCCGAACCTGGCCAGCGCTCTGGCCGTGGTGCTGGTGGCGCTGATGACCATCGTCACTGTTGTGCATCAACTGCTGTTGAAGAGGAGCTACCATGTCTCGCGCTGAATCCGGCCCGGCCGGCCTCTACCACCGCGTCGTGGTTTACCTGCTGTTTGCGATCCTCTTGCTGCCGCTGGCAGGCACGCTGGTCTACTCGATCGCCAGCAGTTGGTCGGCGACCATTTTGCCCAGTGGTTTCACCTTCAAGTGGTACATCCAGTTGTGGAGCGATCCGCGCTTCCTTCACGCGTTCGGCCAGTCATTGCTGGTGTGTGTCGGCGCGCTGGTGCTGTCGGTGGTGTTGATTCTGCCGCTGCTGTTCGTCGTGCATTACCACTTCCCGAAACTCGACGCGCTGATGAATATCCTGATCCTGCTGCCCTTCGCGGTGCCGCCGGTGGTGTCGTCGGTGGGTCTGTTGCAACTCTACGGTTCCGGGCCGATGGCGATGGTCGGCACGCCGTGGATTCTGATCGGCTGCTACTTCACCGTGGCGCTGCCGTTCATGTACCGCGCGATCACCAACAACCTGCAAGCGATCAACCTGCGCGACCTGATGGACGCCGCGCAACTGCTCGGCGCCAGCACCTTTCAGGCAGCCATTCTGGTGGTGCTGCCCAACCTGCGCAAAGGCCTGATGGTCGCGTTGCTGCTGTCGTTCTCGTTCCTGTTCGGTGAGTTCGTTTTCGCCAACATTCTGGTCGGCACGCGCTACGAAACCTTGCAGGTTTATCTGAACAACATGCGCAACAGCAGCGGCCACTTCACCAGTGCGCTGGTCATCTCGTATTTCTTTTTCGTGCTGGTCCTGACCTGGATCGCCAACATCTTGAACAAGGACAAAAGCGAATGAGCTATGTCAGCGTCCAACACCTGCAGAAAAACTACGCGGGCACCCCGGTGTTCAGCGACATCAACTGCGAAATCAACAAAGGCGAATTCGTCACCCTGCTCGGCCCGTCCGGTTGCGGCAAATCCACCCTGCTGCGCTGCATTGCTGGCCTGACGCCGGTAGATGGCGGCCAGATCCTGCTGGATGGCGTCGACATTGTGCCGCTGACACCGCAAAAACGCGGGATCGGCATGGTGTTCCAGAGCTACGCGTTGTTTCCCAACATGACCGTCGAGCAGAACGTCGCATTCGGTTTGCGCATGCAAAAGGTCAACGCCGACGACAGCCATAAACGCGTGTCGGAAGTGTTGAAACTGGTTGAACTCAACGACTTCGCCAGCCGCTATCCGCATCAACTTTCCGGTGGCCAATGCCAGCGTGTCGCCCTCGCCCGTTCGCTGGTCACACGTCCGCGTTTGCTGCTATTGGATGAACCGCTGTCGGCCCTCGATGCACGAATCCGCAAACACCTGCGCGAACAGATCCGCCAGATCCAGCGCGAACTCGGCCTGACCACGATCTTCGTCACACACGATCAGGAAGAAGCGCTAACCATGTCTGATCGCATTTTCCTGATGAATCAGGGAAAAATCGTACAGAGCGGAGACGCCGAAACCCTGTACACCGCGCCAGTCGACGTGTTCGCCGCAGGCTTTATCGGCAACTACAACCTGCTCGACGCCGAAGCCGCGTCGAAACTGTTGCAGCGCCCGATCAACCATCGCATCGCCATTCGCCCGGAAGCCATCGAACTGAGCCTCAACGGCGAACTCGACGCGCAGATCCGCAGCCACAGCCTGCTAGGCAATGTCATTCGCTATCGCATCGAAGCGCGCGGCGTGGAATTGGTGGTGGATGTGCTGAATCGCTCGGCGGCTGATCTGCATCCCGACGGTCAGCGTCTGGCGCTTTCCATCGATCCGACGGCCCTGTGTGAGGTAGCTTAAAAGCAGCTGCGCGCTTCGAGCTACAAGCTTCAAGTTGTAGACTGCGGCGCAGCTGATTCCAATTCTTGCAGCTCGAAGCTTGTAGCTCGCAGCTGTTCTCGGAGAGAACTGATGGCCCTGGCAATTTTTGATCTGGACGAAACGTTGATCCACGGCGACTGCGCCACCCTCTGGAGCGAGCAGATGGGGCGCCTGGGCTGGGTCGATCCCGAGTCGTTCATGCGCAAGAACAACGAACTGATGGACGCCTACAGCCATGGCAAATTACGCATGGAAGACTACATGGCGTTCAGCCTCGAACCGCTGATCGGCCGTACGCCAGAAGAAGTCGAACACCTGGTCGGGCCGTGGGTTGAAGACTTTATCGAACCGATCATCTTCAGCGACGCGACCAAAACCATCGCTGCGCACCGCAAGGCCGGCGACCGCATTCTGGTGATCTCGGCGTCGGGCACGCACCTGGTCAGACCGATTGCCGATCGACTCGGCATCGACGAGATTCTGGGGATTGAACTGGAAGTCGCGCACGGCGTTTACAGTGGCCATACCGTGGGCACGTTGACCTACCGTGAAGGCAAGATCACCCGTTTGCTGGAGTGGCTGGACGCTGAGGAAGAGAACCTCGAAGGCGCGAGTTTTTATTCCGACTCACGCAATGACCTGCCATTGCTGCTGAAAGTGGATTTCCCGCACGTGGTCAACCCGGATCCGGTGCTGCTCGAGCACGCCGAAAAAGCCGGCTGGCCCATCCATCTCTGGAAATAAAAGCAAAAGATCGCAGCCTTCGGCAGCTCCTACATTTGGAATGCAATCCCCCTGTAGGAGCTGCCGAAGGCTGCGATCTTTTGACCTTGCTCTGATCTCAGCTCAAACTTTCGTCAATCACCAACACCAGTTTCCCAGCCACCGTATTACTCGCCAGCTCGGCAAACGCCGCCTCGGCATCCTTCACCGCAAACGCCTTGGCCAACTGCGGACTCAACCGCCCTTCCGTAAACAATGGCCACACCTGCTGGCCCAAATCGCTCAACAGATCCGCCTTGAACTGATCATCACGGCTGCGCAACGTCGAGCCCAGCAACTGCACGCGCTTACCCAACACCTGCGCCAGATCCAGTTTCGCCTCGCGGCCACCCATCAAACCGATCAGCACCCAACGCCCGTCCAGCGCCGTCAGCTTCAGATTCAGCGCCGAATAATTACCGCCCACCGGATCAAGAATCACATCGAACGGCCCGAAGTCGCGCAGGCTCTCCAGATCGTCAGTGCGCAGCACCCCGCCCTGAGCCCCCAGCGCCTCGCAATAAGCCAAACGCTCGGCTGAACCGACGCTGACCCAGCACGGATTGCCAAACGCCTTGCACAGCTGAATGGCGGCTGAACCGATTCCACTTGCCCCGGCGTGCAAGAGAACTTTCTCACCCGGTTTGAGCGCCGCAAGTTGAAACACATTCAGCCAGACTGTTGCGTAAACCTCGGGCAATGCCGCCGCTTCAATCAACGAAACGCCTTCGGGAACCGGCAGCACGTGCCGCCCGTCAACCACCACCTCTTCGGCCATGCCGCCCCCGGCCAGCAAGGCGCAGACCCGATCGCCGACCTGCCACGAACTGCCCGCGCCGACCTCGCTGATGACCCCGGAACACTCCAGACCGAGCACGTCGCTTGCGCCCGGCGGGGGCGGATAGAGACCGGCTTTCTGTAATAAATCGGCGCGATTGAGGCCGGCTGCCGCCACTCGAATGCGAACTTGTCCTACATCACATGTAGGACTCGGGGTCTCAACCCACGCCACTTGACCTTCCACGCCTTGCAATGCCTTCACAGTGCCTCCATAGTGAGTCTGGACTGAGCCCGAAGCTGTAGCGCCGGGCTTTTTGCATTATGCGACCGGCTCTCGTAGAACCGGCGACTTCAAAGACGGCCTAATATGCGTTATCAATTGTCCCCGCGTCGAATCAGCATGAAGCATCTGCTCCCAAGCACCGCCCTCGCTCTATTCATCGGTATCGGTATTTTGCCGATGTCGGGCAATACCTTCGCTGCCAACAGCTGGGACAAATTGCAGCCTGATCGCGATGAAGTCATCGCCAGTCTGAACGTCGTCGAGTTGCTCAAGCGTCACCACTACAGCAAGCCGCCGCTCGACGATGCGCGCTCGGTGATCATCTACGACAGCTACATCAAGCTGCTGGATCCGTCGCGCAGCTATTTCATGGCCAGCGACATTGCCGAATTCGACAAGTGGAAGACGCAGTTCGACGACTTCCTCAAAAGCGGCGACCTCAACGCCGGCTTCACCATCTACAAGCGCTATCTGGATCGCGTCAAATCGCGTCTGGACTTCGCCATCGCCGAGCTGAACAAAGGCGTCGACAAGATGGACTTCAACACCAAGGAAACCTTGCTGATCGATCGCAAGGACGCTCCTTGGCTGAAATCCACTGCAGAACTTGATGACCTGTGGCGCAAACGCGTCAAGGACGAAGTCCTGCGCCAGAAGATCGCCGGCAAAGATCCGAAGCAGATTCAGGAAACCCTGACCAAGCGCTACAAGAACCAATTGGCGCGCCTGGATCAGACCCGTCCGGAAGACATCTTCCAGGCGTACATCAACACCTTCGCCATGTCGTACGACCCGCACACCAACTATCTGTCGCCGGATAACGCGGAAAACTTCGACATCAACATGAGCCTGTCCCTCGAGGGCATCGGCGCTGTGTTGCAGAGCGACAACGACCAGGTGAAAGTCGTGCGTCTGGTGCCAGCAGGCCCGGCCGACAAGACCAAACAGGTCGCCCCGGCGGACAAGATCATCGGCGTTGCCCAAGGCAACAAAGAGATGGTCGACGTGGTCGGCTGGCGTCTGGACGAAGTGGTCAAACTGATTCGCGGCCCGAAAGGCACCGTGGTGCGTCTGGAAGTGATTCCGGCGAGCAATGCGCCGAACGACCAGACCACCAAGATCGTGCCGATCACCCGTGAAGCGGTGAAGCTCGAAGACCAGGCGGTGAAGAAGTCCATCCTCAACCTGAAACAGGACGGTAAGGACTACAAGCTCGGCGTCATCGAGATTCCGGCCTTCTACCTCGACTTCAAAGCGTTCCGTGCCGGTGATCCAGACTACAAGAGCACCACCCGCGACGTTAAAAAACTGCTGACTGAACTACAGAAAGAAAAAGTCGACGGTGTGGTCATCGACCTGCGCAACAACGGCGGCGGCTCCCTGCAGGAAGCCACCGAGCTGACCAGTCTGTTCATCGACAAAGGCCCGACCGTACTGGTGCGTAATGCCGATGGCCGTGTCGACGTGCTCGAAGATGAAAACCCGGGCGCGTTCTACAAAGGCCCGATGGCGCTGCTGGTCAACCGCTTGTCCGCCTCGGCTTCGGAGATTTTCGCCGGCGCCATGCAGGACTATCACCGCGCGCTGATCATCGGTGGCCAGACCTTCGGTAAAGGCACCGTGCAGACCATTCAGCCGCTGAACCATGGCGAACTGAAACTGACCCTGGCCAAGTTCTACCGGGTCTCCGGTCAGAGCACCCAGCATCAGGGCGTGCTGCCGGACATCGACTACCCGTCGCTGATCGACACCAAGGAAATTGGCGAAAGCGCTCTGCCGGAAGCCATGCCGTGGGACACCATCCGCGCGGCCATCAAACCGGCGGCCGATCCGTTCAAACCGTATCTGGCTCAGCTCAAATCCGAGCATGACGCCCGCACGGCGAAAGACGCGGAGTTCGTGTTCATCCGTGACAAGCTGGCACTCGCGCAGAAACTGATGGAAGAAAAAACCGTCAGCCTCAATGAAACCGAGCGTCGCGCGCAACACACCGACATCGACGCCAAGCAACTGGCGATGGAAAACATCCGTCGCAAAGCCAAAGGCGAAGAGCCGCTCAAAGAGCTGAAGAAAGAAGACGACGACGCCCTCACGGCCGCCGAGCCGGACAAGGTTAAACCAGAAGACGATGCCTACCTGAGCGAAACCGGGCGCGTGCTGCTGGATTACCTGAAGCTGAGCAATCAGGTGGCGAAGAAGTAAGTGATGGCAATTTAATGCTGACGATCCCCGGATCGTCATCAAACAGTCATCATTCTGTCGTGCAATAAAGGACTGGGAGCCACTCTCCAACGAGAGCGCTCCCAGTCCTTTTTTTATCGCCAGAGATTGCCATGACCACGACCGAACAGCTGAGTGCCTTGAGCTCGATCCTGACTCAAAGCGGATTGCACAGCCTGTTCCAGCCGATCATCTGCCTCTCCGAGCGCCGCATTCTCGGCTACGAAGCGCTGACACGCGGCCCGTCCAACAGCCCTCTTCACTCGCCGATTGCCTTGTTCGCCGTGGCGCGACAGGCCGGACGTTTGAGTGAGCTGGAAATCGCCTGCCGCCAAAGCGCTTGCCGTCGTTTCAATGAACAGCAACTGCCGGGCAAACTGTTTCTCAACGTCTCGCCCGAGTCATTACTCGAAGCAGCGCATCAACCGGGACGCACACTGCAACTACTGCAGGACTTCGGCATTCCACCCAGCCAGGTCGTCATTGAACTGACCGAACAAACACCCATCGACGACTTCCAGCTGCTGCAAACCGCACTGCATCACTACCGCGCGATGGGCTTCTCCATCGCGCTGGATGATCTCGGTGCTGGTTATTCAAGCCTGCGTTTGTGGTCGGAGCTGCGCCCGGATTACTTGAAGATCGATCGACACTTCATCGACGGCATCCACCAGGATGCGCTGAAACGCGAATTCGTCGGCTCGATCCTGCAAATCGCCAAAGCCTCCCGCGCGCAAGTCATCGCCGAAGGCATCGAACTGCCGGAAGAACTCGCGGTGCTCACCGAAATGGGCGTCGACCTGGTGCAAGGCTATTTGCTCGGCCGCCCACAAGAACACCCACCGCGCGACGCCCGCACGTTGATGCCCAAACACGACAGCAGCAGCGTTGCGCTGAACGACGAAGGCAGCGACCTCAGCGCACTGCTCAACGACCAACCCGCCGTAGCGCGTGACACACCGACCGCCACCGTGCTGGAAGCCTTCCGCCGCCAGGCCAACCTCAACTCACTGGCCGTGCTCGACGAACAAGGTCAGCCGTGTGGCATCGTCCATCGACATTCCTTGTCGGATGCGCTGCTCAAACCGTTTGCCACTGACTTGTTTGCGCGTAAACCGATTAGCCGATTGATGAATGACGACTTTCTCGCGGTGGAAATGAGTCAGTCGTTGCAGCAAGTGAGCCGCCTCATCACCAGCCGCGCTCGGCAGCGGATCGAAGAGGATTTCATCATCACCCTCAACGGCAGCTACCTCGGTCTCGGCCGGGTGATCGACGTACTCAAGCTCATTACCGAACTGAAAATCCAACAGGCACGCTACGCCAACCCGCTGACCTTGCTGCCCGGCAACGTGCCGATTCAGCAATGTCTCACTCGCCTGCTGCAACAGGGTCGAGAATCAGTCATCTGCTACGTCGACATCGACAGCTTCAAACCCTTCAACGATATCTATGGGTACGGACGCGGGGACGAAGTGTTGTTGTGTTTGGCTCAATGCCTGAATGAACGCGTCGACCCCACCCGAGATTTCGTTGGCCACATTGGTGGCGACGACTTCCTCTTAGTCCTCGGCCCTGAAGACTGGCGCAAGCGACTCAATCAACTGCTCGACGACTTCCAGAGCCAATGCCGCCGCTTCTATCGCCCCGAACACCTTGAGGCAGGCTGCTTCATCGCCCCGAACCGCCAAGGCGTGCGGCAGGAGTTTCCGCTGTTGTCGCTATCCATTGGCGTCGTGCATCTGCATCCCGAAGCCTGCTCACAACTGGATGCCAGTCAACTTGCTGAGATGGCATCGCAGGCGAAACATCATGCGAAGAATGTTCCGGGGTATAGCGTGCATGTCATTGATAGTCTCACTGCGACCGACAACCATCCACCGCAGTTGATCGGACAACGTTGATTAAATAGCGCCCAGGTCTCTATGGAAGAAAGGCTACCCACGAGAGGCAAGTTGGCGCAGCTAATTGCTTACCTTGGTACTAGTTCAACAAGCAAAATCAACAGTGCCAATTATTTTTTGAAATATCGTCCTCACCATGTAGACCTGTCCTCGCTAGCAGCCTTCTCAAGATCTTCCCCCCAAACCTCTTTCGCCAAGCGGTAGATCTCTTCAAAAAAACACCGAGGGCTGTTTAACGAATACCATTCCCCCCTAGGCCAGCTGGATGTTTCGCATTCATCAATATCAAAAAAAACACTGAAATTATAGTTTGAATCTTCTAAGGCTGACTCTAAAGCCTCAAATAAAACCAGCTTATGCCTATATGATAGATATGGCAGATTTAGACAATAGTTCCTTATAAGCTTCTCTCTATCATCAGAAGTATTCGGATTATATACTCCGAGTTCAACACCTCGAGTCTCCTCTCGGTCATAGACATCAAAAACGCCAACAAACCAGCTAAATCTTGGATTGAAAGCCTTATTTAAATACGGATCTTTCAACATCACTTTTTCTCCGATGGAAAACCTGTAAACGGCTCTTGCGTGTTTGTCTTGTCAAATTTAACCTCAAACCAGTTCATATTTTCATTCAGAATCGGATTTTGCGGATCGTTCCTGTTCGGTCTATAGCCTCGCCCTGCACCAGGCAATTCGAACCTGACTATCGGAGTTTCTTTCTGATCCTCCCCCGTGTGCAAAATTAAGCCATTTTTATCCCTAGTCATCGCCTTGTTTAATGCACCTAAATGCATTCGCCAATTATGAAATTGTGAGCTTGGGTTTCCTCTGGGTGGTATTGGAACGACGCCAGTGTGAGGATCAGCCCCATTGATAGCTCGCTGTTTTAGGGCTCGATCGGGAATTTCGGAACTGTGCTTCTTCACAGTGTGCATGTCATAAAGATCTTCATATTCACTTACCCGTCGTTTCGCATTTTCCTCCGCCAGCTCATCAATCCTCGCCCTCCGCTCCTGCGCCGTCATCTTCGGTAGCGCAGGCTCACCTTCATCAACCTTAGCCCCACCAATCCCACCCGGCACCGCACACCCAGGCCTATTCGGCGGTGGACAATTGGAGTTCAACCCCAACGGATCCACCCACCCCGTTGGATTCGGCGTGTACTGGTACTGATTCAACCCACCCGCGAGCTTCACCGGATCCGGAGTCAAATACCGTCCCAGCCGCGGGTCGTAATACCGATGCCGGTTGTAATGCAGTCCACTTTCCGCGTCGAAATACTGCCCCTGAAACCGCAGCGGCTGATCCAGGTATTCCTCAGCCGCCAACGTCACCGCCGCGACTTTTCCGTAGGCGTCGTACTGCGCCGACCAGACGATTTCCCCGCTGTAATCGGTCAGCTCCAGTGGCGTGCCAAGGTGGTCGTTCTGGTAATAAAACGGGCAGGCTTTTTTCGGGCCTTTGCCGTCGAGCAGCGCTAGCGGGCGGAAGGTGCCAGGCTCGTAGACGTAGCTGCGGTATTCGCTCTGGCTGCTTTCGGCGACGAGGTTGTCGCCTTGCCAGAAGAATTCAGTGGTGGCGCCGTCGACAGTTTTGCTGATGCGCCGGCCAAAGGCGTCGTATTGGTAAGACGCGGTTTTCCCGTCAGGGCGAGTCAGGCCGATCAGGCGGTGCTGGCAGTCGTAGCGGTATTCGGTGACGAGTTTGTGCGCGGTGCCGCGACGTTCGCGGATCAGGTTGCCGAAGGCGTCGTAGTCGTAATGGCGGTCGCCCTGCATCAACAGGCGGTTGCCTTTGATCTGGCTCGGGCCGGGGCGATCCTGCATGAGCAGGTTGCCGGCCGGGTCGTGGGCGTAGGTTTCCGGGAGTTCGTCGCGGGAGTGGCGGACGCGGGTCAGTCGGTCGAGGGCGTCGTAGTAATAGCTGCGCTGACCGTGGCGGCTGTCGGCGATGCTCGCCAGATTGCCGTTGACCGCGTAGCTGTAGTGGCGCAGGTACAGTGGGCTGGATTGTTGATTGACGGCGTGGGCCTGAAGACGACCCTGTTCGTCGTAGTGATAGTGGCTGTGCAGCAAACCTTGCTGACGGGTTTGCTCGCGACCGAATTCGAACTGATGCGTGGTCAGGCGTGCGCCGTTGAGGTCGATCGCGGTCAGCGCGCCGCCCTTGGCATGGTGGTAATCGAGTTTGCTGTTGTCCGGCAAACGCATGCGCTTGAGCTGACCGCAGGCGTCGTAGGCATAGCGCAGAGTGCCCCAGCCTTGGTGCTCGGTGATCAGCCGATCCTGGCGGTCGTATTCGAAGGCCAGCGGATGGTTTTGGCCATTATCGACACCGATCAAGCGACCGAGACTGTCGTACTGGTAACTGACCTTCACTCCGTCCGGCAGGGTTTTAACCAGCAGACGCCCGGCGCCATCGCGTTCGTATGCGGTGACTAAACGTGAGTCGTCATCGCCAAACTCGGTCTTTTCCAGCAGGTGACCGTTGAGGTCATACACGTAAGCGGTACGGCGCCCATCGAAACCGGTTTCCTGTCGGATTAATCCGGTCGGCGTGTAGTCCAGCCGATATTTCTCACCCGACTCGTTCTCAATTTCCGTGAGCAGCAGTTGCGCGTGGTCGTAGCGGTATTGAACCCGCGTGCCGTCGTGGTTAATGCGACGGGAGACCAGATGCAGGTCATCGTCGTATTCATACCGGGTGACGTGCCCCAGCTCATCACGCTCGGCGGTGACTTGCCCGTAAGCGCCGTAGCTATAAGCACGCGTGGCACCCGTAGGAAAAGTCGTCTGAACCAGTCGGCCAACGTCGTCCCACTGCTGTCGGGTAACGGCGCCATGTTGATCAACCGTGGTCGTCCGCCGTCCCAAAGCATCGTAGGAAAAACGCCGTACACCACCCTCAGGCAGCGTCTCTTCAACCAGTTGGCCGAGGTCATTCCAGGCCAGCAGATGACGGCTGGTGTCCGGATACCGGATCGACACCAGTTGCCCACGCACGCTGTAGTAGTAATGAGTCACCTGCCCGTCAGGATCGACGGCCTCGGTGATGTCGCCCTCGGCATTGCGCCGATAAATCCAAACCGCATCGCCGCGCGAACGCCGATGCAGGAAACCATTGCGATACTCGTAGGACGTTGGCGCATCCGCTGCCGGAATCAGCGCGATCAGTCGTCCGACATCGTCATAGCGGTACTCGGTGACAGAACCCAAAGCATCCTGTTCTGCGATCAACCGTCCCTGATCGTCGTAGGCCTTGAGCTGCTCGCCACCATCCGCCTCAACCTTACGCACCAGTCGCGCACGGTCATCGTGGACATAAACCTCTTCGGTGCCATCGACGTAATGCACCGCGACACTGCCGTCGTCATCCCAGACATACCGCGTGTCCATCTGCGAAAACGACGCCCAGTGCCGTATACAACGTGCAGCCTTGCCAGCCCGTTCCCATTCCCAGAAAAAACTCGCACCACCGGTCAGCTGTCGCTGCAGGATGACGTGCGCATCGTCGTAGTCGTAACGCTCGCTTTCACCTGCGGCATTAGTCGCCGCGAGCAAACGCTGACGCGCGTCATAGCAATAACTGACGAGGGTTTGCTCGGTACGCCACGCCTCTTCAAGGCGCTCGGTCGGATGAAAACTCTGGTAGTCGATCGCAATCAGTTGCGCACGGTCGTAGCGCAACTGCAGCGCCCGCCCCGCGCCATTGTCGAGACGACTGATGCGATCCTGACGATCGCGGCTGATGCGTAAACGGTTGTCGTACGCATCGCTGATCGACGTCAGACGCCCGGCCCGAAAGTGGTAAAACCGCGCCGTTTCCCCAGCCAGCGCTAGGATCAATTCCTCCGGTTCATCCCCGAGAAAAATTGCTGCCCGCGACAAACTGTTGTGAATAGAAGGCCGCTCAACATTCGGCAGCGGAAACCGTGTGCGCCGATTCTCGTGATCGACCCAAACAACCGAGTCGCCATCAAATTGCAGCCGATGCGCCAGCGAATGGCTCCAGCCAAACCCCAGCCCGACATCGATTTCCACCGCACTGGTGCGATACAACCGAGTGAATTCAAACGGCAACACGCCGTCGAGCACAGCATCCGTCAGCGTCAGCAGTTCCTCACCGGTGACCATCGACACCGGACAACCGTTGGTGCACGTAGCCGAAGCGCAATCAGCGCTGCCCCCGTTGGGATTTTTCGCCTGATCCGGAGCGTCATCGTGGTGCTCGTCTTTCTTCAGCAAGGCGTTGCGCTTGGCGTCCCAACGCAACTGCATCCGGCCTTTTTTCACCCCGGCGGCAATCCCGCGTGCAGCGACTTTTTTGTATTTGTCGACGTACTTGATGAAGCCTTCGACGATGGCAAACATCGCCTTCAGCAACCGCGTCAACGCTGACAACAACTGCGCGGCGCGGTCAGCCAGGCGCAGCGTCAGATAAGCGATGCCGGCACCCGCACCGACAAACGTCAGCACGACGCCGATCAGCACATCGATCAGCACCTGCACGATCATCATTGACGCCGCTTCGGCGGTTTTGCCGGCGATTTCGCTGGGCGGCAGCATCTCCAGCCAAAGGCTGGCGGTACGCAGCAGCAAACACAGCGCCGCTTCATCGCTCATCAGCAGTTGCAGCTTTTCCATGACATCGGGAGCCGTCTCCGCCAGCTCCTTTAACTGCGTGGCCCCAGCCCCCAACCGCTCGGCAAATGCCCCGGGATCCTTGAGAATGTCCGAGAGCAAACCGATGCTGTCCCACACTCCCTCGATCGCAGCCCAACTTCCGGCCAGCATGCCGTTGCTTGCCGATGTCGCCACCGACTGCGACCACTGCGGTTTAAAACCCTGCCACTCACCGCGCAGCCAGCCGTCGAGTTCACGGGTCAGGCCGTCGTAGGCTTTAAACAGGTCATCAACCTGGTCCGTGGTGACCTCGCTGTGCACCAGCACCCGATAGAACTTGCCCGCTGTGCCCTTGAACAAGCCTTTGCCTTGCGCATCAAGGGTTACGGGGGTGACTTCGCCACTGTCCATGGCGATCACATCGACGGTGATGTTGCCGAGCGCAATGTCGTACACCGACTCAAACTTGCTCTCGATCAACATCGGCCCGTCCTTCGGGCACTGGACGACGCCGGAGAAAAACTCGTTATCGGTGCTGCTGACAACGGTGCTGTTTTCGCCGAAGCGGATGATCCGCTCCATGCCCATCAGCGACGGCAAATCCGCCGCGTGGCTGACGTTGTCCGCAGCACGGCTGGCCCAGTGCTTGAGCTGTTCGCGGTAGAGACTGAGGCTGGCGGGAAAGCTGTCGAGTTCTTGCTCGATGCGAGCGATGGCGTCCATCAGCGCACGTCAGAGCGCGAATTGGACGGGTTAATCGGGTCGAACATGAGCGTTCCCTCGCGCAAAAAAATAGGCGCGGGAACTGTGCGGGGGATCAATCAGGAAAGAAGTCGGCCAAGTAGGCGATGGTTGTAGGACTAATCTGTAAACGCTTACCCACAGCTAAACAAAACTGCGAAAACGCAAACAGGGCGTGAGGTTTCCCTCACGCCCTGTTTATTAATGACGAGATTTACTGCCTGGAATCGCGCGAACTCAATTCTTGCAGTTTGTGCTCGGCCAATGGGTGCCCAGCCTTGGCGGCCATGCTCCACCAGCGCGCAGCCTCCTCTGGATCCGGCGCCTTGCTCGGCGTGCCGGCGAGGCTGATCACGCCGACCTGATAGGCCGCTTTGCCATCGCCGGCCAGTGCCGCCAGACGCAGCAGTCGCACGCCCTCTTCACGCGCGCCCAGACCCACACCGCGAAAGGTCAGAATGTGCCCGTAAAAGCTTTGCGCGCCGACATCGCCGAGGTTGGCCATGCGCGCAAATTGCCCTTCCATCCAGCGCCAGATGCGCGGCTGGCGAACACACCACGACCAATGAAACAGCCTACGGGCCAGCCAGTAACTGGCCCGCGCCTTGAGGCGTAAAAACACTCAGGCCTCCGCCGATTCCGGGTACTCGTATTCGAACACTCTGACCACTTCGGAAGCGTGCCACGACGCGGCGGCAACTCCGTCGGACGGCCCGGAAAAACGCCCCAGACGTTCAACACATTCAAAAAAACCGGTGCGCGGTAAACGGCTTGCACCTTGGCTGATCACCAGTGAACTGCGCAGCGGTTGCTCGGCCTTGGCATCCAGCGCGGCGAGATGTTCAAGTGCAGCGGTCAGGGTTTGCATGGCCGGTGTCGGCAGTTGCAGACGCTCAAGCAAGGCGCGATACGTCAGCAGATGACGCTGTCGGCGCGCCTGATCCAGCTCCCCCAGCAACCCGTCCCAATGTTGACGACTGATGCGTACGCTCACGATTCATCCCTCCAACCTGGCACCGTCAATTCCCAGGCCAGGCTGCGGCGAATCGCGGCGTCGGGCGCACGCTCACCACTTTCGATCATGGCCAGATAAGACGGGCTGATGCCTACAGTGCGGGCCAGCGCCTCGATGGCGATGCCCTTCCCTTCGCGCAAACTGCGGAGTTGATCCAGACCTGGAAGAATCGGGTCTGAAGTGGCCGCGACAGGCGCTGGGGCCGGACGCGACGGTGTTTCGTTGAGACCTGCTGCTTTGAGTAACGCCTGATATTGAGCCCATGGCAGAACCGCGTATTCGGGTTCGCCATCGCGTGCAATTATCTGAATATCCATGACTACCCCGTAGGACAACAACACTTAGCGAGTCGGCACTTTTCCCTAGAAGTGTAATCCTAACAGCGGCTAAGGTCGCGGGGGCGATCTATCTATCGCAGGTCTTGGTTATTCAGGGCTTTTTCGGGCCTTCCAGTTGCAGTTGTTCAGGTGTATCGGGCAGACGTTCGGCAACCGCGAGTTTTTCCGGACGCTGACGACTGCGCCACAGGCGGAACGCATTGAGTTCATCGTCGAGCGTTTTCATCAGCCAGGCGAGCACGGCGATGTCGTCGAGCATGCCGAAGACCGGGATGAAATCCGGAATGGCATCGACCGGGCTGAGGAAGTACATCAACCCCGCCACCACCGAAACCAACGCCTTGCCGCTTATTGCGCGGTACTCGCCACGCCAGTAAGCCAGGCACAGCGCCTGCAGCAAACGCAGGTCATCTTTGAGCTTGCCGAGGCGATTGCCTTGCGCGGCACCTTTGCTGGCCACGGCGAACAATAAAGTCGGCAGGCGACCACGGGCCAGCAAACGGCCAGCCAGGGGCAGGAATCGAGCGAAATTCCACGGAGCTTTCATCTATTCCTCCCGTTGAAATGTTATCCACACAAATTGTGGATAACCTTGTGAACAGAGCTGCATTTCGGCGCTGAGAGCCCCGTTTTATAAGGGCCGCGCTCAGATCGGGCGTTTTTTACTCACATAAAAAACCCCAATATTTCATTGACTTGGCGGCTCAGGGCGTCTAGCGCGGGCAGCCTCAAAGCTATGACTCCCCTGACCGGCATCGGTTCGCTCTGTTTACGCCCGCCAACCTGCAGATGCAACAACGCCCCGCTTAAGCGAGGCGTTGTTGTTGAAGCCGAAGCTGCTTACTTGGCAGCAGCAGCGTCTTCTTTGGCTGGATCCTTGATGGCCAGCAGTTCCAGGTCGAAAACCAGAACCGAGTTGGCCGGGATTGCCGGGCTTGGCGATTGCGCGCCGTAAGCCAGATCGCTAGGGATGTACAGTTTGTACTTCTCGCCAACGTGCATCAGTTGCAGACCTTCAACCCAACCCGGGATCACGCCGCTTACTGGCAGATCGATCGGGCTGCCGCGCTCGACGGAGCTGTCGAATACGGTGCCGTTGGTCAACTTGCCGGTGTAGTGAACGGTCACTACGTCGGTCGGCTTAGGCTGTGGGCCGTCGGCCTTTTTGATGACTTCGTATTGCAGACCCGAAGCAGTCGTTGTCACGCCTGCTTTCTTGCCGTTTTCTTCGAGGAATTTCTTGCCAGCGGTTGCCGACTCTTCGCTCATCTTGGCCATACGCTCTTCGGCACGCTTTTGCAGCGCGGCGAAAGCTTCAACCAGTTCTTCGTCTTTCAGCTTCTGTTCTTTCTTGCCGACGGCATATTAGATGCCCTGGGCTACTGCTTTGGAGTCCAGATCATCCATGCCTTCCTGAGCCAGGCTCTTGCCCATGTTCAGGCCGATACCGTAGGAAGCTTTTTGCGCCGGGGTTTTCAGCTCTACGCTGGTTTGCGAATCACAACCCGCAAGTACCAGGCTAACCAGGGCTACCGCCGCCGCCAACCGATGCTGTTTCATGCTATTTCCTTGTTCATGCGCCGAAAGGGCAATCGAGTAAAGCCGCGAGCTTATCAGGCCGCCACGACCAATGGCTACCGGCATGAGAGCAGTAAAGCGGCGATAAGTTCAGGTATTGAAACGCATTCGGCTAAAGGCACGGTGAAGCTTCTGTCATCTACGCCCTACAACGATTGATACCACTTCTCACAACAGTTGGCGTAATGGCCACTTGCCCACCCTCATAGCCTCAGGCATAACAGCGCAATAATTCGACAAGGATGTTTAACTTGCGCCGCTTATTCCGTGTTTTGACCCTGATCGTCGTGCTGCTCGGCCTCGTCCTCGCCGTGGTTGTGTATTACGTCGCCAACCCGAAATTACCGTTCTACACCCCGGCCGAGCAGGTGCATTACCTGAATCAATGGTCGGAAGAACAGCGGCAAACCTATTACTTCACGCCTCAGGGCACACAGGTCAAAGGCCTGCGCTATGAGTGGTTTCAAGCGCTGGAGCTGCCCTTCTCCGAGCAGCGTTTCGCCTCTGCGGAATACCTCGCGCGCTTCGGTTTTCTGGTCGATCCAAAACAGCAAGCCACACCGAACAACCCCGGCAACCTGCCCGTGGGTTTCGCCCGGCATCAAAACCCCGCTACTTCCGAGCAATATCTCGACATAACTTGCGCCGCTTGCCACACCGGCGAATTGCGTTTCAAAGGTCAGGCTGTGCGCATCGACGGCGGCACCGCGCAGCACGTGTTGCCTTCCAGTGTTCCTACATTGCGCGGTGGCAGTTTCGGACAGGCATTGGTCGCGAGTCTGACGGCGACTTACTACAACCCGTGGAAATTCGAACGCTTCGCCCGAAGCGTGCTCGGCGATAAATACGACGTGCGCCACGAGCAACTGCGCAAAGACTTCAAAACCTCGCTGGATACGTTCCTGAAAGTCGCCTGGAATGACACCCATCGCGGCCTCTACCCCACCGAAGAAGGCCCGGGGCGCGCCGATGCATTCGGTCGGATCGCCAACGCGACCTTCGGCGATGCGATTTCCCCCGCCAACTATCGCGTGGCCAATGCGCCGGTGGATTACCCGCAGTTGTGGGACATGTGGACGTTCGACTGGGTGCAGTGGAACGGCTCGGCGCAGCAGCCGATGGCGCGCAATATCGGCGAAGCACTGGGCGTTGGCGCCACGCTGAATTTCTTCGACGCCAATGGCCAACCGCTGCAAGGCGATGAGCGCTACGCCTCGAGCGTTCGCGTGCGCGATCTGCACACGATCGAAGAAACCCTGCAAAAACTGCAACCACCGGCCTGGCCGGAAGAGGTACTTGGCGCCGTCGACAAACCTCTGGCCGCCAAGGGCCGCGCGCTGTTTGCGGAAAACTGCGCCGGCTGCCATGTGCCGCGCGTCTCTCAGGAAGGCGAGCGCAGGGTTCAGCATTTGCACATGCTGCCGCTCGATGTGATCGGTACTGACCCGAACGCCGCCACCAACATCGCCACCCACCGCTTCGACCTGACAGCGCTGCAATGGGATTTGAAAGAGCTGGCGAAAATGGACGTCAAGTTGCACCCGACGCCCACCGAACCGCTGGATCTGAGCCAGCTGTCAGTCGCCAAGGGACTGGCGTACGTCACCGCGTTCGTCGAAAACCGCGCCTACCGCGAAGCCAACGTCACTGCGGAAGAAAAACCTCGACTGGACGGTTTCGGCCTGCCGATCGGCGTGCGCGAAAAAGTCGCTTACAAGGCGCGGCCATTGGCTGGCGTCTGGGCGACCCCACCCTTTCTGCACAACGGTTCGGTGCCAAGCGTTTATCAATTGCTCTCGCCGCAGGATGAGCGCGCGACCACCTTCTATAAAGGCACCTTCGAATACGATCCTCGGCATCTGGGCTATCGCAGCGAAGCGTTCACCAATGGCTTCCTGTTCGATACGCGCATCAGTGGCAACCACAACAGCGGTCATGAATTCCGCGCCGGCGAACGCGGCAATGGCGTGATTGGCCGACTGTTGCAGCCCGAAGAACGCTGGGCCTTGCTCGAATACCTGAAAGTGCTGGGCGGCCCACTGGAGGCGCAATTGCCATGACGATGCCGACATTCAAGAAAGAACTGCCGCTGCTCGCACGAATCTGGTTGTGGCTGGGGCGCTTGCTTGGCAAAACAGTGTTAATCCTGTTGGTGATTGGCTTGCTCGGCTGGGCGGTCGCGACGGCGTGGTTTGCCTGGCAGCACCGCGGCCCGGTGTCGGCGCTGGAGCAGATTCCGCCCGGTGAAGCAGCGATGACGCAGGACGTGATCCAGACCGCTGTGCGCATCGTCGATCAACACCGCGAACCCACGCGTTATCTGCGCGACGCCCATGCCAAAGCGCATGGTTGCGTGAAAGCTGAGGTCAACGTGCTGCCGGAACTGGCGCAACCGTTGCGACAAGGCGTGTTCAGTGAGCCGGGGAAAACCTGGCAGGCGATGATTCGTCTGTCGAATGGCAACGCTTATCCTCAATTCGACAGCCTGCGCGATGCTCGCGGTATGGCGATCAAGTTGTTCGATGTGTCGGGTAAACCCTTGCTCGGCGATCGACCGGCGCAGGGCGAACAGGATTTCGTGATGTTCAGTCATGCGAACTTCTTTGTCAGCGATGTCGCCGAGTACCGTCAGAATGTGGCGGCGCAGGCTGACGGCAAGAAGATCATGGCGTTTTTTCCGGGGTGGGATCCGCGCACATGGCAGATCCGTCATCTGTTTATTGCACTGACAACGCTGGCACCACCGCCGGACAGCCCGACGCAAACGACTTATTTTTCGGTCTCGCCGTACAAATTCGGTGAGGCCAATGCGAAATTTCGGGTGATGCCGGATCCGGACAGTTGCCCGGCGTACGCGTTGCCTCAACAGAATCACGATCTGCCGAACTTTCTGCGCAGTGCTTTGAGTCAGCAGTTATCGACGGATCGGGTTCCAGCGTGTTTTGTCCTGCAGATTCAGCGTCAGGATGCCAACAAGTACATGCCGATCGAAGACACCAGCATTGAATGGCGTGAGCAGGACTCGCCGTTTGAGACGGTGGCGCGGATTACCTTGCCGCCGCAAGACTTCGATACGCCGACGTTGAATCTGGCGTGCGACAACCTGTCTTTCAATCCGTGGTTTGGTATCGAGGCGCATCGGCCGATTGGCGGGATCAACCGGTTGCGTAAAGCGGTGTATGAAGCGGTGAGCGACTATCGCCACAGCCAGAATGCCGCGCATTAAAAAAATATGCACATAACCTGTGGCGAGGGGATTTATCCCCGTTGGGCTGCGAAGCGGCCCCGCTTTTAAAATCTGGGCCTGCTGCGCAGGCCCACGGGGATAAATCCCCTCGCCACAGGTCAGCATCAAATCTGAGATTTCATAAATCCCAGACAGCAAAAAGCCCGCACTAGGCGGGCTTTCTGTGGACTCTGGCGTTCAGTGTTCCAGATTCCGAATATGGCGCAGCGGACGGGACTCGAACCCGCGACCCCCGGCGTGACAGGCCGGTATTCTAACCGACTGAACTACCGCTGCGCGAAACGCTTGAAACGAATGGTGGGTGATGACGGGATCGAACCGCCGACATTCTGCTTGTAAGGCAGACGCTCTCCCAGCTGAGCTAATCACCCTTCGCTTCGGTGTGGCGCGCATTCTACGGAGCGACCCAAGCTCTGGCAAGCACTTTTTTAAATAATTTTCTCAGGCCTTCCAAAGGCTTACAGAAGGGTTGGCCTATGAGACGGCGAGGACAATAATGCCCCCCTTTGTATAAAGGAGAGACTCACCCCATGTGGTTCAAGAACCTGCTTATCTATCGCCTGACCCAAGACCTGCCTGTCGATGCCGAGGCGCTGGAAACTGCACTGGCCACCAAACTGGCGCGTCCATGTGCAAGCCAGGAGTTGACCACCTACGGTTTCGTCGCGCCGTTCGGCAAAGGCGAAGATGCTCCATTGGTACACGTCAGCGGTGACTTCCTGCTGATTTCCGCGCGTAAAGAAGAACGCATTCTGCCGGGCAGCGTCGTGCGCGACGCGGTTAAGGAAAAGGTCGAAGAGATCGAAGCCGAGCAGATGCGCAAGGTCTATAAGAAGGAACGCGATCAGATCAAGGATGAAATCATCCAGGCCTTCCTGCCGCGCGCCTTTATCCGTCGCTCGTCGACCTTCGCCGCCATTGCGCCGAAACAGGGTCTGATTCTGGTCAACTCGGCCAGCCCGAAACGCGCTGAAGACTTGCTGTCGACCCTGCGTGAAGTGATCGGCACCCTGCCCGTCCGTCCGCTGACCGTGAAAATGTCGCCAACCGCGACCATGACCGAATGGGTCACCACGCAGAAAGCTGCCGACGACTTCTATGTGCTGGACGAGTGCGAACTGCGCGACACCCACGAAGACGGCGGCATCGTTCGTTGCAAGCGTCAGGACCTGACGAGCGAAGAAATCCAGCTGCACCTGAGCACCGGCAAAGTCGTCACGCAGCTGTCGCTGGCGTGGCAGGACAAGTTGTCGTTCATGCTTGACGACAAGATGACTGTTAAACGTCTGAAGTTCGAAGACCTGTTGCAGGATCAGGCGGAACAGGACGGTGGCGACGAGGCACTGGGTCAACTGGACGCCAGCTTCACCCTGATGATGCTGACCTTCGGCGACTTCCTGCCGGCGCTGGTTGAAGCGCTGGGTGGGGAAGAGACTCCGCAGGGGATCTGATCCCTTGTGATGTCCAAACTGTAGGAGTGAGCCTGCTCGCGATGAGGGACTGACATTCAACATCAATGTTGACTGAACGACCGCCATCGCGAGCAGGCTCACTCCTACATTTGGTTTTGTGGTGTAACTAACAATAAGGAACAAGCCATGCGCGCACTGGCTGCACTCAGCCGCTTTGTCGGCAATACCTTCGCTTACTGGGTTCTGATTTTCGCGGTCATCGCGTTCCTGCAACCGGCATGGTTCCTTGGCCTGAAAAGCGCGATCGTGCCGTTGCTCGGGCTGGTGATGTTCGGCATGGGCCTGACCCTCAAACTCGACGACTTCGCTGCCGTTGCCCGCCATCCGTGGCGCGTGGCGCTGGGCGTGGTTGCACACTTCGTGATCATGCCCGGCGTGGCGTGGTTGCTTTGCCAGGTGTTTCACCTGCCGCCGGAAATCGCCGTCGGCGTAATTCTGGTCGGCTGCTGCCCGAGCGGCACCTCGTCCAACGTGATGACCTGGCTGGCCCGTGGTGATCTGGCGTTGTCGGTAGCCATCGCCGCCGTTACCACCCTCCTCGCTCCGCTGCTGACCCCGGCGCTGATCTGGCTGCTGGCTTCGGCGTGGTTGCCGGTGTCGTTCATGGAGCTGTTCTGGTCGATCCTGCAAGTGGTGCTGTTGCCGATCATCCTCGGCGTGGTTGCCCAGCGCGTGCTCGGTGACCGGGTTCGTCATGCGGTGGATGTGTTGCCGCTGGTGTCGGTGGTCAGCATCGTGATTATCGTCACTGCCGTGGTCGCCGCCAGCCAGGCGAAAATTGCCGAATCCGGTCTGCTGATCATGGCCGTGGTGATGCTGCACAACAGCTTCGGTTATCTGCTGGGTTACTTCACCGGCCGCCTGTTCAAGCTGCCGTTGGCTCAGCGCAAATCGCTGGCGCTGGAAGTCGGCATGCAGAACTCGGGATTGGGCGCCGCGTTGGCCAGCGCGCACTTTTCGCCGTTGGCAGCAGTGCCGAGCGCGTTGTTCAGTGTCTGGCACAATATTTCCGGTGCGCTGCTGTCGACCTACTTCCGCCGCATGAGCGAAAAGGAAGATCGCGAGGCGTTGGCGCAACAGGCTGCCGACTGAGCTGAAACTTGATCCCCGGGTTAATGCTGGTCAAACTATCGCGCAACGCGAGGACGACCTCGCGGCTCGATCGAGTCATTAATCTGGGGACGACCCCGTCAATCGATGGAGGTCTCTCATGTCCTGGATCATTCTGTTTTTCGCCGGCCTGTTCGAAGTCGGCTGGGCCGTTGGCCTGAAATACACCGATGGCTTCAGCCGTCCACTCCCTACTGCACTGACCGTTGCGGCCATGGCCATCAGCCTTGGCCTGCTCGGCCTTGCGATGAAGGAATTGCCGCTGGGCACGGCGTATGCGATCTGGACGGGCGTCGGTGCTGTGGGCACGGTGATTGCCGGGATCATTTTGTTTGGCGAATCGATGGCGTTGATTCGGCTGGCGAGTGTGGCGTTGATCATCACCGGGCTGATTGGGCTTAAGGTCAGCGCTTAGGCCTCTACCGCTATCGCGAGCAGGCTCACTCCTACAGGGGAACGCGTTTCAAATGTAGGAGTGAGCCTGCTCGCGAAGAGGCCCTAAAAATCAGCGACTATCTAACCGCCCCACGCAACTCCCCCACCAACACCTGCAACTTCGCCGGCTCCGCCGCACCAACATCCACCGCCGAACCCGCCACCAATGTCACCCGCGACCACAACCGGTGAAAAAAACCCTTGTTCGGATCGCGACTGAAGAAGCTCCCCCACAACCCCTGCAACGCCAGCGGAATCACCGGTACCGGCGTCTCCTCTAGAATCCGCGTCAGCCCGCCCCTGAATTCATTCATCTCGCCATCAGCAGTCAATTTGCCTTCCGGGAAGATGCACACCAATTCGCCTTCCTTCAGATATTGCGCAATCCGCGTGAAGGCCTTCTCATAGATCTGGATATCTTCCTGCCGCCCAGCGATAGGAATGGCTCCCGCCGTGCGGAAGATAAAGTTCAGCACCGGCAAGTTGTAGATTTTGTAGTACATGACAAAGCGAATCGGCCTACGCACTGCGCCGCCAATCAGCAAGGCATCGACGAACGACACGTGGTTACACACCAACAACGCCGCGCCCTCATCAGGAATCGCCTCAAGGTTGCGATGTTCGACGCGGTACATGGAATGGCTGAGCAGCCAGATCATGAAACGCATACTGAACTCGGGGACGATTTTGAAGATGTAGGCGTTGACGCCGATGTTCAGCAGCGACACCACCAGAAACAGCTGCGGAATCGACAGTTTGACCACGCTCAACAACACGATCGAAACGATGGCCGAGACCACCATGAACAGTGCGTTGAGAATGTTGTTCGCCGCGATCACCCGCGCGCGCTCATTCTCGGCGGTGCGCGATTGGATCAACGCGTACAGCGGCACGATATAGAAGCCGCCGAAAATGCCCAGACCGAGAATGTCGATCAACACCGCCCACGTGTGCACAAAGCCCAGCACTTCAACCCAGCTATGGCCAGTGACGCTGTCCGGAATCCCGCCGGAATGCCACCACAGCAGCAGCCCGAACACGGTCAGACCAAACGAGCCGAACGGCACCAGACCGATCTCGACTTTACGCCCGGAAAGCTTCTCGCAGAGCATTGAACCGAGGGCGATCCCCACCGAGAACACCGTGAGAATCAAGGTGACCACGGTTTCATCGCCGTGCATCCATTCCTTGGCATACGCCGGAATCTGCGTCAGATAAATCGCCCCGACAAACCAGAACCACGAATTGCCTACGATCGAACGCGACACCGCTGGGGTCTGGCCCAAGCCGAGTTTCAGCGTCGCCCACGATTGGCTGAAGATATTCCAGTTCAGGCGCATCTCCGGCGAGGACGCCGCCGCGCGAGGAATGCTGCGGCTGGCGAGATAACCCAGCACGGCAATGCCGACGATGGCGCCGGACACCAGTGGCGCGTAGTGCGTCGAAGACATGATGACCCCGGCGCCGATGGTGCCGGCGAGGATCGCCAGAAACGTGCCCATCTCCACCAGACCATTGCCGCCGACCAGTTCATCCTCGCGCAATGCCTGCGGCAGGATCGAATACTTCACCGGCCCGAATAACGCCGAGTGCGTGCCCATGGCGAACAACGCCACCAGCATCAGCGACAGATGATCGAACAAGAATCCGACGGATCCCACCGCCATGATGGCGATTTCCGCCAGTTTGATCAGACGGATCAACGCGTCCTTGGCGAACTTTTCGCCAAACTGCCCGGCCAGCGCCGAGAACAGGAAGAACGGCAGAATAAACAGCAGCGCACAGAGGTTGACCCAGATCGAGCGGTCACCTTCGATGGTCAACCGATAGAGAATGGCGAGAATCAACGACTGCTTAAACACGTTGTCGTTAAACGCGCCGAGCGATTGCGTGATGAAGAACGGTAAAAACCGTCGCGTGCGCAGCAGGTTGAACTGTGAGGAGTGACTCATCTTCCGTGTTTCCCTGATTTTGCTGGGGGGTGGTCTGGATACTGTCTATTGGATTCACAAACCGCAATCCAGGCCACACCTTAGCTAAATATTTCAGGTTATTTCTTCAAACCGGCGATGCACGGTGAAACAAACAGCTCGCCACGCCACGCGCCTTGCACGGTGCGTTTACCGACGATCAGCCACATGATCGCGAGCAACGTCACCAACACACAGCCAACCACGCTGAAAAATCCGAGATTCAAGGTGCTGGCCAGCTTCAACGTTGCCAGCGAATAAACACCCAACGGGAAGGTGAAACCCCACCAGCCAAGATTGAACGGGATGCCGTCACGCAGATAACGCACGGTGATCAGCAGCGCCATCAACATCCACCACAACCCGAAGCCCCACAGCGTGATGCCGGCGACCAGGCCAATGCCCGATGCGATTTCGCCGATGCCCGGCAGACCGTTGGCAGCGAAGATCGCCGGTGCATCAGCGCCCAACAGCAACATGCCCAGCGCACCGGTGCCGATCGGGCCAAGGGCCAGCCAGCTCGAAGCGGCCATGTTTTCGTGAGGCAGTTTGTGCAGGGCCATGCGCAGCAAGAGGATTGTCAGAATGCTGAACGCCACCGGTAGGGAAAATGCCCAAAGCACGTAGCTGGTGGTCAGCACCACCAGTTGCGAGTGGGCATCGGTCAGATGCGGTGCGAGCAAACCACCGCTGGCCGCTGCCACTTCTGCTGCGACTACGGGCAACAGCCAAACGGCGGTCATCTGATCAATGCTGTGTTCCTGACGGGTAAACATCATGTACGGAATCAACACGCCGCAGGCCAGCGACATCGCCACGTCGATCCACCACAGCACTTCGGCGAGATGAATCACCCCGTCGCCCCAGCGCGGCAGGCCGAACACCAAAAAGCCGTTGATGATCGTCGCCAGGCCCATTGGGATGGTGCCGAAGAACATCGATACCGTGGAATGCCCGAAAATCCGCCGCGCTTCATCGAAGAACAGAATCCAGCGAGCGGCGTAAGCCAGGGTAAACAACGTGAACAACAGAATGTTGAACAACCACAGCCCTTCGGCCACGGCGTGCAAACCGGGAATCGCCACCGGCAGTTGCGCCAACGCCAATGCCAGCACACCGGTACCCATGGTCGCGGCGAACCAGTTCGGTGTGAATTGGCGGATCACTTCACGCGGATGCTGAAGTTGGCTGAACGGCTTGATGCCGGGTTTGGCGCTGTTGGGGCAAATCATCATGAACTCCTGTCCTCAGGTGAGGTGGAATTCATGGTAGATCCGAATCGAATATCTATATAACGGGTAATATCTCTAACTGTTATCTGTTTTACCAATAAGCAGTCAGACGCTGCCTTCGCTTTCAATCACCAGGATCCGCGCAGCGCCCTGTGGATGCGCGACATGCTCGGTGCCGACCGAGGCGTAAAAGATATCGCCAACGTCGAGCTGCACCTGTTTTTCCTCGCCGTTTTCGCGGTAGTGCATCTGCACCTGGCCATCGAGCACCACGAACACTTCTTCGCCATCGTTGACGTGCCATTTGTACGGCTGATCCGTCCAGTGCAGGCGCGTGGTGATGCCGTTCATATTGGCGATGTCCAGCGCGCCCCAGGCGCGGTCGGCGGTGAAGGTTTTGCTGCGGATAATCTTCATGAATCGATCCGTGAGAAGAATGGCCAAGCAAGGCTAACCGAAACTCAGGGAGCGCTGCACACCTTGACTGCGTTGGCGCGCAGGCTGAGCAATAACGCCCCCACCGCCAACACGATCAGTACCGCGCCGTAGCCATCAGTGGTTGCCAGCAAGCCATAGGTGCGAGCCAGATAACCGGCCAACAATGCCGGCAGGCAGAATGCGAGATAACTCAGCACGTAATACGCCGACATCAAACCGGCCCGTTCGTGAGGCAATGCCAGCGGAACCAAGCTGCGCACTGCGCCAAGGAAGCCCGAGCCAAACCCACAACCGGCGACCAGCGTGCCGAGGAAGAACAGCGAAAGACTCGCGCTGTGCACGCCGAGCAAGATCAGCACCAGACCGATCGGCAGCAGACTCGCGCCCAGCCGCAAGGCTTGTTTGGCGCTGCGATTGCGCAAGGTGAAAATCATCAACGCACCGGTCAGGGTCAATGCCGCCACGGTCGAGCCGCCGATCAGGTTGGACGTCGAACCGGTGGCCGTGCGCACCAATGACGGAGCCAGCGAGGCGTAAAAACCACCGAGTGCCCACGTCGCCGTGTTCAGCGGCAGCACTCGCCACAATGTTGAACGGGCCTGAGCCGGCACGTGCAGCGTCGGCTTCAATGACGCCCAAGCCCCGTCTTGCGGCGAGACACTTTCCGGCAGGCGCCAGACATAAATTCCCTGCAATACAAACAATCCGAGCAACAACCAATAGGTCAACTGCAACGGCGCCGGAGCAAATTCCGCGAGCAAACCGCAACCCAAACCGCCCAGCGCCATTCCCAACAACGGCGCGACGCTGTTGATCAACGGCCCTTGCTGGCGATCCGTATCGAGCAACGTCGCGCTCAACACCGCAGTGGCCATGCCGGTGGCAAAACCTTGCAGGACGCGCGCGCTGATCAGCCACGTGACGCTGTCGGCATAGATAAACAGGAGCATCGCCAAGGCATTGAGCAGCACGGCGGTAAAGATCACCGGTTTGCGTCCCACATGGTCGGACAGCGAGCCCACTGTTAATAGCGCCGCCAACAGACTGAGCGCATAGACACCGAAGATCAGCGTCAGCACCACCGCCGAGAAATGCAGTTGATCCTGATACAGGTGATACAACGGCGTCGGCGCGGTGGAAGCGGCGAGAAAACTGAGTAAGGTGATCGCCAGAAACCACAGGCTGGAGCGGTTTGAAACGACGTTATTCAAGGGGCTAATCATGGGCACACTCCGCAAAAGCTAATTTTTTGCTTTTGCGGAGTGTGCTACCGCCTCGCGCTTAAAGCAAATTCTTTGTGTTAAGGTCTGCCGCATGGCTATTAAAGAAGGTTTACGCCCGGGTGGCCGCAGTGCCCGGGTGCAAGAGTCGATTCATTCGGCAGTCCACGCGCTCCTGCAAGAACAGGAGCGCTCGACCGTGACCGTGCCGCAAATCGCCGCACGCGCGGGGGTGACGCCGTCGACGATTTATCGACGCTGGGGGGATCTGGCGGCGTTGCTCGCAGACGTCGCCCTCGCCCGCATGCGCCCAGACAGTGAGCCGGCAGAAACGGGCAGTTTGCGCAGCGATATTCGTGCGTGGGCTGAACAGTATCTCGACGAGATGAGCTCCGAGCCCGGCCGCAACATGATGCGCGACGTGCAGGCGAGCGCGACGCCGGGGTATTGCGTGACGATCATTGGTGCGCAATTGCAGACGATCATTGCGCGGCATCCGGATGAGATCGCGCCGAGTGTTGATCGATTGATCAACCTGGTGGTGGCGCCGGTGGTGTTCCGGATCCTGTTTTCGGCGGCGGCGCTTGAAGTGGATGAGCTGCATTATCTGATCGATATTGCGCTGCGTCTGGACTGACGCCTTCGCGAGCAAGCCCGCTCCCACATTTGGAATGCGTTCCCCTTGTGGGAGCGGGCTTGCTCGCGAAGAGGCCCGCCCGGTCACCGCTAATACTGACGGGTTCCACCCCTGCGACACCCCGCCACGCCACGACCTTGGTCGACACTGACTAACCGCCGCACTCATGCGAGACTGTTGGCCCGGACAGGGTTGCCGGGGAGTCTTCTGTCGGGAGTGTTGCATGTCGTTGTCCACCGGGCTGATCGCCGCCGTCGCCCTGGCCTATATGGCTATCATGTTCGCCATCGCCTTCTACGGCGACCGTCGCAGCGCGCCATTGCCGCCGCGAATGCGTGCCTGGGTGTACAGCCTGTCGCTGGCGGTTTATTGCACCAGCTGGACATTCTTCGGCGCGGTCGGTCAGGCCGCCGAACAACTGTGGTCATTCCTGCCGATTTACCTCGGGCCGATCCTGCTGCTGCTCGGCGCGCCGTGGGTGCTGCAGAAAATGGTGATGATCAGCAAACAGGAGAACATCACCTCCATCGCTGACTTCATCGCCGCGCGTTACGGCAAATCGCAATCGCTGGCGGTGGTCGTCGCGCTGATCTGCCTGGTCGGCGTCCTCCCCTACATCGCCCTGCAACTCAAAGGCATCGTCCTCGGCGTGAACCTGTTGATCGGCGCCGGCGCCGACGCCATGGGCACCCGCGCGCAGGACACCGCGCTGATCGTGTCGCTGGTGCTGGCGCTGTTCACCATCGTGTTCGGTACGCGCAACCTCGACGCCACCGAGCACCACCGTGGCATGGTGCTGGCGATTGCCTTCGAATCGCTGGTCAAACTGTTTGCCTTTCTCGCGGTCGGCGCCTTCGTCACTTTTGGTCTGTACGACGGTTTCGATGACCTGTTCAACCAGGCAATGCTCGCCCCGCGCCTCGAGGAATACTGGAAAGAAACCATTAACTGGCCATCGATGGTGGTGCAGACCGGCGTGGCGATGATGGCGATCATCTGCCTGCCCCGACAGTTTCACGTCACCGTAGTCGAGAACATCGACCCGCAAGATCTGCGTCTGGCCAAATGGGTGTTCCCGGCCTACCTCGCACTGGCCGCGCTGTTTGTAGTCCCGATCGCCCTCGCCGGTCAGATGTTGTTACCGAGCGACGTACTCCCCGACTCCTTTGTGATCAGTTTGCCTCTCGCTCAAGCCCATCCGGCGCTGGCGCTGCTGGCGTTCATCGGCGGCGCGTCGGCGGCGACCGGCATGGTGATTGTCGCCAGCGTAGCGTTGTCGACCATGGTCTCCAACGACATGCTGTTGCCGTGGTTGCTGCGCCGAAATAACGCCGAGCGTCCGTTCGAAGTGTTCCGCCAGTGGATGCTCTCGGTGCGCCGCGTCAGCATCGTGGTGATTCTGTTGCTGGCGTATGTCAGCTATCGCCTGCTCGGCTCCACCGCGAGCCTGGCGACCATCGGCCAGATTGCCTTCGCCGCCGTGACCCAATTGGCCCCGGCCATGCTCGGCGCGCTGTACTGGAAACAGGCCAACCGGCGCGGGGTTTTCGCCGGTCTCGCCGCCGGTACTTTCCTGTGGTTTTACACGCTGATTCTGCCGATTGCCGCGCACAGCCTGGGCTTGTCCCTGAGCAGTTTTCCGGGGCTGGCGTGGCTGCACAGCAATCCGCTGAATTTGCCAATCACCCCACTGACACAAGGCGTGGTGCTGTCGCTGGCCGGTAACTTCACCCTGTTCGCGTGGGTTTCGGTGCTGTCGCGCACGCGGGTATCGGAACACTGGCAAGCCGGGCGTTTTATCGGTCAGGAGATCAGCGCGCGGCCGAGCGCACGCTCGATGCTGGCGGTGCAAATCGACGATCTGTTGCAACTGGCGGCGCGGTTTGTCGGTGAGGAACGCGCGCGGCAGAGCTTTATTCGTTTCGCTTACCGTCAGGGCAAAGGCTTCAACCCGAACCAGAACGCCGATGGCGAATGGATCGCCCACACCGAGCGCTTGTTGGCCGGTGTGCTTGGCGCTTCTTCGACGCGCGCTGTAGTAAAAGCCGCTATCGAAGGTCGGGAAATGCAGTTGGAGGACGTAGTCCGAATCGCCGATGAAGCGTCGGAAGTGCTGCAGTTCAACCGCGCCCTGCTGCAAGGCGCGATCGAGAACATCACCCAAGGCATCAGCGTGGTCGACCAATCGCTGAAACTGGTGGCGTGGAATCGACGCTATCTGGAGCTGTTCAACTACCCGGACGGTTTGATCAGCGTTGGCCGGCCGATTGCCGACATCATTCGCTACAACGCCGAGCGCGGCTTGTGCGGCCCCGGCGAAGCCGAAGTACACGTTGCCCGCCGTTTGCACTGGATGCGTCAGGGCCGTGCACACACCTCCGAGCGGCTGTTCCCCAACGGTCGGGTGATCGAACTGATCGGCAACCCGATGCCGGGCGGCGGTTTCGTCATGAGTTTCACCGACATTACTGCGTTCCGCGAAGCCGAGCAGGCGCTGACCGAGGCCAACGAGGGGCTGGAGCAACGGGTCAGCGAGCGTACGCAGGAACTGTCGCAACTCAACGTCGCGCTGACCGAAGCCAAGGGCACAGCCGAGGCAGCGAACCAGTCGAAAACCCGTTTCCTCGCGGCGGTCAGCCATGACTTGATGCAACCGTTGAACGCCGCCCGCCTATTCTCCGCCGCCCTCTCCCATCAGGACGATGGCTTGAGCAGCGAGGCGCAGAAACTGGTGCAGCACCTCGACAGTTCGCTGCGTTCAGCCGAAGACTTGATCAGCGATCTGCTGGATATCTCGCGCCTGGAAAATGGCAAGATCAACCCGGATCGCAAGCCGTTTGCGCTCAATGAGCTGTTCGATATTCTCGGCGCCGAATTCAAGGCACTGGCGCAAGAACAAGGCCTGACCTTCCGCGTGCGTGGCAGTCATCTGCGCATCGACAGCGACAGCAAATTGCTGCGGCGGATTTTGCAGAACTTCCTCACCAATGCGTTCCGCTATGCCAAAGGCCCGGTGCTGCTCGGCGTGCGTCGGCGCGGGGGAGAATTGTCGCTGGAAGTGTGGGATCGCGGGCCGGGGATTCCGGAGGACAAGCTGCAGGTGATTTTCGAAGAATTCAAACGCCTCGACAGCCACCAGACCCGCGCGGAAAAAGGCTTGGGGCTTGGCCTGGCGATTGCCGATGGCTTGTGCCGCGTGCTCGGCCATACGTTGCGTGTGCGTTCGTGGCCGGGGCGCGGCAGTGTGTTCAGCGTCAGCGTGCCATTGGCCCCGACGCAAACCGTGCCGGCCAGCGCCGCCGTCGAGTTGAACGGCAAGTTGCTGGGCGGCGCGCAGGTGCTGTGTATCGACAATGAAGACAGCATTTTGATTGGCATGAACAGTTTGCTCAGCCGCTGGGGTTGTCAGGTGTGGACGGCGCGCAATCGTGAGGAATGTGCGGCGTTGCTTAAGGATGGCGTGCGGCCGCAACTGGCATTGGTGGATTACCACCTCGATCACGGCGACACCGGGACAGAGTTGATGGCGTGGTTGCGCACGACGTTGGGCGAGCCGGTGCCGGGAGTGGTGATCAGTGCGGATGGGCGGCCGGAGACGGTGGCGCAGGTGCATGCGGCGGGTCTGGATTACCTGGCGAAACCGGTGAAACCGGCGGCGTTGCGGGCGTTGTTGAGTCGGTATGTGCCGCTCTAAAAGCAAAAGATCGCAGCCTGCGGCAGCTCCTACAGGTTCGGTGTCAGACCACATTTTTGTGTTCGACAAAAATCCCGTGTAGGAGCTGCCGCAGGCTGCGATCTTTTGATCTTTATTCAGGCAATTCAACCAAACCATCAACATCGGTCATCGCCCGCTCCAGCAGATCCGCCGGCAAGCTCTTGCTCGCTCGCGCCCCGAGCAGTTTGAGCTGCTCACTGCGGCTGACCAGATTGCCGCGCCCTTCTGTCAGTTTGTTGCGCGCTGAGCTGTAGGCTTTGTCCAGTTGTTGCAGACGATTGCCGACCTCGTCCAGATCCTGAATGAACAGCACGAACTTGTCGTACAGCCATCCGGCACGCTCGGCGATTTCCCGGGCGTTCTGGCTCTGGCGCTCCTGCTTCCACAGACTGTCGATGACCCGCAATGTCGCCAGCAATGTGGTCGGGCTGACAATCACGATGTTGCGGTCGAACGCCTCTTGAAACAGCGACGGCTCAGCCTGCAACGCCGCCGAGAACGCTGCTTCGATCGGCACGAACAGCAAAACAAAATCGAGACTGTGCAGGCCTTCCAGACGCTTGTAATCCTTGCCGGCCAGACCTTTGACGTGATTGCGCAGGGACAGTACGTGCTGCTTGATCGCGATCTGGCCGAGGGTGTCGTCTTCGGCGGCGACGTATTGCTGATACGCGGTCAGACTGACTTTCGAGTCGACCACCACCTGCTTGTCGCCCGGCAGATAAATCACCACGTCGGGCTGGAAACGCTCGCCGTCCGGGCCCTTCAAATTGACCTGTGTCTGATACTCGCGGCCCTTCTCCAGACCGGCGTGTTCGAGCACGCGTTCGAGAATCAGCTCGCCCCAGTTGCCTTGGGTTTTCTGGCCCTTGAGGGCACGGGTCAGGTTGGTCGCTTCGTCGCTCAGACGCAGGTTGAGCGCTTGCAAACGCTCCAGCTCCTTGGCCAGCGAAAAGCGCTCGCGGGCTTCAGCCTGATAGCTTTCTTCCACACGTTTTTCGAAGGATTGGATGCGTTCTTTCAGCGGATCGAGCAACTGGCCGAGGCGCTGTTGGCTGGTTTCGGCGAAACGCTGCTCGCGCTCATCGAAGATCTTGCCGGCCAGTTCGGCGAACTGCGCGCGCAGCTCATCGCGCGAACCTTGCAGGTCGCTGAGGCGCTGCTGATGGCTTTCCTGTTGTTCACGCAGCTCGGCGTTCAACGAAGCGGCTTGCGCGTCGAGACGGCGCAGTTCGGCTTCTTTGCTGGCACGTTCGATGTTCCAGGCGTGGGAGGCGTCGCGGGCGTCGTCGCGCTCGATCTGCAGCAACTCGACTTCACGGCGCAGGGCCGCCAGTTCAGCCTGTTTCGCGGCGTTGGCCTGGCCCAGATCAGCGACTTCATCGCGGCTCGCCTCAAGCTGAGCGTTGAGGCCGTCCTGCGCCAGTTGCGCCATGGCCAGCCGCTCTTCGAGCAGGGCCACGTCGGCTTGGCCGTTGCTCGCCCGGCGCTGCAGTTGCCAGGCCAGCGCCAGCAATGGCAACCCCGCTGCCGCGAGACCGAGCAATACGCTGGTCAAGTCCATCGCCATAGAGATTCCTGCCCATCCAATAAAGCCTGAAGGTTAACCAAGGTGTCAGGTCTTGGACAGCTCAGTCTTCGATGAGACCGAGTTCCTGCTGCGCACGCCGGTCGCCGGCACGGGCAGCTGAACGCAGCAGATCCTGGCCAATGCGACGATCGCGGGCGTTACCGCACTCGCGGCACATCAATTGGCCGAGACGGCTTTGCGCAGCGACCACGCCTTCCCGCGCAGGCTGCTTGAGCAGGCGGCCGGCAAGGTGTTTGGCGTTGTGGCTGTCGCTCAGGCGCGGGCTGTCGAGCAGCCATTCGGCCACGCGCACAGAAAATCGCTTGGGCGGGGTAACACGAGGGGGTTCTGAGGTAACAGAGTCTGATACTGAGCGAAACTTCATAAAGCACTGTGGGACAGATCGGAAGGCGCGCCACTCTACTCTCTTTTTCTTACAGGTAAAGTCCGAAAAAAACCCGGCACGCCCGTGCTAGAGCAAGCGCTCGGGACAATCCACAGAAGCTGTGGATAACTCAGTGGACAACCGCCCTTGAACCCTCGCAAACCCTTGTGGAATGGGGCTCGCAGTCAAACTGACGATTTTTTCACCAACAAAAAAAACCGATGTTTTTCATTGACTTAAACTTTCGATGCAGGCAGCCATCGGGGTCAGGATTGATGTGACAGTGCTGTGACAGCCCGCGCAACTAATGTGCACAAGTACCTGTTACCCGGTTATAGGAGTGCGCTTTTTCGGTTCGTTTTCCATCATTGCCTGGGGATAAGGCAGTCTGGCGTGACGTTTGATGAAAATTGTTTCACCGACCGACGGTCTTAATGTGGGCCAATACGGAGCGATCCGCCGGATCGACAAGCAGAATCCATAGCGCCCTGCAATCTTTTTCAGCATTAGGTTTGCTTTGTACTTTTCGATCCGTTAGTATCCGCGGCGTTAGTACCAAGCTGAAAGTCAATTCCGGTCGAACACATCCCCACGGTCAACCTTCTACCAAGAAGCCAATCGCCGAAAAAAGCGGGAGCGACCCCTCGATGGTTTCCAGGTAAATCTTGCGACAACACAGCCTTTGAATGATGCAAAGGGTGTTGCGAAGGCCACTTACTCTGACCGAACCAACCTGCAAATTGATCAGGATCTTCACCCCGGGCCCAGAACCTTTGCCCTTGATGTGTTGCCTGCCCTCCTAAGTACCTACCTGCCAGCCCAAGCGCGCCAACTTATCAGCGCTTCAAACTGGCTGCTTTGTTCCAGTCGGGTTCTTCGTTCGACCAATGGTGGTCGTCGTCACTGGAACGTTTTAACGTTGCACGGTTCTTATCCGTGTCATTTGTAGGAACACCTAATAACTATGTCTACTCAAATCCATACTCAGGATGCCATTCGCACCCTAACCAACGCTTTTGCTCCGATGAACTGCCTGATCATGGCCGCTCGCAAAGGCTGCTTCAGCTTCACACTGGTCAACGAACACGGTATCGCCCGCCACAGCGAGCGTCTGTACCCCGATCAGTACTCCAGCGCTGAACCGCTGCAGGCCGTGATCGATCGTACCCGTCAGGCACTGGTTGCCTGAAAGCCGAAAAGGCTGCAAAAGCAAAAGCCCCGCACAAAATGCGGGGCTTTTTATTGCCCGATGTTTCGCTTTTATCCCTCAGCGGCTAAGCACCATCGGATATAACGAATATTCCGCGCAGCCGGAAATATTTTAAAAACAGGCCTTTACGTCGCGAATATGACACTACACTTCAACTCAAGCGGCGTGATCCGCTTGCGGCGAGCCTGAACCGATCCACAGCTGCCAAGCCCCCCTTCAGGACTCGCCATTAATAACAAGAACCGAGGGATTTATGGGTATCGCTGCCAGCGAACTGTGCCGCTATGTGATCCGTCCTACGTTGATCTACCTGGGACGCCACTGCGCAACTGCCGAAGCCCTGTTGCTGGGCATCGCCGCCAGCCAGTCAGCCCTGGGTTCTGCCCTGCATGACCGCCGTGGCCACGGCCTCTACCGCATTGCCGAGCATCGTCATCAAGCCCTTTGGGATGATTACCTGGCACTCGATCCCGAGCGCGCAAGCCTGGTTCGCGGCCTCGCCAGTCAACACGCTTTTCTCAGTGGCCCACACCTGGAATTAACCGTCAATCTGCGTTACGCCACCGCCATCGCCTGGCTGCTGGTAGAAGAACAAAACCCCACCCTCCCCGACCCGGCTGATTTACTCGGAATGGCGCGCATCTGGCGTCAGACGTTTCAGCCTCAGGGTCGTCTGCGCGATTTCACCTACGCCTGGCAGACCTGTATTTCACCGATGAATCAGGTCGCTTGTTGACCCACCGGTTTCGCAAGATCGTGTAACGGGTCGCGAATCTGGTCGGATTGTCCTACAAAACCGCTCTAACTCAAGGCATACGGACTATAGCGCCGGAGCGAAAATGTTGGTAATTTTCGCCCCGGTGATCACCAGGAGTTCTAATAATGAAAAAAGTAATGCTCAAAACCACCCTTAGCCTCGCCGTTACCATGGCATCCACCCAGATTTTCGCAGCTGGCTTTGCCATCAACGAACACAGCATCAGCGGGATGGGGACTGGGTACGCCGGGCGATCTTCTTCTGCCGACGACGCAAGCACTGTTTATGGCAACCCTGCCGGCATGTCGCGCCTCACGCGCGAACAAGTCACTGGTGGTGTTGCATTTCTCGACGCAAAAACCGATATCAGCGACGCCAGCTCCAGCCCTAACGGCGGCAGCAACAAAGGCGACATGGTGCCCTTCACCTCCGTACCTATGGGCTTCTACGTCAAACCAATCGATGATCATTGGGCATTCGGCCTCGGCGTTTACGTGCCGTTCGGCCTGATCACCGATTACGAAAACGGCTTTGCCGGCCGTTACTTCGGCAGCAAGTCCGAAGTACAAGTCATCACCTTCCAGCCAACCGTGAGCTACAAGTTCAACGACGTGGTGTCGATCGGCTTCGGTCCGACCATCAACCGTATCGACGGCTCGCTGGAATCCAACCTGTCGATCACTCAGGCCGCGCCAGATGGTAAGGTCAAGATCAAGGGTGACGACACCGCACTGGGCTACAACATCGGCGTGCTGGTTCAAGCCACCGACACTACGCGTCTGGGCATGACCTACCACTCGAAAGTCGACTACAAGCTCGAAGGCAACACCAAGGTCAACTACGGTGTGCTCGGTCTGATCGGCGCGAACCCGAACCAGAAGTACGACGCTTCGCTGAAGATCACTACGCCTGAATCCCTGGACTTCTCGGTGACCCAGGCGATCAACGATCAGTGGAATGTCTACGCCGGTTCGACCTTCACCCGCTGGAGCCAGCTGAAGAAAATCACCGTCGAGAACTCGGGCGTGCAGCCTGCACTGGCCGGTCAGTTCGGTGAAATCACCGAAGACCAGAACTGGCACGACTCCTGGGCTTACGCCGTGGGTACTTCGTATCAGTTGAACAAGGAATGGGTACTGCGTACCGGTCTGACCTTCGACCAGTCGCCGACCAACAACGTCGACCGTTCGCCACGTATTCCGACTGGCGACCGTACGATTTTCAGCATCGGTGCTGGCTGGAGCCCGACCGAAGACCTGACCATCGACGTGGCCTACTCTTATCTGAAAGAAGAGTCGATCAAGATCCGCAACGAAAACGATCGTGGCCAGACCTACGACGCCAAGTATGAAAACTCGGCAAACGGTTTCGGTGTTGGCGCGACTTATCGCTTCTGATGCTGCCGGGCGAGGCTAACCCCTCACCCACTGAAAAGCCCCGCTCTCTTTACAGAAAGCGGGGCTTTTTTGTGCCTGCGAGCAAAACTTTGTAGGAGCTGCGGCACGCTGCGATCTTTTGATTTTGACCTTTAAGATCAAAAGATCGCAGCGTGCCGCAGCTCCTACAGGGTTCGGGCGAACCCGCTGAAGGTCATGGTTTGAGGGGTTTCGAGGCGATGGCTTTTTCGATCGCTGCAATAAACTCCGGATCATCCGGTTTGGTCAGGCTAGAGAAATTGGCGATCACCTTGCCGTGACGATCAACCACATATTTGTAGAAATTCCACTTCGGCGCGCTGCTCTGCGCGGCCAGCACCTGGAACATATGCGTAGCGTCATCGCCACGGACTTTCTGTGGTTCGGTCATGGCGAACGTCACGCCGTAGTTGGCGTAGCAGACCTTGGCGGTCTCAGCGCTGTCCTTGGACTCCTGCTTGAAGTCATTGGACGGCACGCCGAGCATTTCCAGCCCCTGCCCTTCATAGCGTTTGTGCAGCGCCTCAAGGCCTTCGAACTGCGGCGCGAAACCGCAGAAACTGGCGGTGTTGACCACCACCAGCGGCTTGTCCGCGTATTGTTTGCACAGGTCGATGGAATCCTTGGCGCGCAATTTGGGCAGCGAGCCTTGCAGCAATTCGGGACAGTCAGCGGCCTGGGCGAGGCCAGTCAACGCCATCAGCAACGCGGGAACAGCACACCAGCGCATCAGCATGTCGTACATCCTTGAGAAGTCGTCAGACTTCGACGTTACTCGCCACGCCTGCTTCTAGCAAATGCTCATGCCCAGTTGCATCAACGCCAGACCGCCCTGATGCCAGCCCCACCACACCAGCGCCAACAATGCGGCGCCGAGTGCGGCAAAGAGGATACGTGGCCAGAATCGGCTCATGCGGCGCCCGCTGCGGCTTGCAGGCGGGCCACCGGACGCTCGCGCACCGGCCAGTTCAGTGCGGCCGCCAACAGACTCAACAGAATCGCCACTTGCCAGATCAAGTCATAACTCCCGGTTCGGTCATACACCACCCCGCCCAGCCAGCCGCCGAGGAACGAGCCGAGCTGATGGAACAGGAACACGATGCCGCCGAGCATGGACAGATTGCGCACACCAAACAAGGTCGCCACCGTACCGTTGGTCAACGGCACCGTCGACAGCCATAAGAAGCCCATCGCCATGCCGAACAGATAGGCCGAGGTGGTCGTCACCGGCATCCAGAGGAACAGCACGATCACCACCGCGCGCAACAGATACAGCCCCGTGAGCAAACGCGGTTTCGACATGCGCCCGCCAAGCCAACCAGCCGTGTAAGTGCCGAAGATGTTGAACAGCCCGATCAGCGCCAGCACCGTAGTACCGACGCTGGCCGGCAGATGCTGATCGACCAGATACGCCGGCAGATGCACGCCGATAAACACCACCTGAAAACCACAGACAAAAAAGCCGAACGCCAGCAACCAGAAACCCGAATGCGAACAGGCTTCACGCAGCGCTTCGGAGAGCGTTTGCTCATGACCCAGCAGCGGCAACGGTTTGTCCTTGAGCATGCTCACCAGCGGCACGATCAGCGCCACCAGCAGGCCCAACACCAGCAGCGCCGCCGACCAACCGAGCCAGCCGATCAGGCCGAGGGTACCGGGCAACATCGCGAACTGGCCGAACGAACCGGCAGCACTGGCGATGCCCATGCCCATGCTGCGTTTCTCCGGCGGCACTGCACGGCCGACGACGCCGAGGATGACCGAGAACGAGGTACCGGACAGGCCGATGCCGATCAGCAAACCAGCGCTCAGCGACAGCGTCACCGCCGAATCCGACAAGCCCATGCAGATCAGGCCCGCGGCATAGAGCACGCCGCCGACCAGCACCACTTTCGCCGCGCCGAAACGGTCAGCCAGCGCGCCGGTGAATGGCTGCGCCAAACCCCAGATCAGGTTCTGCAAAGCGATGGCGAAGGCGAATACCTCGCGGCCCCAGCCAAACTGCGCGCTCATCGGCGACAGAAACAGACCGAAGCCGTGCCGCACGCCCAATGACAACGCAAGAATCAGCGCACTGCCGACCAACACCCAACCGCACGTACGCCACATCGATGTCATTATTATTCTCCAGTCGCGGGTATATACCCGCTTGAGATCGGAAAAACCGGCGATTACGCCAGTTCGTCCAGCAATTTGAGCAGGGTTTCACGCTTCTCGGCACCCAGTCGATCGATCAATCGCTGCTGCGCCGCCTCCCAGGCCGGCAGTGCATCTGTCAGACGTTGCGCACCGACTTCCGTGAGCCGGACGATGCGGTTACGCATGTCTTCGCCCTCGGCCAGCGCCACCAGGCCTTCACCTTCGAGCACGCGCAGATTGCGCCCGAGGGTGCTGCGATCCAGCCCCATGGCTTCGGCGAGTTCCGAGATGCTCGGTTGATCGAGACGTTGCAGGTTGCACAGCAAAGAATACTGCGCAACGTTGATCCCGAAGCCGTCGAGAGCGCCGTCGTAATGCCTGCTGACGCCACGCGCGGCGCGACGCAGGTTGGTGCACAAACACTGAGAGGTAAGCATGATGCGTGTATATACCCGCGACTGTGTTAAATCAAGTTACAGATGAGTTTACCCTGAACATTTGTGGTGCCTGGAAAATTGCTATCGCGAGCAGGCTCACTCCTACAGTTGACCGCGCTCCCCTGTAGGAGTGAGCCTGCTCGCGATGGGGTCGGCATGAACGATAAAAATCTATCAGGCCAGCGCCAATCCCACCAACACCCCCACCTCCAACAACTCCAACAACGCCCCCGCCGTATCGCCCGTCGTCCCGCCCAACCGCCGCATCATCACCCGCCGCAGCCAGACAAACACCCCGACAGAAATCACCACCGCAACAACGGCGCTGAACCCGGCAATCAGCACACAGACCAACGCACTGAGGCCCAGCACCCTCCACCCGGCCCGACGCGGCAAATGATCTGCCAATGCCTGCCCCAACCCACCCGCGCGCACATACGGCGTGGTCAGAAACAACGCCAGCAACGCCGCCCGCCCCAGCACCGGCACGATGATCAACACCAGCCCATGCCCTTGCTCGATCAACGCCAGCAACGCGGCAAACTTGAGCAGCAACACCAGCACCAGCGTGACCACGGCAATCGGCCCGCTGCGCGGATCTTTCATGATCGTCAGCGTGCGCTCGCGATCACCAAACCCACCGAGCCAGGCATCCGCGCTATCGGCCAGACCATCAAGATGCAGCGCGCCGCTGAGCAACACCCAAACCGTCAGCAGCAACGCCGCATGCAGCAACAACGGCGCCCCCGCCAATGCCAGATTCAGCGCCCACAGGATCACACCAAACAACAATCCCACCAGCGGATAAAACAGCAGCGAACGCCCAAGCTGTTCCGGCTCAGGCATCCCCGGCAGACGAATCGGCAGGCTGCTGAGAAATTGCAGGGCGATCCACAGCGGCAACATGTCAGTGACCTTCCTTGAGTAAACCGTCGGCCTCGACCGTCAGCGCAAACAGCGCGCCATGCCCCACTTCAACATTGAGCAATTGCTCACGCGGCAAGCCTCGCGCCTGCGCCAACAATAAACGCATGACGCCACCATGGCTGATCAGCAAAATCCGCTCACCGGCATATGCGCTGTGCAGCCCAGCCACTGCCGCCAACACTCGCGTGGAAAAGTCGCTGACCGGTTCACCCTGTGGTGGCGTGAATGAATACGGATCGGCCCAAAACAGGCCCAACGCACCAGCATCCGTCTCCATCAACCCCGCCGCGCTCTGCCCTTCCCACGCGCCAAAATGCAGCTCCTGCAGATCCTTATCGAGATGCACCGGCAGATTCAACTGCTCACCCAGCTCCGCCGCGAACCGCGCGCAACGCTGCAACGGCGAGCTGACCAAACGATCCCAAGGCCCGCCCTCGATCACCGCCGCACGCATCTGCGTCCAGCCTTTTTCGGTCAGCGCATCATCAAGACTGCCGCGCAAGCCGCCACCCAATTCGGTTTCACCGTGACGCAGCAGATCAAGGCGCAAGGTCATGCCGGGCGATCCGCCACCGCCGCTTCGGCGAATGTCGCCATCTGCCCGTGCAGGTCGCAGGCCAGACGCAACAGGGGCACCGCCAGCGCCGCACCGCTGCCTTCGCCCAGACGCAGACCGAGTTCCAGCAATGGCTCGGCGCCGAGGGTTTCCAGCACATGACGATGGCCTGGTTCAGCACCGCGATGACCGAACAGCAGCCACTCGCGACACGCCGGATTCAGGCGTACCGCGACCAGCGCCGCGACCGTGCAGATAAAGCCGTCGACCAGCACCGCAACGCCTTCCTGCGCGCACGCCAGATACGCGCCAACCAGCGCCGCGATTTCAAAGCCACCGAGATTGAACAGCGTCTGCAATGCATCACCGCGCTGGGCTGCGTGCAACGCCAGTGCGCGTTCGATCACTTGGGCTTTATGGCTGACCCCTTCGGCATTCAACCCGGTGCCGGGGCCCGTCAGGTGCACCACCGGGCAATCGAGCAAAGCACAGGCCAGCGCACTGGCGGCCGTGGTGTTGCCGATGCCCATTTCGCCGCCGATGAACAACTGCGCGCCGGCCGCTCTCGCTCGCAGCACGCTGTCACGACCAGCCTGCAGCGCGAGTTCGCCTTGGGCTTGGGTCATCGCCGCGCCCTGAACGAAATTTGCCGTGCCCGGGCCGATATTCAAGTGACGCACACCCGCCAGGTTCAGCGCGGGATTAACCGTGCCCAGATCGACCACTTCCAGCTGCGCGCCGAGCTGACGCGCCAGCACGCTGATCGCCGCGCCGCCGCTGACGAAGTTAAGCAGCATCTGCCCGGTGACTTCCTGCGGGAACGCCGAAACACCTTCAGCAACCACGCCGTGGTCGCCGGCAAAAATCGCGATCCAGATCTCTTTCAGCGTCGGTTTGACCTGGCCTTGCAGACCGGCCAGTTGCACCGCCACTGCTTCCAGTTGCCCCAGCGAACCGGCCGGTTTGGTCAGTTGCTGTTGGCGCGCCGCAGCTTGTTCAACGATATCGGCGTTCACCGGTTTGCACGGGTTCAGCCACCAGGTTTGGGTCATAGCGCAGATCCTTTCAGAGTCAGGGGCAGGCCGGCGACGGTCAGGACAACACGCTGACAGCGCTCAGCCAGAGCTTGATGCAGCCAACCGGCTTCATCGACGTAGCGGCGAGTCAATTCGCCCAGCGGCACGACACCCATTCCGGTCTCGTTGCTGACAAAAATGATTTCCCCCGGCAGCGTGGCCAGGCAGTTGAGCAAGGCTTCGCGTTCGGCGGCGAGGCGTTCGGCGTCGTCGAGCATCAGCAGATTGGTCAGCCACAGGGTCAGGCAATCGACCAGCAGGCAACGCTCGGCGCGGGCAGATTCGCGCAGGACGCGGGCCAGTTCCAGGGGCTCTTCGATGAGCGCCCATTCGGCTGGGCGACGGGCGCGGTGGTGGGCAACGCGATCGCTCATTTCGCCATCGAGCGGTTGGCTGGTGGCGATGTAGGTGACCGCAAGATTACTTTCGCTGGCGAGTTTTTCCGCCAGACGGCTTTTGCCGGAGCGGGCGCCGCCGAGGATTAGTTGGAGCATGGGTTTATCCAAGGAAAATGTTTAGTGAGACAACCGCCGCCTTCGCGAGCAGGCTCGCTCCCACAGGGTTATGAGTTGTACTCAATATGCATGGCTAACCGCATTCACTGTGGGAGCGAGCCTGCTCGCGAATAGGCCGGCACAGGCAGCTCAAATCCCACAGAGACGACGCAACAGATCGGTATCCAAATGCTTCTCGACCAAATCCGCCAAGCGCTCGATATCGCGTTCGCGCAAGCCGTGATAATCCACTTCCTGCACATCGCTCAAACCGGCCCAACGCAGCAACGCCGCACTCGCCGCCGGTGATTCGAACAAGCCATGCAGATATGTGCCAAACACCTGCCCATCAACGCTCTGCGCACCGTCGCAACGCCCATCATCCAGATGCACCGCGGCATTCTCCAGCGCCGCCCCGGTCGTCACCCCAGCATGAATTTCATAGCCACTGACTTCGGCATTTTCCAACGCCAAACGCCCACGCACATTGCGCAATTGCTTCTCGGCTTCAAGCGTCGTTGCAAACGCCAGCAAAGCCAGACCGGCACTCGAACCGGGCGCGCCTTCGAGACCGAGCGGATCATGCACCTGTTCACCGAGCATCTGCAGACCACCACAAATCCCCAGCACTTTGCCGCCGTAACGCAAATGCCGACTGATCGCCGTGTCCCAGCCATTGGCGCGCAGATACGCCAGATCGCTGCGCACGCTTTTCGAGCCCGGCAGGATGATCAGATCGGCCGCAGGAATCGCCTGCCCTGGCCCGACAAATTGCAGGTCGACCTGCGGATGCAAACGCAGCGGATCAAAATCGGTGTGGTTGCTGATGCGCGGCAGCACCGGCACCAGCACTTTCAGCACTTGTTCAGCCTTGTCGGTCTGGCGCTGATCGATACCGTCCTCGGCTTCCAGATGCAGATCCATCACATACGGCAACACGCCCACCACCGGTTTGCCGGTGCGCTCCTCCAGCCAATCAAGGCCCGGTTGCAGCAAGGCGATGTCGCCGCGAAAACGGTTGATGATGAAGCCTTTGACCCGCGCCTGTTCGCTCGGCGAGAGCAACTCCAGCGTGCCGACCAGATGAGCAAAAACCCCGCCGCGATTGATGTCGGCAATCAGCAGCACCGGGCAATCCACCGCTTCGGCGAAGCCCATGTTGGCAATGTCGCCGGCACGCAGATTGATCTCGGCCGGCGAGCCCGCGCCCTCAACCATCACCAGCGGATACGCGGCGCTGAGTCGCTCGTGAGAAGCCAAAACCGCTTTCATCGCGATGGCTTTGTAGTCGTGATAGGCCACCGCGTTCATCGACGTGACCGCACGACCATGAATAATCACTTGCGCGCCGGTGTCGCTGTTCGGTTTGAGCAGCACCGGGTTCATGTCGGTGTGCGGTTCGAGGAACGCCGCTTGCGCCTGCACCGCTTGCGCACGACCGATCTCGCCACCGTCCGCCGTCACGGCGCTGTTGAGCGCCATGTTCTGCGGCTTGAACGGCACAACCGCGACGCCTTGACGCGTCGCCCAGCGGCACAGCGCCGTCACCAGCGTGCTTTTACCGGCGTCGGATGTGGTGCCCTGCACCATCAGGGTGGTCATGGTTTGTCCTTGGTGAAAGCGATTAAAGCCTGTTCGAGACGCGCCTCTTCCGCCGCGTTGGCAGGCAAGCCGAAACGCAGGCTGCTGTTGTGGGTGAAGAGGCGCAGAAGAATGCCGCGTCGGGCCATGAATTCGTACAGCGTTTGCGCTTGATCAGTGATCAGCCACTGAAACAACGCGCAGCCGCCCTGCGGTTTGAAGCCGTAGCGTTCAAGCAGCGTCGCCAGCCGTTCGCTCGCTTCATCGCTGCGAATGCGCTGGCGTGTGTGGTTTTCAGTGTCTTGCAGACAGGCTTGACCGAGCACCCGCGTCGGCCCGCTGACGACCCACGGGCCGACCTGTTCGGCGAGCAACCGAAGCAATTTGCGCTCAGCCAATACGAAGCCCAAACGCACACCGGCCAAGCCGAAAAACTTGCCGAACGAACGCAACACGATCAGTCCGACCTGATGCGCGTGCGCCGCCAGGCTCAACTGCGGCGTGTTGTCCATGAACGCTTCATCGACCACCAGCCAGCCGCCGCGCTGCGCCAATCGCGCATGCCAATCGAGCAACTTAGCCGGAGTCAGGCTCAGGCCGGTTGGATTGTTCGGATTGACCACCACCAGCACGTCGAGGTTGTCCAGATAGAACTCGACTTCCTGCTCCTGCACTTCGCGCACGATGTAACCGTTGCGGCGCCAGGCTTCAGCGTGTTCGGCATAGCACGGCGACAGCACGCCGACCTTGCCGGCTCGACGCAAACGCGGCAGCAACTGAATGGCCATCTGCGAACCGGCCACCGGCAGCACCTGATTTGCTCCGTAGTAATCGCACGCCGCTTGCTCCAGACCGTCGTCGGTTTCCGGCAAACGGGCCCAGGCACGCAAGGGGATTTCCGGGATCGGAAATGGCCACGGCGCGAGACCGCTGGACAGGTCGAGCCAGTCGGCTTCGGCGATACCGTAATCGAGTGCAGCCTTGCGCAGCCGGCCACCGTGCTCAAGCATAGAATTCAGCCCCCACGCAGAGAATCAGCAACCATAACCATACCCCGCGCTGCACCAATTGCCAGCCACGGTCGATGGAGTCGGCGTCGGCGGGAGCGCCTTCGCCCAGTTGCGGACGCTCGTGCAGTTCGCCGTGGTAAATCGCCGGGCCGCCCAGTTCCACACCGAGCGCACCTGCGCCTGCAGCCATTACCGGGCCGGCGTTGGGGCTATCCCATTTCGGCGCCTGTGTGCGCCAGCACTTCAAGGCCAGTCGGGTTTTGCCGAGCAACGCGTAGGTCAATGCCACCAGACGCGCAGGAATGTAGTTCAACACGTCGTCGATTTTTGCCGCCGCCCAGCCGAAACGTTCGAAACGTTCGTTGCGATAACCCCACATCGCGTCGAGCGTGTTGCTCAAGCGATAGAGCACCACGCCGGGCGCACCGGCCACGACAAACCAGAACAGCGCGGCGAACACCGCGTCGCTGCCGTTTTCCAGCACTGATTCGGTGGCGGCACGGGCGACCGCGGTGCTGTCGAGTTCATCGGTCTGCCGGCTGACCAGATAGCCGACTCGCGTGCGCGCTTCGTCCAGATCATCCGCGCGCAACGCCGCAGCGACCGGCGCGACATGCTCGCCGAGGCTGCGCATGCCGAGGGCGCAATACAGCGCGAGAATCTCGACGATCCAACCGACATAAGGCGCCCAGGAAAACGCCGTCGCCAGCAGTGTAAGCGGCAGCACGGCGATCACCCACGCGGTGACGCCATGACTGCGCCAGCCGCGCCCTTCACCGTTGAAACGTTGCTCGATGCGCCCGGCGAAATTGCCGAACGCCACCAGCGGATGCCAGCGTTTCGGTTCACCGAGCAGCGCATCCAGCGCAACCGCGGCGACACTCAACAACGCCACACTCATTGACTCACTCCCCAATAATTTTCATACAGCAACTCATTCAGCGGCCGCGCCTGCGCCCACCCTTCGAGTACCAGCATCGGCGCCGGATAGAATTCCTTGACCGGGCCCAGACACAAAACCGCCAGCGGCTTGGCGCCTGCCGGCAGTTTCAACAAATCCGCCAGCGCTTGCGGTTCGAACAGCGAGACCCAGCCCATGCCCAAGCCTTCTGCGCGCGAGGCCAGCCACAGATTCTGAATCGCGCAGGACAACGAGGCCATGTCCATTTCCGGCAGCGTGCGGCGACCGAAGATGTGTTTTTCGCGATCATCCATCAGCGCCGCGACCAACACTTCGGCGCAGTCGTTGATGCCTTCGACTTTGAGCTTCATGAACTCGTCGCTGCGCTCGCCGAGGGCTTCGGCGGTGCGGATGCGTTCTTCTTCGACGAGGTGCTGGATTTGGCTGCGCAGGGTTCGGTCGCTGATGCGGATGAAGCGCCAGGGCTGCATCAGGCCGACGCTTGGGGCTTGGTGGGCGGCTTCCAGAAGTCGGCGCAGCAGATCAGGTTCGACGGTGCCGCCGGTGAAGTGGCGCATGTCGCGGCGTTCGGCTATTGCCCGATACACCGCTTCGCGTTCGGCATCAGAAAATGCGTTGTCTGTCATGGCCCTTTCGCGAGCAGGCTCGCTCCCACAGGGGATCCGGTTTCTTCAGGCAATGCATCAGCTAGCCTGCCACCATCCTCAGGAGATTGAATTTCTTCTGGAAGCACATTGGCCACTGTGGGAGCGAGCCTGCTCGCGAAGGCGCCCTCAGGATCAGGCAGAAAAAGTGCAGCAACAGCCACGGGATTCGACGGAAAATAAAAGTGTACATAGGAAGCCGTCATCCGCCCCTCACGATAAACCGCCTCAGCCCCACGCCCACCATTGGGGCTCAACCCCCGGGCAATCGGCGTCAGTTCAGTCGTGGTCAACGAATGATGATACGTGTGCCCACGCAACGAGCCTTCCGGCAGATCCACCGCTTGCAACGCCAACGCGGCCAGACGCTTTTGCATCACCGCGTCGCCCTTGAGCAACCCGACCAGCTCAGCGCGAGTGCCTTCAACATCCGTCAACGAATCGAGCAAATACAACATCCCGCCACACTCAGCGAGCAACGGTTTCCCCGCCGCATGATGCGCACGGATCGCCGCAACCATCGCGGTGTTCTGCGACAGCGCGACGTGATGCAATTCCGGATAACCACCGGGCAAATACAGACTGTCCGCCTCAGGCAATTGCGTATCGCGGATCGGCGAGAAGAAGCTCAACTCGGCGCCCATCGCACGTAACAGATCCAGACTCGCGCCATAAGTGAAGGCAAACGCCTCATCACGGGCGACGGCAATGCGCACATTTTTCAGCAACGGCTCGACAGCAATTACATCAGGCGCGGCAAATTCCACGGCCGGTGGCAGCGCTACCTCGCAGCTGCTAGCCAGCGCTTCGGCGGCGGCGTCGAGACGCACATCGAGGTCATTCAATTCGCTGGCCTGCACCAGACCAAGATGCCGGCTCGGCAGTTCGATACCGGTCTCGCGCGACAACGCGCCGTACCAACGCAAACCTTCAGTGAGACTGCCTTCGAGCAACTGCGCATGGCGCAAGGTGCCGACACGATTAGCCAACACGCCAGCAAACGGCAGGTCCGGCTGATACTTGGCCAAGCCCAGCGCCAGCGCACCAAAGGTCTGCGCCATCGCTGTGCCGTCGATCACGCCGAGCACCGGCACACCAAAATGCCGCGCGAGATCAGCGCTGGACGGCGTGCCATCAAACAGCCCCATCACGCCTTCGATCAAAATCAGATCCGCCTCGGCGGCGGCTTCCCACAACAGCCGACGACTTTCCTGCTCGCCGACCATCCACATGTCCAGTTGATACACCGGCGCACCGCTGGCGCGCTCGAGAATCATCGGGTCGAGAAAGTCCGGCCCGCATTTGAACACGCGCACCTTGCGCCCCTGATTGCGATGCAAACGGGCGAGCGCGGCGGTGACGGTGGTCTTGCCCTGACCGGAGGCCGGCGCGGCGATGAGTACCGCCGGGCAGTGACGTGGTTGATTCAAAGTTCGACGCCTTTCTGCGCTTTGATGCCGGCCTGGAAGGCGTGTTTGAGCATGCCCATTTCGGTGACCGTGTCGCCCATTTCGATCATTTCCGGCTTGGCCGCGCGACCGGTGACGATTACGTGCTGCATCGGCGGACGTGCCTGCAAATCGCTGAGCACCTGATCGAGATCGAGGTAGCCGTGTTTGAGGGCGATGTTCAGTTCATCAAGCACCACCAGACCGATCGACGGATCGCGCAGCAGTTCGCGGGACACGGCCCACGCAGCTTCGGCGGCGGCGATGTCGCGCTGACGATCCTGGGTTTCCCAGGTGAAGCCCTCGCCCATCACGTGGAAGCGCACTTGTTCGGGGAAGCGGCGGAAAAACAACTCTTCACCGGTACTGTTGCGGCCCTTGATGAACTGCACCACGCCGCACTGCATGCCGTGGCCCATGGCGCGGGCGAGCATGCCGAACGCCGAGCTGCTTTTGCCTTTGCCATTGCCGGTGAGCACCAGCACCAGGCCGCACTCGTCGGGGGAGTTGGCGATGCGTTCGTCGATCACGGCTTTTTTGCGCTGCATACGCGCCAGATGGCGTTCGTCGCGCTCGGGGGAATCAGTCATGGGGGAGCTCTCCGTTGAGGCTGGATAACGGCGGGCAGGCACAAGAATAGACGGCAAAAAGCCTGGCATCGCCCACCGTGATGCCGCTGGATGGATCAGGCCGGTCTCCGGGCTCATGAGCGGCATTGGCCTGGCTGCGCGCCTTCCCGCTTCTGTCGAGGCAGTGGCTCATGGCGCAGCTTTTACTCATTTACCGTTGCGGGGGCAGCGCCGGGATCGTGATCGTTCTTCGCTTGAAGACAACCCTCACCGGCTTCCCTGTTTCACTCTGTCGACGCGGGTCACAGAGCACCTGAAACAAGCCGCGAAGGTTAGAGGGTTGGGGGTGGAGCGTCAATTAAAGAGGGGGCTGACGGACGATTATCTGCCGTTGATCAATTATCGGCCGGCAATCTTGTGCAAGGCTGTTACAAATGATATCAAAGAGCCATGCTTTTCCATAAAAGCAACTCACAAGAATAAGGATGATGACGATGCAAGGCATGATCATCAGCAACCCGCGCCTGGAATTCCTGCGCCCGATGCTTGAACGCTGGTTTGACTGTATCGACCGTTACAACGCCGTGCGCGGCGACAGTGACACGCCGTACTGGCATGACGAGAAAGCCAATCTCGGCGTGCTGACCGCGGCGGCGTGGATGGCCGAACTGGTCACCCTCAACGACACCGCGACACGCAAGCAGAACGAAGACGGCGAGCGCAATGCCTGCGCCGACCTGTTCATCGCAGGGCCCGAAGACCGCGCTTACCTTCAGGCCACGCAGCGCTGGCCGCGAGTGAACAACCTCAACCTCACGCAAGCACTTCTCGACATCACCAGCGACGCCAAACGCATCAGCTTCGCCAGCGACCTCAAGCTCGGCTGCCTGTTCGTCGCCCCGCAAAAAGCCCAGCAGAGTGCCAGCCCCGAAGAACTGCAGGACATGGTCGACGACTTGCAAAAGGAACATACCTGCGCGGTCGCTTGGTATTTCCCCTACGCCTACCGCAAATTGCGCAGCGAGGCCGGCAACTATCACCCCGGCATCGCCGTGCTGTTCAAAGAGGCTCGCGGCTGAGGTTGAACCATCGGGCTTGCGCCCTCCTCTATGATTAAGAACGCATTCATAGGGAAGATCAGTCATGCGCAAGCCCCAGCTCGTTTTTGTCATCGCTCTGGCCGGAGGGCTCGCCGCGTGTGGTGAAACCTCCAGCCTGCAAGTCTCCGACGGCACCGGCCCTTCGCCGAAACTGCCCGAACCGAACAAAACTCTGATCCCCACTGTGAACATCGCCCCGGCGATTGGCTGGCCCGAAGGTGGCAAACCGACAGCGGCGGCCGGTACGCAAGTCGCAGCGTTTGCCGAAGGCCTCGATCATCCGCGCTGGATGTACGTGCTGCCCAACGGTGATGTGCTGGTGGCGGAAACCAACGCCCCGCCGAAACCGGACGACAGCAAAGGCATTAAAGGCTGGGTGATGAAGAAAGTCATGGGCAAGGCCGGCGCCGGCGTACCGAGCCCGAATCGCATCACTTTGCTGCGCGACGCTGACCACGATGGCGTCGCCGAAACGCGCACGGTGTTTTTGCAGAACCTCAATTCGCCGTTTGGCATGACACTGGTTGGCAATGACTTGTACGTCGCTGACACCGATCGTTTGCTGCGCTTCAACTACGAGCCCGGCGCGACCGAGATCAAATCGCAGCCGATCAAAGTGACTGACTTGCCCGGCGGCACGCTGAACCATCACTGGACGAAAAATGTTATTGCCAACAAGGACGGCAGCAAGCTGTACGTCACCGTCGGCTCGAACAGCAATGTCGGCGAAAATGGTCTGGATCAAGAAGAAGGCCGCGCGGCGATCTGGGAAGTGGATCGCGCGACCGGCAATCACCGGATCTTCGCTTCAGGCATCCGCAACCCCAATGGCTTGGCGTGGGAGCCTACCAGCGGCGCGCTGTGGACGGCGGTGAATGAGCGTGACGAGATTGGCAGCGATCTGGTGCCGGACTACATCACGTCGGTAAAGGACGGCGGTTTCTATGGCTGGCCGTTCAGTTATTACGGCCAGCATGTCGATGTGCGGGTGAATCCGCAGAATCTGGATCTGGTGGCCAAAGCCATCGCCCCGGATTACGCGGTTGGCCCGCACACCGCTTCTTTGGGCCTGACCTTCGCCGAAGGCAACACTTTGCCGGCGCAGTTCAAGGAAGGCGCGTTTATCGGCCAGCACGGCTCGTGGAACCGCAAACCGCACAGTGGTTATAAAGTGATCTTTGTGCCGTTTACTGGTGGCAAACCGAGTGGAACGCCGGTGGATGTGTTGACCGGTTTTCTCGACAAAGATGAGAACGCGCTGGGTCGCCCGGTGGGCGTGGTGATCGATCAGCAAGGTGGCTTGCTGGTGGCGGATGATGTGGGCAACAAGGTTTGGCGAGTGTCTTCTACCAAATAATTTTTGCCTGACCTAAAACAACTGTAGGAGTGAGCCTGCTCGCGATAGCGTCGTATCAGTCGACATCTTCTTTGACTGAACGAACGTTATCGCGAGCAGGCTCACTCCTACATTATTGGGTTTTGTGTTGGCGTTATTACGGGTTACGCGCCAGATGCTCTGGCTGCAACACCCGCTTCGCGCTCAGATAAGCCTTCTGCCAATACGCCTTCGACAGGCTGTCCAGCTTCACCGTGCCACCCGTGGCCGGCGCATGCACGAAGCGTCCTTCGCCAACGTAAATCCCCGCATGACTGACCTGCGAACCACCATTGGTGGCGAAGAAGATCAGGTCGCCGGTCTGCAAGCCTTCCTTACCGACATTCGGTGCCTGCATCACGATCAGGTCGCGCGTGGTGCGTGGCAGGTTGATGCCCGCCGCGTCGCGGTAAACAAAGCCGATCAGGCCACTGCAATCAAATCCCGAATCCGGCGTATTGCCGCCCCAGCGATACGGCGTGCCAACGAGGCCGAGCGCGCGAAACAGCACGTCTTCAGCAGCAGGCGAAAAAGATTCTGAGGGGGCGAACACGATCGGGGCGCGAACCACCGGCGCAGGGGGCGGTGTGCGACTGGCGCAAGCGCTGAGCAGCGCTGCGAAGGCGATCAAAACGAGGCGGGCCGACGTGGTCATAAGCAGAACATCCTGATCTGGCTGCGGCTAATTCTGCCGATTGGGCAGAAAACAAAACCGCCTGCGTACGCACGCAGGCGGTTTGCCATCAATATAGATTCAGGATTCTAGCGGCTACGCGGCAAACTTCAAGTAAGACTTTAACTTCACCTTGTAAAGTATAGGTCTACTCCCTTGCCGGGAACCGTTTTGTCGCCGCGAACGCGGCGACAACGGGGGGAATTACTTGCGAGCGGTGACCACGGTCGGGGCCATGGCGAGTGCACGCTTGGCTTCGATGAAGGTCTTGCTCCAGTAGCTGTCACCGAGGTTGTCGATGCGAACACCGCCGCTACGACGACTGCTGGAGTGAATGAACTGGTTATCGCCCAGGTAGATCCCGGCGTGACTGACACGACCGCGACGACCATTGGTGGCGAAGAACAGCAGATCGCCCGGTTCCAGATCGCTACGCGAGACCAGTGGTGCGTCTACGTTGATCATTTCGCGGGTGGAGCGCGGCAGATTCATGCCGGCTTCTTCGCGGAACAGGTAACCGATGAAACCGCTGCAGTCGAAACCGGCTTCAGAGGTACCGCCGAAACGGTAACGGGTACCGATCAGGGACATGCCGCGTTCGAGAATGCTGTCGGCCAGAACCGGCAATTCATACGGCTTGCTGCCGCTGAAGTCTGCGAGTTCTTTTTCGGTAGCCAACTCTTCCTGATAAATAACGGAAGACTGAGCAGTGGAAGAATTTTTAACCTGTTGAGGCTGCTCTTGAACTGGAGAATGAGCAGCGCAACCGTACAACAGGGTGACGAGTGCGAGAGGCACGAGGGGTGCGAAGCGCTTTAGCATGGGCACGACCGTGGCTGATAGTTGTAAAGAAGCCGAGACTATGCCCGCTATCAACCTCATTTGCAAATTCAATCGATCTTTTTGTGACTTCTCGGTTTCTCGTTTACATCTAAGCGCTTAAGCCCATTTCACTCGTTACGCGGCCTGCACCCGGTGCAGGAAAGCGCTTTTTCTGACGCCTGAAATATGCCGAAACGCGCTCAAAGCCGCAGAGACACAGGGCTGGCTACCAACCGAGAGTTTCTTTAAGGAAGGGAATTGTCAGCTTGCGCTGAGCTTGCAGCGAGGCCTGATCGAGCTGTTCGAGCAAATCAAACAACGCGCTCATGCTGCGGGTACCGCGAGTCAGAATGAAATGCCCGACTTCATCGGTCAGGTGCAGACCGCGACGTGACGCGCGCAATTGCAGGGCACGCAACTTGTCTTCATCGGAGAGGGGGCGCATCTGGAAAATCAGCGCCAGGGTCAGGCGCGATTTGAGATCGGCCAGTTTGACCGGCAATTCACGTGGCGAGGTCGCCGCCGCAATCAACAACCGTCGACCGCTGTCACGCAAGCGGTTGAACAGATGAAACATCGCCTCTTCCCAGTCAGCCTTGCCGGCAATCACCTGCAAATCATCCAGGCAAACCAGCTCGTACTGTTCAAGGTTGTCGAGGATTTCCACACCGCGATCCATCAACTCGGCCAACGGCAGGTACACCGCCGGTTCACCCATCTGCTCAAAACGCAAGCACGCAGCCTGCAACAGATGCGTACGCCCTACCCCGTGCTTGCCCCAAAGATAAATCAGGCTTTCGGTCCAGCCGGCGTCGGCTTCGCATAGGCGCTCGACATAGCCGAGTGCAGCGGCATTGGCGCCTGGGTAGTAGTTGATAAAGGTGGCGTCGTCACGCAGACGCACACCTAGGGGCAGCTGAATCGGTTTCATGCTGACTGAACAGTTCTCAAGGAACCGTTAGTGGCCTCTGTGTAAAGTTTGCGAAGTTTATACCCGTGAGGCGGAGCGCACAATGCAGCAGACCCCAAGCAAAATCAAAGGTTTGCGTTAACACACTGGTTTTATGACAGTTTCTCTGACGCAATCACCTGCATGACACGGGCCAACCCGGCGCACCGCCGGGCTGTCCGTCGTGATTACAACTCCGGCTCATCAACTCCGCTGTACATATCAGAGTCTTTATACAAATCGTGCATATGGCGCACCAAGACCATGATCACCGCCGCCACGGGCAGCGCCAGCAGCACACCGGTAAAACCAAACAGCTCGCCACCGGCCAGAATCGCGAAGATCACCGCCACCGGGTGCAGGCCGATGCGGTCGCCGACCAGCAACGGTGTCAACACCATGCCTTCCAGCGCCTGACCGACCATGAACACCGCAACGATGCCAACCATCGGGTACAGATCGCCACCAAATTGGAACAACCCGGCAATCAGCGCCGCACCGATACCAATCACGAATCCCATATAAGGCACGATCGCCGCCAGACCCGCGATCAGGCCGATCAACAGCCCCAACTCCAGACCGACGATCATCAGGCCCGCCGCATAGATCACGCCCAGAGCGAGCATCACCAGTAACTGACCACGCACAAACGCGCCCAGCACCTCATGACATTCACCGGCCAACGCTACCACGCGCTCTTCGCGATCACGTGGCAGCAGGCTGCGGATCTTGGCCATCATCACGTCCCAGTCGCGCAGCAAGTAGAAACTCACCACCGGGATCAGCACCAGATTCGCCAGCAGGCCGATCAACGCCAGACTCGACGCCGTGGCCTGACTCAGCACCACACTGACGATGTCGGTGGTCTGTCCCATGTGTTCGCTGATGGCCGCTTTGACCTTGTCGAACTTCCAGAAACCGTCCGACAGCCCAAGCTTCGCCTGCGCCCACGGCAGCGCCGTGTGTTGCAGCCAGTCGAGCATTTGCGGCGCCAGTTCGTACAAACGCAGCAACTGCTTGGCGAGCATCGGTACCAGCACCAGCAACAGCGTCGTGACGATCAGGGTGAACAAAGCAAACACCGCGATCACGCCCCACGTACGCGACAGCCCAAGCTTCTCCAAGCGATCCACCAGCGGATCGAACAGATACGCGAGCAGCAGCGCCACCAGAAACGGCGTGAGGATCGGGTGCAGCAACCATACAAACGCGCAAAGCAGGACAACCCCACCGAGCCAGAACCAACGCCGCGTATCGGCCATGAACCACTCCTGCTTCTATATAAGGAAAGACTTACCAGCGAAACCGTAACGACGGTGCTGCCGGTGTCGGAGCCGGAGCCGGAGCCGGAGCCGCGACCGGTGCTGCACCCGCCACCGCAGGTTGCGGCGGCGCGACCGGTGCAGGCGCGTCGGCCGGCAATTCCTGCAACTTCGCCAGCGACAACTGCGCGCGCATCTGGTCGGCACTGCCATTGACCCGATAGACGATGCGATCGCCATCGACACTCTGCAGACGCACGCCGAACGGTTCGAGTAACCGCAACAGCGCCGCATAATGCTCAAGATTCATGCCCTGCACTTCCAGAGTCTGCTGCCCCGACGCACCAGGCTTGGCAACAAAACGTGGCGCCAGACGCTCAGCCACCGCCAGCATCACCGCATCGGCGACGGCAGCCTGATCGGCGCCCTGCACAGTGCCGGCCTCTTTCTGCTCACCCAGCCACAAATGCCATTTCGCCTGCCACTGCCCGCCTTCTTCGCGCGCATGCACGGCCAGCAAGGCATCGGCGTTGTAGCGTTCGGAAACCCCGCGCAACGGCCCCGGATCCGTACCTTCCAGCGCCGGCGCAGTCGCCACCAGTTGTTCACTCAGATCCGCCAACGGCAAACGCAGCGGCAACCCGCGATGCTGAGCCGCCACACGCAATGGCCCGGCAGTCGATTGACCATCACCCACCAGATACGTGCCGTCCGCTGACTCGTTCAGCCACCAGCTCAGGATCGACGGCCGACTGGCACCCCACATCGACAGCCCGGCGCGGCGCAAGGCCTGCTCGGTAGCGTTCGGATCGAAGTTGACCTTGAGCACCTCCGGCGGCCCGGCGTCGAAGCCGAACTGAGTAATGATCTGCTGCGGATTCTTGCGAATATCCGCCAGCCCGGGATTTTGCGCAGCTTTCGGGTCGCCGGTCAGGCGCAACACCAACGTATCCAGTGCGGCCTGAGTAGCGCGATCACGCTCCTCCGGCGCCTGGCTGGTGACCGGCTGACTGACTTGATAGAGACCTTTGAGGTTTTCGGCATGACTCGCCAGGCTGACCACAGACAAACAACCTACAACCAACAATTTACGAAAAAGCATGGAAAATTCCCGTCGACAGGAGCGGCTGGAACAGGCCGCGTGAACCGGTTAAGCAAGGCTGTGACCCTTGACCCTCGCAAAACATTCACACGGCGGCGGTAAGTTTTTACGTAGTGATAACGATAGACGGTTAATTGCCACACCTTATACAGGCAGTGATACGCCTTAATTGCAAAAAATTTCCCGAGATAATGGCCCTGCCCGTCGGTGCGAGGATGGCCGCTGCCCCTCAAGCCTGATAAAATCGCGCGCCTTCGCAGACCGGCAACAGCCGGGCCCCTCGAAACTCGCGTGAGGCACTCGCCCCCTCGATTTCGATGTTCCCGCTGAACTCGGTCGTTACCCCTGAATCCCCTCCCCTAAAGGCCTGGATCATGAGCAAGCAACCCTCCCTGAGCTACAAGGACGCCGGTGTAGACATCGACGCCGGTGAAGCATTGGTCGAACGCATCAAGAGCGTCGCCAAGCGCACTGCGCGCCCGGAAGTCATGGGCGGCCTGGGCGGTTTCGGCGCCCTCTGCGAAATCCCGGCCGGCTACAAGCAGCCAGTGCTGGTTTCCGGCACCGACGGCGTCGGCACCAAGCTGCGTCTGGCACTGAACCTGAACAAGCACGACAGCATCGGCATCGACCTGGTCGCCATGTGCGTCAACGACCTGGTGGTGTGCGGCGCTGAGCCACTGTTCTTCCTCGACTACTACGCCACCGGCAAACTCAATGTCGAGACCGCGACCCAAGTGGTTACCGGCATCGGCGCTGGCTGCGAACTGTCGGGTTGCTCGCTGGTTGGCGGCGAAACCGCTGAAATGCCAGGCATGTACGAAGGCGAAGACTACGACCTGGCCGGCTTCTGCGTCGGCGTTGTGGAAAAAGCTGAAATCATCGACGGTTCGAAAGTTGCCACCGGTGACGCGCTGATCGCGCTGCCATCGTCCGGCCCGCACTCGAACGGCTACTCGCTGATCCGCAAGATCATCGAAGTGTCTGGCGCCGACATCGAAAACATCCAGCTCGACGGCAAACCGCTGACCGACCTGCTGATGGCCCCGACCCGCATCTACGTGAAGCCGCTGCTCAAGCTGATCAAAGACACCGGCGCCGTCAAAGCCATGGCCCACATCACCGGTGGCGGCCTGCTCGACAACATCCCGCGCGTTCTGCCAAAAGGCGCTCAGGCTGTTGTTGACGTCGCCAGCTGGACTCGCCCGGCCGTGTTCGACTGGCTGCAAGAGCAAGGCAACGTTGACGAAACCGAGATGCACCGCGTGCTGAACTGCGGCGTCGGCATGGTCATCTGCGTGGCTCAGGAGCACGTTGAAGTCGCCCTGAACACCCTGCGTGACGCTGGCGAGCAGCCTTGGGTGATCGGTCAGATCGCTGCTGCGGCCGAAGGCGCAGCTCAGGTTGATCTGCAGAACCTTAAGGCTCATTAATGTCCGCACCCTGTGATGTCGTGGTGCTGTTGTCCGGCACCGGCAGTAACTTGCAGGCTTTGATCGACAGCACGCGAGCCGGCGACAGCCCGGTTCGCATCGCTGCGGTGATTTCCAACCGCGCCGACGCGTACGGCCTGCAACGCGCCAGTGACGCGGGTATCGCTACCCGCTCGCTGGATCACAAGGCATTCGAAGGTCGTGAGGCCTTCGATGCTGCACTGATCAAACTGATCGACGAATTCCAACCCAAACTCGTGGTACTGGCCGGTTTCATGCGCATTCTCAGCGCTGATTTCGTTCGCCATTACCAAGGGCGCCTGCTCAACATCCATCCGTCGCTGCTACCCAAATACAAAGGGTTACACACTCATCAGCGCGCGCTGGAAGCCGGCGACACGGAGCACGGCTGCTCCGTGCACTTCGTCACCGAGGAACTCGATGGCGGACCACTGGTCGTACAGGCAGTAATACCGGTAGAGTTGCACGATTCGCCGCAGAGTCTGGCGCAGCGGGTACACGTTCAGGAACACCTGATCTACCCGATGGCCATACGCTGGTTTGCTGAAGGCCGGCTGGCCCTCGGTACGGACGGTGCTTTACTGGATGGCCAGTTACTTGCGGCCAGCGGCCACTTGATTCGACACTAGGAGATTTTATGCGTCGCGCCCTGCTTCTCGCTTGCGCCTTGTTTGCCCTGCCCTTCGCACAGGCAGCAGACCTTCAACCGTTCTCCGCCAGCTACACCGCCGACTGGAAACAGCTGCCGATGAGCGGCACCGCCTCGCGCAGCCTGACCAAGGAAGCCAACGGCGTCTGGAAACTCAGCTTCAAGGCATCGATGATGATCGCTAGCCTGAGCGAAGAAAGCACCCTGACCCTGGACAAGGACACCTTGCTGCCACAGTCCTACCACTTCGAACGTGGCGGTCTGGGCAAAGCGAAAAAGGCTGACCTGGACTTCGACTGGGCCAACAAACTGGTGACCGGCACTGATCGCGGCGACGCGGTGAAGATCCCGCTGAACCGTGGCATGGTCGACAAATCCACCTACCAACTGGCGCTGCAGCATGATGTGGCTGCCGGCAAGAAAAGCATGAGCTATCAGGTAGTCGATGATGGCGAGGTCGATACCTACGACTTCCGCGTGCTGGGTTCGGAGAAAGTCGAAACCAAGGCTGGCCAGATCGACGCGATCAAGGTCGAGCGCGTTCGCGATCCGACACAAAGCAAGCGCATCACCGTCCTGTGGTTCGCCAAGGATTGGGATTACCTGCTGGTTCGCCTGCAACAGGTTGAAACCGACGGCAAGGAGTACAACATCATGCTCCTCGACGGCACGGTCAACGGCAAAGCCGTTAAAGGCAGCTGATTCGACGCACGATGAAAGAGCCCCGCGAGATGCGGGGCTTTTTTTTGCTGGCAACTTGCGCCTCTGTAGGAGCTGCGGCACGCTGCGATCTTTTGATCCTGATCTTAAAAAATCAACATCAAAAGATCGCAGCCTCGTTTCACTCGACAGCTCCTACAGGGGTAATTTCAGACAGAAAACTTCGCCACCATGCTGTTCAAATCCACCGCCAACCGCGACAACTCCTGACTCGCCGCACTCGTCTGATTCGCCCCTGCCGAGGTCTGCATCGCCAGATCACGAATGTTCATCAGATTACGATCCACCTCCCGCGCCACCGCCGCCTGCTCCTCCGACGCACTGGCGATGACCAGATTGCGTTCGTTGATCAGCGTAAACGCCGAGGCAATCTCCTCCAGCGCCACTCCGGCAGCTTTCGCCAGCTCCAGTGTCGAACGCGCCCGGACATTACTCTGCTGCATCGAATTAACCGCCGAATCGGTGCCCTGCTGAATCCCGCTGATCATCTGCTCGATCTCGTGCGTCGATTGCTGCGTGCGATGCGCCAGTGCGCGTACTTCATCCGCCACCACCGCAAACCCTCGCCCGGCATCACCGGCCCGCGCGGCTTCAATCGCCGCGTTCAGCGCGAGCAAATTGGTCTGCTCGGCAATCGAGCGAATCACGTCCAGCACCTTGCTGATGCCATGCACCTTGTCCGCCAGATTCTCGACCTGCGTGGCATTGTTGGTCACGTCTTCAGCGAGAAACTCAATCGACGACACGGTCTGCTGCACCTGTTGACGCCCATGCTGAGCAATGCGATCCGATTCACGCGAAGCTTCGGACGTCGCCACCGCATTGCTGGCAACCTCCTCAACCGCTGCCGTCATCTGATTCACCGCCGTCGCCGCCTGTTCGATTTCCAGACTCTGCTGATGCAACCCGCGCGTAGCGTCTTCCGTGACGCAGCTCAGCTCTTCCGAGGCCGAGGCGAGTTGGCTGGAGGATTCGGAAATTCGCCGGATCGTGTCGCGCAAATTGTGCTGCATGCTTTGCAACGCTTGCAGCAGCCGCGCCGGTTCATCCTTTCCGCTGATAGTGATGTCGCCGGTCAGGTCGCCAGCAGCGACCACTTCCGCCACTCCAAGCGATTGCGCCAGCGGCAGCACGATGCTGCGTGTCAGCATCACCGCGAGACCGATGGTGATCAGCGCGGTAATGCCGATCATCACCCCGACCCACACCCGCGAATTGGTGAACACCAGCCGAGCGGCCTCGGTGGCGAGATTGGCGTTGTGCTTATTCAGCTCGACCAACTCACGCAGAATGACTGCGATTTCATCGGCCAATGGACTCATCTGGCCGTTGAGAATGCTCGCCGCCTCTTCCACGCGGTTCTGCGCGGACAGTTGCATGACTCGCGCCTGATATTCCAGGTATTTGTGTTCGGCGACCTTGAAGCGATCAAACAACGCGCGCTCCTCCGGCAGAACAATCAGCACGTCATAAGTTTGCTGGGCTTCGCTGAGCACGCCGCGCAGCTCATTGAGCTTGGCGACGTTCTGCTCAAGCGCCTGCGGATCGCGATTGAGCAGCAGGCGCATGGTCAGCGCACGCAGGCGCAGCATGTCCTGACTCATCTCGCCGACCGCCATCACACTGGGCAGCCAGTTGTTATCGACCTCGTCGGATTGCGCACGCATGTTGGCCATTTGCAGCAGGGCGAACGCCCCAAGGGCAAACACCATCAGCGCCAACAGGCCAAAACCCAGACCGGCGCGCGGGGCAATATTGAGACTACGGATACTCATTGCTCTGGTTCCTTCCAAAAGCTCTGCATCAACCCTGCAGCTGGTTGCTTTAGAAGGTATCGGCCCTTTGCGAATTTGCGTAAGACGAAATAGTGATATCAAAACGCCTTAATACTTCGAACGCTTGGCAATAACGTTTCAGCGATCAATACCTGACTTGGGCGAAGTTTTCGGCAGGATCGCGAGGAAGTTATCCCGCGCGACTTTATGCGCGACCTCTGTAGGCAATGCGTCGAGGAACGGATTGAAGCTGTGCATTTCCTTACCCAGCTTGTTGAATCGACCTACCACGTCCGAGCCCAGCATGAAGCGCTCAGGGTAGCGCTCGACCAGCGCCAGCCACTCTTTGCGCGGCTTGCCTTGCTCATCCAGCAGATACGGGGTGAGCATGCTCCACGACAGGTCGATGTACAGATTCGGATAGGCCTCCAGCATGCGCGTCAGCGTTGGCAGCAAGAAATCCATCTGTGTCTGATGCCGATGAATCTCGGCGCTGGTGCCGGCGTGCGCCCAGATAAACCGGGTGTGCGGGTGGTTGCGCAGCGGCTCTTCGACTTCCGACAGATAAAGCGGATTTTTCTCACGCTTGGAGGTGATGTTCGAGTGCAACATTACCGGCAAATCGTTCTCGGCGGCCAGGTGATAGATCTTGGTCATCGCCTCATTGTTGGCGCGCGGGGTGTCGCCGGAGGTCAGCGCCGTCAGGTCATCATGACGGGTAAACACTTCGCCAATGCCCTGCCACAGCCCCGGGTACAGATCGAGCATGCGCTGAATGTGCGCGGCGGAGTTCTTGTCGTTCGGATTGAAGCCGGAGAGGAACGGATGAAAGTACGGGCGCTGCTCAGCAGGCAGTTTTTGCACGGCATCGGCGACGATCACATCAGTGGCGCTGTACCAATAGGCATCGGCGTCATCACCGGCGTAATAGCGTGGACGTTTCGGTTCATCTTCGTGCCATTTCTTCGCCACCGGAATGCCGGAAATCATCACGTGCTCGACGGAATTTTCTTTCATCGCTGTCAGCAATTTCGGCATGCCAGCGGTTTCCTGGAAAAAATCCACGTAATGCAGGTGCGCATCGCTGTAGGTGTAATCCCGCGCATGGGCGGCACCGGCAATCAGCAACAGGCTGGCAAGACTCAAACGAAACAAGGACACAAGTAATCTCCGGCAGGTAGGCACAGACTAGACCCCAGCGCAGCCACCGAGGTTCAGCCAGCCGGAAAGTGAAACGTTCAGCGGCGACAATGCTCTATAACTGCAAGATCCTTTTTGATCGAAGTACATTTTCCCACCGATAGCGAGGTTCACATGACCATCACCGTCAATACCGTCTCTGCCGAAGGTTTCCGTCACTCCGTAAAAATCGATGATCTCGAATTGTTCACCGACGTCCCGGCAGCTGCCGGCGGTGAAGGCACGGCGCCAGAGCCGCACGATTATTTCGACGCCGCGCTGGGCGCCTGCAAAGCCCTGACCCTGAAAATGTACGCGAAAAAGAAAGACATCCCGCTGACCGGTGTGGGCGTCGACGTCAAACGCGACAATAGCGAAGAGCAAAAAGGCAAATACGTCCTGCACGTCACCCTCACCCTCAAAGGCGTGCTCACCGATGCTCAGCGTGAAGAACTGCTGCGCGTCGCCGACCGCTGCCCGATTCACAAGCTGATGACCACCAGCGACGTCACCATCGAAACCCACGCGCCACAAGGCTTCGACAGCCAGTAATCCTCCTGATGCCAGCGGCGGGTTATGCTTCTGGCATCACCCGCTCAGCCTGGAATGCACCATGGACACGCAACCTCTGATCATCCGCCCGCGCGCCGAAGACGTCGAAGGCCAGCCGATTCTGCGCCCGTTGCCGTCAGCCAAATGCCGCAGCGTCGGGCCATTCGTGTTTTTTGACCACATGCTCGAGACGGTTTATCCCACGGGCAAAGGCATGAACATCCGACAGCACCCGCACATCGGTCTGTCGACCCTCACCTACTTGTTCCAAGGGCAGATCCAGCACAAGGACAGCCTCGGCTCCGACCAGGTGGTCAGCGCCGGCGATGTCAGCTGGATGACCGCCGGCAGCGCGATCGCCCACGTTGAGCGCACGCCGGAGCCGTTGTGGGAACAGAGTTTCACGATGCACGGCTTGCAGATCTGGCTGGCCTCGCCCAAGGATCACGAACAAGGCCCGGGGCATTACAGCTATCACCCGGCGGCGACGTTGCCGGTCAGCGATAACCTTGGCGTGCAGATTCGCATGATTGCCGGGTCAGGCTTTTGCCTGGAATCACCGGTGCCGGTGCTTTCTCCTACGTTATATGCCGAAGTGCAGATGCAAACGGCGACCACACTGCTGATTCCGACCGAGCATGAAGAACGGGCGGTGTATGTGCTGCGTGGTGATGCGCAGTTGAACGGCGAAGCGATTGAGCCGCATGCGCTGATGGTGTTGCCGGCGGGGGAAGAGATGAGTTTGTTTGCCGAGAGTGATGTGCACGCCGTGGTGTTTGGCGGCGCGCCGTTGGACGGGCCTCGGCGGATCAACTGGAATTTTGTCGCGAGCGATCCGGCGGCGATCGATGAGGCACGGCGTAAATGGGCGGCCGGGGATTGGCCGACGGTGCCGGGGGAAGTTGAGCGGATTGAATTACCGGCAGGCCGATAAAGCAATAGATCACAGCCTGCGGCAGCTCCTACATTGATCGCGTGTAGGAGCTGCCGCAGGCTGCGATCTTTTGATCTTGAAAAATCAGCCTTTGAACACTTCATCCAGCAAATCATGCATCGACTTGAACGCGCGCTTGGCCGTTTTCTCGTCGTACATCATCTTGCCCGGCACGTTCGCATGCGGGTCAGTAAACGAGTGCACCGCACCGCCGTAGCTGAGCAACTGCCAATCGACATTCGCCGCGTTCATCTCATCTTCAAACGCCGGCAATTGTTCCTTCGGCACCAACGGGTCGGAAGCACCGTGCAGCACTAGCACCGAGCCTTTGATGTTCTGCGCATCCGCCGGGTTCGGCGAATCGAGCGTGCCATGGAACGACACCGCCGCTTTCACCGGCGCACCGGTGCGCGCCAGATCCAGTGCACAGCAACCGCCAAAGCAGAACCCGAACACCGCCAGTTTCGAGGTATCAACCGCCGCTTCGCCCTGCTTCTGCAACTGCTCGAACGCCGCCTGCATTCGCTTGCGCAGCAACGCACGGTCATCCTTCAGCGGCATCATCGCCGCACCCGCCTGATCAGCGTTCTGTGGACGCACGGCCTGACCATAGACGTCAGCAATCAACACCACGTAGCCCTTGGCCGCCACCGACTTGGCGATTTCTTCCGCGCCCGCGCTGACGCCCATCCAGTTCGGCGCCATCAACAAACCCGGACGCGCGCCTTTGTGCTCGGCGTCGAACGCCAGACGACCTTCATAAGGCTGGCCGTCAATCTGATAGACCACGGAACGTACTGTGACTTGGCTCATTTCTGACTCCTGATTTGCTAAACACCAGAATGAAAAAACCCGCCGAAGCGGGTTTTTCTACGACTTGGTTAAACCGACAGCTCAACCAGCAGCTTGTTCAGACGGCGCACATAAGCGGCCGGATCCTTCAAGCTGTCGCCGGCAGCCAGGGCTGCCTGATCGAAGAGGATGTGCGACAGGTCGCCAAAACGCTCTTCGCTCTGCTCGCCATCGAGTTTCTCGATCAGCGGGTGGCTTGGGTTGAATTCGAAGATCGGCTTCGAATCCGGCACTTTCTGCCCGCTGGCTTCGAGGATCTGACGCATTTGCAGACCCAGATCCTGCTCGCCGATGGCCAAGATGGCTGGCGAATCGGTCAGACGATGAGAAACCCGGACTTCGGCCACGGAATCGCCCAGCGCGGTTTTCAGACGCTCAACCAGACCTTCTTTGGACTTGGCGACTTCTTCTGCAGCTTTCTTGTCCTCTTCCGAGTCCAGGTTGCCCAGATCGAGGTCACCGCGTGCCACGTCGACAAAAGTCTTGCCGTCGAATTCGCTGAGGTAGCTCATCAGCCACTCGTCGATGCGGTCGGTCAGCAGCAACACTTCGATGCCTTTCTTGCGGAAGACCTCCAGGTGCGGGCTGTTCTTGACCTGCGCGTAGGTTTCGCCGGTGAGGTAGTAGATCTTGTCCTGACCTTCCTTGGCGCGGGCCAGGTAGTCGGCCAGACCGACGATCTGCTCGCCGTCGTCGCCGTTGGTCGATGCGAAACGCAGCAGACCGGCAATTTTTTCCTTGTTGGCGAAGTCTTCTGCCGGGCCTTCTTTCATGACCTGACCGAAGTTCTTCCAAAAGCCTTTGTATTGCTCAGGCTCGTTTTTCGCCAGTTTTTCCAGCATGTCCAACACGCGCTTGGTCAGCGCGGTCTTCATCGAATCGATGATCGGGTCTTTCTGCAGGATCTCACGCGACACGTTCAGCGACAGGTCGTTGGAATCGACCACGCCTTTGATGAAGCGCAGGTACAGCGGCAGGAACGACTCGGCCTGATCCATGACGAACACGCGTTGCACGTACAGCTTCAGGCCTTTCGGCGCTTCACGCTGGTACAGGTCAAACGGTGCGCGGGCCGGCACGTACAGCAGCGAGCTGTATTCGAGCTTGCCTTCGACTTTGTTGTGGCTCCAGGCCAGCGGGTTTTCAAAGTCGTGAGCGATGTGTTTGTAGAACTCCTGGTATTCCTCGTCCTTCACTTCAGTGCGAGGGCGAGTCCAGAGGGCGCTGGCGCGGTTGACGGTTTCCCACTCGGCCGCTGGTGTTTCTTCACCTTCAGCAGGTGCCACTTCTTTCGGCAGCTCGATTGGCAGCGCGATATGATCGGAGTACTTCTTGATGATGTTGCGCAGGCGCCAGCCATCGGCGAATTCGTCTTCAGCAGCTTTGAGGTGCAGAACGATACGGGTGCCGCGCTCTGGCTTGTCGATGTTCGCAACTTCGAACTCGCCCTCGCCTTTCGACGACCAGTGCACGCCTTCGCTGGCTGGAGTACCGGCGCGACGTGAGTACACGTCAACCTGGTCGGCAACGATGAACGCGGAGTAGAAACCGACACCGAACTGACCGATCAGGTGCGAATCCTTCTTCTGATCGCCGGAAAGGTTTTTCATGAAATCGGCAGTGCCGGATTTGGCGATGGTACCCAGGTGGGTGATCACATCGTCACGGTTCATGCCGATACCGTTGTCTTCGAGGGTGACGGTCTTGGCGTCTTTGTCGAAGCTCACACGGATTTTCAGATCAGCGCCACCTTCGAGCAACTCTGGCTTGGCCAGGGCTTCGAAGCGCAGCTTGTCGACAGCGTCAGAGGCGTTCGAGATCAATTCGCGAAGGAAAATTTCCTTGTTGGAATACAGCGAATGGATCATGAGGTGCAGCAGTTGCTTCACCTCGGTCTGGAAGCCCAGGGTTTCCTTTTGAGTTTCCACACTCATGGTCATCAAACTCCAATCAGATGGCAGTGGCCGCGACCCGAAATGGTCGGCGGCGGGTTGTTCTCTGAGTTTGGGGCGCTGTTCAGGATTTCAAGGGCTCATCAATTTTGAAGTGCGCGCGAGCGGTGGCAATCGGCTCGCCTTCGGTGCTTTGCCACGCCGTGATTGCGACGTTGGCGACGCGACGCCCCTGCCGGCACACCTGACATTTGGCCCAAGTATCGCGAAATTGCCCGGCGCGGAGGTAATCGAGGGAGAAATCGATAATCTTCGGCACGCCCGGCGCTTCGGTGAAGATCAACAGGTGCAGCGCCGCAGCCAGTTCCATGAACCCGGCAATCACGCCGCCGTGGATCGCGGGCAGTAAAGGGTTACCAATGTTGTCCTTGTTCGCTGGCAACTTGAACAGCAATTCATCACCGACCCGCGAACATTCGACGCCGATCAAACCCGCGTAGGGAATCAGTTTCAACAGTGGCGCGTAATCACCTTGAGCGTGAGCGAGTTGCAGTTGCTGTTTCAGATCATCGCTCATTGCCCTGCTCCCTTGATCACGCCGCCGAAGCCTTTGGTGCCTTTGAGGCCCTTGCCCATGCGCATAAAGGTGCCAACGACGTGGGCGATGGGTTGTGCAGGATCGTCCTGATAGGCGAAACCGCGTGCAAAGATCACATCGGTGGTTACCCGGTAGCACTGGGCGAAGCCATAGACGTCTTTGTTCGGTTCGGCGGCGTGCATATAGTCGATGCGTAAATCGAGGGTCGGGCAGACTTCGAATTCCGGCAACACGCACAATGTCGACATCCCGCAAGCGGTGTCCATCAACGAGGTGATTGCCCCGCCGTGAATCACGCCGGTCTGCGGATTTCCGACAATTCGTGAGCTGTAAGGCAGGATCACCGTAAGCCCTTCGCTGGAGGCTTCATGTACCCGCAAACCCAGTACCTGACAGTGTCTTAACGCCGAAAGAAATCGCGTCGCGCGCTCAAAAACGGGGTTTTCAGCCATATGATAATTACTCTCGTTAAAGCCATTGGCCAGTAGTAGCCAACAGGCCAAAAGTTCCGTGGCAAAACAAACTTATATATCTGAAACAAATGAGGAACTTAACCTGTAGCGCAAAGCTCTTAAGGCCAGTAGTTATTTTCCATAAGGAGAAACACCCCATGCGTAAGACTTTTGCTATTGCCTTGATGTTGACCGCTACCCTCGGTCTCGCTGCCTGCGATAAAAAATCCGAGGACAAAGCTCAAGATGCCAACCAACATGCTGAACAAGCTCAGCAAGACATGAACAAAGCTCAGGATAAAGTGAACGACGCTGCGAAAGAAAACGCCGAAGCTGCCAAAGCTCAGGCTGAATCGAACGCTGCTGCGCAAGACGAAGCTGCTAAAAAGCAATAATCTGCTTTTTACCGCTGAAAAAGGAAACCCGCCAAGTGCGGGTTTTCTTTTGTCTGGGATTTAACGGCAATGGCGCTTAGAGCAAAAGGGTTCTAAAAGTCGGACTAATCATCAGCAACAGCGAACACACTAAGCCAACGAACCAGACCAGGCTACGCAGCGCTGGCAGATCAGCCAGGTAGAACCACAAATAGACCATGCGGGCGATGACGAAGATGATCGCCAATGTATCGATCAGCCATCCTACCGTTTGCGTGGTGTGCGCCATTAACACACCCACGGCAAATAACATGAACGCTTCGATACTGTTCTGATGCGCCGCCAGCGCCCTCGCGCCGTATCCGGTCAGTTGCGCCTGTTGTTGGCGCGGCAAGTGGTTGTTGTAACCGCCCTGCTCTTTCATCGCCTTGGCCACCGGCATACGCGCCACATAAATCAGCAAAGCGCTGATAAACACACACCAGAACGGAATACTCATCAAGCGGCCTCTTTGTTCGCCTCGGGAATGGGCGCCTCTGTAGGGGTATAGACCATTACGTCGAGAACGTCCGAATGAAACTCGCGACGGTACAAGACCAGCACCACGCCAGTGCTCAACAACATGAACAGCCACGGGCTGACGAACCACGCGAGCATGGTCATGCCGAAGTAGTAAGAACGCAGACCGAAGTTGAACTGGTTGGCCGCCATCGAAATCACCCGCGCCGCCCGTGCCGCGAACGCTTTACGCTCCTGTTCGGAGACATGACGCTCGCCGATCATCGGCGCCGAACCGACCAGCACCGCCGCGAAGTTGTACTGGCGCATGCACCAACTGAAGGTAAAGAAGGCGTAGACGAACACCATCGCCAGGCACAGCAATTTGATTTCCGACATGCCCTGCGACGCTTGCTGCACCATCGGGATGTCCGCCAGCAACGACACCGCCCGCTCGGAGGCGCCGAGCACGGTGAGAATACCGGCTAGGATGATCAGCGTGCTCGAGGCGAAAAACGAGGCGTTGCGCTCCAGATTGCCGATCACACTGGCGTCGGCGATGCGGTTGTCACGCAAGAGCATGCGGCGCATCCAGTCTTCTCGGTACAAGTGCAGCACGCTGGCCAGGCACGCGGTGTCGCGGCCCTTCCACGTGGCATAACGGGTATAACCGCCCCAGCAGATGACAAACCAGCACGCGGCGAGCAAGTGGATCAGATTGGCCTGGATGAACGACATGCAATTCCCTTGAATACGTGAACTTGTAGGAGCAGAGCTTGCTCGCGAAAGCGGCGTTTCTGTCGACATCAATGTTGAATGTCAGATCGCTTTCGCGAGCAAGCTCTGCTCCTACAAAAAGCGATGCAACCCTTCGACGATGGTTCAGGGAAAAAGACACTGCCTGACGCCCATAAAAAATGCCCCGTATCGATTGATACGGGGCATTTCTGTTTAAGCGTTGAAGACCTGCTTATGGCGGGTCAGCCAACCTCAGGCAACCGCTTCGCTGCGCTTGCCCAGCAGGCGATCACACACCACTGCAACCACCAAAGTCATCACACACGGCACCAGCCACGCCAGACCTTGCTCGCTCAGCGGCAGGTGCGACAGCTGCGTCGGCATCCAGTCAGCCAGACCAGCGCCTTTCAGTGCGTCGATGCTGCCGAACAGGAACGACACCAGCATCACCGGGCCGAGGATACGACCGTGTTCATGCCAGAAGTCTTTGCAGAAGCTCAGCGCCACCAACACGATGCACGGCGGGTAGATAGCAGTCAGCACCGGAATGGAGAACGCGATCAGCTTGGTCAGACCGAGGTTGGACACCAGCAGCGAAAACGCCGCGAGGATGATCACCAGGGTCTTGTACGACAGTGGCAGCACACGACTGAAGTACTCGGCACAGGCGCAGGTCAGACCTACTGCAGTCACCAGGCACGCCAGCGAGATCAGTACCGCGAGGAAACCGCTGCCCAGCGAACCGAAGGTGTGTTGCACGTAAGCGTGCAAGACCGCCGCGCCGTTGGTTGCACCGACGGCCACTTCATGGCTGCCGGAACCCAGACGGAACAGGCTGATGTAGACCAGTGCCAGACCGACACCGGCGATCAAACCGGCGATGATCGCGTAACGGGTGATCAACTTCGGCGACTCGACGCCACGGGAGCGGATCGCGTTGACGATGACGATGCCGAACACCAGCGCGCCGAGGGTATCCATGGTCAGGTAACCATTGATGAAGCCCTGGGAGAACGGTGCCGCGACGTATTCCGGCGTACCGTGGCCGACGTCACCCGCCGGCAAGGCGAATGCAGCGATACCGAGCACGGCCAGCGCGATGATCTTCAGCGGCGCGAGGAAACGGCCAACAGTGTCCAGCAAACGGCCCGGGTAGAGCGAGATGAAGAACACCAGCAGGAAGTACACCGAGCTGTAGAGGAACAGTGCCAGCGGGCTTTCGCCGGTCAACGGCGCCAAACCGACTTCGAAGGACACGGTGGCGGTACGCGGAGTGGCGAACAGCGGGCCGACGGCCAGATAGCACGCAGCCGCAAGAATGCCGCCCGCGACTTTACCGATCGGGCTGCTCAGCGCGTCCATCGACCCACCGACCTTGGCCAGTGCAACGACGGTGATCACCGGCAAACCAACGGCGGTGATCAGAAAACCCAGCGCAGCCATCCAGACGTGAGGTCCGGCCTGCAGGCCAACGATAGGCGGGAAGATAATGTTGCCGGCCCCAACGAACAGGGCAAATGTCATAAAGCCAAGTGCCAGGATGTCCTGACCTTTCAAAACTTTCATTAAGGTAATACCACACTACTGAATCGGAATTTAGAGGGGGATTGCCCTGTGTAATTAGGGAAATGCTGTCGATCCGTATGGGACTGACCCTTAAAGCGCGTTGCATGCCTTGTGGGCGGCAGACGCAAAAATGGCTGCTAGCCTAACGAATTTGGCCTGCAAACGCACTGTTAGAGGGCGAACTATCCGATACGCGACGTTTCTGTGTCGCGTTTACGTATCTATTTTTCATATCCAGTGCTTTGTTGTTCAAACCAAATACCAGTTTCCCCGCCGAAACTTGTGGCGAGGGGATTTATCCCCGATGGGTTGCGCAGCAGCCCCAATGCTCTCGACCGCGATAAGTCAGGTTATTCCAGTTCAGATTCTTGGGGCCGCTTCGCAGCCCATCGGGGATAAATCCCCTCGCCACAAGAGCCCACATAAATCTCATACGCCAGAAACGACAAAGGCCACCCGAAGGTGGCCTTTGTTTGGTGAAGCGTCAGTTAAGCGCGAGGCTTACTTGACAGCCCAACCGGTCAGCTCGGCCAGGGCCTTGCCGATGTCTGCCAGCGAACGCACGGTTTTAACGCCTGCGTCTTGCAGTGCAGCGAATTTCTCGTCTGCAGTGCCTTTGCCGCCAGAGATGATTGCGCCAGCATGGCCCATGCGCTTGCCCGGAGGAGCAGTCACACCAGCGATGTAGGAAACAACCGGCTTGGTCACGTGTGCCTTGATGTAGGCAGCCGCTTCTTCTTCAGCCGAACCGCCGATCTCACCGATCATCACGATCGCT
>NZ_JBIUVN010000003.1:30452-255037 GCF_044742965.1 Pseudomonas sp. NPDC087804 | reverse complement strand
AAAGAGGCCATGGGCAGCCAGGTCTGCTCGGTCTACCTGCTTGATCCCGAGACCAACCGCTTCGTCCTGATGGCCACCGAGGGCTTGAACAAGCGCTCGATCGGCAAGGTCAGCATGGCACCCAACGAAGGTCTGGTCGGTCTGGTCGGCACGCGTGAAGAACCCCTGAACCTCGAAAACGCGTCTGTTCACCCGCGCTACCGCTACTTCGCCGAAACCGGTGAAGAGCGTTACGCCTCGTTCCTCGGTGCACCGATCATTCACCACCGCCGCGTCGTCGGCGTGTTGGTCATCCAGCAAAAAGAACGCCGCCAGTTCGACGAAGGTGAAGAAGCTTTCCTCGTGACCATGAGCGCGCAGCTCGCCGGCGTTATCGCCCACGCTGAGGCCACCGGTTCGATCCGTGGTTTGGGCCGTCAGGGCAAGGGCATTCAGGAAGCCAAGTTCGTCGGCGTGCCGGGTTCACCGGGTGCGGCGGTTGGTACGGCGGTGGTCATGCTGCCGCCGGCCGATCTCGACGTGGTGCCCGATAAAAACATTACTGACATCGACGCCGAGCTGGCGCTGTTCAAGACCGCCATCGAAGGCGTGCGCGCCGACATGCGCGCGTTGTCCGCCAAACTCGCGACGCAGTTGCGCCCGGAAGAGCGCGCGCTGTTCGACGTCTACCTGATGATGCTCGACGATGCCTCGCTGGGCAGCGAAATCACCACCGTAATCAAGACCGGTCAATGGGCTCAGGGCGCGCTGCGTCAGGTGGTCACTGAGCACGTCAACCGTTTCGAATTGATGGACGACGCCTACCTGCGTGAGCGTGCCTCGGACGTCAAAGACCTCGGTCGCCGTCTGCTCGCCTATTTGCAGGAAGAGCGTCAGCAGAACTTGGTCTACCCGGAAAAAACCATTCTGGTCAGCGAAGAACTGACGCCGGCGATGCTCGGCGAGGTGCCGGAAGGCACGCTGGTCGGTCTGGTTTCGGTACTCGGTTCGGGTAACTCGCACGTGGCGATCCTTGCCCGGGCGATGGGCATTCCGACGGTGATGGGTCTGGTCGACCTGCCGTACGCCAAGGTCGACGGCATCGAAATGATCGTCGACGGCACACGCGGCGAGGTTTACACCAACCCGAGCGAAGTGCTGCGCAAGCAGTTCGCCGAAGTCGTCGAAGAAGAGAAACAACTGGCGCTGGGCCTCGATACCCTGCGCGACCTGCCGTGCGTGACCCTCGACGGCCACCGCATGCCGCTGTGGGTCAACACCGGTCTGCTCGCCGATGTGGCGCGGGCGCAGAAGCGTGGCGCCGAAGGTGTCGGCCTGTACCGCACCGAAGTGCCGTTCATGATCAACCAGCGCTTCCCGAGCGAGAAGGAACAACTGGCGATCTACCGCGAGCAACTCGCCGCGTTCCACCCGCAACCGGTGACCATGCGCAGCCTCGACATCGGCGGTGACAAGTCGCTGTCGTATTTCCCGATCAAGGAAGACAACCCGTTCCTCGGCTGGCGCGGCATCCGCGTCACCCTCGACCACCCGGAAATCTTCCTGGTGCAGACCCGCGCGATGCTCAAGGCCAGCGAAGGCTTGAACAACCTGCGGATTCTGCTGCCGATGATCTCCGGCACCCATGAACTCGAAGAAGCCCTGCACCTGATCCATCGGGCCTGGGGCGAAGTGCGCGACGAAGGCACCGACGTGCCGATGCCGCCGATTGGCGTGATGATCGAGATCCCGGCCGCGGTGTACCAGACCAAGGAACTGGCGCGGATGGTCGACTTCCTCTCGGTCGGCTCCAACGACTTGACCCAGTATTTGCTGGCGGTTGACCGCAACAACCCGCGTGTGGCCGATCTCTACGACTACCTGCATCCGGCGGTGTTGCAAGCCCTGCAAACCGTGGTGCGTGATGCGCATGCGGAAGGCAAACCGGTAAGTATCTGCGGCGAGATGGCCGGTGATCCGGCGGCGGCGGTGCTGTTGATGGCGATGGGCTTCGATAGTTTGTCGATGAACGCCACCAACTTGCCGAAGGTGAAGTGGATGTTGCGTCAGGTGAATTTGAGCAAGGCCAAGGATTTGCTGGCTGAACTGATGACCATCGACAACCCGCAAGTTATCCACAGCTCGCTGCAATTGGCGCTGAAAAACCTTGGGTTGTCGAAGATGAATCCGCCGGCGGTCGTCAAGGCTCTCTAAAACCTTGAGGGCCTCTTCGCGAGCAAGCCCGCTCCCACATTTGACCGCGTTCTAATCTTGGAATGTGGTCGAATGTGGGAGCGGGCTTGCTCGCGAAGGCGTCAGTTCAAACACCGCTAAACAACAATCTCCACCTCGCCCAAATGCCCGCCATACGGCCCAAAACTCCGCTCGACCATCCGCCGCGTCCCATCCGCCTGCACCACCAACGCCGTACTCGCCCGCGTCCCATAACTCTGGCTGGCAATAAACACACTCGACAACAAAGTCTCCGTCGCCATCCCCACACCGGTATCCGGCAGCTCAGCCGACGGCGCAACCTGCGCATCACTCAACAACCCCAGCAAAAGCTCTGGTTGCGGATCATCCAGCACTGCACTCAACGCAGCCTTGGCCCTGAGCAACTTCGGCCACGGCGTATCCAGCCCCGCATTGGATAACCCGTAAACGCCAGCCGCCAACATCACCGGCTCCGACAACCTTGCATTGAAATGCCACAACTCATGGCTGTTGCCGAGCAGCAGGTTAAACCCGGCGTATTCCGCCGAACGCCCAACCACATCGATCAAATAATCATCAATCGACAGATCACCGGTCAGAAACCGCGCCACCAGTTCCCCTCGCGATTTACGCGCCGGCGGCTGCTGCGGATCACGAATATTGGTCAACGCCGCAAAGCGCCCATTAGCGCCAATCCCCAGCCAGGTGCCCCCAGCCTCAAGATCGCGCCCCGCGTGCACGTGCGGCGCTTCGGGCCATGGCGCCAGCGGCAGGCTTGGTCGGGCGTAGAATTCGTCACGGTTGGCCGCGACGATCAGCGGCTGGGCATGGCCCGGGCGCCAGGCGAAAACAATCAGGCACATAAGGTGATCCTTGTGTGTTTTTTGCTCACTCTACGCATCCAGCGCCCGTGCATCCATCGTAAGTGGAGCCGAAGGCCATGCATCCGTTACCATGCCGCTCCGGTTTTCGGGATGCGTCTGGGAGAGGGACATGGAATTTCTGCTCTATCTGGCGCTGGGCGCCTGTGCTGGCGTGTTGGCCGGGCTGTTCGGGGTAGGCGGCGGGATCATTATTGTCCCGGTGCTGGTGTTCAGTTTTACCTTGCAGGGCTTCGACCAGTCGATCCTCACGCATCTGGCAGTCGGCACTTCGCTGGCGACGATTATTTTCACCTCGGTCAACGCCGTGCGTGAGCATCATCGTCGAGGCGCAGTGCGCTGGCCGATCTTCATGTGGATGGCCGTGGGTATCCTGCTTGGCGCCGGTTTTGGTGCAGTGACGGCCGAGGCGATTTCCGGGCCGCACCTGCAAAAGATCATCGGCGTGTTCGCGTTGGTGATCTCGGTGCAGTTGGCGCTGGACGTCAAACCCAAGGCCAGTCGAACCGTGCCGGGCAAATTCGGTCTGACCGTGGCCGGCGGTGTGATCGGTTGGGCCTCGGCGATTTTTGGCGTTGGCGGCGGATCGCTGACCGTGCCGTTCCTGACCTGGCGCAGTGTGCCGATGCAGCAAGCGGTGGCGACGTCCTCGGCCTGCGGTCTGCCGATCGCGCTGGTTAGTGCTTTAAGTTTCATGATTCTGGGGTGGCACGATCCGTTGTTGCCACCGCATAGTCTCGGTTTTGTGTATTTGCCGGCGTTGTTGGGCATCGCCCTGACCAGCATGGTTTTCGCCCGCATCGGCGCGCGATTGGCGCACCGATTGTCGCCGCGCTTGCTGAAACGGCTGTTCGCCGCTTTGCTGTTCAGCGTGGGTTTGAGCTTCCTGCTTTAACCGCGTCGCAATCCTGGCTTAATCCTGAGGTGGCAGCGTCGCCCGGGAATTTTGGTTTCAACTCTAACGAGGAGTCGCAATGCTGCCTTACCCGCAGATCGACCCGGTGGCCCTGGCCATCGGTCCGCTGAAAATCCACTGGTACGGTCTGATGTACCTGATCGGCATCGGCGGTGCGTGGCTGCTGGCGTCGCGCCGGCTCAACCGTTTCGACCCGACCTGGACCAAGGAGAAACTCTCCGACATGGTCTTCTGGATGTCGATGGGCGTGATCGTCGGCGGACGTCTGGGCTATGTGCTGTTCTACGATCTGAGCGCTTATCTGGCCAACCCGACGCTGATTTTCGAAGTGTGGAAGGGCGGCATGTCGTTCCACGGCGGTTTTATCGGGGTGATGCTGGCCGCGTTGTGGTTCGGCAAGCGCAACGGCAAGTCGTTCTTCCAGTTGATGGACTTCGTCGCGCCAATGGTGCCGATCGGTCTGGGCGCCGGGCGCATCGGTAACTTCATCAACGCCGAATTGTGGGGCAAAGCCACCGACGTGCCGTGGGCCATGGTCTTCCCGCCATTCAGCGATCCGGCGCAACTGCCGCGTCACCCGTCGCAGCTGTATCAGTTCGCGCTTGAAGGCGTGGCGCTGTTCCTGATCCTGTGGATTTTCTCGCGCAAGCCGCGTCCGACCATGGCCGTTTCCGGCATGTTCGCGTTGTTCTACGGCATCTTCCGGTTCATCGTCGAATTCGTCCGCGTGCCGGATGCGCAACTCGGCTACTTGGCCTGGAACTGGCTGACCATGGGCCAGGTGCTCTGCGTGCCGATGATCGTCGGCGGGCTGTTCCTGATCTGGCTGGCCTATCGTCGCGCACCGGCAGCACCGCTCGCGCCGACGGCTTAAACTACGAACCCCGGCGCGCGACGTCGGGGCTCAAAGGACACAGGTAACTCATGAAGCAATATCTCGAACTGGTCTCGCACGTCATTAAGAACGGCAGCAAACAGGCCAACCGCACCGGCATCAACACCATCAGTTTCCCGGGTGCGATGCTGCGTTTCGATCTGCAGGAAGGTTTTCCGGCGATCACCACGCGCAAAATGGCCTTCAAATCGGCCATCGGCGAGATGTGCGGGTTTCTTCGTGGCGTGAACAACGCCGCTGAATTCCGCGCGCTGGGCTGCAAGGTCTGGGATCAGAACGCCAACGAAAACGCGCAGTGGCTGGCCAACCCGTTCCGTCAGGGCGACGACGACCTCGGCGAAATCTACGGCGTGCAATGGCGCAAATGGCCGGCGTACAAGCAGATCCCGCTGAGCAACAGCGCCGCCATCGAACAAACCTTGAGCAACGGCTACAAGCAGATCGCTCAGGGCGAAGAAGACGGCCAGGCCTACGTGGTGCTGTACAAAGCCATCGACCAGGTGCGTCAGTGCGTCGACACGATCATCAAGGATCCGGGCAGCCGCCGGATTCTGTTCCACGGCTGGAACGTCGCTCAGCTGGATGAAATGGCCCTGCCGCCGTGCCACCTGCTGTACCAGTTCCACCCGAATGTCGAGACCAAGGAAATCTCCCTGACCCTCTACATCCGCTCCAACGATCTGGGCCTGGGTACGCCGTTCAACCTTACCGAAGGCGCCGCGCTGCTGAGCCTGATCGGTCGCCTGACCGGCTACACGCCGCGCTGGTTCACCTATTTCATCGGTGATGCGCACGTCTACGAGAACCACCTGGACATGCTCAACGAACAGCTCAAGCGCGAGCCGTTCGCCATGCCGAAACTGAAAATCTCCGATCGTGTGCCGGAGTTTGCCAAGACTGGCGTGTACCAGCCGGAATGGCTGGAACTGGTCGAGCCGAGCGATTTCTCGCTGGAAGGCTACGAACACCACGCGCCAATGACCGCGCCAATGGCGGTCTAAAAAACAATACGCAATATCCCTGTGTAGGAGCTGCCGAAGGCTGCGATCTTTTGATTTTGCTGTTTATAAGATCAAAAGATCGCAGCCTGCGGCAGCTCCTACAGGGGATAGCGTTCAAACTCTGCTGATGTGCTTTTTCCACTGTCATTTCTGACAGTAGCCGACCTGCCGCGTCCCGTGATTAGCTGACGGCCTCCTAAGCGAGGTAACAGTCATGGCAGACACAGGCGGGTTTTTCGATGGCGGCAATGCGGGCTCTGGCATTTCGACCGAGGCGCCACTGACAGCGAAAGCAACGGCATTGCAGGCGCCGCTGATCGCCTACTTCTACTTAAAGGAAAACCGCTATTTCGAGTTCGGCAAATCCGAGCCCGAAGGCGCTGTCATTCCGCTGGAAATCATTGGCCCGGGCTCGCCGTTTATCGCTTCAACGTACGCGCTGGTGGATCCTTCCTCGCCGCAGATCCTCATTGGCGACACGCTTCGCGCGGAGTGGCTGGCATTGGACGGTACTCCGTCGTTTCAATCGGCAGACGTTGTGGTGAACAGCAAGGATTATTGGATTCCGATTGCTATCCCGGACAACGAGCTCAAGCGCCTGGAAGGCCTCGAAGTCGAGGTGGTTTTCTTTCACCTTCCGCAAGCCGGAGGTGCAAAACCTTCACCTGCGCAGAAAGTCTTTGTCGCCCCAGAGCTGGGCCGCAAGCCTGCGCTTGAGGTGGAAGGCGTGGCCAATGACGTGCTGGAAGCCGCCGCGTTCCCGGATGGCGTTACCGTAAGCCTGCAGCCGATTGAAAACCTGCGCGCCTGTTACGGCATCGAAATACTCTGGACGCAATCGCCGGATCATTGGGTCGAGCGTCAGCGTCGATTGGCGGTTAATCCAAAGCAGACGATGGCGTTTCACATCGCGCCTGAGGTTTATCAGGCGCATGTCGGGCGCAGGGTGACGGTGCGATACGTGATTTATCTGGGGGCGCGGCTGAGTCCGAATTTTTACTGGAACCCGGGCGTCGTCACGGAAGTGAGTTTTGAGGTGATCTGAACCCCTGTAGGAGCTGCCGAAGGCTGCGATCTTTTGATCTTATAAACAGCAAAATCAAAAGATCGCAGCCTTCGGCAGCTCCTACAGGGGTTTTGTGGTGTTCTTTAGTGGCCGTGGCTGCGGCCTACGTGGGAGTGTTCGACTTCGGTGGCGACCACTCCGCCGCTGACCTCCAAGCGCTGCAAAATCCCGCATTGATCCGCGCCCGGCCCTTCGCCACAGCGTTGGCGCAGGTCGAGCAGTTGTGTCTGCAACGCCAACAACCCATCAATCCGCGCCTTCACATGCTGAATGTGCTCGTCGATCAGCGTATTCACGCTTTCACACTGATCCTGCGGGCTGTCACGCATGGCCAGCAGGCTGCGGATTTCTTCGAGGGTCATGTCGAGGGTGCGGCAGTTGCGGATGAAGGTCAGGCGTTCGGCGTGGGCCTGGGTGTAGACGCGGTAGTTGCCGTCGCTGCGGGCCGGTTCCGGCAGGAGGTTTTCACGCTCGTAGTAGCGGATGGTTTCCACGGCGCAGTCGGTGAGTTTGGCCAGTTCTCCGATCTTCATGACGGCAATCTCCAAAAGGGTGCTTGACCCTATAGTGGCTACAGGGTCTTTACTTGGCAACAGGCACCTTCATGGACGCGACCAATGAGCGATTCCCAGCACACCCACAAGCCCGGCGACGGCCACGATCACAGTCATAAATTGCAGCCTGTGCATAAGCATTCACAGGGCGGCGATTCTTGCTGCGGGTCGAAAGTTGCAGCGCCGGCACCGGTTCATGCGCACGAAGACTCTTGCTGCTCGTCGACAGCCGCCGCGCCGGCGTTGGTGCAACTGAGCGAGAAAACCAGTGCCGATGCGCGGCTGAGCAGTTTCCGCATCGAGGCGATGGACTGCCCGACCGAGCAGACGCTGATCCAGAACAAGCTCGGCAAACTCGCCGGCGTGCAGCAACTGGAATTCAATCTGATCAACCGCGTACTCGGCGTGACCCACAATCTGCCGGGCACCGAGCCTATCACCGAAGCGATCAAATCCCTCGGCATGCACGCCGAGCCGCTGGAGGCGGGCGTCGATTCGCCAGCCCCGGCGCCAGTGAAAAAACACTGGTGGCCGCTGGCGTTGTCCGGCATTGGTGCGCTCGCCGCTGAAGTCATCCACTTCACCAACGCCGCACCCACTTGGGTGGTGGCGATCATCGCGCTGGTGTCGATCCTCAGCGGTGGCCTGACCACCTACAAAAAGGGCTGGATCGCCCTGAAGAACCGCAACCTCAACATCAACGCGCTGATGAGCATCGCCGTGACCGGTGCCATCCTCATCGGCCAGTGGCCGGAAGCGGCGATGGTGATGTTCCTGTTCACCGTCGCCGAGCTGATCGAAGCGCGTTCGCTTGACCGTGCGCGCAATGCGATCAGCGGCCTGATGCAGATGACACCGGAGCAAGCCACGGTGTTACAGATTGACGGGAACTGGATCGAACAGGATGTGAAAAGCGTCGAACTCGGCGCCCGCGTGCGAGTGAAACCGGGCGAGCGTATTGCGCTGGACGGTGAAGTGCTCAGCGGCAACTCGACCATCGACCAGGCGCCGATCACCGGTGAAAGCCTGCCGGTGGAAAAAACCGTCGGCGACAAAGTCTTCGCCGGCACCATCAACCAGGCCGGTTCGCTGGAATACGCGGTCACCGCTGCGGCGAACAACTCGACGCTGGCGCGAATCATCCACGCCGTCGAACAGGCCCAAGGGGCGCGCGCACCGACCCAACGATTCGTCGATCAATTCTCGAAAATCTACACGCCTGTGGTGTTCGTGTTTGCCTTGGCCGTGGCGATCATTCCGCCGTTGTTCATGGGCGCCGTGTGGTTCGACTGGATCTACCGCGCGCTGGTTTTGCTCGTGGTTGCGTGCCCATGCGCACTGGTGATTTCCACCCCGGTGACCATCGTCAGCGGCCTCGCCGCAGCGGCGCGCAAAGGCATTCTGGTCAAGGGCGGCGTGTACCTGGAGGGCGGTTTCAAGCTCGATTATCTGGCGCTGGATAAAACCGGCACGATCACCCACGGCAAACCAGTGCAGACCGATTACCTGTCCCTCGACGCGACCGCCGATGCCACGGCACCGGCAATCGCCGCTGCCTTGGCCGGACGTTCCGACCATCCGGTGTCGCTGGCCATCGCCAACGCCGCTGTGGATAAAAACTTTGCCGCGCTGATTGTGGATAACTTCGAAGCGCTGGGCGGGCGTGGCGTCAAAGGCGACATCAACGGCCAGACCTACCACTTGGGCAACCATCGCTTGGTCGAAGAACTCGGCCTGTGCTCGCCAGCGCTGGAAGAAAAACTCTTCGCGCTGGAGAAACAGGGTAAATCCGTGGTGCTGCTGCTCGACAGCTCCGGCCCGCTGGCGCTGTTCGCCGTGGCCGATACCGTCAAGGAAACCAGCCGCGAAGCAATCCGTCAGTTGCATGAACTCGGGGTGAAAACCCTGATGCTCACTGGCGACAACGTCCACACCGCTCAGGCGATTGCCGCGCAGGTCGGCATCGACGAGGCTCGCGGTGATTTGCTGCCAACCGACAAACTGCAAGCCATTGAAGATCTGTACAAGCAGGGCCATCGTGTGGGTATGGTCGGCGACGGCATCAACGACGCGCCAGCACTGGCCCGCGCCGAGATCGGTTTCGCCATGGCCGCGGCTGGCACCGACACGGCGATCGAAACCGCCGATGTCGCCCTGATGGATGACGATCTGCGCAAGATTCCGGCCTTCATCAGCCTGTCGCGCAACACCGCCAGCATCCTGAAACAGAACATCGCGCTGGCGCTGGTGATCAAAGCGATCTTTCTTGCGGTAACCTTCGCCGGACTCGCCACCATGTGGATGGCGGTGTTCGCCGACATGGGCGTGAGCCTGTTGGTGGTGTTCAACGGTTTGCGCCTGCTGCGCAAATAGAGTGAGGAAAGGTTGTGCTGAGTGCCGAGCTGAAAGCGTTTTACATGGTCGCCCGCCTGGGCAGCATCACGCTGGCGGCGAAAAAACTCGGCCTCAGCCAACCGACCGTGACCACCCAGATACGTAATCTGGAAAGTCAGTATTCGGTGGAACTGTTCTACCGTGGCGGCCGGCGCCTGAGCGTCAGTGATGAAGGCGCGCGGTTGCTGCCGATGGTCAAGACGCTGTTGCAGCAGGAAGCCGACATCGAGTTTTTCCTGCGCAACAGCGGTCAGGTGCAGGGCACGTTGCGCATCGCCGCCACGGCGCCGTATTACATCCTCGATCTGGTGAAGACCTTTCGCGAGCGCTTGCCGCAGGTGGAAGTGTCGGTGGAAATCGGCAATTCGCAGCAGGTGCTGGAAGCGCTGGAGGACTATCGGGTGGATATCGCTGCGTCATCGCAATTGCTGGATGACGCGCGGTTGATTCGTCGGGTACTCGGTACTGATCCGCTGGTGCTGGCGGTGCATCGCAATCATCCGCTGGCTGTGCAGGAGCATGTGGCGTTGAGCGCGTTGGCCGGGCATACGTTGTTGATGCGCGAGTCGGGTTCGACCACGCGGCGGTTGACCGAAGAGTTGCTGGCGACTGCCGGGGTGAGTTACGGGCCGTTGCTGGAGATTGGCAGCCGGGAGTCGATTCGGGAGGCGGTGTTGCGCAATATCGGCATCAGCATCATTGCCCGGCAGGAAGTGCCGCATGATCCGCAATTGCGCGTGCTGACGATCGAGAATGCGCCGCAGATTCCTGAGTACCTTTATTGCCTGAAAGAGCGCAAGGGCGCGCGGTTGCCTGCGGCGTTCCTAGGCCTGGCCCAAGAAATGTCCCCGGCCTAGCAGATGATCGTTCCCACGCTCTGCGTGGGAATGCCTCTACGGACGCTCCGCGTTCGGCTTTGGGACGCAGAGCGTCCCGGGCTGCATTCCCACGCGGAGCGTGGGAACGATCTCTTCTGAACCAAAATCCCTGAATACCACTATCAGCAGTTTTTGCCTCACTGCCACATGACGGACGCATTACAACTCTAGGATTGGCCCCATCTGCTTGATGAGGTCTGTCCATGAATCCTGCCATCGCAACTGCCCTGACCAACTCCGGTGCGCCGATGAAAGTGCGCGGCGTGCAGAAACGCTTCGGCGCGTTCACTGCGCTGGATAACGTCTCCCTCGACGTCGCCGCCGGTGAACTGGTGTGCCTGCTCGGCCCGTCGGGCTGCGGCAAAACCACGTTGCTGCGCTGCATCGCCGGTCTGGAGAAACAGGACAGCGGCGAGCTGTACCTCGGCGATCGCGACGTTTCGCACCTCGCCCCGCAGGCTCGCGACTACGGGATTCTGTTCCAGTCCTACGCGCTGTTCCCCAATCTGACCGTCGAAGCGAACATTGCCTACGGCCTCGCCGGCAGCGGTCGCGACGAAGTGCGCCGTCGCGTCGGCCAGATGCTGGAACTGGTCGGCCTCATCGGCAGCGAGAAAAAATACCCCGGCCAATTGTCCGGCGGCCAACAGCAGCGTGTCGCACTGGCCCGTGCTCTGGCACCAGCTCCCTCGCTGCTGTTGCTCGATGAACCGATGTCCGCCCTCGACGCCCGCGTCCGCGAGCATCTGTGCACCGAACTGCGCCAACTGCAACGCAACCTCGGCATCACCACGCTGATGGTCACGCACAATCAGGACGAAGCCATGCTGATGGCCGACCGCATCGCCGTGATGAATAACGGCCGCGTCGAGCAGTACGCCACCCCGCAGGAAATCTACAACCGCCCGGCCACGCCGTTCGTGGCCGAGTTTGTCGGGCAGGGTAACTGGCTGCCGTTCCAGCGCAGCAGCGACAGCCATGCGCAAGTTGGCGGGATGAACCTGCGCCTCAGCGACGGCAGCGTCCAGCGCGCCTCGGGCCGTTTGTTCTGCCGCCCGGAAGCGATCAACGTCAACCCGCCGGTGCACGAAGAGAACCTGTTCCCGGCCAAAGTCCGCGAAATCACCTTCCTCGGCAACCGCTGCCGCATGAGCTTCGAACTCGATCAGCTGCCGGGCCACGCCTTGCTCGCCGAACTCGCGCCGGAAGCCATGCCGCGTCTCGGCGCCCAGCAAATCATGGTCGCCTTGCCGCCGCGCAGCCTGCAGGTGTTTGCCTGATGAACAGCAACCTCGCGCTGCCGCTACCGCACAAGCAGGTGCGACAGTCCTCGAAAGCCGAGATCGGCGACCGAATTTTTGTCGTCGGCGGCAAAGTCCTCCTGCTGGTGTTGCTCGGTATTGCGGTGCTGCTGCCGTTGCTGGCGATCTTCTGGCGTGGCTTCAGCAATGAGGCCGGGCAGGGCGGTGGCTGGCTCGCGGCGAAGGAGATGGTGAGCAGCGAGAATTTCCACTGGCTGCTCGGCAACAGTCTGAAAGTGTCCCTCAGCGTTGCGGCCATCGTCGTACCGCTGGCCTACCTGTTTGCCTACGCGCTGCAACGCACGATGATTCCGGCGAAGGGCATCTGGCGCGGGATTTCGTTGTTGCCGCTGATGGCGCCGTCGATGCTGCCGGGCATTGCGCTGGTCTATCTGTTCGGCAACCAAGGCATGTTGCGCGGGCTGCTCTCGGACAACATCTACGGGTTCTGGGGGATTGTGCTGGGCGAGGTGATTTACACCTTCCCCCATGCGCTGATGATTTTGCTATCGGCATTGTCGCTGGCCGATGCGCGCCTTTTCGATGCCGCGTCGAGCATGGGTGCAAGTCCGGCCAAGGCGTTTCGTAGCATCACCTGGCCGGCGACTCGCCAGGCTGTGTTCGCCGCGTTCTGTCTGGTGTTCACCCTGACCATCACCGATTTCGGTGTGCCAGTAGTGGTCGGTGGCGACTATCAAGTGCTGGCGCTGGAGGCCTACAAAGCCGTGGTCGGCCAACAACAATTCGGCCGCGGCGCGTTGATTGGCATGGTGCTGTTGCTGCCGGCGCTGTTCAGCTTCGGTGTCGATGCCTGGCTGCGTCGGCGTCACGGTGACTCCATGAGCGGTCGGGCGCAGGTGTTCAAACCGGCGCCGTCGAAACTGCGCGATGGCTGTTATCTGGCGATTGTCTTGTTGATCAGCGCGGCGTTGATTCTGGTGTTCGGCATGGCAGTGTTTTCGTCGCTGGTTAAGTTCTGGCCGTACAACCTGTCGCTGTCGCTCAATCATTACCAGTTCAACGAAACCGCTGGCGGTGGCTGGCTGGCTTACAGCAACAGTTTGAAAATGGCGCTGGGCACGGCGTTGATCGGCAGCGTGCTGATCTTCACCGGCGCTTATCTGATGGAGAAAACCCGCGATCAGCGCGGCCTCAACCTGGCGCTGCGCATGCTCAGTTTTGTGCCGATGGCGGTGCCGGGGCTGGTGCTCGGTCTCGGCTACGTCTTCTTCTTCAACCTCACGGGTAACCCGCTGCATGTGCTGTACGGGACGATGACGCTGCTGATCGTCTGCACCATTGCGCACTACCTGACCACCGCACAAATGACCGCGACCACCGCGCTGCGCCAACTCGACGCCGAGTTCGAAGCCGCCGCGTTGTCGCTGAAGGCGCCGCTGTATCGGCATTACCTGCGCGTCACCGTACCGATCTGCCTGCCGGCGCTGCTCGACATCGTGCGCTACCTGTTCGTCTCGGCGATGACCACGGTTTCTGCCGCGATCTTCCTCTACAGCCCCGACACCATCCTCGCGGCGGTCGCAGTGCTGAACATGGATGACGCCGGCAACGTTGGCGGCGCGGCGGCGATGTCGACCCTGATTCTGTTCACCTCGGCGGGCGTGTCCTTGCTGCTGGCGTGGGCGTCGCGCGGCTTGCTGCGCCGTTCTCAAGCCTGGCGGCAAACCGCGCCCGGTCACTGATTCACACCCTCAACTCAAAAGACAGGATACCGATCATGTTCAAGCCTTTGGCCCTGGCCGCTGCTGTGCTCGCTACTTTCAGCCTGAATGCCTTCGCGGCAAAAACCGAGTTGACGGTGTACACCGCCCTCGAAGCCGAGCAACTGAAGTCCTACAAAGAAGCCTTCGAAAAAGCCAACCCGGACGTCGAGATCAAATGGGTACGCGATTCCACCGGGATCATCACCGCCAAATTGCTCGCCGAAAAGGCCCGTCCGCAGGCTGACGCGGTGTGGGGCCTGGCGGCTTCCAGTCTGGCGATTCTTGATCAGCAAGGCATGCTGCAAAGCTACGCGCCGAAGGATCTCGGCAAGATCGGCGCGAACTACCGCGACGCCGCCAACCCGCCAGCGTGGGTCGGCATGGACGTCTGGGCCGCGACCATCTGCTTCAACACCGTCGAAGCCGAGAAGCAGGGTTTGACCAAGCCAGTGAGCTGGCAGGATCTGACCAAGCCTGAGTACAAGGGCAAGATTGTTATGCCGAACCCGGCGTCGTCCGGCACCGGTTTCCTCGACGTCAGCGCCTGGCTGCAAACCTTCGGCGAGAAGCAGGGTTGGGCGTACATGGATGGCCTGCATCAGAACATTGGCCAGTATGTTCACTCCGGTTCCAAGCCTTGCAAACTGGCAGCGGCGGGCGAGTTCCCGATCGGGATTTCCTTTGAATACCCGGCGGTACAGCTGAAGCGTCAGGGCGCGCCGCTGGACATCATCCTGCCGAAAGAAGGTCTGGGCTGGGAGATCGAAGCGACTGCGGTGATCAAAGGCACGCCGCATGAAGAAGCGGCGAAGAAACTGGCTGACTTCTCGGCGAGTGCTGAGGCGATGGATCTGTACAAAGAGAACTTCGCGGTTCTAGCGCAGCCGGGGATCGCCAAGCCGCAGACCGAATTGCCGGCGGATTATGAGCAGCGTCTGATCAAGAACGACTTTGCCTGGGCCTCGAAAAATCGCGACGAGATCCTGACCGAGTGGCGCAAGCGTTATGACGGCAAGTCCGAGAAAGTGGCTGCCAAGTAAGATCTTTATCGACTGACAGGGCCCCTTCGCGAGCAAGCTCGCTCCCACACTGATCGTTCCCATGCTCCGCGTGGGAATGAATCCCGTGACGCTCCGCGTCACTATGGACGCAGAGCGTCCTTGGCTGCATTCCCACGCGGAGCGTGGGAACGATCATCGAGGTAGCCTCATGAAACACCACAAAGACCTGCTCATCGTCGGCGCCGGCATTCTCGGCTTATCGCACGCCTACGCCGCCGCCAAACGCGGCCTCAAGGTCGCCGTTTTTGAACGCACCGCCACGCCCCTCGGCGCCTCGGTGCGCAACTTCGGCCAGGCCCTAGTCACCGGCCAGCCCCCCGGCCCGATGCTCGAACTGGCCAAGGCCAGCCGCGAGATCTGGGGCGATTGGGCGCAACTCGCCGGCCTGCAAACCAAGCGCAACGGCTCGTATCTATTCGCCAGAACCGAAGCCGAAGAACACCTGCTCGAAACCTTCTGCGCCACTCGCGCCATTGAACACAACTACAACGTCGACCTGCTACGCGGCGCCGCGCTGCGCGATCTCTACAACGGCCAGTTCCGCCATCACCGCGCCGCGCTTCATGGCCTCGACGATCAACAGCTTTACTCTCGCGAAGCGATTCCTGCACTGATCGAATACCTGCGCCGCGACCTCGGCGTAGAGTTCCACTTCTCGACGCTGGTGCGCGACGTCGAACCCGGTCACCTGCACAGCACTGCCGGCACGTTTACCGCGAAGCAGATCATTGTCTGCTCCGGCCACGATTATCAAACCCTGCTGGCCGAACCAATCGCCGCGCTCGACCCGCAAATCTGCCGTCTACAAATGCTCCGCGCCAAACCGCAGATCAATCTGAATCTGCAACACGCCTTGCTCACCGGCCTGAGCTGCGTGCACTACGGCGCCTTCGCCGATCTGCCGGAAGCGGCGGCGGTGCAGGCGCAAATCCTCCGTGAGCAACCGCACCTGCACGACAACGGCATCCACCTGCTGATCAGCCCGACGCCCTACGGCGAACTGATCATCGGCGACTCGCACCATTACGGCAGCGACGCTTCACCGTTCAATGCCGAGCAAGTGGACAACTGGATGATCGAGCTGGCCGAGCAGACGCTGGGCTGCAAGGTGCAAGTGGTCGAGCGCTGGCAGGGCGTCTATGGTTCTCGGGGGCCGGGGCCGTTTTCGTTGCTGCGCCCGGCACCGGGGTTGAGTGTGGCGCTGATGCACACCGGCGTCGGCATGAGCGTCGGCCCGGCGATGGCCGAACGCAACGTTGCACAGTTGTTGGAGGAAATTTGATGACAGGTCACGAACAAACCGTCGCCACGGTATTCGCGCTGTATGAGCGTTTTGGCTCCAGCGATTACATCGGCGAGCCGGTGTCGCAGATCGAGCACATGTCCCAGGCCGCTGAACTGGCGATCGCCGAGGGTTTTGATGATGAAGTGGTGCTGGCGGCGTTCTTCCATGACATCGGTCATTTGTGTGGCGAAGGCGCGGAGAACATGGGCGGCTATGGCGTGGTCAGCCATGAACGGCTGGGTGCGGATTATTTGCGCGAGGCCGGTTTCAGTGAGCGGCTGGCGCGGCTGGTGGAATATCACGTGCAGGCCAAGCGGTATCTGACGTTGCGTGAGCCGGGGTATTTTGAGCGGTTGAGTGAGGCGAGCCGGCGGACGCTGGAGTATCAGGGTGGGGTGATGACCGAGGCGGAGGCGGATGTGTTTGAGCGGGATCCGTTGTGTGCGGTCAGTTTGCGGATGCGGCAGTGGGATGAGTTGGCCAAGGAGATGGCGGTGCCGGTGATGGATCTGGGTGTGCTGAAAGAGAAAGCGGCGCGGCTGCTGGCTGCGTAATCGCTTGAACCGAGGTGCTGCATTCGCGAGCAGGCTCACTCCTACAAGGTGAACGCGATCCACTGTAGGAGTGAGCCTGCTCGCGATAGCGCCAGATCAGCCGCTACAACTCTTTGGCTAAAGACTCGATCTGCTCCTGCCGCTCGGCCTGATTCAACTTCGCCTGGGGATTCAACGACGACCACTGCGGATGCGCCCGCGCCTTGTTCAGCGCCTCCGGCAACTTGCCCTCGCGCCAGGTCTTATCCTGCGGTGTCGCCACCTGAACCGCATCCATCGCCGCATGCCCACGCTGATCCAGCGCCAACACCAACTGCCGCTGGCGCAGCGCCAACAGTCGCAACACCCCGTCATCCACCGTCAGCTCACGCTGCCCTTTGATCTTGCCGAGCAACCGACTGCCATAACTGCGCGCCGTTTGCAGCGCACCCCCGGCAATCGCCCCCGCCAACGCCGCTGCGCCAAGGGTAATCCCGCCAACCAGCAAATCCACCCCAGCCCCCGCCGCCGCACCCGCAGCAATCCCGCCGCCCACGCGCACCCCGAGTTGCTTCAAGGTTTCCGGGTTGAACAGGTCATCACCCCAACGCCCATCGAGCAACGGCAAATCACTCGCCGCCGCATCCTGCGGACGAAACGCATACAGCTTGAGCAACGCCTCAACACACTTCTGCTCGCGCTGACGGACAGCCTTGCGCAGTTCGCTGATGGCTTGCTGTTCCTGCGCAGCTTCGCTGACCACACTGCGCCGGCACGCCGCACAGTCGATCAACAATTCAGCAATCAACCGCGCCGCACTTTGCTGACGCGCCAGGCGCTGAGCCTGTTGATCAGCAATCAACCGTTCCAGTTGCGGACGAGCATTTTCCAGCAGCAGCGCAAGGCTTTCATAGAGCCGCCGCTCGCCATCTTCAGGCGGCGCCACGCTGTCGAAACGCACCAACGCATGCAGCCCCAGCCGCGCCAGCGCCTCGCGCCAATCCGGCTCGCGATGGTTGGCGCTGCTGACAAAATTCAGCACCGGCAGCAGCGGTTTACCGCAACTGGCGAGCACTTCCAGTTCATCACGGTACTTGGCCAGCACCGGTTCGCGCGCGTCGATCACATACAAACCGGCGTCGGAGGCGAGCAGTTGCCGCAGCACTTTCGCCTCCTGCTCGAAACGCTGGCGCGCCTCGCTGCCGTCGAGAAACCGCGCCAGCCGCGCCGGGCCATCGAGGCGTTCGCCTGGGCGTTCCAGACGTTCGAGAAAATCCAGCAGGGCGATGGCATCTTCCAGCCCCGGCGTGTCGTAGAGGTCGAGCAACGGCTCGCCGTCCACCGACAACCGCGCGCCTTCGACATGCCGTGTGGTGCTCGGGCGATGGGAGACTTCGCCGAAACCGACATCGCGGGTCAGCGTGCGCAACAGTGAGGTCTTGCCGACGTTGGTGTGGCCGACCACGGCGAGTTTCAGCGGCGCTTTCCAGGCATCAGTCATGGCCAGTCTCCAGCCAGTTCAACGGCGCGCAATCGGCAAACTGCAGATCAAGCTGTTGCAGCGCGATGTGCCAGTCGCCGAGGCGTTCAGCATCCAGCGCTTCACCGGGCGGCGCTTGCAGCAGCCAGACGCGGGTTTCTCCGGCGTTGCGCGCCAGTTCGGCGATCAAGGCGAGGCTGCCACGATCCGGTGAGCGCCGTGGGTCGCAGGCAATCGCCAGACGTGCCGGCGGGAAGCGACTGAGTTGTTCGAGAAGTTTATGGCGTGATTCGCGGCTGTCGAGGATGCCAGCATTGCTGACATTTTTCGGCAGCGCGGGCGGCCATGGGCGTTGTTCGTCGAGTTCGATGGCGACCAGCAGCGCACCTTCGCTGGCGAGTTCGCCGACGCTGCTTTCGACGCGATGCAAATGCGCAGGCTCCGGATCATTGACGCCGAGGCGTTCGCTGGTCGGCATCAGACGTTCGCGCAATTGCGCGTAGCCGGGCAGGTTCAAGTCCAGACGCAGCGCGGTTTTGCCGCTGTTCCAGCGCCAGAAACACAACAGCGTCAGCAGCAGACGCGGCAGCACGCCGTACACCACCAAAACGCCAACCAGCCAGGTCGCCCAGGCCTGACGGGCGCTTTCGATGTCGAGCGCACCGTCGCCGCTGGCGCGGATCATCTCCACCGTCGGCACGTTGAAGCCGAGCAGCGACGGTAGATACCCCAGCGCGTGGGTGACATGGATAAAGGTGTCGGCGCTGAGAATCGTGGTTTCCCAGACGAAGCCGTAGCGCCGGGTCGCCATCAGCGTCAGCAGCAGAATCAGCGCGCTGAGCATCGCCAGCAACCACAAACCGTTGACCAGCGTACCGAGCGCCCAGCGATTGAGTTTCTTGCGTTGCAGCATCAGCAGCAGGGCGGGCGCCAGTTGCGCGGCTTTGGCGTCGCGGGCCATTTTCTCGCTGAGCCATAACCACAATCGTCCGAGCGTGGCGCCGTGTTCGCCGGCAAAGATCAAGCCCAGCAACCAGCTCAGCAGCAAAATCAGGTTCAGCCCGAGCAGACTGCCCAAGGCCCAGAACACATTGACCGGCGTCTGGCCGAGTGCGGCGAAGGCCAGACCGGCGCCGCTCAGCACCGCGAAGATCATCAGCAACACCAGCGCCAGACGCGCGCCTTGCAGCCAGTGTTTAAGTGCTGCCGTCAGCCCGTCACGTTCTGCCAGCCATAACGCGCGGCGTTGAATGCGGCTCGGCAGATCGCCGCCGGCCGCGCGCGCCAGTCGATTGGCTTCCAGATCTTCCAGCGGGCCTGCGTGTTCTTCGCGCAGGCGCACGGTTTCGGTGAGCCAGAGGTTTTGCAGTGGAGTCAGTTCAGTCACGCGGCATCCCGTCGCTTAATCCAGCGCTGAGCATAACCGCTGTGGCGCTTATCGGGGTAAGCGCGGCTCTGGTATCCTCGCCGGCATGACTAAATCACTCCCCCTCAGCCTGATCGCAGCCCTCGGTGAAAACCGCGTGATCGGCGTCGACAACAGCATGCCCTGGCACCTGCCGGGGGACTTCAAATACTTCAAGGCCACGACCTTGGGCAAGCCGATCATCATGGGTCGCAAGACCTGGGATTCGCTCGGCCGCCCGTTGCCGGGGCGCTTGAACATCGTCGTTAGCCGTCAGGCCGATCTGGTGTTGGAAGGTGCCGAGGTGTATCCGTCGCTGGAAGCAGCGGTGGTTCGCGCCGAAGAATGGGCGAAAGAGCAGGGCGTTGATGAGCTGATGCTGATTGGTGGCGCGCAGTTGTACGCGCAAGGGCTGGCGCAGGCGGATCGTCTGTATCTGACGCGCGTGGCGTTGAGCCCGGAAGGGGATGCGTGGTTTCCGGAGTTTGATTTGGAGCAGTGGAAGCTGGTGTCGAATGTGCCGAATCCGGCTGAAGGCGACAAACCCGCGTACAACTTCGAAGTCTGGGAGAAGACTTAAAAGATCGCAGCCTGCGGCAGCTCCTACACGGTATCCGTGTTCCCCCTGTAGGAGCTGCCGAAGGCTGCGATCCTTTGATCTTGCTTTACATCAGGCCTGAGCAAGCTCCGCATGCTCATCGGCATCCAGCAGTTCTTTATCAGTCTGCTGCATCACCTGACTGGTAATCGCACCCGCCGTGATCGAGCCACTCACGTTCAACGCCGTACGCCCCATATCAATCAGTGGTTCAACCGAAATCAGCAATGCCACCAGTGACACCGGCAAACCCATCGCCGGCAGCACGATCAGCGCCGCGAACGTCGCGCCGCCACCGACACCGGCCACACCGGCCGAACTCAGCGTCACAATCGCCACCAACGTCGCGATCCACAGCGGATCCAGCGGGGTGATGCCAACGGTCGGCGCCACCATCACCGCCAACATCGCCGGGTACAGACCGGCGCAACCGTTCTGGCCGATGGTCGCACCGAACGACGCAGCAAAACTCGCCACCGACTGCGGAATCCCCAGACGACGGGTCTGCGCTTCAATGCTCAGCGGAATGCTCGCCGCGCTCGAACGGCTGGTAAATGCGAACGTCAGCACTGGCCAGATCTTGCGGAAGAAACGCAGCGGGTTGATCCCGGCCGCCGACACCAGCAAACCGTGTACGACGAACATCAGGCCGAGACCGAGGTACGACACCACGACAAAACTGCCGAGCTTGATGATGTCCTGCAGGTTGGAACCGGCGACCACTTTGGTCATCAGCGCCAGCACGCCGTACGGGGTCAGCTTCATCACCAGACGCACCAGACGCATCACCCAGGCTTGCAGGGTGTCGATGGCGTTGATCACTTTCTGACCTTTTTCGACGTCATCCTTGAGCAGTTGCAGCGCGGCAACCCCTAGGAATGCGGCGAAAATCACCACGCTGATGATCGACGTCGGTTTGGCCCGGGCCAGGTCGGCGAACGGGTTTTGCGGGATGAACGACAGCAGCAGTTGCGGCACATTCAGGTCGGCGACCTTGCCGGCGTAGTCAGTCTGAATGGTTTGCAGACGGGCCATTTCCTGGGTGCCGGCGACCAGACCCTCGGCGGTGAGGCCGAACAGGTTGGTCAGGCCGATGCCAATCAGCGCCGCAATCGCGGTGGTGAACAGCAACGTGCCGATGGTCAGGAAGCTGATCTTGCCCAGCGACGACGCATTGTGCAGACGCGCCACGGCGCTGAGGATCGAGGCGAACACCAGCGGGATAACGATCATTTGCAGCAACTGCACGTAGCCGTTGCCGACCAGATCGAACCAGCCGATCGAGGTTTTCAGAATCGGGTTGCCGGCACCGTAAACGGTGTGCAGCGCCACGCCGAAAGCCACGCCCAAAGCGAGTGCGAGCAGGACTTTTTTCGCCAGGCTCCACGTGGTGTGGCGGGTTTGTGCCAGACCGAACAGCAGGGCGAGGAACACCAGCAGGTTGAGAATCAACGGTAGGTTCATGAGAACTCCAGAAAGACTTTGCCAACAGCCTTCCGGGGCTGCTGCGAACCGGCAAGCCTAACAGCTTGATTTGCAATGATTTAATACCGAAATCTTCGGGCGTCCGTCGTTTTTGGAATAAGCGCTTGTCGCTCTCGGCAATGCATCTGGCGCAAATAGCGGCGTGGGCGGTCGCTGACAGACGAGGACTGTCATACACATTTGTTAGCGTCGATGCTTTTACATCAGGGAGAAAGCGTCGATGAAATTCGCACCGAAATTTCTGGCTGTCGCACTGGCTGTGGGCATGGGCCTGGCCTCTCAGGCTTTCGCCACCGACCTGAAACACTGGCCGGCGGATCAGGCGAAAGCGCTGGACGCGATGATCGCGGCCAACGCCAACAAGGGTAACTACGCGGTGTTCGACATGGACAACACCAGTTACCGCTACGACCTCGAAGAATCCTTGCTGCCGTTCATGGAAAACAAGGGCCTGATCACCCGCGACAAACTCGACCCCTCCCTGAAGTTGATGCCGTTCAAGGACACCGCCGACCACAAGGAAAGCCTGTTCAGTTACTACTACCGCCTCTGTGAAGTCGACGACATGGTCTGCTACCCGTGGGTGGCGCAGGTGTTCTCCGGTTTTACGCTCAAGGAACTCAAAGGCTACGTCGATGAGTTGATGGCTTCGGGCAAACCGGTGCCGGCGACTTATTACGAAGGCGATGTGGTCAAAACACTTGACGTGCAGCCGCCGAAAATCTTCACCGGCCAGGTTGAGCTTTACAACAAGCTGATGGAGAACGGCATCGAGGTTTACGTGATGACCGCGGCTTCCGAGGAACTGGTGCGCATGGTCGCGGCGGATCCGAAGTACGGCTACAACGTTAAACCGCAAAACGTTATCGGTGTGACCACGCTGCTGAAAAACCGCGAGACCAACGAACTGACCACCGCGCGCAAGCAGATCACCGCCGGTAAATATGACGAGAAGGCCAATTTGGGTCTGGAGTTGACGCCGTACTTGTGGACGCCGGCGACGTGGATGGCCGGCAAGCACGCGGCGATCCTCACTTACATCGACGAGTGGAAAAAACCGGTCTTGGTCGGTGGCGATACGCCGACGAGCGACGGTTACATGCTGTTCCACGATGTTGATGTGGCGAAGGGCGGGATTCACCTGTGGATCAACCGCAAGGACAAGTACATGACGCAGTTGAACGGCATGATGGCCAAACACGCAGCGGCGCAGGCGAAGGAAGGGTTGCCGGTGACGGCGGACAAGAACTGGGTGATCGTCAAGCCTGAAGAAATCCAGTAATCCCCTGTAGGAGCTGCCGAAGGCTGCGATCTTTTGATCTTGTTTTAAGGGCAAGATCAAAAGATCGCAGCCTTCGGCAGCTCCTACAGGGAACGATCAGCCCCGCACTCAGGCGGGGCATTTTCTTTTCGACGTTTAAGGCTTACAGCCCGTCAAGCATCGCTTTGTTACGCACCGCACCTTTGTCGGCGCTGGTCGCCAGCAGGGCGTAGGCCTTGAGGGCGGTGGTCACTTTGCGTGGACGAATCTCGACTGGTTTCCAGCCTTTCTTGTCCTGTTCGGCGCGGCGTGCCGCCAGTTCTTCGTCGCTGACCAACAGGTTGATCGAACGATTCGGAATGTCGATCAGCACTTTGTCGCCGTCCTGCACCAGACCGATCGCGCCGCCGGCCGCTGCTTCTGGCGAAGCGTGACCGATGGACAGGCCGGACGTACCGCCGGAGAAACGACCGTCGGTGAGCAAGGCGCACGCTTTGCCCAGACCTTTGGATTTCAGGTACGAAGTCGGGTAGAGCATTTCCTGCATGCCCGGGCCGCCTTTCGGGCCTTCGTAGCGAATGATGACGATGTCGCCAGCCTTCACTTCGTCAGCGAGGATGCCGCGTACGGCGCTGTCCTGGCTTTCGAAGATCTTCGCGTTGCCTTCGAAGACGTGGATCGACTCGTCGACACCGGCGGTTTTCACCACGCAGCCATCGAGAGCAATGTTGCCGTACAGCACGGCCAAACCACCTTCTTGCGAATAGGCGTGTTCGACGCTGCGGATGCAGCCGTTTTCACGGTCGTCATCGAGGGTTTCCCAACGGGTCGACTGGCTGAACGCCGTCTGCGTCGGAATACCGGCAGGGCCGGCCTTGAAGAAGTGGTGCACGGCTTCATCGTCAGTCTGGGTGATGTCCCACTTGGCGATGCCTTCTTCCATGCTGCGGCTGTGCACGGTCGGCAGGTCGGTGTGCAGCAGACCGCCACGGGCCAGCGAACCGAGGATGCTGAAGATGCCGCCAGCACGGTGCACGTCTTCCATGTGGTACTTCTGGATGTTCGGCGCGACTTTGCACAGCTGCGGAACGCTGCGCGAAAGACGGTCGATGTCGCGCAAGTCGAAATCGATCTCGGCTTCCTGGGCGGCAGCGAGCAAGTGCAGGATGGTGTTGGTCGAACCGCCCATGGCGATGTCGAGCGTCATCGCGTTCTCGAACGCTTTGAAGTTGGCAATGTTGCGCGGCAGTACCGATTCGTCGTTCTCGCCGTAGTAACGCTTGCACAGCTCAACGATGGTGCGGCCAGCCTGCAGGAACAACTGTTCGCGGTCGCTGTGGGTGGCGAGGGTCGAACCGTTGCCCGGCAATGCCAGACCCAGTGCCTCGGTCAGGCAGTTCATCGAGTTGGCGGTGAACATGCCGGAGCACGAACCGCACGTCGGGCAGGCGCTGCGCTCGTATTCGGCGACTTTCTCGTCAGAAGCGCTTTCGTCGGCGGCGATCACCATGGCATCGACGAGGTCGAGGCCGTGGGAGGCGAGTTTGGTCTTGCCGGCTTCCATCGGGCCGCCGGAAACGAAGATCACCGGAATGTTCAGGCGCAAGGCAGCCATCAACATGCCCGGGGTGATCTTGTCGCAGTTGGAAATGCACACGATGGCGTCGGCGCAGTGGGCGTTGACCATGTATTCGACGGAGTCGGCGATGATCTCGCGGCTCGGCAGCGAGTACAGCATGCCGTCGTGACCCATGGCGATGCCGTCATCCACGGCGATGGTGTTGAATTCTTTCGCTACACCACCGGCGCGTTCGATTTCGCGGGCGACCAGTTGGCCCAGATCCTTCAGATGCACGTGGCCCGGTACGAACTGGGTGAACGAGTTGGCAATGGCGATGATCGGCTTTTTGAAGTCGTCATCTTTCATCCCCGTGGCGCGCCACAGTGCGCGGGCGCCGGCCATGTTGCGGCCGTGGGTGGATGTTTTCGAGCGATAATCTGGCATGGAGCACTCCGGGCGGCTAATCAGGTACTAAATGGGAGTGAGCTTCTATTGTCCTCTGGAACACTCAGAAATGGCCGTGTGTCCGGAAGTTGCCGATGACGTTGCGGGATCGCCGCTGGTCTCAGCCTGAGCTCATAAACCCGCCGGGGATGAATGGCGATGAATCTGCCGATTCTACACCGCTGGCGTCTGGAGGGAATGGCGCAAAGTGTTGTTCCAGTGCCGACGGCGTGTGTGGCATGACGACCGGCAGCTTTAATCACCGCCCGGCTGCGTCATGGCATGGCTTTCATGGATTCTGGCGCGACGGCTGATCCGACTGTTCAACGCCAGCGCCACGCCACTGAGCAGGACAAAGCTGTAACCCAGCGTGGCTTGCAGGTTGGCCGGGCTCAGGCTGATCAATGCGCTGATAAGGCCGCCGCAGATAAAAGTGAGGGTGCTGCCCGCCGCCGCCGAGGTACCGGCAAGCTCGGGAAACAGGCCCATGGCTTTCGACGTGGCGGCCGGGCGCGCGATGGTGGTGCCGGCGGTGCAGATCAGCATCGGAATCAGCACGGTCGCTGACGTCAACGCGAAGTTCGACGACAGGTACAGCATCGCCAGCCCCGACAGCAGGATCAGGCCAAGCCCGACCAGCATTTGCTGGCCGGGTTTGATTCGCCGGCTGAGGACTGTGGCGACGAGCCCTCCGACAATGTAGGCCGCGCCGTAGATCAATAGAATCAGTGAAAAGTCATAAGGCGCCATTTGCAGTTGATCCATGAAGATCAACGGTGAAATCACGATGAAGGAAAAGTGGCAGGCGAAGGCGAAGGCGGATATCAGCCAGTAGCTGACGAATTCGAAGTCGCCCAGCACTCGCCGATAAGAGCGAATGAAGCCGGGGCGAGCGCCGCTGTGAGCCGGCCGGCTGCTGTCCAGAAACAGCCACGCCTTGATCAGCACCACGGCGGCCAACCCGATAAACACCCAGAAACTGCCGCGCCAGCCAAGCGTGGCCTGCAGGAAGGTGCCGGCCAGCGGTGATACCGAGATGAAAATCCCAGAGGCGGTGACCATCAGGATTCGCAGGCGATCCCTTTGCTCGCCTTCGAACAGATCCTGCACCAAGGCTTGCGACAACACGAAACAGCCACAGCCCAGGGCCTGCATCACGCGGAATATCAGGAACAGCGTGTAATCGCTGGTGCTTACGCAACCGAGGGCACCGAGCATCGAAATGCTCATGCCCACAAGCAGTAAACCCTTGCGCCCGATGGCATCCGACAGCGGCCCGATCAGCAGTTGCGCAAAAGCGATGCCCACCGCAAACAGGCTGATCGACAGCGCAATATTGGCCGGAGTGGTGCGGAAGTGCTCGGCCAGTGCCGGAAACGATGGCAGCAGCACATCCAGCGGAAACACTCCCAGCAGCACCATCGCCATCAGCAGACTGACCGCGCCGCGGCGTTGCCCGGCGGTCACTGCGGCTTTTCCTCTATTCATCGACCAGGCCTGCCTTGGCGAACAGTTTGCGGTTATTGATGAGGGCAAAAAATCCTGCTTTTGTCATCGCCTCCAGCGTTGCCTTCGCCCCGGCCCTGGTGCGCTGACGACTGGCTCTGGGGCTGATCAATCCGTCGAGGATTTTGCGAATGACGTCGTCGGCAATCCCGACACTGCGCAGGCTCTGTTTCAGCCAGCGCTCGTCGACTTCGAAAAAGATTCGCAGGAACTCCAGGAGCATTCTGGCGCTGAAGGTGCGCTGACGGCTGTTCAGGGTCAGCCACAGGTAATGGAACACTTCTGAAAAATAGCGGCTGTGACGGGCCTCGTCGGCGAGGTGATCGCGCAGCATGTCGCTGACGCTGGAGACCAGCGTGTCACGGCAAACCTCGAGCAACTCCCGGGCAATGATCGTCTCCGAGACGAAACCGAGCAGAAACCACGCGAGTGGGCGATCCGTCTCGGGCACACGGGTAATCGCAGTGTTCAACTGGGTAATGCGCATGGGCATCACCGGGCGCTCGGTAATGCCGTACTGGCTGGCGATCTGCTCGGCCAGTTGATTGGAGAACAGCGCGTGATAGCCTTCGTCGGTGTACAGCTGCAGCGCCGCGTTTTTCATGCGCGAGGGCACGAAGGCAGGCAACTCGCCGTGGACGATGGTTTCCACGGCGCGGTTGACGATGCGGTGCTCGAGCAGCGTGGTGTAGTCGAGGAAATGCACCAGATGATTGGCCGTCAGCCGTTGTATGACCTCGCTGCCAGCAGCGCGAATGGCCGGATGTGAGAGGTACGGCAAAAAGGCCGGAGGAAACCAGTGGCGGGTTTTCAGCTGTTCTTGCAGGTCATCCGGCAATTGATAGGTGTGTTGAGAAGTGCGCACCGATGCGCGGCCGTTCCAGTCATCGAGGGTGAACTTGTGCGCCCATGACACTGAGGCTTCCAGTTGGTCGGAGGTGATTGCGTTCATGCTTGCACCTCCAGCAACAGCGCCTGCATTTCCTGACACATCGCTTGACCGTCGCTGGCGCCGCAACCGACGAAGAACAACGGTTGTTCCGCGCTGCCGGTAATTTTCAGCAGGGCTTCAACCTGATCATCAGAGAACGCGCCGGTCAGCCAAGTGCCGAGACCGAGGGCCGTGGCAACCAACTGAAAGGATTGCGACAAGTGCCCAGCCTCCACGAACGCCATGCGATAGGCGCGTGAGTGTTCATATTTCCACCAGAGCTTGTCGAAACGCGCGGTAATGAACAGGCCCAGCGGCAGGTTGTTGATGAAGTGTTGTCCGCCGAGCAGTTGACCCAGCGCCGAGTCGGGCAGCGGGTTTATAAGGCTCAAGGCGTGCTCTACCGGGTTATAGGCGTAGATGCCGGGTTTCAGGCCGCTGACGTTCTGCACCAGCGCAAAACCTTCGCACGCATTCAAACCGCCGCCGGAAGGACTGCTGCGACGGGCATCAAGCCCGAGGGCGATACTGCTGTCACGATCCTGCTGGCGTTCGTGCAGATAACCGAGGGAAAGATAGAGCAGGGTGGAAACGTCATTCAGCGTGACCGCTTCACCGGTAAAGGAACGACTGGTTTTGCGCTGGCGCAGGACGTTTCCCAAGCGGTCGTTGCTTAGCACGGCAGGCGCCGGCAGCGCGATGCGTCGCGCGCCTTCCAGTGTGGGGCGTTCTTTATCGGGCGGTGGTTTGCTCAGTACGTCATTGCAATGATCCAGATATTGTCTGGACCATTCATTAATATTCTTGGGTGTCGCTTCGCAGGGAATGTTCTGCGTACCTATATGAAATATCTTGGATAACTCATCCCAGCCCCAAGGCGGGTTGTCTATTTTTGCAATGGTTAAAATTCCCACGCTTAATAGTTGTATGTCTATTATGTTGCGACTGTCGAATGCGTTCGGGTTGTCGATAAGTTTCGCCAGTCTTGAAGCGTAATCAAGATCAAGTTCGTGTTGAGTGTGTTCTTTATAGTTCCAGACGATTTGTCCGGGCGTGCGCGGCAATATAAATAAGTACGGATTGATGTGCATGTTCAATGCTTCACTCTGGAAAGGGCTGATGGACGCTGGGGTGCCGGCACTCCCCAGCGTCCTGACTTACTTAGCGGGCTTTAGGCGCAACCAGAAAAGCGAGGTTTGCGATTTTGTTGGTTTCCAGAGTAATTGCTTTCATAGTATGAACTCCTTGTTCATTAAGATTGAATGCCACCTCGTGGTGACAACTCAATAATAGTTTGTAATCGATTAATGGCAAGTGGAGATTAAGTAGGAAAAATCCAGTAATTTTGTCGGAGCGATCTCGCCCCTTGTACAAACTTGTCAGTTGTTTTTCGCTAATTAACAGGTGCGCGGAAAATTCCTGCAAGACTGTAGGAAGTTAATTGTAGGAGTCGGCTGGATTTGAAGTGAAACAGACGGCCTTGCACCGCCCAAAAACAAACGGGGAGCCCTTGGGCCCCCCGTTTTTACTGACCAATCAGCTGTTTGGCAGCAGACGGCAGGTGATGCTTTTGATGTAGCGGGTTTCGGCGATGGCTGGGTGCACCGGGTGATCCGGGCCCTGACCGCCGCGCTCGAGCATCTGGATGTTGCGATCCAGGTGACGGGCGCTGGTCAGCAGAATGTTCTGCAGATCGTCTTCCGGCAGGTGCATCGAGCACGAAGCGCTGATCAGGATGCCGTCCTTGTTGAGCAGGCGCATGGCTTGCTCGTTCAGACGACGGTAGGCGCCTTCGCCGTTCTTCATGTCTTTCTTGCGTTTGATGAACGCCGGCGGATCGGCAACGATCACGTCGAAACGCTCTTCGCTGGCTTTCAGCTCTTTCAGCGCTTCGAAGACGTCGCCTTCGATGCAGGTCATCTTGTCGGCAAAGCCGTTCAGTGCGGCGTTGCGCTCAACGCCGTCGAGGGCGAAGGCCGAGGCATCGACGCAGAACACTTCGCTGGCGCCGAAGGCAGCAGCTTGCACGCCCCAGCCACCGATGTAGCTATAAAGGTCGAGAACGCGTTTGCCTTTGGCGTAAGGCGCCATGCGTGCGCGATTCATGCGGTGGTCGTAGAACCAGCCGGTTTTCTGACCCTGAATGACCGGGGCTTCGAATTTCACGCCGTTCTCTTCCAGCGCCACCCACTCCGGCACCAGGCCGAACACGGTTTCGACGTAACGATTGAGGCCTTCAGCGTCACGCGCGGCGGAGTCGTTCTTGAAGAGGATGCCGCTTGGCTTGAGCACTTGGGTCAGCGCTGCGATCACGTCATCTTTGTGCGCTTCCATGGTCGCCGAGGCGATCTGGACTACGAGGATGTCGCCGAAACGGTCAACCACCAGACCCGGCAGCAGGTCGGAGTCACCGTAGACCAGACGGTAGAACGGTTTGTCGAACAGGCGATCGCGCAGTGACAGGGCCACGTTCAGGCGGTGCACCAGCAGCGACTTGTCCAGTTGCACCTTGATGTCGCGGGACACCAGACGGGCGCAGATCAGGTTGTTCGGGCTCATCGCAACGATGCCCAAAGTCTTGCCGCCGGCGGCTTCGAGGATCGCCTGATCGCCGGCCTTGAAGCCGTGCAACGGGGTGGCGGCCACATCGATTTCGTTGCTGTAGACCCACAAGTGGCCGTTGCGCAGGCGACGGTCGGCGTTGGCTTTGAGGCGCAGGCTAGGCAGGGACATGACGTCGCTCCGGAAAAAAGAGCGGGAGTATAGCGCGTCAGGCCGGCTGATTGGCCGGCAAATGGACATGTGGTGCGTTCCAGCGGCGATGGGATTTACTTGTGGCGAGGGGATTTATCTGCGGCGAGGGGATTTATCCCCGTTGGACGGCGCAGCCGTCCCAAATCCATCTGACACGGTATGTCTGATACACCGCGCTGTCAGGTTTTGCGTCTGCTGCGCAGCCGAACGGGGATAAATCCCCTCGCCACAATAGATCAGTGTGAAAGGAGAAATGCATTCCCATGTGGGAGCAACTGCCTTGAACGCTAAGCAGACAATGTGTCGATCAGCTCTTTGCTGAACGCCGGAATATCATCCGGCTGGCGGCTGCTGATCAGGTTGCCGTCCTTGACCACTTCTTTATCCACCCAATGTGCGCCGGCGTTGACCAGATCATCCTTGACGGTTTTATAGCTGGTCATGGTTTTGCCATTCACCAGCCCCGCCGAAATCAGCAGCCAGCTGCCATGGCAGATCACCGCAATCGGTTTGCCGGCCGAGGCGCCGGTCTTGACCAGATGCTGGGCGTCCTGATCGATGCGAATGGTGTCGGAGTTTTGCACGCCGCCCGGCAACACCACCGCGTCGTACTGCTCAATGCTGGCAGCCTGGAAGGTCTGATCGACCTTGAAGTCATCCGCCGGTTTGTCGTGGTTCCAGCCTTTGACCGTGCCGGCCTCGGCCGAGAGGATGTCGACCTGCGCGCCAGCCTGTTCCAGCGCTTGCTTGGGGCCGGTCAGTTCAACCTGTTCGAAACCGTCGGTTACCAAAAAAGCGACGCGCTTGCCGTTGAGGGAAGTGGCCATCGATAAGCTCCTGAGCCAGTGGGAATTTGTTGGCGCAGCGGCCAGAAAATTTTCGCCGCGCCTTACCAAATCCGAAGCCTGAGCTTGAATGAAAGTTCCTCCGATGTGCCCGTCGGTGTGTCGCCCTGCGGTCTCAGCGGTTAGAATCGCCGCCTGTCCCTGAGTGTGTACATATGTCCCAAGAGCTGACCACCGAACAGATTCAACAATCGCTGCAAGGCATCAGTGTGCCGGCGCAACCGCAGATCATGGTGGATCTGCAAATGGAGCAGTACATGCCCGACCCGGATCTGGAGGTGATCGCCAAGCTGATCGCCCAGGATCCCGGCCTGTCCGGTTCGTTGCTGAAAATCGTCAACTCGCCGTATTACGGCTTGAGCAACAAGATCACTTCGATCCAGCGCGCGGTGAATCTGCTGGGCAGCCGTTCGATCATCAATCTGATCAACGCGCAGTCGATCAAGGGCGAGATGAACGACGACACCATCGTCACGCTCAACCGTTTCTGGGACACCGCCCAAGACGTGGCGATGACCTGCCTGACGCTGGCCAAACGCATCGGCACTCAGGCCGGCGATGAAGCCTACGCGCTGGGCCTGTTCCACGATTGCGGCGTGCCGTTGATGCTGCAGCGTTTCCCCAATTACATGTCGGTGCTGGAAGAGGCGTACGCCAACGCCAGCCCGACCTGCCGCGTGGTCGATACCGAAAACCGTACGTTCAACACCAACCATGCGGTGGTCGGCTATTACACAGCGAAGTCCTGGCGTCTGCCGGAGCATGTCAGCGCCGCGATCGCCAATCACCACAACGCCTTGGCGATCTTCAGCGACGAGTCGTCGCGCAACAGCCAGTTGAAGAATCTGTTGGCGCTGTTGAAGATGGCCGAACACATTTGTGCGTCGTATCGCGTGCTGGGCAACCAGACCGAAGACCACGAGTGGAACAGCATCGGCCCGCTGATTCTCGATTACGTCGGTCTGTCGGACTACGATTTCGAAACCCTCAAACAAACGATTCGCGACCTCGGCGCGCATTGATTCGAGGACACCATGCCTGAACTGCCGGAAGTCGAAACCACCCGTCGCGGGATTGCCCCGCATCTGGAAGGCCAGCGTGTCAGCCGGGTGATCGTGCGTGACCGGCGGTTGCGCTGGCCGATCCCCGAAGACCTCGATGTGCGCCTGTCCGGCCAGCGCATCGTGTTGGTCGAGCGGCGGGCCAAATATTTGTTGATCAACGCTGAAGTCGGCACGTTGATCAGCCATTTGGGCATGTCGGGCAATTTGCGTCTGGTCGAAGCCGGGCTGCCGGCGCTCAAGCATGAGCACGTCGACATCGAACTCGAGTCGGGGCTGGCGCTGCGCTACACCGATCCGCGCCGGTTCGGAGCGATGCTGTGGAGCACCGATCCGCTCAACCATGAATTGCTGATTCGCCTCGGGCCGGAGCCGTTGACCGATCTGTTCGACGGCGAGCGTTTGTTTCAGCTGTCGCGCGGGCGTTCGATGGCGGTCAAGCCGTTCATCATGGACAACGCAATCGTGGTCGGGGTCGGCAATATTTATGCGACGGAAGCGCTGTTCGCCGCCGGTATCGATCCGCGCCGCGAGGCCGGGGGCATCTCCCGTGGGCGCTATCTGAAACTGGCGATCGAGATCAAACGCATCCTCGCTGCTGCGATCGAACGTGGCGGCACGACGCTGCGCGATTTCATTGGTGGCGACGGTCAGCCGGGGTATTTCCAGCAGGAACTGTTTGTTTATGGCCGGGGTGGTGAGCACTGCAAGGTCTGCGGCACCGGCCTGCGCGAAGTGAAGCTCGGCCAGCGCGCCAGTGTGTTTTGCCCACGCTGCCAGAGCTGAAAAAGTCCTGGGGTCTATAGTGAGGTGACTCACTGTTCAGCCCGAAGGATCGTGCCATGAAATCCCTGCAAGTCCTCTTTGTCACGTTGCTGCTGTGTTCCAGCCTGGCGGTTCAGGCCACGGAAAGCGGCAGCGGTGATCCGCGTTACACCATTCAAAACCCGCCTGCCTACGCCATGATCGGCGACTTGCTGATTGCCCGACCGTTATTGGTGGTGGCCACGGTGATTGGTGCGGGTGCGTTTGTGGTGTCGTTGCCGTTTACCGCGCTGGGTGGCGGGATCGGCGATGCGGGACAGGCGCTGGTGGTGGATCCGGCGCGGGCGGCGTTTGTAAGGTGTCTGGGGTGTACGGGGGAGGGGTTTGAGCAGCGTGAGTGAAGGGCAAGATCAAAAGATCGCAGCCTGCGGCAGCTCCTACAGGGGAACGCGATCCTGTGTAGGAGCTGCCGAAGGCTGCGATCTTTTTAGCGATTCAGGCCTTGCCGGTGATGATGCGATATTTCTCCATCAACTGTTCTTCAGTCTCCGGATGCGCTTCGTCCAGCGGGATGCAATCCACCGGGCAGACCTGTTGGCACTGCGGTTCGTCGTAGTGGCCGACGCACTGGGTGCACAGGTTCGGGTCGATCACGTAGATCTCTTCGCCTTGGGAGATGGCGGCGTTCGGGCACTCGGGTTCGCAGACGTCGCAGTTGATGCAATCGTCGGTGATGATCAGGGACATGCTAACTCCAGCCGGGGCGGCAGGCCCGGGCGCTATAAATCAATGCGCGCAATTGTGCCGCATTGGCGAGCGCAGTGCACGTTGCTGCGATCAACTGCTGTGCGTGGCTGCGATCAAGATCAAAAGATCGCAGCCTTCGGCAGCTCCTACTTTTTAAAGCGTAGGGTCAGGGCGTCGGCCACGGCAGGGTGGACGAACTTGGTGATGTCGCCGCCCAGCGCAGCAATTTCCCGCACCAGCGTCGAAGAAATGAACGAATAACGCTCGGACGGCGTGAGAAACAGGCTCTCCACATCCGGCGCCAACTGGCGGTTCATGTTGGCCAGCTGGAATTCGTATTCGAAGTCCGACACCGCGCGCAAACCACGCAGGAACACGTTGGCGTTCTGCTCTTTGGCGAAATGCGCGAGCAGCGTCGAGAAACCGACCACTTCCACGTTCGGCAGGTGTTTGGTGACCTCGCGAGCCAGTTCAACCCGTTGTTCCAGCGGGAACAGCGGGTTTTTCTTCGGGCTGGCGGCGACCGCAATGATCACGTGATCGAACAGGCGCGAGGCGCGTTCGACCAGATCGCCATGGCCCTTGGTAATAGGGTCGAAGGTACCTGGGTACAACACTCGGTTCATCGCGTCGTCCTGGCGGGAGTCCGTTGGGGAGTCGGATGGTATCGCAGCCGCCCCGGTCGGGAAAGTCGCCTGTTGGGTAAGAAAGCACTATAGACGACGGGAATAATCGGTTTTTTCATGGGTTTTTCAATCGATCGGCGAGGGCGGTCGCCAGTTGCGCAGTGAGGCCATACACCGACAACTGCGGGTTGGCGCCAATGCTGGTGGGGAACAACGAGCCGTCGTGGATCGACAGGTTGCTCAGTTGATGATGGCGGCCAAGGCTGTCAGTGACCGCCGATTTCGCCTCTTCGCCCATCGCGCAACCGCCCATGACGTGGGCGCTGCCCAATCGTGTGCGGTACAGCTCAAGGCTCAGGCCATCGATCAGCGTTCGGGCTTCGGCCAGGGTTTTCACGTAACGCGCGTCGGCGTGCATCGGCATCACCGATTTTGCGCCGCCAGCAAACTGGATCTCGGCCATGACGTGGAACGCTTTGCGCAAACCTTCCCAGGCGTAGGGCGAAACCTGATAGTCGAGCACCGGCGTGCCGTCACCGCGTAATTCTACGGCGCCGCCGCTGCTGTCCGGGTGAAAACCATCGCGCAGCAGGGCGAGCATGGCGTGGGTGTGCGGCAGGTCGGCCATGTGCTGCGCGTTCTCCTGGCCGAAACCACCGAGCAACGTCGCCGCCAGTGCCGGGTGCAGCGGCGGCACTTCAAGTTTGAACGCCATCGGCCCGGTGGTGCCGTCCTTCCACTGGAAATGGTCGGAGTAGATCGATTGCGGCGCCCCGTAAAACGGATTGACCACCTCGTCGAAACGCGCGGCCGACATGTTCACCGGATGCAGAAATGTACGCTTACCGACATTCTTGTGCGGATCCGGCGCATCGGAGCGCAGCAGCAACGCCGGGCTGTTAATGCCGCCACCGGCCAGCACGTAATGCCGCGCCTTGACCGTGATGGTGCGCCCAGTCGGCGCGACGCAGCGCTCATCCATCGCCACGCATTGCAGGCCGGTGACCTTGTCGCCGCTGATCAGCAGTTTTTCCGCGCGGGCCAGATAAAGCAGCTCGCCACCCTTTTCCAACGTTGCCGGAATGGTGGTGACCATCATCGATTGTTTGGCGTTGGTCGGGCAGCCCATGCCGCAGTAACCGAGGTTCCAGCAACCGCGCACGTTGCGCGGAATCACGTGCCAGCTGTAGCCGAGTTGCTCGCAGCCTTTGCGGATCACGTCGTTGTTGGCGTTGGGCGGCACCAACCACGGGGCGACGCCGAGGCGCTGCTCCATTTTCTCGAACCACGGCGCCATCTCGGCAACGCTGTGGCCTTTGACGTTGTGCTCGGTGGCCCAGTGTTCGAGGGTGGGTTCCGGGGTGCGGAAGCTTGATGTCCAGTTGATCAACGTTGTGCCGCCGACTGCGCGGCCCTGCAGGATGGTGATCGCGCCGTCCTTGCTCATGCGGCCGATGCCTTCCTGATAGAGGCTGCTGTAGGCCTGGTCTTCGAGCATTTTGAAGTCGGAACTGGTTTTCAGCGGGCCTTCTTCGATCAGCAGGACTTTGTAGCCGGCGGCGCTGAGGATTTCCGCCGTGGTGCCACCACCGGCGCCGCTGCCGATGATCGCGACGTCGGCTTCGAGGGTCAGGTTATCGGTGAGTTGCGCGCCGTTGTAGGTTTTCCAGCCTCGGGCGAGGCCTTCGCGGAAGGGGTCGGGTACGGGCATCGGTCAAGCTCTCTTGTTTTTGTTGTTGTGGCGGGCCCCTTCGCGAGCAAGCCCGCTCCCACAGGGGAATGCATTTCAAATTGTGGGAGCGGGCTTGCTCGCGAAAGGCGCGACGCTGAATTCAGACGGTAGGCGGCCCGGGATAGCCGCAATGCCCCCACGATTCCGCGCGGGTGTACCAGGCCATCGTGACCATTTGCTGCAACGAGCTATGCCCCATTTTCAACAAACTCAACGAACTGTTTTCCCAGCGATCGAGGAAGTTGCGCATCGCCTCGGCGCTGGCATTTTCCCAACTGCCCCAGATCCCGGTGAGCGGCCCGCGCGTCACGGCCATGCCGAGCACGTCGAACAGCTGGCGAGTGAGTTTGAGCATTTCCGGCGACAGGTGATCGAGGCTGTAATCCAGCGTCTTCAGCGTGCCATCCACCGCGCTCGGCATCTTTTCAGTAGCCACGGCGCCGTCGAGCATCACTGGAATCAGCGCGCGCAGAAACAGCAGATCGCCGTCGCGCAAGCTGATGAAGCCGTTGGCCGCGACGCTGGAGGAACAGCCACTGAGGCTGGCACCAAGGCCAGCGGTGGCGAGGAAGGCCGTGGCGCCAAGGCTGAATTTCAGCAGGCCACGGCGCGACAGGGCAGGTGTTTCGGTCAGGCTTGGGTGCATTGTTTTTATTACCCGGCGGTGACAAGTGATTAGCGAATAAACAGCTTCTGGATCAGTTTCTGAATCGATTTGCCGTACGGCGGGTAGATCAGTTTGGCCGCGTTGAAGCGCTGTTTAATCAACACGCCTTTGGCCTTGCTGAAGGTCAGAAAGCCTTCATGGCCGTGGTAATGGCCCATGCCGGAAGGTCCGATGCCGCCAAACGGCATATCGTCCTGGGCGACGTGCAGCAGTGTGTCGTTCAGGCACACGCCGCCCGAATGGGTTTCGTGCAGCACGCGGGTTTGTTCGCGTTTGTCGTAGCCAAAGTAGTAAAGAGCCAGAGGTCGTGGGCGCTGATTGATGTAAGCGAATGCCTGCTCCAGATCGCGGTAGGGCACGATCGGCAGCAACGGGCCAAAGATTTCGTCCTGCATCACGGTCATGTCGTCGCTGACATTCAGCAGCACGCTGTGCGGCATGCGTCGGCCCTGACCTTGTTCGAACAATGGAATCAACAGCGCGCCTTTGCTGGTCGCATCGCTGACGTAACTGTTGAGCCGGGCCAATTGGCGTTCGTTGATGATCGCCGTGTAATCCGGGTTATCGGCGAGGGTTGGATAGAAGCTCTGCACCGCTTGGCGATAGGCTTCGACGAAGCCGCCGACGCGGTCTTCCGGCACTAAAACGTAGTCCGGTGCGACGCAGGTTTGCCCGGCATTGAGGGTTTTGCCGAAGGCGATGCGCTCGGCGGCGTCCTTCAGCGGCACGTCGCGGGAGACGATGGCCGGCGACTTGCCGCCCAGTTCCAGCGTGACCGGCGTCAGGTTTTCCGCGGCTGCGCGCATGACATGTTTGCCGATGCTGGTGGCGCCGGTGAACAGCAAATGATCGAAGCGCAGGCGGGAAAATGCCACGCCGATGTCGGCCTCGCCGAGCACCACGCAGACCAGATCTTCGGGGAAGATGCGCGCGAACAATTCCTTCATCAACTGCCCGGTGGCCGGGGTCGATTCGCTGAGTTTGAGCATCACCCGGTTGCCCGCTGCCAGCGCGCCGACCAACGGGCCGATGGCCAGATACAACGGGTAATTCCACGGCACGATGACGCCGACTACGCCCAACGGCTGGTACACGACTTTCGCCGAAGCCGGCTGGAATGCCACGCCGACCTTGCGCCGCGAATCCTTCATCCAGCCCTTGAGATGGCTGCTTGCGTAATGAATGCCGTGCAGGCTTGGCATCAGTTCCGCGAGCAGGGTTTCGTCGGCACTGCGATGACTGAAATCCGCGCTGATCGCCTCGATCAAAGCCTGACGTTCATTGCTCAGCAGGTCGCGCAACGACTTCAGCCATTGCTGGCGCTGCGCGGCGGGCGGCATCGGGTTGGCGGCGTATGCGGCCCGTTGCGCCTCGAATAACCGGTCGAGCTCTTCCAGGGGCTGTTGCAGCGTTTGCAGGTAGGCAATATCGGCAGTCATCGTAGGCTCCGGATTTATTGTAGTGATGAACTTTTTAGAGTCTATGCTCTATAAAGTCAAATGACTTCCGTGTGCAGCTTTGTTTTATCCATTTCCGGATAGGTCGTAAGATGCCCCTCACCGCACTCTGAATTAAAGCTCAAGCCATGGCCCCACGAATAAAAACCAGCGAGCGCATCGTGCAGAACAGCCTCGAGCTGTTCAATCAGCAGGGCGAGCGCAGCATCAGCACCAACCACATTGCCGCCCATATGGAGATTTCTCCGGGCAACCTGTACTACCACTTCCCCAACAAGCAGGCGATTATCTCGGTGCTGTTCAGCGAGTACGAAGCCTTGGTGGACAGCTTTCTGCGCCCGCCGCAGGGGCGTGCCGCGACCGTCGAGGACAAGCGTTTCTATCTCAAGGAGCTGCTCTCGGCGATGTGGGGTTACCGCTTTCTGCACCGCGACCTTGAACATTTGCTCGACAGCGACCCGGAACTGGCCGCGCGTTACCGGCGCTTTTCCCAGCGCTGCGTGATTCAGGGCGCGGCGATCTACGAAGGCTTTGTCGCCGCCGGGATCCTCAAGATGGATCGCGTGCAGATCGAATCGCTGACCCTCAACGCCTGGATCATCCTGACCTCGTGGGTGCGCTTTCTGTGCACCACCCGCGAGAATTCCAACCACCTCAGCGAGCAAGCCGTTAAACGCGGCGTGTATCAGGTCTTGGTGCTGGAAGCCGGGTTCGTCACTGATGAGTCGCGGGATGCGGTAAATGCACTGTTCGACGAGTTTTATGTACCGCTCGCCCAGGCCCTCGAAGACGTAAAGTAAACATTCCGTTGAAACTCCACAGGAGCTCGTTATGCCGATTGCGCAGTTGCTCAGCCCGCAAGCCTTGGATGCCCGCAAGGAACAGCCGGGGCTGGTGATTCTCGATTGTCGTTTTGCCCTCGAAGACCCGGATTACGGGCAGCGCAGCTACGCCGAAGGACACATTGCCGGCTCACGCTTCGCCGATCTTGAGCGCGATCTCAGCGGCAAAGTGGTGAAAGGCGTGACCGGACGTCATCCGCTGCCCGAGCCGGCGGCGTTGATCGAGCGTCTGCAAGCGTGGGGCATCAACAACGACAGTGACGTGGTTTTGTATGACGACGGCCCTGGTGCTTATGCGGCGCGGGCATGGTGGTTGCTGGCGTGGCTGGGCAAGCGTGATGGCGTGTTTATTCTTGATGGCGGGCTGAAGGCGTGGCATGCGGCGGGTTTGCCGTTGAGTCTGGATGCGCCGGAGGTCATTCGTGGGGATTTCAGTGGTCAGCCGGACATGGGTTTGTTGATCAGTGCTGAGAAATTGCAAAAGCGTCTCGGCCAACCAGCGTTGACCTTGATCGATGCTCGGGCCTTGCCGCGATTCAAGGGTGAGGTTGAGCCGATTGATCCGGTGGGCGGGCATATTCCGGGGGCGCAGTGTGCGGCGTTCACCGATAACCTGGGCAGCGACGGGCGGTTTTTGCCGGCGGATCAGTTGCAGCAGCGTTTTGCCGCGAAGCTGGGTGATCGTTCGCCGTCGGATCTGGTCGCGTATTGCGGCTCCGGGGTGACGGCGTGTCACAACTTGTTTGCGTTGTGTCTGGCAGGTTATCCGTTGGGTTCGTTGTATGCCGGGTCGTGGAGTGAGTGGATCAACGAGCCAGCGCGCGGCATCGCCACCGGCGAATAAGATCAAAGGATCGCAGCCTTCGGCAGCTCCTACATTGGAATGCATTTCCCTGTAGGAGCTGCCGCAGGCTGCGATCTTTTAGCTTTTCAGTCGGGCACTGCGATACGCCGCGGGCCCGACGCCATAGGCCTGCTTGAACTGTCGGCTCAAATGGCTCTGATCGGCAAAGCCCAACTGCGTCGCGACTTCCAGCGGCAAGCAACCACTCTGCAACAGTGCCCGGGCCTGGGCGATGCGTTGCTGCATCAGCCAGGTGTGCGGCGGCATGCCGGTCGCGCGGCGAAACACTCGGGCGAAATGGAAGGGCGACAGATTGACCGCCGCCGCCAGTTCTTCCAGCGATGGCGGCGCCGCCAGTTGTGCGTGCATCACGTCCTTGGCCAACAGCACCGCGCGGTGTTCTTTGCCGGGATCGGCAACCTCGCGCACGGCCGCGTGACGCTGTAACAGCAGCAACATCAGCTCGCGCCACACCGTTTGCTGTTGCAGCGCGGTCGCGGGGCTTTCCAGCAAACGGTGCAACTGGCAGAAACCGTTGACCAGATCCGGGTCGCGATACAGCGTGGCGCCGAAAGCCGGCAGACTGGTGGTCGACAACTCCAGCTCATCCAGCAGCGAAACAATCTTGCCGGTATCCGGATAAAACGCCCGGTACAGCCAGCCGTCCTCGGTGCCTTTGTGGCCGGTGTGCAATTCGTCCGGATTGATCAGCACCAATGTGCCGCTGCCCGCCAGGTGTTCAGCGCCGCGATAGCGGTAGCGCTGAGCGCCGGCCATGATCATGCCGATCACAAAACCGTCGTGTACATGCGGGGCGAAGCGTTGCTCGATATAGCGCGCCGACAACAACTCGACTCCGGCCAGTGGCGCGGTTTGCCAGAATCGGATCGACTCGCCCTGATCGCTCATACGGGCACGCTGGCCAGCCATTGCGGGATGCGGCGTTCGAGGTAGTAGCCCGGCTGGCGCACTGAGCCCTCGACGAATCCAACGTGCCCGCCGCGCGCCTGCAATTCAAAAGCGGTCGAGGCCGACAGCTCGCTTTCCGAAGGCAGACTGTGCGGAAACACAAATGGATCGTCCGCTGCCTGAATGATCAACGTCGGTGTGCGGATCTCGCCGAGGAAATAACGGCTCGACGCTCGACGGTAATAATCCTCGGCATCGGTAAAGCCGTGCAGCGGTGCGGTCACCCGGCCATCGAAATCCCAGAACGTGCGCATGTTCTCCAGCGAACCGAGCGCTGCCAAAGCTGCCAGCCCATCCTCGCGCCCGTCATGCTGAAACTGCCGTTGCTTGTTCTTTATGTATGCGACCATCTCGCGCATGAAGTGCGCCTGATACACCTTGGAAAATCCCTGGCCGATACGGTCGGCGCATTGATCGAGGCGGAACGGCACCGATACCGCCACCGCACCGACCACGCCACTGGCGCTGCCGGTTTCGCCGAGATGTTTGAGCAACACGTTGCCGCCCAGCGAATAGCCGACGGCGTACAACGGCGCCAACGGGCGTTTCGCGCGCAGGTGTTTGATGGTTTCGGCGAGGTCTTCGCTGGCGCCGGAATGGTAGCTGCGTGGCAGCAGATTCGGTTCGCCCGAACAACCGCGCCAGTTCAGCGCAACGCTGGCCCAGCCCTGATCGGCCAAGGCTTTTTGCACGCCGGCGACGTAAGGCGAATTGGAAGAACCGGTCAGGCCATGCAGCACCAGCACCAATGGCGCATCGGCCGTGTGCGGGCCATGCCAGTCGAGGTCAAGAAAGTCGCCATCCTCAAGCCACAAGCGCTCGCGCTCACGCTGGATATGCACGGTTTTGCGCCACAGCGGCCCCCACAAGGTTTGCAGGTGCGGATTGCCGAGGCCGAGGGCGGGGGTGAAGCGTTCTGAAGAGGCGGACACGATGGTTCTCGATGCAGCGCGGCGACCCTGTGGGAAGGGCGCCGCTTATTCAGACCGGTCGATTAACCGGCGATCTCTGCCGTACGTTGCCACAGCGCGTAGTAAACCCGGCCGGATTTCTGTTCGCGGTGCAGGCGCCAGTTGCCCGGCAGGCCCAGCGTCGATGGCGCCGTTTCACTTTCAGTGTAGATCCACGAGTCGGGCGCCAGCCACTGACGTTCTTCGAGCAAGGTGCACACGGCAGGCAGCAGGTTCTGGTTGAACGGCGGGTCGAGGAACACCAGGTCGTATGCACTGGCGGTCTGGGTTTCCAGATAACGCAGCGCGTCCGCCGTCTGCACCTGGCCGTTGGTGCAGCGCAGGGTGCCGAGGTGTTCTTTCAGGCTCGAGACCGCGATGTTGCTCGCGTCCAGCGCCTGGCCCATCGCCGCGCCACGGGACAGCGCTTCGAGAAACAGCGCGCCGCTGCCGGCGAACGGGTCGAGTACCTTGGCCCCTTCAACGTACGGCGCGAGCCAGTTGAACAGGGTTTCACGCACGCGATCCGGCGTCGGGCGCAGGCCCGGCGCATCGGGGAAGCTCAGCTTGCGGCTGCGCCATTGACCGCCAATGATGCGCAACTGGTTCACACCGTTGTGAACGTTGTGCGCAGGCTTTTTAGGGGAACGAGTTGCCATTAATGCTCCGGAACCCCGAGCGGTTGCTCGGCAGGTTTATCAGATGGGGCCGGTAACGGCTTTTGCGGCACGGTCGGGCCAGCGGTGACGATGACCATTTTGTCCGTGCTCAGGTGTTTGTTCAGGGCGTCGCGGACTTGTTCCACGGTCAGGCTTTGCGACTGACGCATGAAATCGTCCAGATAGCTTAACGGCAGATTATAGAAGCCCATCGCGCCGAGTTGGCCGACGATATCGGCATTGCTCGCGGTGGACAGCGGGAAACTGCCGGCCAGTTCGCGTTTGGCGTCGTCGAGTTCTTTCTGCGTCGGCCCGGTTTTCAGGTAGTCGGCGAGCACGTCTTGCACCAGTTTCAGGGTGCCTTCACTCATTTCCGCGCGGGTCTGCAGGTTGATCATGAACGGGCCGCGCGCCTGCATCGGGCTGAAACCCGAATACACGCCGTAAGTCAGGCCACGCTTCTCGCGCACTTCGCTCATCAGACGTGTACCGAAACCGCCGCCGCCGAGGATCTGGTTGCCCATCGACAGCGCCGCGTAATCCGGATCGTCACGGTCGATGCCCAATTGCGCGAGCGACAGGTTGGTCTGCTTCGACGGGAACTCGATGTGATTAACGCTGGCTTTCGGTTCCTGCGGCTGCGCGATCTTCGCCAGCGCCGGGCCTTTCGGCAGGGCTGAGGAAACCTGATTGGCAATCGCCTCGGCTTCCGCGCGAGACAAATCGCCGACCAATGCAATCACCACGTTGCCAGCCGCGTAGGCTTTGGCGTGGAACTCACGCAATTGCGCGAGGGTGATCTTCGGCACGCTTTGCGGATTGCCGTCGCTCGAGTGCGCGTACGGGTGATCGCCGTACAGACGCTTCATCAGCTCGAGGCTGGCGAGTTTGCCGGGGTTCTGCTTCTGGTATTCGAAACCGGCGAGCATCTGGTTTTTGATGCGGGCAAAGGAGTCAGCCGGGAAGGTCGGTTTGCCGACCACTTCCGAGAACAGCTTCAAGGCCGGTTCGCGCTTGTCGGCGGCACTCAGGCTGCGCAGCGAGGCCAGCGCCATGTCTTTGAAAGCACCGTTGCCGAAATCCGCACCGAGACCTTCAAAGCCTTGAGCGATGGCGCCGACGTCTTTGCCAGCCACACCTTCGTTGAGCATCGCGTTGGTCAGCACTGCCAGGCCCGAGGCGCTGCCGTCCTGGCTGCTGCCGGCGGCGAAGATCAGGCGCATGTCGAACATTGGCAGCTCGTGGGCTTCGACGAACAGCACCTTGGCGCCTTCGGCGGTGTTCCAGGTCTGCACGTCGAGTTTGCGGCTGGCCGGGGCTTTGCCGTCGAGTTCGGCCAGCGATTGCAGCTTCTGGCTGGTTTTGGCGTTGTCGAGGGCTTCGCTGGCCTTGCTGTCAGCGCTTGGCGACAGATAGAAAGCAGCAGAGCCGATCACCGCCACGGCGATCAGGCCGAGCAGCATCAAACGTGGGGTTTTGCGCTCACTCATGAGTCGTCTCCAGTGGCAGGACGTGGGCGACGCTGAGACGTTCGCGGGTGAAATACAGCTTGGCGGCGTTCTGGATGTCTTGTGGGGTCACGCTTTCCAGATCGGCAAGTTCGGTGTCCATCAGTTTCCACGACAGACCGACGGTTTCCAGTTGACCAATCGCAGTGGCCTGGCTGGTGATCGAATCACGTTCGAAGACCAGACCGGCGATCACTTGGGCACGCACGCGCTCCAGCTCTTCGGCGGACGGTGCGGTGGTTTTCAGCTGTTCCAGCAGTTTCCACAGACCGGCCTCGGCTTGCGCCATAGTCTTTTTCTTCTGCGTGTTCGGCGTTGCCGAGAGGGTGAACAGGCTGTCGCCACGGGTGTAGGCGTCGTAGTTCGACGAACCGCCGGAGACCAGCTCTTCGCCGCGTTCCAGTTGTGTCGGGATGCGACCGCTGTAGCCGCCGTCGAGCAACGCCGAAATCAGGCGCAGGGCGTTGACCGAACGCTTGTCTTCAGCGGTGGCGATGCTTGGCACGTTGAAACCGAGCATCAGGCTAGGCAGTTGTGTCTGTACGTGCAGGGTGATCTGGCGTTCACCTGGCTCGGCCAGTTCCAGTGGTTTTTTCGCCGGTGGCACGTCGCGTTTGGCGATCGGGCCGAAATAGCGTTGGGCGAGGGTTTTCACTTCGTCCGGGGTGACGTCGCCGACTACCACCAACGTGGCGTTGTTCGGCACGTACCAGGATTGGTACCAGTGGCGCAGCTCTTCGACCTTCATGCGGTCGAGGTCAGCCATCCAGCCGATGGTCGGCGTGTGGTAGCCGCTGGCCGGGTAGGCCATGGCCTTGTAGCGCTCGTAGGCTTTGGACATCGGCTTGTCATCAGTGCGCAAGCGGCGCTCTTCCTTGATGACTTCGATTTCCTTGGCGAACTCATCGGCCGGCAGGCGCAGGTTGGCCATGCGGTCGGCTTCCAGCTCAAAGGCTACGCCCAGACGGTCGCGGGCCAGCACCTGGTAATAAGCGGTGAAGTCGTCGCTGGTGAAAGCGTTCTCTTCGGCGCCGAGGTCGCGAAGGATCAGCGACGCTTCGCCGGGGCCGACTTTCTCGCTGCCCTTGAACATCATGTGTTCGAGCGCGTGAGACAGACCGGTCTGGCCCGGGGTTTCGTAGCTGGAGCCGACCTTGTACCAGACCTGCGAGACCACCACTGGCGCGCGATGATCTTCGCGCACGACGACCTTGAGGCCGTTGTCGAGGGTGAATTCGTGGGTCGGTTGCGGGTCGGCCGCCAGGGCCGAAAAGGGCAGGCAGACTGTGCTGAGCAGCAGGCCTGCGGCGCGGCGGGCTAGAGCATTCATTCGTTTTTTAACCTGTTGGGCTGCCCGCTTGGTCTTAGCGTCGGCGGGCGAGAGGGTGCTAGGATACTGATCCGTTTTACTGGCGGCCACGCCTATCAAGCCACTGATCGGTAGATAGGTTGTATGGGTTCCCGGCAGAAGCTTTGAGTTTGTCAGCTAAACTCTGCGTTTTCGCCGAAGATGCCGTTCCAGTCCTTCGTATTAATCGACCTTTGAGGTGCCTCTGGCGCCTCGACAAAATGTTGCGCGTGAACAAGCTGGATGAAACACAGTCTGTTCTGCATCGAATATTTATTTGCCGGGGCGCCCTTATGGCGCGTCGCTACCGTGAGATAGCCGTCCTCCATGTTTGGTTCCAACGACGACAAGAAGACCCCAGCTGCGGCTGGCGAGAAGAAAAGCCTGTTCGGATGGCTGCGTAAGAAACCGCAGGAACCCGTCGTCGAACAGCCGCCCGCGATTCCTGAGCCGGCTCCCGCGCCGGCGCCGGTAATAGAAGAAGAGCCGGCACCGATCGTTCTGCCGATTGCCGAACCGGTGTTGCAACCGGTTGAGCCGGAACCCGAGCCGGAAGTGCCAGTGGCGGCGGAATTGCCGCTGACCCCGGCGGCCGAACCGTGGCTGACCTTGCCGGTGGCGGAAGAGCCGGTGGCGTTGGTTGAAGAGGCTGCGCCGCACATTACGCCGGTGATTCCTGCGCCAGTCGCGTTTGAGCCGGAAGTAGCTCCCGCGCCTGTGGTTGAGCCGATTGTCGAGCCTGTGCCGGTGGTTGCTGAGCCGGTTGCCCCGGTATTCGTTGAGCCAGTTGCGCCGGTTGTTCAACAGCCTGCACCTTTACCTGCACCGGTATTCGTTGAGCCAGTTGCGCCAGTTGCGCCAGTTGAAGTGGTCGCTGAAGCCCCCGTCGAAGCCCCGCGTACCGAAGAAACCAAAGCCGGTTTCTTCGCCCGCCTCAAGCAAGGCCTGTCGAAAACCAGCGCCAGCATCGGCGAGGGCATGGCCAGCCTGTTCCTCGGCCGCAAAACCATTGACGACGATCTGCTCGATGATCTCGAAACCCGTCTGCTCACCGCCGACGTTGGTGTCGAAGCCACCACGCAGATCATCCAGCGCCTGACCCAGAAGGTCGCTCGTAAAGAACTGGCCGACGCCGACGCGCTGTACAAATCCCTGCAGGCCGAACTGGCCGCGATGCTCAAACCGGTTGAACAACCGCTGAAAATCGCCTCGCAGAACAAGCCATTCGTGATTTTGGTGGTCGGCGTCAACGGCGCCGGCAAAACCACCACTATCGGCAAACTGGCGAAGAAGCTGCAACTGGAAGGCAAGAAAGTCATGCTCGCCGCCGGTGACACCTTCCGCGCCGCTGCCGTTGAGCAATTGCAGGTCTGGGGCGAGCGCAACAAGATTCCGGTCATCGCTCAGCACACCGGCGCCGACTCCGCCTCGGTGATCTTCGACGCCGTGCAAGCCGCCAAGGCCCGTGGCATCGACGTGTTGATCGCTGATACCGCCGGTCGTCTGCACACCAAAGACAACCTGATGGAAGAGCTGAAAAAGGTTCGTCGAGTGATCGGCAAGCTCGACGCCGATGCGCCGCACGAAGTGCTGCTGGTGCTCGACGCCGGTACTGGCCAGAACGCCATCAACCAGGCCAAACAATTCAACCAGACCGTCGAACTGACCGGTCTGGTGTTGACCAAGCTCGACGGTACTGCCAAGGGCGGGGTGATTTTCGCCCTGGCCAAGCAGTTCGGCCTGCCGATCCGCTACATCGGCGTCGGTGAAGGCATCGACGACTTGCGTACTTTTGAAGCAGAACCCTTTGTCCAGGCACTCTTTGCCGAGCGGGAGCGTTCATGATTCGTTTCGAACAGGTCGGTAAACGCTACCCGAACGGTCACGTCGGCTTGCATGAGCTGAGCTTTCGAGTCCGTCGTGGCGAGTTCTTGTTTGTCACCGGCCACTCCGGTGCCGGTAAATCCACGTTGTTGCGCCTGTTGCTGGCGATGGAACGTCCGACCAGCGGCAAATTGCTGCTCGCCGGGCAAGACTTGAGCACCATCAGCAACGCGCAGATTCCGTTCCTGCGCCGGCAGATCGGCGTGGTGTTCCAGAATCACCAATTGCTGTTTGATCGCACGGTGTTCAACAACGTCGCGTTGCCGCTGCAGATTCTCGGGCTGTCCAAGGCCGAAATCGCCAAGCGTGTCGATTCGGCGCTGGAGCGTGTGGCGCTGTCGGATAAAACCGATCTGTACCCGGGCGATCTGTCGACCGGTCAGCAACAGCGCGTCGGCATCGCCCGCGCCATCGTGCACCGCCCGGCCTTGCTGCTGGCGGACGAACCGACCGGTAACCTCGACCCGCGTCTCGCGGCCGAGATCATGGGCGTGTTCGAAGACATCAACCGGCTGGGCACCAGCGTGCTGATCGCCAGTCACGACCTGGCATTGATCGCGCGCATGCGGCACCGCATGCTGACCCTGCAACGTGGCCGATTGATCGGCGACGGGGAGGCCGGGGTATGAGTGCGACACGCAGCCCCAAGGTTTCCGAGCGCGTGGCGCCGAAAGCCGCCGATCCGCAGCCGCAAAAGAAGAAAAAGCACGACGATGACGATGGCCCGGACTTCGCCACGCTGTTCCGCGCGTGGATCGAAAGCCATCGCGCCAGCCTGCTCGACAGCCTGCGTCGTCTCGGCAAGCAGCCGATTGGCAGCTTCTTCACCTGCATGGTGATGGCCGTGGCCTTGAGCCTGCCAATGGGCTTGTCGTTGCTGCTGAACAACGTCGAGCGTCTCGGTGGTTCGTGGCAGCGTGCGGCGCAGATCTCGTTGTATCTGCAACTCGACGCGAGCCCGGAGCAGGGCGAGTCGTTGCGCGAGCAGATCAAAGGCATGCCCGGCGTTGCTGATGCGGAATATGTCGGCCGTGATCAGGCGCTGGAAGAATTCCAGCAACAGTCCGGACTGGGCGAAGCCCTGCGCGAGTTGCCTGAGAACCCGTTGCCGGGCGTGGTACTGGTGACGCCGAACGAAGTCGACAAGCCGACGCTGGAAGCATTAAGACAAAAACTTTCCGAGCTGCCCAAGGTACAACTGGCGCAACTTGATCTAGTCTGGGTCGAGCGTCTGGCCGCCATCCTCAAGCTTGGCGATCGTTTTGTCTTCGGTCTGACGGTGCTGTTGGTTTCTGCATTACTTTTGGTGATAGGCAATACCATTCGTCTTCATATTGAAAACCGCCGCACAGAGATAGAAGTGATTAAACTCGTCGGCGGCACTGACAGTTATGTGCGACGTCCCTTCCTCTATATGGGCGCGTTGTATGGCTTCGGTGCGGGGCTGTTGTCCTGGGGTGTATTGGCGTTCGGCCTGAACTGGCTGAACGATGCGGTGGTTGGGCTGGCCGGGTTGTACGGCAGTGATTTCGCACTGGCCGGCGTGCCAGTTGCCGACGGTCTGTCGCTCTTGCTTGGCGCGGTGCTGTTGGGTTATATCGGTGCATGGATTGCAGTCGCACGTCATCTCAGGGAGCTGGCGCCGAAGTAGAATCTTTTTTGCGCGTGATTGACCTCGCGGTTTTTATGGGAACTCTCGTTTGAATTCCCGGTCAATTTTTCGCAGTGCTGAGAAGCACGAGTATGTAAGTCGGAGGTTTTTTCGTATGACCAATTCTTTGCAACCTGCGTATGCGTTGGTTCCGGGTGCGAACCTGGAAGCTTACGTGCACACCGTCAACAGCATTCCATTGCTGACGCCGGAGCAGGAGCGTGAACTGGCCGAGAGTCTCTACTATGAGCAGGATTTGGGGGCGGCTCGGCAGATGGTGCTCGCCCACCTGCGTTTTGTCGTACACATTGCCCGTAGCTATTCCGGCTACGGTCTGGCTCAGGCTGACCTGATCCAGGAAGGTAACGTCGGCCTGATGAAGGCGGTCAAGCGCTTCAACCCGGAAATGGGTGTGCGTCTGGTGTCGTTCGCCGTGCACTGGATCAAGGCGGAAATTCACGAGTTCATCCTGCGCAACTGGCGCATTGTGAAAGTCGCGACCACCAAGGCCCAGCGCAAGCTGTTCTTCAACCTGCGCAGCCAGAAGAAACGTCTGGCGTGGCTGAACAACGAGGAAGTCCACCGTGTGGCGGAAAGCCTCGGTGTGGAACCGCGTGAAGTGCGCGAGATGGAAAGTCGCCTGACCGGCCATGACATGGCCTTCGACCCGGCTGCTGAAGCCGACGACGACAGCGCTTTCCAGTCGCCGGCCAACTATCTGGAAGATCACCGGTACGACCCGGCGCGTCAACTGGAAGATGCCGACTGGAGCGACAACTCCAACAACAACCTGCACGAAGCACTCGAAGTGCTGGACGAACGCAGCCGTGACATCCTCTATCAGCGCTGGCTGGCAGAAGAGAAAGCCACGCTGCACGACCTGGCGCAGAAGTACAACGTGTCGGCTGAGCGTATCCGTCAGCTCGAGAAGAGCGCGATGAACAAGCTCAAGTTGTCGATCGCTGCGTAACCGGCGAACAGGCAATAAAAAACGCCCCGATCAGCAATGATCGGGGCGTTTTTGTATGTCGCGTTTAAAGCTGAATCAGATCAGCGCTGAACGACGCGCAATTGCTTGCTGGCCGGTTCATTAGGCAATACGCGCTTGGCGACGACGTAATGCTTTTCCCAATACGGCTTGTTCAGCGTATCGATGCTCACCGACTTGCCACGACGCGGCGCATGGATAAAGCGATCATTGCCCAGGTAGATGGCAACGTGGTTGACTCGTCGGCTCTTGATGTTGAAAAAGATCAGGTCGCCGGGCTTGAGATCATTGCGCTCGACCTTCACCCCATGACCGCTGGCCATGGCGTTGGAAGTGCGTGGCAGGTCGAATGTGGCGTCGTTAAACGCGTATTTCACCAGACCACTGCAATCGAAGCCTTTACTTGGGCTGCTGCCGCCCCAACGATAAGGTGTACCGAGGACGTTTACAGCGCGGCTGAGCACGTTGCTGCTCTCCTTGCTCGCCATCGGTGGCACCAGCTTGCTGTGGTTCTTGCTGCTCAGCGTGGTGGTTTTGCTTTTGCTGCTTTTGCTCGAAGGAGCCGAAGCATGGGATTTAGGGGTAAAGCCGTTAACGTTAGGAAGACGTTGCTCACGATTGGTGGCGTGGGCGGCCAGTGGCATTAATAGGCAGATGGTTAGCCATGTCTTGAAAAATGGTCGCATTAGGCGTGGCTCTTAAGTGGTAGCGCGCAACTTTATAACAGCTTTTTTGTCCCTTCCGAGGCCGTTGGTCGATTCAACCCGGTGGTCAATTTCGCTCAACAAGCGGCAAATTGACTCAATTGTCGGACAGAACCCAAGCCCCACAAGGCTTTGCGCAATGTGTAACAGTGAAGAGCCACTTGTCGGCTCGACACAAAAAAGTCACAAAGATGCAGAAAATATTTATCTATCGAGGCAAATGAGGTCATTCATGAACCGCTATCAGCAGGTTGCTCAACCGCAGGACACGCACAGCAAGGTGATCGGTTATCTGCTGTGGATTCTTGGCTTCACCGGCGCTCACCGCTTCTATTACGGCAAACCGGTGACCGGGACGATCTGGTTTTTCACCTTCGGTTTGCTCGGCATCGGCTGGCTGATCGACCTGTTCCTGATCCCGGCGATGGATCGTGAGGCCGATCTGCGTTTTACCGCGGGGCCGATCGAATACAACGTCGCGTGGATTCTGCTGACGTTCCTCGGGGTATTCGGCGTACACCGTATGTATCAGGGGAAATGGATCAGCGGGCTGGTGTATCTGCTCACGGGCGGGTTGTTCTTTATTGGCGTGCTGTATGACTTCTGGACGCTGAATGATCAGGTCTCGGTGCGCAACGCACAGAATCGCGGCGCTTTCCAGTAACCTGTGGCGAGGGGATTTATCCCCGTTGGGCTGCGAAGCGGCCCTGAATCTGAGAACGCGGTGGATATGATCCACCGCGTGCAATGGCTTCGCGACTGCTTAGCAGCTGAACGGGGATAAATCCCCTCGCCACAATATCCCTCAGCATCAAGCCTGGTGGCTAATCCGCCCATCCACCAGCGTATAGCGAACCACACCCGGCAGGCTGTGCCCCAGGAACGGGCAGTTCTCGCCCTTCGACAGCCAGTTCTCACCGGCCACCGTCGAAGCCTGCGGGTCGAACAGCACGATATCCGCCGCCCCACCCACCGCCAGCTTGCCCGCCGGCAAACGCAACGCCTCAGCCGGGCCAGCACTCAGACGCGTGAGCAAGGTCGGCAGATCGAGCAAACCGTCCTCCACCAGCGTCATCGCCAATGGCAGCAACAACTCAACGCTGCTGATGCCCGGCTCGGTCGCGCCGAACGGTGCCAGTTTGGCGTCACGTTCGTGTGGCTGGTGATGGCTGGAAATCGCCGAGATCACCCCGGACTTCACTGCCTCTCGCAGACCGTCGCGGTCAGCGCGGGTACGCAGCGGCGGTTGCACGTGATAGAGGCTGCTGAAGTCGATCAACGCTTCGTCGGTCAGAATCAGTTGATACAGCGCGACATCCGCCGTCACCTTCAAACCACGGGCCTGGGCCTGAGCAATCAGGGCAACGCCGCGCGCGCTGGTCAACTGGCTGAAGTGCGCACGCACGCCGGATTGCTCGACCAGCAGCAGATCCCGAGCCAATGCCACCGTTTCAGCGGTTTCCGGAATCCCCGGCAGGCCGAGGAAGCTGGCCACCGCGCCTTCGTGAGCCAAACCACCTTCGGCCAGATCATGATCCTGCGAGTTGAAAATCACCGTCAGATCAAACGTCGCCGCATATTCCAGCGCCCGGCACAGCGTGCGCGTATTGCGGAAGCTCTCCAGACCGTTGCCGAACGCCACACAACCGGCGTCGCGCAGTGCCACCAGTTCAGCCAGTTGCTCGCCGTCCAGACCTTTGCTCAGCGCGCCAATCGGGAACACCTTGGTGTTGCCGGCCTCGCGGGCGCGGTCGAGGATCAGCTCGGCCACGGCGGAGGTGTCGAGCACCGGTTTGGTTTTCGGCGGGCAGCACAGGCTGGTTACGCCACCGGCAGCGGCGGCGCGGGTTTCGCTGATGATCGAGCCTTTGCGGCTGTAACCCGGCTCGCGCAGGGCCACGTTTAGATCGACCAACCCCGGAGCGGCGACGAGGCCTTGGGCGTCGATGGTTTCTACTGCCGTGAAACCCGCTGGAGCGGCGCCGAGGGCGACGATCTTGCAGGCTTCAACGTGGATGTCGGTGATTTGATCCAGGCCGCTGCTTGGATCGATGACGCGTGCGCCGAGAATGCTGAGCTTCACTGGGCGTTCTCCTGCTCGAATTGACGCTGCGCGGTTTGTCCGCTCATGGCCATGGACAGCACAGCCATACGAATTGCGATGCCGTAGGTGACCTGATTGAGGATCACCGAGTGCGGGCCGTCGGCCACTGCGGACTCGATTTCCACGCCACGGTTGATCGGCCCCGGGTGCATGACGATGCAATCGGGTTTGGCCCCGGCCAGACGCGCGGTGGTCAGGCCGAACAAACGGTAGAACTCGCCTTCGCTCGGCAGCAGGCCGCCGGTCATGCGTTCACGCTGCAGGCGCAACATGATCACCACGTCGACGTCTTTCAGGCCTTCGGTCATGTCGGTGTAGACCTTCACCCCGTATTGCTCGATGCCGATTGGCAACAGGGTTTTCGGCGCGATCACGCGGATGTCCGGGCAACCGAGAGTTTTCAGGGCGAGCATGTTCGAGCGTGCGACCCGCGAGTGCAGGATGTCGCCGACGATGGCCACCGAGAGGTTTTCAAAGCCGCCCTTGTGCCGACGAATGGTGAGCATGTCGAGCATGCCCTGCGTCGGGTGCGCGTGACGGCCGTCGCCGCCGTTGATGATCGCCACTTGCGGGCAAACGTGTTCGGCGATGAAGTGCGCAGCGCCGGAATCACCGTGGCGCACGACGAACATGTCGGCGGCCATGGCTTCGAGGTTGCGCAGGGTGTCGAGTAGCGTTTCACCCTTGCTTGCCGAGGAAGTCGACACGTTCAGGGTGATCACGTCCGCCGACAGCCGCTGGGCCGCCAGTTCGAAGGTGGTGCGGGTTCGCGTGGAGTTTTCGAAGAACACGTTGCACACGGTCTTGCCGCGCAGCAACGGGACTTTCTTTACCGCCCGGGCACCGACTTCGAGGAACGAGTCGGCAGTGTCGAGGATTTCCGTCAGCAACTCGCGGCGCAGGCCGTCGAGCGAGAGGAAGTGGCGCAGCTGGCCCTGATCATTGAGCTGCAGCGGGCGCTTGGTATCTAGAGGCGTCATCGCGATGGGGACTCTCAATAGGGCGGATTAAAGGGACATGTCTTGCAGTTCGAGCGTCAGCGGCTCGGGGCCGGACAGCTTCACCCGTTCGTGAGCGGCCAGCGACAGTGTCGCGCCGACCACGTTCGGGCGGATCGGCAGCTCACCAGCGTCCAGATCCAGCAGGCAGACCAGGGTCACGCTGGCCGGGCGGCCGTAGTCGAACAATTCATTGAGGGCGGCGCGGATGGTGCGGCCGCTCATCAGTACGTCGTCGATCAGCACCAGATGCTGGCCTTCGATCTCAAAGGGCAGGGCGGACGGGCGCACTTGTGGGTGCAGGCCGTTCTGGCTGAAGTCGTCGCGGTAGAAGGACACGTCGAGCGTGCCCAGTGGCGCGTCGCTGCCCAATTCCTTGAGCAAGGCCTGCGCGACCCAGATGCCGCCGGTGCGGATGCCGATGTAGCGCGGTTCAGTGATGTCACGCTGGGCAAGGTGCGCCTTGAGGCGGGTCGCCATCTGACTGATCAGATCGGCGGGATTTGGCAGGCTCATGGTTGCTCCTTGTTGGGGGCGAGTCGGATCCTTGGACACGACTCGGTTTTTCACTCAAAAGAAAAGCGCCGAAGCGCTTGTCAGGATTCAAACAATGCAGTGTTTTCATCGAGCCAGCCCTGCAACAGCAGCGCGGCAGCGATGGCGTCCACCGGGTTGTCGCGGTAACTGCCTTTTTGGCCACCGCGTACCAGTCGCTCGCCTTTGGCCTCGAAGGTGGTCAGGCGTTCGTCGTGGGTATAGAAGGGCACATTGAAGCGGCCGTTGAGGCGGCGGGCGAATTTCTCCGCGCGCAGGCACATTTCGCTCGGCGTGCCGTCCATGTTCAGCGGCAGGCCGACGACCACGGCGTCAGGTTTCCATTCTTTTATAAGCGCTTCGACTTGGTTCCAGTCGGGAACGCCGTTCTGTGCCTTCAAGGTGCACAGCTCGCGGGCCTGGCCAGTGATTACCTGACCGACGGCAACGCCGATCTGTTTGGTGCCGTAGTCGAAGCCGAGAATCAGACGCAGCGCCATCAGGCGTGACCTGCCTGGCTGGTCAGCAGGCTGAGGTTGATCCCCAGGTGCTTGGCCGCCGCTTCGAGACGCAGTTCGCTGCTGGTGTTGAAGAGGATGTCGGCGTCGTACGGGCAGGTCAGCCAGGCGTTGTCGGCCATTTCCGCTTCCAGTTGCCCGGCTTCCCAACCCGCATAGCCGAGGGCGATCAGGCTTTTCGCCGGGCCGACGCCGTCTGCGATGGCGAACAGCACGTCTTGCGAGGTCGACAGCGACAGGTCGCCGTCCAGCTGTGCGGTGGCCTGGAAGGTTTTGCCCGCCGGATGCAGGACAAAACCGCGATCAGTCTGTACCGGCCCGCCGATGAAGATCGGCACGTGCTGGCACAGTGCTGGCGGGTCGATGTCCGGGCGCAGTTGCTCGAGAATGTCGGCCAGATTCAGCTCTTGCGGTCGATTGACCACAATCCCCATCGCGCCATTGGCCGTGTGCTCGACGATGTAGGTCAAGGTATGGGCAAAGTTCGGGTCGGCCATGTGAGGCATGGCGATCAGGAAGTGATGCTTGAGGTAGCTGGGGCTGACGTTTTTCATGTGCGCTAGTGTGGCGTTCGGGGGGCAAACTGACAAGCTGAAGCCGCCAAAAGATCGCAGCCTTCGGCAGCTCCTACAGGGGAGCACAGGCCAAACTGTAGGAGCTGCCGAAGGCTGCGATCTTTTGATCTTGCCCCTAATTGCTGGACAAGCGGTCACCGCGGGCGAATTTCCAGGTGCGAATGATTTCCAGCCGATCGATATCCGACAAATCGCCGGTAAACGGTGCAAACGGCGCCGCCAGGCGGACGATGCGCTGCGCCGCTTGGTCCAGCAGTGGCTGGCCAGACGATTCCAGCACCAGCACTTCATACAGCGAACCATCACGATTGATCGAGACCATCAGGCGCAAATTGCCGTAGATCTGCTTGCGCCGCGCTTCGTCGGGATAATTCAGGTTACCGATGCGCTCGACCTTCTTGCGCCATTCGTCTTTGTACCAGGCGCCCTTGTCGCGCATGGTCGACGCAGCGCTCAAGCGATGAATGCGCGGGCGTTTGGCGTACAGCTGTTGTTCTTTGGCCAGTTCGGCTTCAAGGCTGGCGATGTCGCTGGACAGCTGCGAGCTGTCGAACGTCGGCGCGTCGACCGACGGTTTCACTTCAGTCTTGGTCTCTTCTTTCTTGGTCGGCGCTTTTTTCTGCTTCGGTGCCACGGTGGTCACCGCTGCTTTGGGCGCGGCTTCCTGCACTTCCGGCTTGGCGGCCGGTGGCGGCGTGACTTTTTTGACCTGATTGTCCTGGAACGGCGCGACCTCAGTGGTCTTCGGAATCGCCTTTTTGTCCAGCGTGCCGCTGCCTTCCTGATTTTCCTGAGCGAGAAAATCCGCCTTCTCCGGCTTCTTTTCGCTCTTGAAAGTGGCGAGGGTAATTTCCAGGGTTTTGCTGATTTGCTTGGGCTCGACCATCGTGAAGCCGACGCCAAGCAGCAACGCCAAATGGATCAGCGCCGCAAGGAATAGGGTAAAACCGAGGCGATCGGCCGGGCGCACGCCACGATGGGCGAGTTCAGCGGGCAGATCGGACGGGAGGGTCATGACAGAAAAACCAACATCGCGTTTTTACGGGCTCGGCATGATAACGCAATGTTGGTTTTTAGCTGCAAGCTTCAAGCGGCAAGCGACATAAGGGCAGCTGCAAGTTTCGAGCGGCAAGCTGCAAGTAAAAGCTTGTAGCTCATGGCTTGCGGCTTGTAGCTGGCCGTCAGGCTTGCGGCTTACGGCTTGAGGCTTGCAGCTTGCTTTCAATGGCATCCATGAGCATGCCGCCGATATCAGTGCCAAACGCGTTGTCGATTTCACGGATGCAGGTCGGGCTGGTCACGTTGATTTCGGTGAGGCTCTCGCCGATCACGTCGAGACCAACGAACAGCAGGCCTTTCTCACGCAGGGTCGGGCCGACTTGGGCGGCGATCCAGCGATCTTTCTCGGTCAGCGGACGCGCTTCGCCACGACCACCGGCGGCGAGGTTGCCACGGGTTTCGCCCTGCGCCGGAATCCGCGCCAGGCAGTAATCCACCGGCTCGCCGTCGATCATCAGGATGCGTTTGTCGCCGTCCTTGATCGCTGGCAGGTAGGCCTGGCCCATGATCTGCTGGCCACCGAGGGCGGTCAGGGTTTCCAGAATCACCGACAGGTTCGGGTCGCCCGCGCGGTGACGGAAGATCGAAGTGCCGCCCATGCCGTCCAGCGGCTTGAGGATCACGTCGCCGTGTTTGGCGGCAAATTCGCGCAGCACATCGGCGCGACGGCTGACAATGGTTGGCGGCGTGCACTGCGGGAATAGCGTGGCGAACAGCTTTTCATTGCAGTCGCGCAGGCTCTGCGGCTTGTTCACCACCAGTACGCCGGCGGTTTCAGCCTGTTCAAGCAGGTAGGTGGAGTAGACGAACTCCATGTCGAACGGCGGATCCTTGCGCATCAGGATCACGTCCAGATCGCTCAGCAGGTTGTCCTGCTCGGCGTCCAGTTCGAACCATTTTTCCGGGTTGGCGAAGACTTTCAGCGGCTTCATGCGCGCACGTGCCTGACCTTCGCCCTGATACAGGTCGCGCTGTTCCATATAGAACAGTTCCCAGCCACGCTTTTGCGCGGCCAGCAGCATGGCCAGCGAGCTATCCTTTTTATAGGAGATGCTGGCGATAGGGTCCATGACAATCCCGACGCGAACGCTCATTGGGTTTTCCTCGAAAATTGGCTACCGGATCGGTATTGAAAAAGTGCCGCCAGAGTGGCGCCGGGTGGGTTTTCGGTCAAGGGAAAACCCGTCGATAGATTGGATCTGGAGACTGTGCTAAAAAGGCTGGCATATCGTGCTGGCCCTTAAGCATCAAGGGTTTCCGGCCATTACTCATAGCAAAACGGACAATTTGATTCGCAAAGGCGACGGTAGAGCCCTCTTATGGAACAGCAGTCCAGCGCCTTGAAGGTCATGGTGATCGACGACTCGAAAACGATTCGTCGCACCGCCGAAACATTGTTGAAGAATGTCGGTTGCGAAGTGATCACGGCGATCGACGGTTTCGACGCCCTGGCCAAGATCGCCGATAACCACCCCGGGATCATTTTTGTCGACATCATGATGCCGCGTCTGGATGGTTATCAGACCTGCGCTTTAATCAAGAACAACAGCGCGTTCAAGGCGACACCGGTGATCATGTTGTCATCGCGCGACGGGCTGTTCGACAAGGCCAAGGGGCGGATTGTCGGTTCTGATCAATTTTTGACCAAGCCTTTCAGCAAGGAAGAACTGCTCAACGCGATTCAGGCCCATGTTCCGGGCTTTGCCGCCGTTTTGCCACAGTAAGACACGTACAGAGACGCGCGGTCAGCGGGCCGGGCGTCGACAAGAAAAATGGGGAAAACCATGGCACGTATCCTGATCGTCGATGATTCGCCGACTGAAATGTACAAACTCACCGGCATGCTGGAAAAGCACGGCCATGAAGTGTTGAAGGCCGAAAACGGCGCGGACGGCGTGGCCCTGGCCCGGCAGGAAAAACCTGACGCGGTACTGATGGACATCGTCATGCCCGGCCTCAACGGTTTTCAGGCAACCCGCCAGTTGACCAAGGATGCCGACACCACGCACATCCCGGTGATCATCATCACCACCAAGGATCAGGAAACCGACAAGGTCTGGGGCACTCGTCAGGGCGCCAAGGACTACCTGACCAAACCGGTCGACGAAGACACCCTGATCAAGACCCTGAACAACGTACTCAAAGGCTGATCGCGCAACCATGAGCGAATCGCTGACCGCGTTCGAACTGCTCTGGCAGATCGATCAGCGCTGCCGCTTGCTGGCGGCGGACTTGCCGTCGCAACCGGCGCGCCAGGATCGCTGGAGCGGCATCGGCTTTCGCCTCGGCGAACACTGGTATGTGGCGCCGATGGGCGAAGTCAGCGAAGTGCTGCACGAACCGCGTTTCACGCAATTGCCCGGGGTCAAGCCGTGGGTCAAGGGTGTGGCTAATCTGCGCGGACGGTTGCTGCCGATCATGGATTTGTGTGGTTTCTTCGGGCATGAACTGTCGCCGTTGCGCAAACAGCGGCGGGTGTTGGTGGTGGAGCATGGGGACGTGTTTGCCGGGCTGATGGTCGATGAGGTTATTGGCTTGCAGCACTTTGAACAGGACAGCTTCGAACCGATCTCGATCAGCAAGCGCCAGGGCTCCAAGGCCGAGTTCGTCAAAGGCTATTTTCGGCGCGAGCAGAACTGGCGGGTGTTCAGCCTGTTTGCCTTGGCGAAATCCCCGGTGTTCATGAGTGTCGCAATCTAGTCGAAACAACAGAGAACCCATGTGGGAGCGGGCTTGCTCGCGAATACGGTCTGACATTCAACATTGATGCTGGCTGACCCACCGCATTCGCGAGCAAGCCCGCTCCCACATTGGATCGTGGCAGGTCTCATAGGCGAGGACCGATGATAAAAGCAAAAACAGGCAAGCCGGCGGAAGGATCGCGCAGTCGCTCGCAGATCATCGTGCTGTTCATCGCACTGATCGTGTTCATCATGCTGCTGTTCGCCAACTTCGCTTACCTCAACACCCAGGCGAACTACGACAAACAGTACATCGGCCACGCCGGTGAGCTGCGCGTGCTCTCGCAACGCATCGCCAAAAACGCCACCGAAGCCGCCGCCGGCAAGGCTGCGGCGTTCAAGTTGCTCAGCGATGCGCGCAACGATTTCGCCCTGCGCTGGGGTTACCTGAAGAAAGGCGACCCGGTCACCGGCCTGCCGCCAGCCCCTGCCACCGTGCGCCCGGAAATGCGCGCCGTGCAGCTGGACTGGGAACGTCTGCTGAAAAACACCGACGCGATTCTCTCCAGCGAACAGACCGTATTGTCGCTGCATCAAGTCGCCGCGACCCTGGCCGAAACCGTGCCGCAGTTGCAGATCGAATACGAAAAAGTCGTCGAAATCCTCCTCCAGCGTGGTGCCCCAGCTGCACAAGTGGCGATGGCCCAACGTCAGTCGTTGCTGGCTGAGCGCATTCTTGGCGCGGTCAACACCGTGCTCGCCGGTGACGAAAACTCGCAGCAAGCCGCCGATGCCTTTGGCCGCGACGCTACCCGTTTCGGCCAAGTGCTCAATGGCATGCTGCAAGGCAACCCGACGCTTAAAATCACTCAGGTCGAAGACCGCGACGCCCGCGCGCGTTTGAGCGAAATCTCCGAGCTGTTCCAGTTCGTCTCCGGCTCCGTCGATGAAATCCTCGAAACCTCGCCCGAGCTGTTCAAGGTTCGCGAATCGGCGAGCAACATCTTCAGCCTCTCGCAAACCCTGCTCGACGAAGCCTCGCACCTGGCCACCGGTTTTGAAAACCTCGCGGGCGGGCGCAACACCGACACCATCGGCGGTTACGTCCTCGGTTTGCTGGCACTGGCCTCGATCATCCTGATCGGCATGGTCATGGTGCGCGAGACCAACCGGCAACTGCGCGAAACCGCCGAAAAGAATGAGCGCAACCAGAACGCGATCATGCGCCTGCTCGACGAGATTGAAGACCTTGCCGACGGCGACCTCACCGTCACCGCCTCGGTGACCGAAGACTTCACCGGCACCATCGCCGACTCGATCAACTATTCCGTCGACCAACTGCGCGACCTGGTTGCGACCATCAACCTCACCGCCGGCCAGGTCGCCGCTGCCGTGCAGGAAACCCAGGCCACCGCCATGCACCTGGCGCAAGCCTCGGAGCATCAGGCCCAGCAGATTTCCGAAGCCTCGACGGCGATCAGCGATATGGCTGAATCCATCGATCAGGTCTCGGCCAACGCCGCCGAGTCTTCGGCGGTAGCCGAGCGTTCCGTGGAGATCGCCAACAAAGGCAACGAGGTGGTGCACAACACCATCCACGGCATGGACAACATTCGCGAGCAGATTCAGGACACCGCCAAGCGCATCAAGCGTCTCGGCGAGTCGTCGCAGGAAATCGGCGACATCGTCAGCCTGATCGATGATATCGCTGACCAGACCAACATCCTCGCCCTCAACGCGGCGATTCAGGCGTCGATGGCCGGTGATGCCGGGCGCGGTTTTGCTGTGGTTGCCGACGAAGTGCAACGGTTGGCCGAGCGCTCGTCCGCCGCCACTCGGCAGATCGAAACCCTGGTGCGGGCGATTCAGACCGACACCAATGAAGCCGTTATTTCCATGGAGCAAACCACCACCGAAGTGGTGCGCGGCGCGCGACTGGCGCAGGATGCCGGTGTGGCCCTGGAAGAAATCGAAGGCGTGTCGAAAACCCTCGCGGCGCTGATTCAAAGCATCTCCAACGCGGCGCAGCAGCAGACGACGTCGGCCGGGCAGATTTCCCTGACGATGAACGTGATCCAGCAGATCACCTCGCAGACCTCGTCCGGCTCCACCGCCACCGCTGAGAGCATCGGCAACCTGACGAAAATGGCCAGCCAGCTGCGGCGCTCGGTGTCCGGATTCACCTTGCCGGCGGCGAAAGACAAAGCGTGAGTGGAGTGGTTATGGGTGATCGGCACGACTATGTGGCCCTCGAATGGGTCAAAGGCGAAATTGCCGAAACGCTGAAACAGGCGCATCAGGCGATTGAAGCCGTGCTCGATGATCCACAGGCTTTTCCCGGTCTGGACGAATGTCTGGATTACATCCATCAGGTGCACGGCAGCCTGCAGATGGTCGAGTTCTACGGCGCAGCCTTGCTCGCCGAAGAGATGGAACATCTGGTCGAAGCCCTGCAGCAAGAGCGCGTCAGCCATCGCGACGAAGCGCTGCATTTGTTGCTGCAAGCGCTCGGACAATTGCCGATCTACCTCGACCGCGTGCAAAGCGCCCGGCGTGATTTACCGCTGGTGGTGCTGCCGCTGATCAACGATCTGCGCAGCGCCCGTGGCGAAAGCCTGTTGTCGGAAACCAGCCTGTTCAGCCCGCAACTGCCCGAGCTGCCGCCGCTGAGCGCACAGGCTTTGGCGCTGCTGGAACCGCCAGAGTTGCCCAACGTGCTGCGCAAACTCCGGCAGACACTGCAAATGGCCCTGGTCGGCTTGCTGCGTGAACAGGACGATCAGACCCACCTCGGTTATCTGGCGAAAGTCTTTACTCGCCTCGAAGCGTTAAGTGGCGACACACCGCTGAGTCCGTTGTGGCAAGTCGCCTCGGCGCTGGTTGAAGGCATGCGCGAAGGCGTGATCGCCAACAGCCCGGCGCTGCGCAGCCTGTTCAAGGACGCCGACAAAGAGCTCAAGCGTCTGCTCGATCAAGGCATGGCCGGCCTCAACCAGCCGCCACCGCCGGAGCTGCTGAAAAGCCTGTTGTTCTATATTGCCAAAGCCGAACATCCCACCGGGCAGATGCTGACCATGAAAGATCGCTACTCCCTGGACGACGCGTTGCCCGACAGTGCGATGGTCGATGAAGAACGCGCACGCCTCGCTGGCCCCGACCGCGATGCGATGCGTTCAGTGCTGGCGGCATTGTGCGAAGAGCTGGTGCGGGTCAAGGAGCGCCTCGACCTGTTCGTGCGCAGCGACCGTCAGCACACCTCGGATCTGGAAAGCCTGCTCGCGCCATTAAGGCAAATCGCCGACACCCTCGCCGTGCTCGGATTCGGTCAGCCGCGCAAAGTCATCATCGATCAATTGGCGGTGGTGCTGAGCCTTGCCCAGGGCCAGCGCGAACCGAACGACGCAATCCTGATGGACGTCGCCGGCGCCTTGCTCTACGTCGAGGCGACGCTGGCCGGGATGGTCGGCACCGTCGAGCCGGAAAGCCCGGAAGACGCGCGCCTGCCGACCACCGACCTGACGCAGATTCATCAGATCGTCATCAAGGAAGCGCGCATCTGCCTGCAACAGGCCAAGGACATGATCGTCGACTACATCGACGCCGATTGGGATCGCCAACACCTGCAACCGTTGCCGGCGCTGCTGACTCAAGTGCGTGGTGCATTGGCGATGATTCCACTGAACCGCGCGGCGAGTCTGGTCGAGGCTTGCAACGGTTTTATCCGCGACCATTTGCTGCTTGATCCGCACGAACCGGGTTGGGAGCAGCTCGATCATCTGGCCGATGTCATCAGCAGCCTTGAGTATTACCTTGAACGCTTGAGCGACGACCCGCAGGCACCGGGCGAACAACTGCTGGATGTCGCGCAGAAATCCCTCGCCAGTCTGGGGTTCTTTCCAAATGAGCCGCATGTTCCCGTGCTCGAGGACGTGCTCTCCCCCAGCGAAGCGCTGGTGATGCAGGACATGCAAGCACTCGACGATCCGGACATCGTGCAGTCGCTGGCCGACGTGTTGGCCAGCCCGGTGTCAGCGCTCAATCCGCCGGCGCTGATCACCCCCGGCAGCCTGATGCCGCCGCCGGCCGATGAAGAACCGGTCGACGATGAGCTGCGCGAAGTGTTCCTCGAAGAGACCGATGAAGTCCTCGAAGTCCTCCACGAATACCTGCCGCGCTGGGCTGCCAATCCGCAGGATCGCGATGCCCTGACTGAACTGCGCCGCGCCTTCCACACCTTGAAGGGCAGCGGACGCATGGTGCGCGCGCTGATCCTCGGTGAGCTGGCCTGGTCGGTGGAAAACCTGCTCAACCGCGTGCTCGAACAAAGCGTCGAACCCGGCTCGGTGGTGCAGCAACTGCTGACCGACACGGTGCTGTTACTGCCGGAACTGATCAGCGAGTTCGCCACCAACCGCCAGCGTCAGCGCAGCGATGTCGATCAACTCGCCGCCCGCGCGCACGCCTTGGCCAAGGGTGACGAGCCGATGTCCGCTGAAGACGTCGACGATGTCGCGGCGCTTGATCCACTGTTGCTGGAGATCTTCCGCAACGAAGCGGAAACCCACCTCGCCAGCCTCAACCGTTTCCTCGATCAAGCCGCCGAGCATGTACCACTGCAGGCCAGCGACGAATTGCAGCGCGCCTTGCACACGCTCAAGGGCAGCGCGTCGATGGCCGGCGTGTTGCCGATTGCCGAACTGGCCGCGCCGCTCGATCAACTGGCCCGCGAATTCAAGGCGCACCAGTTGCCGCTGGATCTGGATGAAGTGGAATTGCTCCTTGAAGCCGAGGGCTTGTTTCGCGTCGGTTTGCGTCAGCTCAAACACGATCCGCTGGCGCCGATTGTCGGCGCGCAGTCGCTGATCAAGCGCACCGATGAACTGCTGGCCGAGCGGCTGGCGTCGATCCTCGATGCGCCGAACACCGGCCTGCGGATCAAGCGCGACCCGCAACTGATCAACAACTTTCTCGCCCAAGGCATGGACATCCTGCTCGACGCCGAAAGCCTGTTGCAGCGCTGGCAGCAACACCCCGGCGAACGTCAGGAACTCAGCGCGCTGCTCGATGAATTGACCACGCTGGGCGAGGGCGCGCACCTCGCCGATCTGCTGCCGGTCGATGTGTTGTGCGAGGCTTTGCTCGATCTTTACGGCGCCGTCGAAGAAAGCAGTCTGGCGGTCAGCGAGCGTTTTTTTCACGAAGCGCAAAATGCCCACGAAGCGCTGATCAACATGCTCGACGAACTGGCTGCCGGCCAGGAAGTCACCCCGCAGCCCGAGCGGATTCGCGCCCTGCATGATCTGCTCGATGAAAGCCTCGACCCGTCGTCGATGGGCCTGATTCGCAGCGACGGCAGCCGCACCCTGAGCATCCGCGAACTGGGCAGCGCCACCGCCGAACTGCAACAAACGGCCAGCGCTTTTGAAGCGGACGACGAGATCGTCGAGATCTTCCTCGAAGAGGCCGTAGACATTCTCGACAGCGCCGGCCAGGCCTTGCAGCGCTGGCTGAGTGATCCGGACAACAGCGCGCCGTTGTCATCCTTGCAGCGCGATTTGCACACGCTCAAGGGCGGCGCGCGCATGGCTGAAGTCGAGGCCATCGGCGATCTGGCTCAGGAGCTGGAAAGCCTCTACGAAGGCCTGGGCGATCGTCGCTACAACTACAGCGAAACCCTGGGCCGCTTGCTGCTCAAGAGTCACGACCGCTTGGCGCTGTTGCTTGATCAGTTGCAAAACCATCAGCCACTGACGCCGGCGCACGATCTGATTGAAGCGATCCGCCAAGTGCGGCAGGGGCCAGGCATCGCCGAAACGCCGCCAGCCACCGCCGATCATGACAGCGCCAGTCACGATCCGGAGCTGCTGGAGATCTTCCTCGAAGAAGGTTTCGACATCATCGAAAACTCCGGCGCCGCGCTGCTGCGCTGGCAGGCCGAGCCGGGTAATCGACAGGAAATCGAAACCCTGCTGCGCGATCTGCACACCCTCAAGGGTGGCGCGCGGATGGTCGAGATCGGCCCGATCGGCGACCTCGCCCATGAGCTGGAATACCTTTACGAAAGTCTGTCGGCCGGTTCGCTGCAAGCCTCGACCGAACTGTTTGCGCTGGTGCAGCGCGGGCATGACCGACTGGCGCAGATGCTCGATGCGGTGCGTGCCGGGCAACCGTGCCCGCCGGCCGATCGGCTGATCAATGCGATCCAGAATTTCAGTCACCCGGCGACCCTTGAAGTGCAGCCGGTGCTGCTGCCGGTTGCGGCTAAAACCGAGGCCGCACCGCCGGCGGCCGACGTTGGCGCGGACATGGTCAAGGTCTCCGCCGAACTGCTCGATGAGCTGGTCAATCTGGCCGGGGAAACCTCGATCTTCCGGGGCCGTATCGAGCAGCAGGTCAACGACGCACAGATTGCCCTGAACGAGATGGAAACCACCATCGAACGGATGCGCGATCAATTGCGCCGTCTCGACACCGAAACCCAAGGACGGATTCTCAGTCGCCAGCAAGCAGATGCCGAACGCCTCGGTTACGAAGAATTCGATCCGCTGGAAATGGATCGCCATTCGCAGTTGCAGCAACTGTCGCGGGCGTTGTTTGAATCGGCCTCTGACTTGCTCGATCTGAAAGAAACCCTCGACCGCCGCAACCACGACGCGGAGAACCTGTTGCAGCAACAGGGCCGCATCAACACCGAATTGCAGGAAGGCCTGATGCGCACGCGCATGGTGCCGTTCGAGCGCATGTTGCCGCGCCTGAAACGCATCGTCCGTCAGGTCGCCGAAGAGCTGAACAAAGACGTCGCGTTTGTCGTCGGCAACGCTGAAGGCGAGATGGATCGCAACGTGCTCGAACGCATGGCCGCGCCGTTGGAACACATGCTGCGCAACGCCGTCGATCATGGTCTGGAGTCCGCCGAAGTGCGGCTGGCGGCGGGTAAACCGGCGCAAGGGCAGATCAGCCTCGACCTGTCTCGTGAGGGCGGCGACATCGTTTTCGACATCCGTGATGACGGCGCCGGTGTGCCGCTGGAAGCGGTGCGCAACAAGGCGATCAAGCGTGGTTTGCTCGCGCCGAATGCCGAGATCAGCGACCGCGATGTGTTGCAGTTCATCCTTCAGCCGGGCTTTTCCACAGCGGAAAAAATTACGCAGATTTCCGGGCGTGGCGTCGGCATGGACGTGGTGCACGAAGAGGTTCGGCAACTCGGCGGCACCATGAGCATCGACTCGGTGCCGGGGCAGGGCGTGCATTTTCGCATTCGTCTGCCGTTCACCGTGTCGGTCAACCGCGCGTTGATGGTGCAGTGTGGCGAGGATCAATACGCGATTCCGCTGAACACCATTGAGGGGATTGTTCGCGTGTTGCCGAATGATCTCGAAGGGCACTTCCGTCAGGATCCGCCGCGCTATCAATACGGCGGCCAGACCTATGAACTGTGCTACCTCGGCGAACTGCTGAAAACTGCGCCACGGCCAAAACTGCTCGGGCAGAACCTGCCATTGCCGGTGCTGCTGGTGCACTACAACGACCGGCACATTGCCGTGCAAGTGGACGTGATGGCGGGCACTCGCGAGATCGTCGTGAAGAGCCTCGGCGCGCAATTCGCCGCGCTGCAGGGCGTGTCCGGGGCGACGATTCTCGGCGATGGCCGGGTGGTGCTGATTCTCGATCTGCTCGCACCGATTCGGGCGATGCAGGCACGTATTGCGCAGACGCCGACGCTGCCGGAGATCGACAGCGAACCACAGAAACCGCTGCTGGTGATGGTGGTCGACGACTCGGTCACCGTGCGCAAGGTCACCAGCCGTTTGCTCGAACGCCACGGCATGAACGTGCTCACCGCCAAGGACGGAGTCGATGCGATGCTGCTGCTCGAAGAACACATGCCCGACCTGATGCTGCTCGACATCGAAATGCCGCGCATGGACGGTTTCGAAGTCGCCACCCAGGTGCGCAACGACGAGCGCCTGCAACACCTGCCGATCATCATGATCACCTCGCGCACCGGGCAAAAACACCGTGATCGTGCGATGGCGATTGGCGTCAACGACTACCTCGGCAAGCCGTACCAGGAATCGGTGCTGCTCGAAAGCATTGCCCAATGGAGCAAGAAACATGCATGAGCGCCGGCACAATCAGCGCAGCAGCCAACTGACCGGGCTGCTGCTGCCGTTGGCGGATCGCAATTTGATCCTGCCCAACGTCGCTGTCGCTGAGCTGATCGACTATCAGGCCAGTGCCTTCGATCTGGACACGCCGCCGTGGTATCTGGGGCGGGTGACGTGGCGTGAGCGGCGGATTCCATTGCTGAGTTTTGAATCGGCGTGCGGGCAGAAAATTGTGATTGGCGAGCGCGCTCGGATCGTGATTTTGAATGCGCTGGGCGGGTTGCCGGAGTTGAAGTTCATTGCGCTGCTGGTGCAGGGGATTCCGCGGTCGTACAAACTTGATAGCCAGTTGAGTTATGTCGACGTGCCGTTGTGTGCGCTGGAGCAGGCGGCGGTGCAGGTGGGGGAGCAAGTGGCGAAGGTGCCGGATTTGTTGGGGTTGGAGCGATTGTTGGTTGAGGCTGATCTGGTTTAACGGCCTGACCCTCACCCCAGCCCTCTCCGGCATGGATTCGGCAAACCGAATGAATTTCTGGATTGGGAATACGTTCCCCTGTAGGAGCTGCGGCACGCTGCGATCTTTTGATGTTGAAGATCAAAAGATCGCAGCCTCGTTTCACTCGACAGCTCCTACAGGGCGTTTCTCAACCATTACTCTGAGCGTAATGATTCACCACCGTGCTTGATTGATGCCCCCACCCCACGCGCCTACCTTAGCTCCACGACAGCGAACCCCGTGGAGTGAGCATGACAACAACAATTTCCCCCGACTCGCGCTGGACGCGGCGGCGCGATGAGAAGCAGCGCCGCCTCGACAAGGTGCGCGGGCTGGCCGACGGTGTGGTGTTGCCCACCGACAAGATCGTCGCCGCGCTTGAAGCGCTGATTCATCCCGGCGACCGTGTGGTGCTGGAGGGCAACAACCAGAAGCAGGCGGATTTCCTCTCCCGTTCGCTGGCTAAAGCCGACCCGGAAAAGCTCCACGATCTGCACATGATCATGCCCAGCGTCGGTCGCTCTGAGCATCTGGATCTGTTCGAACGCGGCATTGCCCGCAAGCTCGATTTCTCCTTCGCCGGCACCCAGAGCCTGCGCATCAGCCAGTTGCTCGAAGACGGCTTGTTGGAAGTCGGCGCGATTCACACCTACATCGAACTCTACGCCCGCCTGGTGGTGGATCTGATCCCCAACGTCGTGCTCTCCGCCGGGTTCATGGCCGACCGCGCCGGCAACATCTACACCGGCCCGAGCACCGAAGACACCCCGGCGCTGATCGAACCGGCCGCGTTCAGCGACGGCATTGTCATCGTTCAGGTCAACCAATTGGTCGACGATGTCAGCGAACTGCCGCGCGTGGATATCCCCGCTTCATGGGTCGATTTCGTCGTGGTGGCCGACAAGCCGTTCTACATCGAACCGTTGTTCACCCGCGATCCACGTCACATCAAGCCTGTGCATGTGTTGATGGCGATGATGGCGATTCGTGGGATCTACGAAAAACACAACGTGCAGTCGCTCAACCATGGCATCGGTTTCAACACCGCCGCCATCGAATTGATCCTGCCGACCTACGGCGAATCCCTCGGCCTTAAAGGCAAGATCTGCCGCAACTGGACGCTCAATCCGCACCCAACATTGATCCCGGCGATTGAAAGCGGCTGGGTCGAAAGCGTGCATTGCTTCGGCACCGAACTGGGCATGGAAAACTACATCGCCGCGCGCCCCGACGTGTTCTTCACCGGTCGCGACGGCTCGCTGCGTTCCAACCGGATGTTCTGCCAACTCGCCGGGCAATACGCGGTGGATCTGTTTATCGGCGCGACGTTGCAGGTCGATGGCGATGGCCATTCCTCGACCGTCACCCGTGGCCGCCTCGCCGGTTTCGGTGGCGCGCCGAACATGGGCCACGACCCGCGCGGTCGCCGTCACGGCACCCCGGCGTGGCTGGACATGCGCCACGACGACTCGCAGCAACCGATGCTCGAACGCGGCAAGAAACTCGTGGTGCAAATGGTCGAGACGTTCCAGGAGGGCGGCAAACCGACCTTCGTCGAAACCCTCGACGCGGTCGAAGTGGCGAAGAAAAGCGGCATGCCGCTGGCGCCGATCATGATCTACGGCGACGACGTCACCCACCTGCTCACCGAAGAAGGCATCGCCTACCTGTACAAGGCGCGTTCGCTGGAAGAGCGCCAGTCGATGATCGCCGCGGTCGCCGGCGTCACCGCCATCGGCCTGCGCCACAACCCGAAAGACACCGAACGTATGCGCCGCGAAGGCCTTATCGCCTTGCCCGAAGACCTCGGCATCCGCCGCACCGACGCCACCCGCGAATTGCTCGCAGCGAAAAGCGTGGCCGATCTGGTCGAGTGGTCTGGCGGTCTGTACAACCCGCCCGCGAAATTCAGGAGCTGGTAATGCACGCATTTAACCTGCAAGCGAAACCGCTGTCCCTGGCTGATCGATTGGCCGATCTGGCGGTGGACGCGCTGATCGACGAAGCCGATCTGTCGCCGAAACCGGCACTGGTCGACCGTCGCGGCAACGGCGCGCACACCGATCTGCACTTGGGCCTGATGCACGCTTCGGCACTGTCGTTGTGGCCGGCGTTCAAGGAAATGGCTGAAGCGGCGGTTGCAATCGGTGAAGTCGATTCAACGTTGCGCGTAGCGATTGGCCGTATCGGGCGCGAAGGCGAACAAGCGATGCTCACCACCACCAACGGCGTGAACACGCATCGTGGGGCTATTTGGGCGCTGGGATTGTTGGTGACGGCTGCTGCGCTGGAACCGCAATCCTCCAGCGCCAATGCGGTGACCCTACGCGCCGCACGTCTGGCCTTGCTGGACGATCGCCACGCACCCAAACCCCTAAGCCACGGCGCCCAAGTCGCTCTGCGTTACGGCGCACGCGGTGCCCGTGAAGAAGCGCAACTCGGCTTCCCTTCGGTGCTGCAACGCGGCCTGCCACAACTCAAACGCAGCCGTGCCCAAGCCAGCGGCGAACAGAACGCCCGGCTCGACGCCTTGCTCGCAATCATGACCAATCTGGCCGACACCTGCGTGCTCTACCGCGCCGGCGAAGAGGGTTTGCAGGCCATGCAACTCGGCGCGCAAGCGGTGCTCGACGCCGGTGGCAGCGCCAGCCTCAGCGGTCGTCGTCGCTTGCACGAACTGGATCAACAACTCATCGCATTGAATGCCTCGCCCGGTGGCGCCGCCGACTTGCTCGCCGCCACGCTGCTGCTCGACCGTATCGAGCACAACGGCATCCTTCAGGGAGCGTTTTGATGGAAACCCTATCGTTTGAATTCCCCGCCGGGCAGCCGCCACGCGGTCGCGCGCTGGTCGGTTGTGTCGGTTCGGGTGATCTGGAAGTGCTGATCGAACCGGGCCTGGCCGGCAAGCTGACGATCAATGTGCAGACTTCGGTCAACGGCGCGCAACTGCGCTGGCAGCATCTGTTTGCGCGGATGTTCGACGGCACCACGCCGCCGGCGATGGCCATCGATATCCACGATTTCGGCGCGACGCCGGGGGTGGTGCGTTTGCGTCTGGAACAAGGTTTCGAGGAGATCGGCCATGACTGACAGCGCCGCGTTGCTCAACAAACACAGCTTCGTCGAGCTCGGCGCGCGGCAACGGGCCAAGGCCTTGCTCGATGCTGGCAGCTTTCGTGAGTTGCTTGATCCGTTTCAACGGGTGATGTCGCCGTGGCTTGAACGTCAGGGCGTGGTGCCGCAGGCCGATGACGGCGTGGTCATCGCCAAGGGCAGCCTCGACGGGTTGCCGGTGGTGATTGCCGCGATTGAAGGCGCGTTTCAGGGCGGCAGCCTCGGCGAAGTCGGCGGGGCGAAGATTGCCGGCGCGCTGGAACTGGCGGCTGATGACAACCGCAAAGGCATTCCGACGCGCGCGGTGTTGCTGCTGGAAACCGGTGGCGTGCGCTTGCAGGAAGCCAATCTCGGGCTGGCGGCGATTGCTGATATTCATGCGGCGATTGTCGATTTGCAGCAGTACCAACCGGTGGTCGGTGTGGTCGCCGGCAGCGTCGGTTGCTTCGGTGGTATGTCGATAGCGGCGGCATTGTGCAGCTATTTGTTGGTGACTCAGGAAGCGCGCCTCGGTTTGAACGGCCCGCAAGTGATTGAGCAGGAAGCGGGGATCGAGGAATACGACTCGCGCGACCGGCCGTTCATTTGGAGCCTGACCGGTGGCGAGCAGCGTTTCGCCAGTGGTCTGGTCGATCGTTATGTCGCCGATGACGTGGCGAAGATTCGTCAGCAGGTCGGTGAATTACTGCAGCAGGGTTTGCCGGCACAGTCACGCAGCCAGCGCGCCGAATGGTTCCTGCAACGCCTGAGCAGTCTGAACACTGACCCGCAAATCGAACCGTCGGTGGTTCGCGATCTGTATCAAGGAGAGCGCTCATGAGCGGCTATTCACTGCGCGGTTTGAACTGGTTCAACGCCTTGAGCGCGGGCGCTGTGGCGGTTGAAGGACTGCCGCCATCGTTGAGGGTTGCTGACGGTGAATTGGGGCGTTTTATCGCTGTGGTCGCTGATCCGGACAATCGTTTTCCGCGTGCTCGCAATGGCGAAGTCGGCTTGCTCGAAGGCTGGGGTCTGGCCAAGGCTGTGGATGACGCGATCACGGCTGACCGCGATAAAGCGCAGAAGCGCCCGATCATCGCCATCGTCGATGTGCCGAGCCAGGCTTATGGTCGCCGCGAAGAAGCGCTCGGCATTCATCAGGCGCTGGCCGGTGCGGCGGACAGTTATGCCCGTGCGCGTTTGGCCGGGCATCCGGTGATTGCGTTGTTGGTGGGGAAAGCGATGTCCGGGGCGTTTCTCGCTCACGGTTATCAGGCCAATCGTTTGATTGCGCTGCGTGATCCGGGCGTGATGGTGCATGCGATGGGCAAGGCGTCGGCGGCGCGGGTGACCTTGCGCAGTGTTGAAGAACTGGAAGCGCTGGCCGCCAGTGTGCCGCCGATGGCTTATGACATCGACAGTTACGCGAGCCTCGGATTGCTCTGGGAAACCTTGTCGGTGCAGCAGATTGAACAGCCGACGGCGGAGGATCTATCAAGGGTCAACGAGTGCCTTAAACAAGCCATCGGTGATATCACCGGTACTGACTTGAGCAATCGTCTCGGCGCAAAAAATCGTGCTGCCTCCAGCCGTGTGCGCGAACTGTTGAGGGCGCAGTGGTGAGCAGCCCTCTGGCCCACGATCTGCTCTGGGGCATGACCCCGGCGCAGCTGCCGGCGGATGCGCCGTTGTGGGCCGTCGAGTCGCTGGCCGCCGGGCAACCGGTGGTCGTGCGGCGGGCGTTGAGCGCTGACGGTTTTGTTGCGGTCGGCGTGCGCGGCGTATTACGCGAGCAGCGCTTGGCGGCGTTTATGGCGGTCGATTCGATTGCCTGTCGGGTCAGCCCGGAAGCGCTGTGTCAGGTCGACAGTGAGCGCGATCTGCCAGTCATGCAGGCGCTCAAACAACTGCGGCCGATGCTCGATGATTGCGGTTGGGTCTGGGGTGTCAGCGGCAGTGTCGGGTTTGAATTGGCCAGTGGTTTTACCGCGATGCACGCGGCCAGCGATCTCGATTTGATTTTGCGGACACCGCAGATGATCACGCGTAATCAGGCAAGCAAGTTCGTTGAGCTTTTCGATCAAGCCGCGTGCCGGATCGACATGCAATTGCAGACGCCATTCGGTGCTGTGGCGTTGCGTGAGTGGGCCGGCGGCTCGGCGCGCGTGCTGCTGAAAAACGCTCATCAGGCCTGTCTGGTGATTGATCCGTGGAACCCGCAGGAGCAGGCAGCGTGAGCAGTCTGCTGGTGTTTCCCGGTCAGGGTGCGCAGCAGGCAGGCATGCTTCAGCGCTTCCCTCGGGGAACGCTGGTCGAGGCCAGTGATGTGCTTGGTGAAGATGTTTTGCTGCTCGATTCTGCTCAGGCACTGCGCACGACAAGAGCGGTTCAACTCTGCCTGCTGATCGCTGGTGTCGCGGCTTCACGGCAGTTGTTGCAGGACGGACTCACGGCGGATTACGTCGCCGGTCTGTCCATCGGCGCTTACCCGGCAGCGGTGGTTGCCGGTTCTTTGAGCTTCAGCGATGCGTTGCACCTGGTCAGCCTGCGCGGTGAGTTGATGCAACAGGCTTATCCACAGGGCTACGGCATGACCGCGATCATCGGCCTGCAATTATCCACAGTCGAAACGCTGCTGGCGCAGGTGCACAGCGAGGATTCGCCGGTGTATCTGGCCAACATCAACGCCGACAACCAAGTGGTGATTGCTGGCAGTGACGAGGCGATGAAAACGGTAGCGGATCTGGCGCGCAGTCGCGGCGCCGGTCTGGCAAAACGTTTGGCGGTGAGCGTGCCGTCGCACTGTCCGCTGCTGGAGAAACCGGCGCAAACCCTCGCTGAGGCCTTCGCCAAAGTCGAGTTGAAGACACCGCAGATCGCTTACCTGAGCGGCAGTCGCGCACGCCCCGTGAGCAAAGTAGAAGCGCTGCGCGACGACCTCGCCTTCAACATGTGCCGCGTGGTGGATTGGCGCGGCACCGTGCAAAGCGCTTTCGAGCGCGGCGTACGGCTACAGATCGAATTACCACCTGGCGCGGTACTCACCGGCCTTGCGCGCCGCGTGTTCGAACAAGGCACCGTGACGGCCTTCGACAGCGCTCGTCTCGACACCCTGCAAGCGCTGCTGCGTGAGGAGGGTAGCCGCCAACCCTAAACCGCCGCGACTCAAGCTTCGAACAACAAAAACAACATTCGACGATGCACTTTGAGGACTACAACAATGATTATTTACGGTGTGGCGCTGCTCGCGATCTGTACGCTGGCAGGGGTGATCATGGGTGACATGCTCGGCGCGTTGTTGGGCGTCAAATCCAACGTCGGCGGGGTCGGCATCGCCATGATCCTGCTGATTTGCGCGCGGTTGTGGATGCAGAAACGCGGCGGCATGACCAAGGATTGCGAGATGGGCGTCGGCTTCTGGGGCGCCATGTACATTCCGGTGGTGGTGGCGATGGCCGCGCAACAGAACGTCGTCACTGCGCTGCATGGCGGCACGGTGGCGGTACTGGCGGCGATTGGTTCGGTGGTGGTCTGCGGCTGCACGATTGCCTTGATCAGCCGCACCCACAAAGGTGAACCGTTGCCTGACGAACCGCTGGAAATCTCCCCGGTCGGCACGCCAGTAGGGGGTCGCTGATATGTGGGATCTCATCGAAAAAGGTCTGGAACACAACGGTCTGGTCACTGCATTCGCCTTCGTCGGCGTGATCATGTGGGTGTCGGTGGTGCTCTCCAAACGCCTGACGTTCGGACGCATTCACGGCTCGGCGATTGCCATCGTTATCGGCCTGGTATTGGCGTGGGTCGGCGGCACCATGACTGGCGGGCAGAAAGGCCTGGCGGACCTGACGTTGTTCTCTGGCATCGGCCTGATGGGCGGGGCAATGCTGCGTGATTTTGCGATTGTGGCCACAGCGTTTGAAGTGCAGGCGACCGAGGCGAAAAAGGCTGGGTTGATCGGTGTGGTCGCGCTGTTGCTGGGCACGATTCTGCCGTTCATTGTTGGCGCGTGTATGGCTTGGGTATTTGGATATCGTGATGCGGTGAGCATGACCACCATTGGTGCGGGCGCGGTGACTTATATTGTCGGGCCGGTGACGGGCGCGGCGATTGGTGCGACGTCGGATGTGATGGCGTTGTCGATTGCGACCGGGTTGATCAAGGCGATTCTGGTGATGGTCGGTACGCCGGTGGCGGCGCGCTGGATGGGGTTGGATAACCCGCGTTCGGCGATGGTGTTTGGTGGCTTGGCCGGGACTGTCAGCGGCGTTACAGCTGGGCTGGCGGCGACGGATCGGCGGTTGGTGCCTTATGGCGCGTTGACGGCGACGTTCCATACCGGGCTGGGGTGCTTGCTGGGGCCATCGTTGTTGTTCTTCATTGTTCGCGGGATTGTGGGCTGAGTCTCTAACTGATCGTTCCCACGCTCTGCGTGGGAATGCAGCCCGGGACGCTCTGCGTCCCAAAGCGGACGCGGAGCGTCCATTGAGGCATTCCCACGCGGAGCATGGGAACGATCATGGGGTGATCTGCCGATTCGCATACATCCGACACTCCGCCAACAACGCCAGCAAATTCGGATCGCGCTCCTTGGCCTTCAAAAACACCACCCCGATGTGCTGCTGCAACCGGTACTTCGCCTGCAACGGAATCAGCTTCACCCGGTTCTCATACACCGCCGCAATCCGCCCCGGCAGCAACGCATAACCCACCCCCGAACTGACCATGCTTAACAGCGTGAAAATGTCATTCACCTGCATTGCCACTTTCGGCTCGAACCCCGCCTGCTTGAACACCCGGTTACCGTCCTGATGCGTGGCAAAGCCCTGGGTCAAGGTGATGAACGTTTCATCACGCACTTCCGCCAGATCGACTTCACTGCGCTGAGCAAACTTTGAATCCGCCGGGGTGGCGAGGAAGATGTCGTCGGAGAACAGCGCAATCTGCTCGCAGTCCGGGTCGTTGATGCTGTCGTCCAGCGACACCAGAATCGCGTCGACTTCCATGTTTTTCAGCTTGTAGAGCAGGTCGATGTTGGAGCCGAGGATCAGGTCGATGTTGAGTTCGCTGCGACGGATCTTCAGGCCCATGATCAGTTGCGGTACGGTTTTTACCGTCAGCGAATACAAGGATCCGAGTTTGAAGCGTTCGGCAGAGAACCCGGCAGCTTCGCGGGTCAGGCGCACGCTTTCGACGACGTCATTGATTAACTTCTGCGCGCGTTCTTCGAGGACGTAAGCGCTTTCCAGCGGCGTCAGGTTGCGGCCTTCGTGTTTGAACAACGGGCAGCGCAAGGCACTTTCCAGCGAATGAATCGCGCGGTGCACGCTGACGTTGCTGGTCTGCAACTCGGCCGCAGCACGGGCGAGGTTGCCGGTGCGCATGAAAGCGAGGAACACCTCGAGTTTTTTCAGGGTCAACTCTTCGTCGATCAGCATGGCGCGGACTCTTTTTGGTATCGGCCGATTGTGCACGGAAGATCAAAAGATCGCAGCCTTCGGCAGCTCCTACATTGGAATGCGATCACCTGTAGGAGCTGCCGAAGGCTGCGATCTTTTGATCTTGGCTTTGAACAGAAACATTGCGCTTTTACGCTCAAGGCCCGAGCCTTGCGCGCTGCGGTAATGAATGTGAGGTGAGCAATACATGTATCACGGAGAACGATTGAACGCCTGGACCCATCTGGTCGGGGCGGTGGCAGCATTTGTGGGTGGCGTGTGGATGTTGGTGATCGCCTGCCTCGACGGCAGCCCGTGGAAGATTGTCAGTGTGGCGATTTACGCGTTCACCTTGCTGGTGCTCTACAGCGCCTCGACGGTTTACCACAGCGTGCGCGGTCGCAAGAAAGCGATCATGAAGAAGGTCGATCACTTTTCGATCTACCTGTTGATCGCCGGCAGTTACACGCCATTCTGCCTGGTAACCCTGCGCGGGCCGTGGGGCTGGACGTTGTTCGGGATTGTCTGGGGGCTGGCGCTGATCGGTATTCTGCAAGAGATCAAACCGCGTTCGGAAGCGCGGATTCTGTCGATCGTGATTTACGCGGTGATGGGCTGGATTGTGTTGGTAGCGGTGAAGCCTTTGATTGCGGCGCTGGGCACGACCGGGTTTGCCTGGCTGGCGTCGGGCGGGGTTTTGTATACGGTGGGGATTATCTTTTTTGCCCTTGATCATCGCTTGCGGCATGCGCACGGGATTTGGCATTTGTTCGTGATCGCCGGGAGTCTGCTGCACTTTGTGGCGATTATGTTTTATGTCCTTTAGGCACGCCACCATCCCCCTGTAGGAGTGAGCCTGCTCGCGATAGCGTCAGGTCAGGCGACAGAGTTTTAGGCTGATCCACCGCCATCGCGAGCAGGCTCACTCCTACAGGGGAACGAGTTCATCCAGTTGCTTTTGCGCGCGATCGCTGAAAATTTTCAGCAGATCGTTGAGGGTATGCGACGGTGGTTCGCTGGCGCGGGTCACGGCGTACAGCGTGATCGGCAGCGGCGGGGCCAGCGGGCGAATCGTGGTAGTTGCCGATGAAGCCCCCAGCGCAGTAAACGGATCAATCACCGCCACCCCCGCACCCGATTCCACCATCGCCCGCGCCAGTGAATACGTCTGCACGGCAATCCGCACCAACGGCGGTGGTTCGACCGCTTCCAGGTAACTGTCGAGCCGCGCCGCCAACGGATCGGCACTCGACAAACCAATCAACGACGCCCCCGCCAGCGCCATCAACGGCAGAGGTTTTCCTGCCTCTTCAACCGGCCAGAAATCTTTCGGCGCCAATGCCACCAACACCCCTGACGCCAGCGCTTGCGCCTTCAATCCCGGGTGATCGGGCAACTGCAAGGTCAGCGCGACATCCACTTCACGCATCAACAAATTCTGCATCAGCTCGCGGCTGTGCGCGCTGGACAGTTCGCAAGCGATGTCCGGGTAGCGCGTTGTCCACTGATGAATCGCCGGCGGCAGCAGCGACAAGGCCAGCGCCGGCGTCGCGCCGATGCGCAAACTGTGTCCCGGCTCGCGGCGCAGGCTCTGCGCCAGACGCCGCACGCCTTGCAGGCTTTCCGTGACCTTGTCGACTTCGCGCTCCAGCTCCAGCGCTTCCGGGGTCGCCTGCAACTTGCCACGCACGCGCAGAAACAACGGAAACCCCAGTTGCTGCTCGGCGTGCTGCAACACTTTGCTCACCGCCGGTTGCGAGACGTGCAGCAACTGCGCGGCGCCGCTGACCGAGCCGGTCTGACGAATGGCCTGGAAAATCTCGATGTGACGTAGACGCATGGCGAGTCCATAACCTTTGTTTATGGTTAAGGCATCTTTATTCATTGTCCGGCAGCTGTCACCTGGCTCTAACCTCGGATCCGTCTTTAGCAGGATTCAGAGGCAGCAATGGCTCAGCGTGTGTGCATCATCGGCGGTGGCGTGATCGGTCTGGCAACGGCCTATGCGCTGGTGCGCGACGGTTTTGAGGTGACGGTGATCGAGGCGCGTGATTCCCTCGGCAGCGAGACCAGTTTTGCCAACGGCGGCCAGTTGTCCTATCGCTACGTCGCGCCGCTGGCCGATGCCGGGGTGCCGGTGCAGGCGATTGGCTGGATGCTGCGCGGCGACTCACCGCTCAAGCTGCGTCCGCGTCTGGATCCGGCGCAGTGGCGCTGGATGGCGGCGTTTCTTGCCGCCTGTCGCACTTCGGTCAACCGTGAAAATGCCGCGCATCTGCTGCGTCTGGCGCTGTTCAGTCAGAGCACGCTGAAGCGCTGGCGCGAGGACGATGGGCTGGACGGATTCTACTGGCGGCGCAACGGCAAACTCGTGACCTTCCGCAACGCCGGCAGTTTTGAGCATGCACGCAAAGGCCTGGCCGATCCGCAGCAACAGCAGGTGATGTCCGCCAGCGAATGCGCGCAACTGGAACCGGCGCTGGCCGATACGCCGTTCGTGGGTGCGATCTATACGCCGGACGAAGAGGTCGGCGATTGCCACGGTTTTTGTCAGCAACTGGCGGCGCGATTGAAGGCGTCCGGGCGTTGCGAGTTTCGCCTCGGCCAAGCGGTGACCGCGATTCGGCACAGTAACGGCGCGGTCACCGCTATCGAGTTGGGCGGTGAAACGCTGCCCGTCGAGCAACTGGTGATCGCCGCCGGCCATCGCAGTTCATTGCTGGCGCTGCCCGGTTTGCGTTTGCCGCTGTATCCGTTGAAGGGCTACAGCCTGACCGTGCCGATCGGCAGCGAGCACCGCGCGCCGGACGTGAGCATCACCGACTACGACCGCAAAATCGTTTACGCGCGCATCGGCGAACAGCTGCGCGTGGCGGCGATGGTGGATATTGTCGGCTTCGATCCGGCAGTTGATCCGCAGCGATTGGCGCTGATCAAACGTCAGGCCCGCGACACTTTTCCCGAGGCCGGAAACTACGACGCCGCTGTCGAGTGGGCTGGTATGCGCCCGGCGACGCCAACCGGTGTGCCTCTTTTGGGCGCCTCGGCCTATCGCAATCTATGGCTGAATCTCGGTCACGGTGCGCTCGGTTTTACCCTTGCGTGCGGCAGCGGGCAGTTGCTCCGCGAGCTGATCGGCCAACAACACACGTCGATTGATCTGCTCGGTTTCAATCCCCGTGCGGCTTGATTGATCAACGCTTTACCGTTCAAACAACCACACCGACAACGGAGAATAACAATGCAAAAAATCACGTTGCTTGCCTGTACGTTGGGACTGCTGATCGGCAGTCAGGCCCACGCCAATGAGGCGCCGCTGACCGGCACGCTCGGCAAGATCGCCAGCGCCAACAGCATCACCCTGGGCTATCGCGACGCCTCGGTGCCGTTCTCTTACGTGGGCGACAACACTGGCAAACCGATGGGTTATTCGGTGGATCTGGCGGGCAAGATTGTCGAGCGCATTCAGCAGCAACTGGCGCGGCCGGATTTGAAAGTGAAGTACAACCTTGTCACTTCGCAGACACGGATTCCGCTGGTGCAGAACGGCACGGTCGACCTTGAGTGCGGCTCCACCGGCGTCACCGCCGAGCGGCAGAAACAGGTGTCGTTTTCCTATGGGTTCATCTACGTCAAAGGCCAGTTGCTGACGGCCAAGGACAGCGGTATCAAAAGCTTCGACGACCTGCGCGGCAAGAACGTGGTGACCACGGCGGGCACGACCAACGAGCGCTACCTGAAGAGCTACAACCACGATCACAAACTCGATATGTCAGTGATCAGCGCCAAGGATCATGGTGAGGCCTTCCAGATGCTCGAATCGGGACGCGCAGTGGCGTTTTACATGGACGACGCGCTGCTCTACGGCGAGCGGGCCAAGGCGCGCGACCCGCATAACTGGGTGGTGGTGGGGGAGGAGCAGTCGCGGGAAATCTACAGCTGCATGGTGCGCAAGGATGATCCGCAGTTTCTGGCGCTGGTGAATGGCGCGTTGGCGGATCTGTATCGTTCGGGGGAGATCAACGGGATTTATCAGCGCTGGTTTGAACAGCCGATCCCGCCGAAGGGGTTGAACCTGGAGTTTCCGATGACCAGCGAGTTGAAGGCGATTATTGCCAAGCCGGTGAGTGATCCGGTTCAGTAAATTTCAGATCGAGGTGCGGCCATTCGCGAGCAAGCCCGCTCCCACATTGGATCTTCAGTGAACACAAAATATGTGTCCACCCAAGTACCCATGTGGGAGCGGGCTTGCTCGCGAAGGGGCCCTAAAAATCACCCCAAAGCTGTTGAGCCACCGCCAATGCAACCACCGGCGCAGTCTCGGTGCGCAATACCCGCGGCCCAAGCCGGGCCGCATGGAAACCGTTGCCCTTGGCCTGCTCAACCTCAGCATCCGTCAACCCGCCCTCAGGCCCGATCAGAAACGCCAGCGTCGCCGGTTTGGCATGACTCACCAACGGCTCCGCCACCGGGTGCAGCACCAGTTTCAACTCGGCTTCGGTCTGCTTGATCCAGTCTGCCAGCAACACCGGCGGATGAATCACCGGCACTCGCGAACGACCACATTGTTCACACGCACTGATCGCCACCTGACGCCAGTGCAGCAGGCGTTTATCGGCGCGTTCGTCCTTGAGGCGGACTTCGCAGCGGTCGCTGAAGATCGGCGTGATTTCATTCACGCCCAGCTCGGTGGCTTTCTGAATCGCCCAATCCATGCGCTCGCCACGGGACAGACCCTGACCGAGGTGGATGTGCAGCGGCGATTCAACCTGACCGGCGAACTGCTCGTTGATCTGCACGGTCACGCGCTTCTTGCCGACGTCCAGCAGGACGCCGTGAAACTCATGGCCGGAACCGTCGAACATCTGCACCGCATCGCCCTCGGCCATGCGCAGCACGCGGCTGATGTAATGCGCCTGGGCCTCCGGCAATTCGTGTTCGCCGGTGCTCAGGGGGGCGTCGATAAAGAAGCGGGACAGTCTCATTTCGGGTCTCTAAAAAATTAACGCGTAGTCACTGTAGTGAAGAGCTTTTGTGGCGAGGGGATTTATCCCCGTTGGGTGGCGAAGCCGCCCCAAAATCTGCTCACGCGGTGAGTCAGGAGTACCGGGTGTGCTGATTTCACGACTGCTGCGCAGCCGAACGGGGATAAATCCCCTCGCCACAGGGTTCTTTTCAAATCTTTAGATGGCAATCAACCCGGATCGCGGAAGCCGGGGTGGAAGTCTTTTGGCACGGCCACGCTGACGCTGTCACGCGTGGCAATGTCGATGCCTTCGCTGGCGACTTCGGCGAGGAAGTCGATCTGCTCCGGGGTGATCACGTACGGCGGCAGGAAATACACCACGCTGCCCAGCGGACGCAGCAACGCGCCACGCTCCAGCGCATGCTGGAACACCTTCAAACCACGACGCTCCTGCCAAGGGTAGGCCTCTTTCGTGGCTTTATCCTTGACCATCTCGATGGCCAGCACCATGCCGGTCTGGCGCACTTCGGAGACGTTCGGGTGATCGACCAGATGCGCCGTGGCCGAGGCCATGCGCTGCGCGAGGGCCTTGTTGTTCTCGATGACGTTGTCGTGCTCGAAGATATCCAGCGTCGCCAGTGCCGCCGCGCACGCCAGCGGGTTGCCGGTGTAGCTGTGCGAATGGAGGAAGGCGCGCAAGGTTGGATAGTCGTCGTAAAACGCGCTGTAGACCTCATCGGTGGTCAGGCACGCCGCCAGCGGCAGATAGCCGCCGGTCAGCGCTTTCGACAGGCAGAGGAAGTCCGGGCGAATGCCGGCCTGCTCGCAGGCAAACATCGTCCCGGTGCGACCGAAACCAACGGCGATTTCGTCGAGAATCAAATGCACGCCGTAGCGATCGCAGGATTCACGCAGTAGCTTGAGATACACCGGGTGATACATGCGCATGCCGCCAGCGCCCTGAATCAACGGCTCGACGATCACTGCCGCGACGCTGTCATGATTTTCTGCCAGGGTCTGTTCCATGGCCGCAAACATGTTGCGCGAATGTTCTTCCCAGCTCATGCCGTCGGGACGCCCATAGCAATCCGGGCTCGGCACTTTGATGGTGTCCATCAGCAGCGCTTTGTAGGTTTCGGTGAACAGCGGCACGTCGCCGACCGCCATCGCTGCCATGGTTTCGCCGTGGTAGCTGTTGGTCAGGGTGACGAAGCGCTTTTTGTTCGGCTGGCCGCGATTGAGCCAGTAGTGAAAGCTCATTTTCAGCGCGACTTCGATGCAGGACGAACCGTTATCGGCGTAGAACACCCGGTTCAGGCCTTCCGGCGTCATCTTCACCAGACGCTCGGACAGCTCGATCACCGGTTGATGGCTGAAGCCGGCGAGAATCACGTGCTCCAGTTGATCGACCTGATCCTTGATGCGCTGGTTGATCCGCGGGTTGGCGTGGCCGAATACGTTGACCCACCACGAGCTGACAGCATCGAGGTAGCGCTTGCCTTCGAAGTCTTCGAGCCACACGCCTTCACCGCGCTTGATCGGGATCAGCGGCAGCTGTTCGTGGTCTTTCATCTGGGTGCAGGGATGCCACAACACCGCGAGGTCGCGTTGCATCCACTGGTTATTCAGGCCCATTTACAGTCTCCTCGAGGCGGCTCGCGTCAGGCGCGGGCAAACAATCGCGCAAGCCTATGCAATGCGTCGCGCGGGAACAACCCATTGTGTCGATTGAGCTACTTTGTATGAGCCGATAGACGTCGCTGGCGGCGTTTTGATGGCTAACGTATTCTTCGCGGTTCTTTGGGTCGTCTGACCCGCACAACTGCTTTTTTCTGTGGTATTTCCGGAGTTCGCTGAATGTCTGTCGGTTGGCTGCGCGCCTGTGCGCTGGTGATGTTGGGGCTGTTCAGCGTTACGGCGCTGGCCAAGGATAAAACTGCAATCGTGATCGGCGGCGGCCTGTCGGGCCTGACCGCCGCTTACGAACTGCAAAACAAGGGCTGGCAGGTCACGCTGCTGGAAGCCAAACCGAGCATGGGCGGGCGCTCGGGCATGGCCACCAGCGAGTGGATCGGCAACGACAAGACGCAGCCGGTGCTGAACAAGTACGTGTCGACGTTCAAGCTGGGCACCACGCCGGCGCCGGAATTCGTGCGTACGCCGAGTTATCTGATCGACGGCGAGTATTTCTCCGCTGCTGATCTGGCGACCAAGCAACCGGCCACCGCTGAAGCGATCAAGCGTTACGAAAAAACCGTCGATGACCTGGCGCGTTCGATCGATGATCCGCAGAACCCGGCCGCGACCAACACCCTGCACGCGCTGGATCAGATCACCGTGGCAAGCTGGCTCGACCGGCAGAACCTGCCGGCCACTGCGCGGCAGTTGATCAACCAGGACATCCGCACTCACTACGACGAACCTTCGCGTCTGTCGCTGCTGTACTTCGCGCAGCAGAATCGCGTTTATCGCGGCGTTTCCGACCGTGACCTGCGTGCTTCGCGTCTGGTCGGCGGCAGCCAGGTGCTGGCGCAGGCGTTCGTCAAACAGATCAAAACCATCAAGACCAACTCGCCGGTATCGGCGATCGTTCAGGACAAGGACGGCGTGACCGTCAAAGTCGGCAGCGTTGGTTATCAGGCTGACTACGTCGTGTTGGCCGTGCCGCTGCGTGCGCTGAACAAGATTGCCCTGACGCCGTCGCTGGACGCCCAGCACCTGGCCGCGATCAAAGGCACCAACTACGGCTGGCGCGACCAGATCATGCTGAAGTTCAAGACGCCAGTATGGGAACCGAAGGCGCGCATGTCCGGCGAGATCTACAGCAACACCGGTCTTGGCATGCTCTGGATCGAGCCTGCGCTGAAGGGCGGCGCCAACGTGGTGATCAACCTGTCCGGCGACAATGCCCGCGTGATGCAGGCGTTCGGCGACAAGCAGATGGTCGATCAGGTGCTGATCCGTCTGCACGCGTTCTATCCACAGGCCCGTGGCTCGTTCACCGGTTATGAAATCCGCCGCTACAGCACCGACCCGTCGATGGGCGGCGCTTATCTGGCTTACGGCCCGGGCCAGATCAGCAAGTTCTGGCGTCTGTGGGAACGTCCGCTGCAACGCGTAGCGTTCGCTGGCGAACACACCGACACCTTGTACCCGGGCACGCTGGAAGGCGCACTGCGCACCGGTCAGCGTGCGGCCAGTCAGGTTGAAGATCTGGCGGCGGGCAAATCGTTTGAACCGGTGAAAGTGGTGCCGGCTGCAGCAGCGGCGGCGGGTGCCGTGGCGGCGAAGAAGGGCAACTTCTTCAGCAACCTGTTTGGTGGTTCGGATGACGAGAAGAAGCCTGAGCCAGTGAAGGCGCCAGAGCCGGCTCCTGCTCCGGTCGCACCAGCACCTGCGCCGACTCCTGCAGTTGCGCCAGCTCCGGTGGAAGCACCGAAGCCTGCGGCACCGGTGAAGGCTGAGCCAGCGAAGAAAGCGGCGGCCAAGCCTGCGGCGAAGAAGCCGGCGGCTAAAACCGAAGCGAAAAAGCCTGCGGCGAAACCGGCAGCGAAGAAGGCTGAACCGGCGAAGAAGCCAGCGGCCAAGCCTGCTGCAACGACCGAGACCAAGGCGCAGTAAGCCTTGCGGTGAATGAAGAAGCGCGGCGTTTATGCCGCGCTTTTTTTTTGCCTGAAAGACCGCTTTCGCGAGCAGGCTCACTCCTACAGGGGATCGCATTCCTTCAGTTGGAATACGGCCAACTGTAGGAGTGAGCCTGCTCGCGATAGGGCCAGCTCTGCCAACACAAATCCATTGCTTAGAAACAACATCCCGCCACACTTTCCCCGTTAATCTTTCCTTAACACGCCACTTACAGACTCTTGATCGTATTTCTCGATATTTCAAAGCGAAATTTTCCGCTTTAATTCGATAGATAACTCGCTAGTCTTGGTTCGCAGTTCTCACAGGATTTGGGCAATGCAGCTACGTAACTCTTCTTCGCGCTACGGTTGGGTCAGCATCTTCATGCACTGGGGCGTGGCGCTGGTGGTCTTCGGATTGTTTGCGCTGGGTCTGTGGATGGTCGGGCTGGATTACTACAGCAGCTGGCGCAAAGAGGCGCCGGATCTGCACAAGAGCATCGGCCTGGTGTTGCTGGCCGTGATGGTGTTACGGGTGCTGTGGCGCTTTATCAGCCCACCGCCGCCGACGCTGCAAAGCTACAGCCGCATGACCCGTCTCGGCGCCAAGTTCGGCCACGGGTTTCTGTATCTCGCGCTGTTCGCTGTGATGATTGCCGGTTACCTGATTTCCACCGCAGACGGTGTCGGGATCCCGGTGTTTGGCCTGTTTGAAGTTCCTGCACTGCTTTCCGGGCTACCGGATCAGGCAGATACCGCTGGGGTGATTCACCTGTGGCTGGCGTGGATACTGGTAATTTTTTCCGGTCTCCATGCGTTGGCAGCTTTGAAGCACCACTTTATCGATCGTGATGTGACCCTGACGCGAATGCTCGGTCGCAAAGCCTGAAATTCAACCTCGACTCAAAGGAAAAGAAAGCATGTTGAAAAAGACTCTGGCCGCTCTGGCAATCGGTTCTGCACTGCTCTCGGCTCAGGCCATGGCAGCGGACTACAAAATCGACAAGGAAGGCCAGCACGCCTTCGTTGACTGGAAAATCAGCCACCTGGGTTACAGCTTCATCCACGGTACCTTCAAAGATTTCGACGGTACCTTCTCGTGGGATTCGGCCAAGCCTGAAGCCAGCAAGATCTCCGTTGATGTGAAAACCGCCAGCCTGTGGTCGAACCACGCTGAGCGTGACAAGCACATCGCCAGCAAAGACTTCCTGGATGTTGGCAAGTTTGCTGATGCCAAGTTCGTCTCCACCGCCGTTAAATCGACCGGTGAAAAGACCGCTGACGTGACTGGCGACCTGACCCTGCACGGCGTGACCAAGCCTGTGACCTTCAAGGCCACGTTCAACGGCGAAGGCAAGGATCCATGGGGCGGCGAGCGTGCTGGTTTCAACGCCACCACCACCCTGAACCTGAACGATTTCGGGATCAAGGGCCCAGGTCCTACCTCGCAAACTGCGGATCTGGACATCTCGCTGGAAGGCGTGAAAGTTAAGTAACTTTCCCCCGCCACACAAAAACGCCCCCGGTTGAAAGGCCGGGGGCTTTTTTTATTGCCCGTCAAAACACAATTCCCCCCTGTAGGAGCTGCCGAAGGCTGCGATCTTTTGATCCTGGCTTTTTTGCAGATCAAGATCAAAAGATCGCAGCCTTCGGCAGCTCCTACAGAAAGCGGGTTTGGGTCGTCCATAAAAAATGCCCCGGCTCTTTCGAGGCGGGGCATTTTTCAGTGCAGCGTTAACTCAGCGATTGCGGGTCAGCAAGGCTGGTTTTTCGCCACGTGGGCGGCTTGGCAGTTGATCGAGCTGCTCAGGTGTCGGGAAGCGGTCGGCTTTCGATTCCTTGTGCATGATCTTCGGGCCAGTGCTGCGCGGGTTTTGCACGGCTGGCTCGCTGCGTGGCTGATCGTCACGGGCCGGACGGCGGTTGCGCGAGGACGAAGCGTCATCGCGACGCGCCGGCTGACCATCACGCGGTGCGCCGTTACGCGGGCCGCTGCGTTTGGCTGGCGGGGTGCCGGTGCTCGAACCGTTGCTGTTGCGCGGGCCGTTCTGGCGACCTTGTGGCTGACCGCCACGAGGTGCGCCCGAACCTGCGCCTGCACCTTGAGCCGGTGCGCCTGGACGACGGCCGCGACCGCCAGCCGGAGCAGGCTTTGGCACGTAGTCAACGCGGTTACCGAAGTTATCCACATCGTCATCGAGGAACTCGTCCGGTGCACGATCAGCTGCCGCACGCGGCGGCTGGCTTGGACGCTGTTCGCGGGCCGGGGTGCCTTCGCGCGGTTTCTGCTGGCGGGCAGGACGCTCGCCACGTTCACCGGCCGGCTTCTCTTTGCCCTTGTCTTTGCCTTTGTCTTTACGACCGCCGCCACCGCCGCCGCCATTCGGCCCGTCGCCGCGTGGGCCACGTGGATTGCGCGGGTTACGCACGTCCGGACGCTCACGCACTTCCGGCTTCTCGGCTTCAATGGTGCTCGAATCGAAGCCCATCAGGTCGCCGTCGGCGATTTTCTGCTTGGTCATGCGTTCGATGCTTTTCAGCAGTTTTTCTTCGTCCGGCGCGACCAGCGAAATCGCCTCGCCCGAACGACCGGCACGGCCAGTACGGCCGATACGGTGAACGTAATCTTCATCGACGTTCGGCAGTTCGAAGTTGACCACGTGTGGCAACTGATCGATGTCCAGACCGCGTGCGGCGATGTCGGTGGCTACCAGAATGCGTACCTGGTTGGCCTTGAAGTCGGCCAGCGCTTTGGTGCGCGCGTTCTGGCTCTTGTTACCGTGGATCGCCACAGCCGGCAGGCCGTGTTTGTCCAGGTATTCGGCCAGACGGTTGGCGCCGTGTTTGGTGCGGGTGAAGACCAGCACCTGTTCCCACGCGCCGGCGGTGATCAGGTGCGCCAGCAGCGCACGCTTGTGGCTGGCCGGCAGACGGAAGACGCGTTGTTCGATGCGCTCGACCGTGGTGTTCGGCGGCGTCACTTCGATGCGTTCCGGGTTGTGCAGCAGCTTGCCGGCGAGGTCGGTGATGTCCTTGGAGAACGTCGCCGAGAACAGCAGGTTCTGACGCTTGGACGGCAGACGCGCGAGGACTTTCTTCACGTCGTGCACGAAGCCCATGTCGAGCATGCGGTCGGCTTCGTCGAGGACGAGGATTTCCACGTGGGACAGGTCAACGCTGCCTTGGCCGCAGAGGTCGAGCAAACGACCCGGGCAGGCGACGAGCACGTCAACGCCACGGGACATGGCCTGAACCTGTGGGTTCATGCCGACGCCGCCGAAGATGCAGGCGCTGACGAATTTCAGGTCACGGGCGTAGATCTTGAAGCTCTCGTGTACCTGGGCCGCGAGTTCGCGGGTCGGGGTCAGGACCAGTACGCGCGGTTGGCGCGGGCCATGACGCTGGGATTTGTCCGGGTGACCGTTGGGGAACAACCGCTCCAGGATCGGAAGGGCGAAACCGCCGGTTTTACCGGTACCTGTCTGAGCCGCCACCATCAGGTCGCGACCTTGCAACACGGCGGGAATGGCCCGCTGTTGCACCGGAGTAGGCTCGGTATAGCCCGCATCTTCGATGGCGCGGACTAAAGCCTCGGAGAGACCGAGGGAAGCAAAGGACATGAGTAATCCTGTTTTAGTTAGGGCTTGGCCCAATGGGAGTCTTGCCTGGCGCGAATCACGTTTAAGAGGACGCAATCCCGTCCGGTCCTGCTGCGGTTCCGAAGGCACGTCTGGAGTGCTCGCGCGGGCTGGGAAGCTGCGCTGTAGCGGGTCGAGAGGCCTTTTACGGTTCCGGGCGTCCGGGCGTGAGCCTGGCGGGAACGCCGGAGTATAACAGAGCAATCACTGCGCGCTGCTTTCCTGCTGCTCAACGGTTTTGCGGCTGGCCGAGGCATTGCCCAGCGGCGCGACATCGGACGGGGCCGCGCCATAGCGCGCGCTTAGCTCGGCGTAGGCCGGTTCGCGCTTGAAACGCTTGAGCTCGGCACCGAAACGCTGCACCAGTAAATCCATGCCAGCATTGCGCCGAACCGCCAAAAACTGGCTCTGGCGGCTAATCACGGTGGGGTTTTCAGTGATTTGATTGCGGATATCCAGTTCATCGAGCAAGTGCTGGCCGACGCGGCGATCGGTGATCAGCAAGTCGATACGACCACGCACCAGTTTGCCGAAATTGGCTTCGTGGGTCGGTGCCGGTTCGCGAGTAAACAGAGTCGAATTACTGAAGTCGGGGCTATATAGATAGCCCGGCGAGGTGCCGATGGTCAGGCCTTTGAGTTCTTCGAGTGTGCTGAACGGGTGCGGTCGATCGTTGGCGTAGAACATCACGAACTCGACGTCCGACAACGGTTCGCTCGGGTAGAGCAGGGTGGCGTCGCGCTCATCGCTGTGAAAGATATCCAGCGCACCGTCGGCCTGACCGGTTTCGAGCATCGACAGGCAACGCTTCCACGGCAGGAACTGCCATTCGACTTCGATGCCCAGCCGTTTGAAGACAATGGCGGTGGTTTCGTAGTCGAGCCCGAGGTTTTTGCCGTTCTCTTCGTAGACGTAAGGCGCCCACGGCTCGGTGACAATACGCAACTTCTCGCCTCGAGCAGCGAAGCTCAGGCAAGCAAAAACCAGCACGGCGAATAACTGTGTGATCAAGGGCATGGCTTGAGATTACGACGAGAAACGCGAAAGAGCCAGAAGGTGGCAGCAGATGCTCTGTTTCGGGGCTTTAAAAGCAAAAGATCGCAGCCTGCGGCAGCTCCTACACGGGATACGAAATCTCAATGTAGGAGCTGCCGAAGGCTGCGATCTTTTGATCTTGCTTGTCGCTTTCAGCTTGAAGCTTGCAGCTGCTTCAACGAGGCAACTTCAGGTTATTCCAGATCGCCAGACTCGGTTCAGCCTGGTTCATGGAATAGAAGTGCAGCCCCGGTGCGCCGCCCTGCAACAGGCGTTCGCACATCTCGCTGACGACTTGCTCACCAAAGCGCTGAATGCTTTGCGTGTCATCGCCGTAGGCTTCCAGTTGCTTGCGGATCCAGCGCGGAATTTCCGCACCGCAGGCATCGGAGAAGCGCGCGAGTTTGCTGTAGTTGGTGATCGGCATGATCCCCGGCACGATTGGCAGATCGACACCCTGCGCCTGCAAACGGTCGACAAAGTAGAAGTAGCTGTCGGCGTTGAAGAAGTACTGGGTGATCGCGCTGTCGGCGCCAGCCTTGGCTTTGCGCACGAAGTTGGCCAGATCGTCTTCGTAGTTGCGCGCTTGCGGATGCATCTCCGGGTAAGCGGCGACTTCGATGTGGAAATGATCGCCGGTATCTTCACGAATGAATTCCACCAGTTCATTGGCGTGACGCAGCTCACCGCTGGTCATGCCCATGCCGGACGGCAGGTCACCGCGCAGGGCAACGATGCGCTTGATGCCGGCAGCCTTGTACTCGTTCAGCAGGCCGCGCAGGTCGTCCTTGCTGTCGCCGACGCACGACAGGTGCGGTGCGGCCGGTACTTTGACTTCGCTTTCCAGTTGCAGAACGGTGTTGAGGGTGCGATCACGGGTCGAACCACCAGCGCCATAGGTGCAGGAAAAGAAATCAGGGTTGTAAGTGGCCAACTGACGGGCAGTGGCGAGCAGTTTTTCATGCCCAGCATCGGTCTTGGTCGGGAAGAACTCGAAGCTGTAGCGACGGTCTTGGGACATGGTCATTACCTTGAAAACACGTAAGCCGGACGCTGCACCCTGTAGGAGCTGCCGCAGGCTGCGATCTTTGCAGATCAAAAGATCGCAGCCTGCGGCAGCTCCTACACAGAGCGGTCAGCAGCGCCAGTCAGGCAACGCGGTGCGCCAGGCACACCGCGTCGACGCTCAGCCAATTAGTAGCGGTAAGCGTGCGGCTTGAACGGGCCTTCGACGGTCACGCCGATGTAGTCAGCCTGTTGCTTGGTCAGTTGAGTAACCACGCCGCCGAAGCCGCGAACCATTTCCAGGGCCACTTCTTCGTCGAGTTTCTTCGGCAGTACTTCAACGGTCAGACGCTCGGCTTTCTGGGCTGGCGACAGGTCGGCGTACTTCTGGTCGAACAGGAAGATCTGCGCCAGCACCTGGTTGGCGAACGAACCGTCCATGATGCGGCTTGGGTGGCCAGTGGCGTTACCCAGGTTAACCAGACGGCCTTCGGCCAGCAGGATCAGGTAGTCGTCGTTCTGCGCGTCGAAAGCGCCCGGGCCGGTACGGTGGATCTTGTGTACCTGTGGCTTCACTTCTTCCCATGCCCAGTTCTTGCGCATGAAAGCGGTGTCGATTTCGTTGTCGAAGTGACCGATGTTGCAGACAACGGCGCGCTTTTTCAGAGCCTTGAGCATGTTCGAGTCGCAAACATTGACGTTACCGGTGGTGGTCACGATCAGGTCGATCTTGCCCAGCAGTGCTTTGTCGATGCTCGCTTCGGAACCGTCGTTGATACCGTCGATGAACGGCGAAACCAGTTCGAAACCGTCCATGCACGCTTGCATGGCGCAGATCGGGTCAACTTCGGAAACCTTGACGATCATGCCTTCCTGACGCAGGGACTGCGCGGAGCCCTTGCCCACGTCACCGTAACCGATGACCAGCGCTTGCTTGCCGGACAGCAGGTGGTCAGTACCACGCTTGATCGCGTCGTTCAGGCTGTGACGGCAGCCGTACTTGTTGTCGTTCTTGGACTTGGTTACCGAGTCGTTGACGTTGATGGCCGGGATGCGTAGTTCGCCCTTGGCCAGCATGTCCAGCAGACGGTGTACGCCGGTGGTGGTTTCTTCGGTCACGCCGTGTACGCGATCCAGTACTTGTGGGTACTTGTCGTGCAGCAGCTGAGTCAGGTCGCCGCCGTCGTCGAGGATCATGTTGGCGTCCCATGGCGCGCCATCCTTCAGGATGGTTTGTTCCAGGCACCACTCGTACTCTTCTTCAGTTTCGCCTTTCCAGGCGAAAACCGGGATGCCGGCAGCAGCGATAGCGGCAGCAGCCTGATCCTGAGTCGAGAAAATGTTGCACGACGACCAGCGTACTTCGGCACCCAGGGCAACCAGGGTTTCGATCAGCACGGCAGTCTGAATGGTCATGTGGATGCAGCCGAGGATCTTGGCGCCTTTCAACGGCTGTTCGCCGGAGTACTTGCGACGCAGACCCATCAGAGCCGGCATTTCCGATTCGGCGATGATGGTTTCGCGACGGCCCCAGGCAGCCAGGGACATGTCGGCAACTTTGTAATCGTTAAAATCTGCAGGCGTGATAACAGCGCTCATGAAGAGCCTCCATTCGTAATGTATGCGAATGGGCGCCGTTGTGCGTTTAGTGTCCAGCCTCAGGCCGGTCAACGCCCCATCCGAGCCTGACAGGTTGAACCTGCTGCAGCGCCCCTCGGACAGGTGGCGGGAAAACGGTATCAATTGAAGATGACCGTTTTGAAACGGTGGCGATTATAGCCGTCTAGACTGATCTTCCAAAGGGTTTCTGTCGGCCAAATGAAGATCGCTAATGGCGACCATAGTCGAAGCCGCATGGAGCATGACCGCTCAGTCTGCCAAGATACCGCCCATCATTCGGCAAGACACTCAGGAGTGAAGATGAATTTCCACACCCGCAAATGGGTAAAACCCGAAGACCTCAACCCCAACGGCACCCTGTTCGGTGGCAGCCTGTTACGCTGGATCGACGAAGAAGCGGCGATTTACGCGATCGTGCAGTTGGGCAATCAGCGCGTGGTGACCAAGTACATTTCCGAAATCAACTTTGTCAGCGCCTCGCGCCAGGGCGACATCATCGAACTGGGCATCACCGCCACCGAGTTTGGCCGCACCTCGATCACCCTGACCTGTGAAGTGCGCAACAAGATCACCCGCAAGAGCATTCTGACGGTTGAGAAGATGGTGTTTGTGAACCTCGGCGAAGACGGCTTGCCGGCGCCGCATGGCCGCACCGAAATCAAATATGTGAAAGACCAGTTCCAGGAAGATGAATTAGTCAGCGAGTAATGCGCGCCCCGTAGGAGCTGCCGAAGGCTGCGATCTTTTGATCTTGTTTCTAAAAAATCAAAATCAAAAGATCGCAGCCTTCGGTAGCTCCTACATGTCCGACATAGGATTTGCGTGGCGCCTACAGAACGTATTCCAAGCCGCGAGGGTCGTAGCTAAACACCACCCCCACGGTTCCCACGCCATGACCACCCCTACCGACGGCAAGACCCCCGATCTCTCGGCCAAAGAACAGCACGAAGTCGAGAAAAACCAGCCGCCCCGCGCGGCCGTTCTGCATGAAATCATCCGCTCGCAAGGCGATCAGGAACTGGAGCGCAGCATCGCCGCACTCTGGTGGTCGGCGCTGGCGGCCGGGTTGACCATGGGCCTGTCGCTGATGGGCATGGGCCTGCTCAACTCGCGCCTGCCCGACGGTGACGAATTCAAAGTGATCGCCAGTTTCGGCTACTGCGCCGGTTTCCTCGCGGTGATCCTCGCCCGCCAGCAACTGTTCACCGAAAATACCCTGACCGCCGTGCTGCCGGTCATGACCAAACCGACCCTTCAAAACTTCGGCCGGCTGATTCGTCTGTGGACGGTGGTGCTGGTCGGCAACCTCTGCGGCACGATTCTGGTGGCGTACGTGATGCTCGAACTGCCGATCTTCGACACCAAGACCGATCACGCTTTCCTCGAAATCGGCCGCAAGGTCATGGAAAACCACGCCAGCCAAATGTTCGCCAAAGGCATCGTCTCCGGCTGGATGATCGCCACCATGGTCTGGATGATCCCGTCCATGGAGAGCGCGAAGATGTGGATCATCATCCTCATCACCTACCTGATGGCGCTCGGCGACTTCACCCACATCGTCGTCGGTTCGGCGGAGGTTTCGTACCTGGTGTTTGCCGGCGAGTTGCCGTGGAGTGATTTCTGGATGGTCTTCGCCGGGCCGACGCTGGCGGGGAATATCATCGGCGGCAGTTTTATCTTTGCGTTGATCAGCCACGCGCAGATTCGCAGTGAGAGCGGGACGCCGAAATCCAGCGGCCCTGATGAGGATCAAGGCGACTCGAAAGAGGATTCCGAGCGATGAGGCGTGTTCGTTGAAAGTGCCGCGCACAAAGCGCTGATCATGTTTGGCCGATCGGTTTGGGCCGGGCTGATCAGCGCGATCTCGCGGTCATAGCGATCATTGCCAATCTGGCTCACTGCGCATTGATGGCCCCATTGCTCAAAACCGGACCAATAGGGCACGAGGCTCACACCCATGCCGCCCGTCACCAGCATGGCAATGGTCTCCAGTGCATCCAGATCGACCATCGGTGTCGGCTTCAATCCTTGATCCGCCAGATATTGCTCGGCGTAGCGTCCGCCCCAAGCGTCCGGGTCGTAGCGGATGTAAGGCTGGCTCATGAGTTGCGCAGGAATGCTGATCGAGGACTTTTCTTTCGACAGAAACACCAGCGGTTCCTTGCGCAGGGACACCGCTTGCAGGGCTTTGGGCAATTCGAACGGCGGAGCGACGAGGATCGCCGCGTCCACCTCGCCTGAAAGAAGTGCCTGATACAGCGATCGCGATGTTCCCGGCACGATCACCGGCGTCAAACCCGGCGCCGACACGGTCAGCGCGCGCAATGCTTCCGGCATCAGCCCGGTCAGAACCGTGGAAATCGCGCCGATTCGCAACTGTCCGGTCAGCCCCGCGCCGTCAGCGTCTCCCGCCAATAAGGCCACTTCACGAACGATACGTCTGGCTCTGGGCAACAGACCGAGACAGGCCTGACTCGGTTTGGCGGCATGCCCGACGCGGGATAACAACTCAAAGCCGAGCTGCCGTTCGAGCGCGAGAATGCGCTGACTGATTGCGGCGGCCGTCAGTCCTTCAATTCGCGCAGCATGGGCGATCGAGCCGCATTCGACGACGGTGATCAGGCTCTTTAAATATCGCGTATCCATAAGAAATGCTTTCGATGGCAGTAAGAATTACAGGCTATCTCTTTTGATCCAAACCGCACAGTCTTCAAGCATTCCGCTGTTTCCATCGTCCGGTGATCGTCAGGAGTTCTATATGCAGTCGATTTTTCATCTCGCTATGCACGTCCGCGATTTGCAGGTTTCCCGCGATTTTTATGGAGGCTTGCTGGGGTGTAAAGAAGGTCGCAGTACCGAGACGTGGGTCGATTTCGATTTTTTTGGCCATCAATTGTCGTTGCACTTGGGCGAACCCTTTGCGGTCAGCAACACCGGGAAAGTCGGCGAGCATGACGTGCCGATGCCCCATCTTGGCGTGATCCTCGAAATGGCGGACTGGGTTGCGTTGAAGGAGCGCTTGATCGAAGGCCAGGTGCAATTTGTGCTTCGTCCACACATTCGCTTTCCCGGAGAGCCCGGCGAGCAAGCCACGATGTTTTTTCTGGATCCTGCCGGAAATCCGATTGAGATAAAGGGCTTCACTGACTTGCAGGGTGTTTATGCGCAATTTTGATCAGGCTGATGCCACCGCCATTGCCGAAAGCGTGCGCTGCGCTGTTGTGAATGCGGAGACCGTTGCCGAGCATTTTCTTGAATGCGTCGATACGCGCGAGCCCATCATAAAAGCGTTTGTTTCGTTCGACCCGGAAGAGGTACGCCGCCAGGCTCAACTGCAGAACGGTCACGCGAAAGGCTTGCTGGCGGGTGTGCCGGTGGGGGTCAAGGACATCTATGACACCGTGGATCATCCGACCCGTTTTTACTCGCCGATCTACGAGCACAATCGTCCTTCGCGTGATGCCCATGTCGTCGCGCTGCTGCGCCAGGCCGGGGCGGTGATCATGGGCAAGACCCACACCACCGAATTCGCTTACATGCACACCGGGCCAACTCTCAATCCGCATGATCTTTACAGAACGCCCGGAAGCTCCAGTGCCGGCTCGGCAGCGGGGATGGCGGCCGGATTTTTTCCGCTCGCGTTGGGCACGCAGACCGCCGGGTCGTTGATCAAGCCGGCATCCTACTGCGGTTTGTATGCGTTCAAACCTTCGTACGGGCTGGTTTCGCTGGAAGGGGTAAAGCCATTGGCGCCGAGTTTCGACACGGTGGGTTGGTATGGCCGCTCGGTGCGCGATCTCGAGCTGATGGCGCAAGTCTTGATCCCCGGTCTCCCGACGCTTGCTCATCAACAGAGCGTTTGCACGTTCGGCTTCTGTCGTACGGCGCGTTGGGATCAGGTTGATAAAGAGGTAGCCACAGCATTGGAAGCCGCGCTTGAGGATTTGCGACTGGCGGGCCATCAAGTCATTGAGGTAGTGCTGCCTGAGGCGTTTGCGTCGGTATTCGATGATCATCTATTGATCAACGATTGCGAGGGCGCCCGATCACTGGCCAAAGAGCTGCGAGCGCACCCTGACCAACTCAGTGAGGAATTACTGGCGATGATCGAGCGCGCCCGTCTGACGACGTGGGCGCAAGAGTCAGCGGCGAAGAAGCGCCTGGCAACGTTAGCCGCGGTGCTGGAGCCGATATTCCAACCTTTTGACGCCGTGCTGGGTGCGAGCTGCGGTATCGTCGCGCCGTTGGGGCTTGGCGCGACGGGGCCATCCGATTTCAGCAAGTTCTGGATGGCGTTTGGCTTGCCGCAAATCAACCTTCCGCTCGTCCGCAAGACCGGGGCGTTGCCCATTGGCCTGCAAATGATTGGCGCGTTCAGAGCTGACAGTCATCTGTTACACGCTGCCGGGCAGGTTGAGGCGGTGCTGAGCACTGCCCGCGAGACGGCGCCACAGTGATGCGTCAGTGCGCAGATTCAGTCGCGGCTTTCGGCTCATTGCGCGTCGCATGCTTGACCAGTTTGCCGATGGTCAGGCCCTGCAGCAGGATCGACGACAGCACCACGATGTAGGTGATGCTCAGCAGCAAATCGCGCTCCGGCCCCAGCGGCAGGGCCAGCGCCAGTGCCACCGAAACACCGCCGCGCAAACCACCCCAGGTCAGAATGCGGATGGTGCCGGCGGGCACTGTGCGCCAGCGCCGTAGCAGCAGAATCGCCGGAGCGACGGTGAGCAGACGCGACAACAGAATCGCCACTGCCAACACACCGGCCGCGGCCATGTGCAGCCAGTTGAACGGCAGCAGCAACAGCTCCATGCCGATCAGCGCGAACAGCAGCGCGTTGAGCATGTCATCGAGCAATTCCCAGAAACCGTCGAGGTAACGACGAGTCATTTCGTTCATCGCCAGATTGCGCCCGACGTTGCCGATGATCAGACCGGCGACCACCATCGCGATCGGCGCTGACACATGAATCTCGGTGGCCATCGCCGAACCGCCGATGACCAGCGCCAGCGTCAGCATCACAGTGATCTGATGCTGCTCGATGCTTTTGATCATCCGATAGACCAGGTAACCGATCAGCCCGCCGAACAGCACACCGCCAATCGCTTCGTGAACGAACAGCATGGCCGTGGCGCTGACGGTCGGGGTTTCGCCGAGTTGGGCGATGCCGAGCAACACGGTGAACACCACAACCGCCGTGCCGTCGTTGAACAGCGACTCGCCGACGATGGTGGTTTTCAGTGGTTTCGAGGCGTTGGCAGTACGCAACACGCCGAGCACCGCGATCGGGTCGGTCGGCGAAATCAGCGCGCCGAACAGCAGGCAGTAAAGAAAACTCACGTGCCAGCCGAACAGGGCAAAGATGTAAAAGGCGAGGCTGCCGATCACCGTGGTGGCGATCAACACACCGAAGGTCGCCAGCAGGCCAATCGGCCAGCGGTAGCTGCGCAAGTCGTTGAGGTTGACGTGCAAGGCGCCGGCGAACAGCAGGAACGAGAGCATCCAGTTCATCAGCAGATCGCCGAAGTCGATCTGGCCGATCAGTTGCTGCACGCGTTCTTCAAGACCGGGGTAGCCGAGTACGCTCAGGCCCTGGAGGATCAGCGAGAACAGCAGCGCGGTGACCATCACGCCGATGGTCGGCGGCAGTCCGATGAAGCGGAAGTTGACGAAGGTGAGGAGGGTGGTGAGGCAGATGAAAGCGGCGACAAGTTCAAGCATCCGGGGTCCTTTGGATGGAGGGGTTTTTGAGGTGCGGCCATGCTTGGGCGCAAGGGTTTGATGGGGTGACAGAGGCTGAGGGCACAAGCTTCCCTCACCCCAGCCCTCTCTCGGAGGGAGAGGGAGCCGATCTTGGTCGAGTTCAACTCCTGAGTTCGACTCGAAGTTTCAGGTCGGCGTAGCTCGCACATTCACGTCGGTCAGTCCCCTCTCTCTCTGGGAGAGGGTCAGGGTGAGGGCTAGCCGGACACATTGACCGCAACCGCCCCCCGACGTTGCAGATAAATAAACAAAAGCGCCGTCAGCACCGTCAGCCCGCCGACCAGCGCCCCCGTCCACGGCAGATCCGCCAGATCCGCACCGCTGGCAACCACCAGCCCGCCGATCCACGCGCCCGCTGCGTTACCCAGGTTGAAAGCACTCTGGTTCAGCGTCGAACCCAGATTCGGTGCTTCATGCGTCTGATCAATAATCAGCAACTGCAAAATCGGGCACAGCGCAAAGGCAAAAATCCCCCACAGCACCAGCGTGATTGCGGCGGGTACCACCGAACGGCTGGTCTGACTGAACGCCGCCAGAATCACCACAACCGCCAGCGCCACACCGACCAGTGAAGGCAGCAAACGGCTGTCCGCCAGACGTCCACCGAGCATGCTGCCGCCGGTCAATCCCACGCCAAACAGCAGCAACATCACGGTCACGCCGTGCGGGCTGACGCCGGTGATGTCCTGCAGGATCGGCGCGATGTAGGTGAACACGCTGAACAGACTGGTCGACGCCAGCACGCTCATGCCCAGCGCCAGCAGCACATTGACCTTGCCCAGCACTTTGAACTCGCTGGCGAGGTTGGCCTTGTCCATCGGGATGTGTTTCGGCAGCCAGAACCACTGCGCGAGGGCGGCGATGACGCCGATTACCGACACCGCCCAGAACGTCGATCGCCACCCGGCGTACTGGCCGAGCGCTGTGCCCAATGGCACGCCGAGGACGTTGGCCAAAGTCAGGCCGGTGAACATCATCGCAATCGCTTGCGCACGTTTGTTCGGCGCAACGAGCCCGGCGGCAACCACCGAGCCGATGCCGAAAAACGCACCGTGGCACAGCGCCGTGACCACGCGTGCAGCCATCAGCGTCGCGTAGTTCGGGGCGAGGGCGCAGAGGATGTTGCCGAGGATGAACATCAGTGTCATGCCCAGCAGCGTCGCTTTGCGCGGCATGTTGGCGGTGCCGATCGCCAGGATCGGCGCGCCGAAAACCACGCCCAGCGCGTACCCGGTGATCAACAAACCAGCGTGGGGAATGCTCACGGCGAGGTCGCGGGCGACGTCGGGCAGCAGGCCCATGATGACGAATTCAGTGGTGCCGATGCCGAATGCGGCAACAGCGAGGGCAAGCAAAGCGAGTGGCATGCGCAAGGTCTCTGTCGGTAGTCTTGACGCTGTGATCAGGCGTACGCAGGCCATCGACCGTTCTCGGAGAGAGGCGGTGCAGGCGGGAATTATTGGAATTTTTCTGTGCGCAACTGAGTGCGGCGTGGTCGCTTGCAGTATAAACAGCTGCTGACACATCGCGAATCAATAATCTGACTATTCGAATTATCGATTTTCACTGTAGGAGCTGCCGAAGGCTGCGATCTTTTGATCTTGCTCTTAAAAATCAGGATCAAAAGATCGCAGCCTGCGGCAGCTCCTACACGGGGATTCATAAAAATAAGAGGTGAAAGGTGCTGGCGACGGGTTTGGTATTGATGGCGGCGCTGTTGCATGCGACGTGGAATACGTTGATCAAATTCAGCGCCGAGCGGCTGCTGGTGGTGGCGTGCATGGACACCGTGGCGCTGCTGGTCGTCGCCATCGCGTTTCCGTTTGTGAGCCTGCCGCCCATGGAAATCTGGCCATGGATTCTGGCGTCGGCGGCGTTTGAACTGCTCTATCGCTATTTGTTGATTCAAGCGTATCGGGTGGGGGATCTGGGGCTGGTCTATCCACTGATGCGCGGACTGTCGCCGCTGGTGGTGCTGGCGCTGACCCTGATCTTCGCCGGTGAGGTGCTCACCACCCAGCAGATCTTCGGGATCATGCTGATTCCGGTGGGCATGGCCTGCCTGCTTTGGCAGGGCGGTGGTGGCAAGCACTTGCCGTGGTCGATGCTGCCCGTGGTGGCGCTGATCGGCCTGTGCATCGGTTGCTACACCTACATCGATGGCCAGGCGCTGCGGCGCTGGTCGCATCCGCTGGATTATCTGGTCTGGGTCACGTTGCTCAGCGCCTGGCCGTTTCCGTTGCTGGCGTGGGTCGCCAAGCGTCCGGCGTTCATGCTGTTCTGGCGCGAGCAATGGAAGCTCGGTCTGGCGGTGGGCTTCTGCGTGTTGGCCAGCTACGCTCTGGTGCTGTGGGCAATGCAATTGGGCTCGATTGCCGAAGCGGCGGCGTTGCGTGAGATCAGCGTGATCCTGGTGGTGCTGTTCGGTATGCGCTACCTCAAAGAACCTTTCGGCCGACCGCGGCTCTTAGCCTGTGGGCTGGTGCTGATTGGCATGCTGATCATGAAGTTCTGACAGCCCGCGAATTCTATAACTCGAAAAAAGGACGGCGTTATGACGGTGGCTCTGTGGTGTGTGTTGATCGCGATATTTTTGCCGTATGTCTGCACCGGTGTGGCCAAGGCTGTTGGCGGCTATCGGCTGAGTGACAATCATGATCCGCGCGACTTTCTCGAAAGCCTGAATGGTGTGGCTCGGCGGGCGCATGCGGCGCAATTGAACAGCTTTGAAGTGATGCCGGCGTTTGCCGCGGCGGTGCTCGTCGCGCATCTGGTGGGGACGGCGCAGTTGGTGACGGTGAATGTGCTGGCGGTGATGTTTATCACCAGTCGCCTGCTGTACATCATTTGCTATCTGGCCGACTGGGCGATCTTGCGTTCGCTGGTGTGGTTTGTGGGGATGGGGTTGATTGCTTCGTTCTTCTTTGTGTCGGTTTAGTCAAAGCAAGATCAAAGGATCGTCCGAACGCGGCCCGAGCCTGCGGCAGCTCCTACACAGGTTATGTGTTTAGCCCTGTAGGAGCTGCCGAAGGCTGCGATCTTTTGCTTTTAAGGTTTGTCCGCCACCTGCGGCACTTGCGGCAGCGGCGCGCCTTTTGGCCAGAGCATCCAGATTTGCCCCTGCTGTTTCATGTCCCCGGCCAGTTGCCCGGCCGCATCGCCTGTGCCCCAGAACAAATCCGCACGCACCTCGCCAGCAATCGCGCCGCCGGTGTCCTGCGCCGCGACCGGGCGAATCAATGCGGTGCCATCCGGGCGCGTGGTCGACAGCCACAACAGACTGCCCAATGGAATCACCTTGCGATCCACCGCCGCGCTATAGCCAGCCGTCAGCGGTACGTTCAGCGAACCGCGCGGGCCTTCGTTGCTGTCCGGGTTGCGCGTGAAAAACACATAGCTCGGGTTGCTGCCCAGCAGTTCCGGGATGCGCGACGGGTTGGCCTTGGCCCAATTGCTGATCGCGCTCATGGTCACGTCTTCTTTCTTCAACTCGCCTTGCTCGACCAGCCAACGACCAATTGGCCGGTACGGATGACCGTTCTGATCGGCGTAAGCAATGCGCAGCTGTTTGCCGTCCTGAGTCTGGATGCGCCCGGAACCCTGAATTTGCAGGAATTGCAGGTTCATCGGATCGGTCAGGTAAGCCACCACTGGGGCTTTCACACCTTTGGCTTCGATGGTCGCGGCGTCGTCGTAAGGTTTGAGCACGCGACCTTCGAGACGACCGCGCAGGCGTTTGCCCTTCAATTCCGGATAGATGCTGTCGAGCGAGACGATGATCATGTCTTCGGGCACGCCGTACACCGGGACATTCGCTACGTCGGTTGGAGTCAGGCTGCCGGGGTAGACCGGTTCGTAGTAACCGGTGATCAAGCCGTTGGGATTGTCGTTTTCAGCACGCAGGCCGAAGACATCGAGGTTCTGTTTGAGAAAGGCGCGAATCTCGTCGGCGCTCTGCGGCACAGTGGCCGCTGCTGCGCAGGTCGGGCCCCAGACCGTATCAGCCTTGAGTCGGGTGCAGGCGCTGCGCCACGAACCGAAACCTGCCACCAGATCGCTGTCGGACACAACCGGCAGTGCTTCCCACGTGGCGCTGGAGTAAGTGGCCAGTGCGTGGGTTTTCGGCTTGGCAGTCTCGCCACCAGTGCAGCCGGCGAGGATCGCCAGCAGCGGAAGGGTTGCGATCAGTGGGTGACGCCAGGCCTTGAAGCGGCTGTTCATGGAGTAATTCCTGTGCCGGTTGCCCGAATGCTCCATGCGTTCAGACAACCCTTAATTTTAATAGGGCTATTGGTGTTTGTCGGTGACGCGGGGATACTGGCCGCCGATTCCGTGACCTGAAGCCACCATGACTCTTAAAAGACTTTCTGTTGTATTGCTGGCCTGTCTGACCTTGTCCGCCTGTGGCGGTGTCGATCCGAACTCTCCACTGGGTCAACGCAAGGCAATCTTCAAACAAATGCTCAAAACCGGCGAAGACCTCGGTGGCATGTTGCGCGGACGCATTCCGTTCGACGGGCCGAAATTTGCCGAAGGCGCGGTCAAACTCGATGCGCTGTCCCATGAGCCGTGGAAGCATTTCCCGCAGGTGCGCGAAGAAGATCACACCAGCGCCAAGGACGATGTCTGGCAAAAACAGGCGCAGTTTCAGGACATGGCCCGCAAGCTGGAAGCGGCCACCGGTGAATTGGTGATCGCCAGCCAGGTTCAGCCGTATAAGGCCAGCAACCTCGGGCCTGCGGTGCAGAAGGTTGAAGACGCCTGCAGCGCTTGCCATAAACAGTTTCGGGATCATTGATTCCTGAGGCCGCTGAATACTTTTGTGGCGAGGGGATTTATCCCCGTTGGGCTGCGAAGCAGCCCCAAAACCATACAGCCGAGTTTTTTCAGGCAGACCCGGCCAGCCGGATTTGCGACGGCTTCGCCGCCGAACGGGGATAAATCCCCTCGCCACAAGGCCATCAATTACTTATCGATTTCATCCAGCGCGTCTTGCAGTTCTTTGCGCGACTCGGCGAGTTTGTCTTTGCGCTTGTTGATCTTTTCCGGATCGCCTTTCTTCATCGCCTTGTCGAGATCAGCCTGGCGCTGGCTCACTTCGTGTTTGGCTTCGAGCACTTTATTTTCGCGCTCTTTTTTCAGGCCAGCGTCGGTGCAGTTCTTGGTCACTTCATTCAGTGCAGTTTCCAGACCAGCCTGTTGATCGGCATTGCCACGGGATTTGGCTTGTTCGATCTGGTTCATGATGCCCTGCTTTTTAGCAGCGCAACCGGTCAGGCCCGGGGCGTCTTCGTCAGCCATCACGGGGGCGGCCATTACGCCGCAAAGGGTCAGCAGGGCGAGCGGTGCGAGAAATTTCATAAAAGCTCCATGTGCAAAGGCAATCGGGTCGGTAGGGCACTGCGCTGTTGGAGCGCTTTGCCGGCCGTTGGGTTCCCGGCTTGCGGGGGTTGCGTGTTCAGAAACCGTCGATTGCGGCGGCCTGTAAGGTTTTACTCAGAGCCAGCACTTGCGGGTCGCGAAAGAATGCGCTCAATTGCGCCGCGCGTCCCGGGCCGATACCGGCTTCTGCCTGCCATTGTTCGGTGTCACGTTGTGCCAGCGCCTGCCACGAGTCAGGCAGTTGTGCCTGACCGGTTGGCGGCATGCCCAAAGCTTTCAGCCATTGAGTGAACGGCCGTTGGCGCGCGCTGTTAAAACTGTTGAGCAAACGCGCGCTGCTGCGCTCGCCGAAGCCGGTAATGTTAGCAAGCTCTGGCGCGTCGAGGGTTAACCAATCCAGCAGGTTGTTCACGCGGCGTGTTTCGAGAAGTTTCTCCCAAGTGCCGCGCCCGACATTCTGCATCGCCAATCCTTGCTTGCCACTGAGCCAGGTCAAGCGCGCAAGAAACTGGCTCTCGCAACCGGGGGTGGGCTGCCAGCAGCTCAGCGCGTGGAAGTCGTCGGCGTTGGGGATGTTGAGGGCTGTGCGTTCGGTGGCGCGCAGCACAACGCTATCGAGCCGTGGAATGGTCAGGCCGGCGAGGCTGATTGCCACTTGATCGCCGGGGCGAATGTCCAGGTCTTGCCAGCGTTTGAACGAGCTGGCGCTGACCCGTTTGATTTCGCGGTCATCGAGCATGACGGGTTTGAGTTCGAGCACCGGCGTGATGCGCCCGGTGCGCCCGATCTTGAAGTTGACCTTGCGTACTTCGGCCAGCGCTTGAGCAAAAGGATACTTCCAGGCAATTGCCCAATAGGGAGCGCGCACCTGCCAGCGCTCGGCGGGTGGTCGTTGGCTCTGGCGCAATACCACGCCGTCAGTGGCAAAGGGCAGGGGCGAGCGATACCAGTGATCGCGCCATTTCTGCGCTGCAGCAAAATCGGTGACGGGGTGGCTGTACGGTTCAATTGTGGCGAAACCCAGCGTCGCCAACGTGGCGATTCGCTCGGGCAATTGCGCTGGGCCTTGGGGCCAGTCCCAAACGAACAATCCAATCCCGGAAGCTTGCTCGGCATCCAAAGATTTTCGCCCCATCAGGCCGGCGACGGTGGCGCGCGCGTTAACGCTGCCGGATCGAGCTTGCACGTGTTCGTTCAAGCGCCAGTAGAGTTCGCCCTGCACCAGCAAATCCAAAGGTTGTGACAGGCGTTGTGGGATGGCGTCGATTTTTTGTGCTGAGGCTGTCCAGTCCTGCCCGGTAATCCCGTCGCCACGGCTGATGGCTTGTTGCAAAACGCCCGCGCGATAAATCAGCGTCACGGCGACACCGTCGACTTTGGGTTGAACCCAGACATCCTTGCGATCATGTAGCCACGCACCCACGCCCTCATCTTTGTGGATTTTATCCAGACCGGTATGGGCGATGGGGTGTGCAACCGAGCCTGAGGCTGTGCGCAAGGGATCGGGCGGCGAGGGCAGGTTGAAACACGCCCGCCATTCGTTCAGTTGCGCAACGGATTGGTCGTAGAGTTCGTCGGCAATCAGTGAACGGCCTTCGCGGTGGTAGGCGTCGTCCCATTGGTTGATCTGTTTTTGCAGGGTGGTGATTTCGCGTTGAGCTTGGGTAGGCGCCCAGTCCGGGCATTGAGACGCGTAGCCAGTCAGGCCTATGAGCTGCAGCAAAACAAACAAAAACCAATGCATCGTTAGCGTCCTTGCTCATGGGGGTTTCTGAAGATTAGTCAGGATTTTGAGCAAGGTCGGGCGGGTGTTTATCGGGGTGTTTCAACAGTGGAAAATCAACAGATCGCAGCCTTCGGCAGCTCCTACATTGATCAGGGTAGGAGCTGCCGAAGGCTGCGATCTTTTGATCTTGCAGCCATAAAAAAGCCCCGCACGGCGCGAACCGTGCGGGGCTTTTGTGCCGCCGGGGAAAGTCTTACAGACCAGCAGCAGCGCGCAGGGCGTCGGCGCGGTCGGTTTTTTCCCAGGTGAACGTGGTGAAGGTGTCTTCGCCAACGGTCTTGGTCTCTGGCGTGCGACCGAAGTGGCCGTACGCTGCAGTTTCCTGGTACATCGGGTGCAGCAGGTCGAGCATGGTGGTGATTGCGTATGGACGCAGGTCGAACACTTCACGCACCAGTTTGACGATCTTGTCGTCGCTGATCTTGCCGGTACCGAAGGTGTTCAGCGAGATCGAAGTAGGCTGAGCCACGCCGATCGCGTAGGACACCTGAATCTCGCAACGCTCGGCCAGGCCGGCAGCGACGATGTTCTTGGCAACGTAACGGCCAGCGTAGGCAGCCGAACGGTCAACCTTCGATGGATCTTTACCGGAGAACGCGCCGCCGCCGTGACGGGCCATGCCGCCGTAGCTGTCTACGATGATCTAGCGACCGGTCAGACCGCAGTCACCTACCGGGCCGCCAATGATGAACTGGCCGGTCGGGTTGATGTGGAACTGGGTGTCTTTGCTCAGCAGTTCGGCAGGCAGCACGTGCTTGACGATCAGCTCCATCACGCCTTCGCGCAGGTCTTTGTACGACACTTCAGGGTTATGCTGGGTCGACAGAACAACCGCGTCGATACCGACAACCTTGCCGCCTTCGTAACGGCAAGTCACTTGCGACTTGGCGTCCGGGCGCAGCCAAGGCAGCAGACCCGATTTACGGGCTTCAGCCTGGCGCTGTACCAACTGGTGCGAGAAGGTGATCGGTGCTGGCATCAAAACGTCGGTTTCGTTGCTGGCGTAGCCGAACATCAGGCCCTGGTCGCCGGCACCCTGATCTTCAGGCTTGGCACGGTCAACACCCTGGTTGATGTCTGGGGACTGCTTGCCGATGATGTTCATCACGCCGCAGGTCGCGCCGTCGAAGCCGACGTCGGAGCTGTCATAGCCGATGTCGAGAATCACGTTACGCACGATCTCTTCCAGATCGACCCAGGCGCTGGTGGTCACTTCACCAGCAACGATGGCCACGCCAGTCTTGACCAGAGTTTCCACGGCAACGCGTGCGTGTTTGTCCTGGGTAATGATGGCGTCCAGCACCGCATCGGAAATCTGGTCGGCGATTTTGTCCGGATGTCCTTCAGACACGGACTCGGAGGTGAAGAGGGAGTATTCGCTCATCTCGATGTTTTCCTGAATTTACCGATGGTGAGTGTCGCCAGCCGGTCGCTGAAAATGGCGAACCTGGATCTTGAAACCATTACGTAAGCCAAAATAGAGGATTACCCCGGGAACGATTCCCGCAGCGGTGGCCCAACGGGCCAAATCGTCCTGTTCAAACCCCAACCATAGATCACCGCAGGCCTCCCTGGCCCAACTCTGGTTGTGGCTACATAACTCTGTCACGAGCAGACTACCGCCCGGTTGCAGCAGGTCGGCCATGTGCTTGAGCGCATCGGCCGGCGCGGCGAAATGGTGCAAGACCATATTCAGTACAACGCAATCGGCTTGAAGGCTTGTGCCGTTCAATGCATCGGCCAATTGCAGGCTGACGTTAGCCAGCTTTTCACGTTCGCAAACCTGACGCGCCAGTTCGAGCATCGCCGGGCTGTTGTCCAGCGCGGTTACAGTGCCGAAGCGACGCGCCAGTTCCGGCAGAAAAGCACCATCGCCGGGGCCGACTTCAATGGCCGTGGCCGCACCATTGAAGTTCAGTTTGTCGAGCAGGGCCAGCACGCTGTCGCGGTACTGCGGCAGGCCGGCGATCAAGTCTTGCTGGGCGCGAAATTTCTCCGCGACCCGAGCGAAAAAGTCCTGACTGGCGGCGGCACGTTGGCCGTGAACCTGTTCGATGCGCGCTTGCACGTCGTCAGGCAGGTCGAGGTTGTCGACTTCTTCTAACAATGCCGCGTGCAATTTGCCGCCAAGCAATTCGGTGTGGGGCAGGGCGCGGCGATAAAAAATCGCGTTGCCTTCGCGGCGCGTTGCCACCAGATCAGCCTGCGCCAACACTTTAAGGTGATGACTCATGCCGGACTGACCGATGCCGAAAATCTGCGCCAGCTCCAATACACCAAACGAGTCGTTGGCCAGCGCGCGCAATACATTCAGCCGCAACGGATCGCCGCCGGCCTTGCACAGGGCCGCCAGCTCGTCGCAATCGTCATGGCGAATGGAAGGCACGCGTAAATTCATAGGGGCGCAGTCTAGTGACGGTGAGAATTCCTCGCAAGGGCAATATCAAAAAGTTTTGATATTGCTCGATCAATGGCGCTTTTTATTGCACTTCTAACCAAGCGGTTCACTCTACAAACCAACAGCGGAAAGGTTTCACCAGCCGAAACCGCCGTTAAGCATGGGAAAAACGCCTGCCGATGACTATCTATCATTGCCCCGAGGCGTCCCGGTGAGGGAAAATGCTCGCCTTTTTTCCGTTCCGATTATTCACCCTTAGTTTCAGAACCCCAGGAGATCAGCGATGCCTAGCCGTCGTGAGCGTGCCAACGCCATTCGTGCCCTCAGCATGGATGCCGTGCAAAAAGCCAACAGCGGCCATCCCGGTGCACCTATGGGTATGGCAGATATCGCCGAAGTGCTTTGGCGCGACTACCTCAAGCACAACCCGAGCAATCCATCGTTCGCCGACCGTGACCGCTTCGTGCTGTCCAACGGCCACGGCTCGATGTTGATCTACTCGCTGCTGCACCTGACCGGTTACGACCTGTCGATCGACGACCTCAAGCAGTTCCGTCAATTGCACAGCCGCACCCCGGGCCACCCGGAATTCGGTTACACCCCGGGCGTTGAAACCACCACTGGCCCGTTGGGTCAGGGTCTGGCCAACGCTGTGGGCTTCGCCCTGGCAGAAAAAGTTTTGGGCGCGCAGTTCAACCGCCCTGGCCACGACATCGTCGACCACCACACCTATGTGTTCCTGGGTGATGGCTGCATGATGGAAGGCATTTCCCACGAAGTCGCTTCCCTGGCCGGTACGTTGGGTCTGGGCAAGCTGATCGCTTTCTACGATGACAACGGCATCTCCATCGACGGCGAAGTCGAAGGCTGGTTCACCGATGACACCCCGAAGCGTTTCGAAGCCTACAACTGGCAGGTGATCCGCAACGTTGACGGTCACGACCCGGAAGAGATCAAGACTGCCATCGAAACCGCGCGCAAGAGCGCGCAGCCGACCCTGATCTGCTGCAAGACCACCATCGGTTTCGGTTCGCCGAACAAGCAGGGCAAAGAAGACTGCCACGGCGCCCCATTGGGTGACGCGGAAATCGCTCTGACCCGCAAGGCGCTGAACTGGAACTACGGCCCGTTCGAAATCCCGGCCGACATCTATGCCGAGTGGGATGCCAAGGAAAAAGGTCGCGCGGCCGAAGCCGAGTGGGATCAGCGTTTCGCTGCTTACTCCGCCGCGTTCCCGACCGAAGCCAACGAACTGATCCGCCGCTTGAGCGGTGAGCTGCCGGCTGACTTCTCCGAAAAAGCCTCGGCCTACATCGCTGAAGTCGCGGCCAAAGGCGAAACCATCGCCAGCCGTAAAGCCAGCCAGAACACCTTGAACGCCTTCGGCCCGCTGCTGCCGGAACTGCTTGGCGGCTCCGCTGACCTCGCCGGTTCCAATCTGACCCTGTGGAAAGGTTGCAAGGGCGTCAGCGCTGAAGATGCCAGCGGCAACTACATGTACTACGGCGTGCGCGAATTCGGCATGACCGCAATCATGAACGGCGTGACCCTGCACGGCGGCCTGGTGCCTTACGGCGCGACCTTCCTGATGTTCATGGAATACGCCCGCAACGCCGTGCGCATGTCCGCGCTGATGAAGAAGCAAGTCATCCACGTCTACACCCACGACTCCATCGGTCTGGGCGAAGACGGCCCGACGCACCAGCCGATCGAGCAACTGACCAGCCTGCGTACCACACCGAACCTCGACACCTGGCGTCCAGCCGATGCCGTTGAATCGGCCGTGGCCTGGAAAAATGCGCTGGAGCGCAAGGACGGCCCTTCGGCGCTGATCTTCTCGCGTCAGAACCTGCAACACCAGGAACGCGATGCCGGCCAGATTGCCGACATCAACCGTGGCGGTTATGTATTGAAGGACTGCGCAGGCGAGCCTGAGCTGATCCTGATTTCGACCGGTTCGGAAGTGGGTCTGGCGGTTCAGGCTTACGACAAGCTGACCGAGCAGGGCCGCAAAGTGCGCGTTGTTTCGATGCCGTGCACCAGCGTGTTCGACGCTCAGGACGCTGGCTACAAGCAGGACGTGCTGCCGTTGCAGGTTGGAGCACGGATCGCGATCGAAGCGGCGCACGCCGACTTCTGGTTCAAGTACGTGGGTCTGGAAGGTCGCGTGATCGGCATGACCACTTACGGCGAATCGGCTCCGGCTTCGGCACTGTTCGAAGAGTTCGGCTTCACCCTGGAAAACATCCTGGGTCAGGCTGAAGAACTGCTGGAAGACTGATCCAGGAGTCGCGTCGTCTGGACGGACGCCTTCGCGAGCAAGCCCGCTCCCACAGGGGGATTTGTTGTGTGACACAAACAGTGTTCACAACCCTGATCCAATGTGGGAGCGGGCTTGCTCGCGAAATCGGTGGTTCAGACACCACTGCAATAACGGATTCAAACGGTAATCGAGAACCCCATGCCTCAACCGCGTCCTTACAAAGTTGCACTCAACGGCTACGGCCGGATTGGTCGTTGCGTCTTGCGTGCGTTGTTTGAGCGAGGCGAGAAAGCCGGGTTTGAAATTGTCGCGATCAACGATCTGGCGGACATGGCCAGCATCGAATACCTGACACGCTTCGACTCCACCCACGGCCGTTTTCCCGGCGAAGTGCGAGTAGAAGGCGATTGTCTCTACATTAATGGCGACTGCGTGAAGGTTCTGCGCAGTGCCACCCCCGAAGGTATTGATTGGGCGTCGCTTGGCGTCGATCTGGTGCTTGAGTGTTCCGGTGCCTACAACACCCGCGAAGACGGCCAGCGCTTTCTCGACGCTGGCGCGCCACGCGTATTGTTCTCGCAGCCGATGGCCAGCGAGGCGGATGTCGACGCCACCATCGTTTACGGCGTCAATCAGGATTGCCTGACCGGCGACGAACTGCTGGTGTCCAACGCCTCCTGCACCACCAACTGCGGCGTGCCGCTGTTGCGCCTGCTCGACAAGGCCATCGGCCTCGATTACGTGTCGATCACCACGATTCACTCGGCGATGAACGATCAGCCAGTGATCGACGCTTATCACCACGAAGACCTGCGCCGCACGCGCTCGGCGTTCCAGTCGGTGATCCCGGTGTCCACTGGTCTGGCGCGCGGGATCGAGCGTCTGCTGCCGGAACTTGCCGGGCGAATTCAAGCCAAAGCCGTACGCGTGCCGACGGTCAACGTGTCCTGCCTCGACATCACGATGCAGACCGCCACCGCGACCGACGCCAATGAGGTCAACCGGATCCTGCGCGAGGCCGCCACCACTGGCCCGCTCAAAGGCCTGCTGGCGTATACCGAGTTGCCGCACGCCAGCTGTGATTTCAACCATGACCCACATTCGGCCATCGTCGATGCCAGTCAGACCCGTGTTTCCGGCCCAAAACTGGTGAACATCCTGGCCTGGTTCGACAACGAATGGGGTTTTGCCAACCGAATGCTGGACGTTGCAGAACACTATCTGCAAACAGCCATTTCAAAAAAACCGTAGGAAGTGCGACCCATGACCGTGTTGAAGATGTCCGACCTCGATCTGCAAGGTAAGCGCGTATGGAGCCGCGAAGACCTCAACGTCCCAGTCAAGGACGGTGTTGACACCAGCGATGCGCGTATCCTGGCTTCGCTGCCGACCATCAAGCTGGCCCTGGAAAAAGGCGCGGCCGTGATGGTCTGCTCGCACCTTGGCCGTCCGACCGAAGGCGAGTTCTCCGCCGAGAACAGCCTCAAGCCTGTCGCTGACTACCTGAGCAAAGCGCTGGGCCGCGAAGTGCCGCTGGTGGCTGATTACCTGGGTGGCGTTGACGTCAAGGCTGGCGACATCGTGCTGTTCGAAAACGTGCGCTTCAACAAAGGCGAGAAAAAGAACGCTGACGAACTGGCCCAGCAATACGCCGCCCTGTGCGACGTGTTCGTGATGGACGCGTTCGGCACCGCTCACCGCGCCGAAGGTTCGACCCACGGCGTGGCCAAGTTCGCCAAAGTCGCCGCTGCTGGCCCACTGTTGGCCGCTGAACTGGATGCACTGGGCAAAGCCCTGGGCGCACCGGCTCAACCAATGGCAGCCATCGTTGCCGGCTCCAAGGTGTCGACCAAACTCGACGTGCTGAACAGCCTGAGCCAGATCTGCAACCAGTTGATCGTCGGCGGCGGCATCGCCAACACCTTCCTCGCGGCGGCCGGTCACCCGGTGGGCAAGTCGCTGTACGAACCGGATCTGCTCGACACCGCACGCGCCATCGCCGCCAAAGTCAGCGTGCCACTGCCGGTTGACGTGGTGGTTGCCAAAGAATTCGCCGAAACCGCAGAAGCCACCGTCAAGCTGATCGCTGACGTCGCGGCTGACGACATGATTCTGGACATCGGCCCGCAAACCGCAGCCAACTTCGCCGAACTGCTGAAATCGTCGAAAACCATTCTGTGGAACGGCCCGGTCGGCGTGTTTGAATTCGACCAGTTTGGCAACGGCACCAAAGTGCTGGCTCAGGCCATCGCTGAAAGCTCGGCATTCTCCATTGCTGGCGGTGGCGACACCCTGGCCGCCATCGATAAATATGGCGTGGCTGAGCAAATCTCCTACATTTCCACCGGTGGTGGCGCGTTCCTCGAATTCGTCGAGGGCAAAGTGCTGCCAGCCGTTGAAGTCCTGGAAAGCCGGGCCAAGGCCTGAGGCCGCCCGTTTGGCCAGGCAAAGGAGTGTTCACATGGTCAAGTCGTTAGCACTGTTGTTGCTGACCGGTACGCTGGCGGCCTGCGGGAGTAACCCGAAGGCCGAAGCCACGCCGGCGCCGAGCGAGTCGCAGAAGGGCTGTTATCAGGCCGACTGGCAGGCCGAAACCAACCCTGTGCTGAACAAGCGCTCGGGGCCGGACGGTCTGGACAAATACGAGACGCAAACCCCGGCCAAGGAACATGGTTGTCCTTGACGGGTCTGACTCTTTAACTCAGGGCTGGCGGCATGCGCCGTCAGTCGAGGAACACGGATGAAAGGCTTGATCGCCATTGCGGCGTTGGCATTGTTGGGCGGTTGCGCGCAGTTGAACCTGTTTCAGTCGTCTGCCCCGGCGGATAACTGGACGACCTGGACCTGCGACAGCCAGGCCAAAGTGCTGTGGCGCTACGCTGATGCCGACAAGAAGGAAGTCGACGTTCGACTGGGCGGCGGTGATCAGGTCTATCGCCTGAAAGAAGAGCCGGGCGCTTCGGGCACGCTGTACAGCGACGGCATGCTGGCGTTTCACGTCAAGCGAGAGGAAGGCCTGGTGTACTGGGTCGCCACCAATGACCTGATCGGCCGCGGCTGCAACGCCGAGTAATTGCAACACCTGTAGGAGCAGAGCTTGCTCGCGAAAGCGCTGGTTCAGCTTGCATCAACAGTGAATGTGCCAGCGCATTCGCGAGCAAGCTTTGCTCCTACAAGGGTTCTGCGCAGTTCTGAAGAATTGGCTTTATCGAATCACCAGACCGGGCCTCAACCCCCGATCTGCAATCACTTGAATAGCCGCCGCCGCTCCGGCAGGCTGGCACGATTAACGACCCTCAACCGGGAGAGACACACACAATGGCACTTATCAGCATGCGCCAGATGTTGGACCACGCAGCCGAATTCGGCTACGGCGTTCCAGCTTTCAACGTCAACAACCTTGAGCAGATGCGCGCCATCATGGAAGCCGCTGACAAGACTGACTCCCCGGTGATCGTTCAGGCTTCGGCCGGCGCTCGCAAATACGCCGGCGCGCCATTCCTGCGTCACCTGATCCTGGCCGCGATCGAAGAGTTCCCGCACATCCCGGTGTGCATGCACCAGGACCACGGCACCAGCCCTGACGTCTGCCAGCGTTCGATCCAACTGGGCTTCAGCTCGGTAATGATGGACGGCTCGCTGGGCGAAGACGGCAAGACCCCGACCGACTACGACTACAACGTCCGCGTTACCCAACAAACCGTGGCCATGGCTCACGCCTGCGGCGTTTCGGTAGAAGGCGAGCTGGGCTGCCTGGGTTCGCTGGAAACCGGCATGGCCGGTGAAGAAGACGGCATCGGCGCCGAAGGCGTTCTGGATCACAGCCAAATGCTGACCGACCCGGAAGAAGCCGCTGACTTCGTTAAACGCACCCAGGTCGATGCCCTGGCCATCGCCATCGGCACCAGCCACGGCGCCTACAAGTTCACCAAGCCACCTACTGGCGACGTGTTGGCGATCGACCGTATCAAGGAAATCCACAAACGCATCCCGAACACCCACCTGGTGATGCACGGTTCCTCGTCGGTGCCACAAGAGTGGCTGGCGATCATCAACCAGTACGGCGGCGACATCAAAGAAACCTACGGCGTACCGGTTGAAGAAATCGTCGAAGGCATCAAGTACGGCGTGCGCAAGGTCAACATCGACACCGACCTGCGTCTGGCATCCACCGGTGCGATGCGTCGCCTGATGGCCACCAACCCGAGCGAATTCGACCCACGTAAATTCTTCGGCGCGACCGTGACTGCGATGCGTGATGTGTGTATCGCTCGTTATGAAGCGTTCGGTACTGCGGGCAATGCTTCGAAGATCAAACCGATCTCGCTGGAAGCGATGTATCAGCGTTATCTGAAAGGTGAGTTGAACGCTAAGGTTAACTAAGCGTTTGGTTTGACCTGTTGAAGAGAAACCCGCCGAGAGGCGGGTTTTTTGTTGGTTTTGAACGCGGCAACTTTACTACTTGAGTTTTGATGCGTATTAAGTTCGGCCGAGGCCAAAACCTTGATAAGTCCAAACACCATTGGGGCCTGCATAATTGCGGCCCCCACTTAAGGTATTAAAGTCCGACGTGTTAAATGTCCAGCTTTCGGCGTTTTCTCCGACAGTCCCGGTCAGCATCACAGTCGTGGTGGTTGCACCGATGGTTTGATGTCCCGTCAGTGTGCCTGTGGGGCCGCTGATGCTGGCAGTTGCTGTCACTGCTCCGCCGATGTCATCACTGTAAGTTACGTAAAGGTAAATATTGGCTCCGCCGAAAGCGCCATAGTAGTTCCCAACTAGCTTGCCCATGATAAAAATCCTTTTTGTATAAGGTTTCTAGGTGAACCAGAATTGATGTTTTATTTTTAATTGCAGAGAGGAACTTAAACTATGCCTTTTTCTGTGTCGCCTGTCAGAGTTGACAGTTTTTAATAACATTTCGTGATACTTGTTCCGTAAACAAGTGGTCACCTGTAGGAGTGAGCCTGCTCGCGATCGCGGTGGGTCATTCAGCACAAATGTTGAATGCTAGTCCGACATCGCGAGCAGGCTCACTCCTACAGTTGGATCGGATGTGATCTGCCAGGTAGGAGGTGTCTGCGAGGCCGTCATCGTTGGAAAGCCAACTCCCACCGGGGGGTGGGGGCCTCGGTGGGTTATTTATCGTGATCGATATCCAGTTTGGTGAAGGTCACCTGGCCGCCTTCGCTGGTGTAGCCGGTGTTGTCTTGCACGTAAACCCCGGCCTTGAAGTACAGCGGCTTATTCCGCCACGTTGCGCGCTGAAAACCCGACCGCTATTGCCCTCAGGAGTGCTGACTTGGAGCGAGGTCATTTCATTCGAATAAATCCCCAAGCTCTTCAAGGGTTAGCATGGCGGCTGGAACGACTGCGAGTTCACGCGCACCCGGCACCCGTGCATACGCGATCATGCCAACGGAAAAAGTGCCTTTCTCTACTGGGATGACTTTGTGGCGTGTCAGCGGGAATGGCCTTAGCCGAATGCCGCTGTTTGCCGCTCCAGATATTGAATGAGCTTCTTATTGGTTTTCCTGATTTTTAATTCTAAATTGTTATTAAAAACTGTCAGCTTTGACAGTGGTGGTTCCATGTTCAGAGGATGAAAATTCCAGCCTCATTTGATCTAGGTAAAGAATATTATTATGGATGCGATAATTCAGGCTCAATTGGACTCGACTCTATTGGGTGATGGGGTCGTTGTAGAATATGTCTTTAATGATGCGATCACAGGCGCGCAGGAGCATCGGATATTTACAGGTAAGCTGAAAGAAAAAGATAGTTCAATGCTGACGATTGTTGGCGAAGGCGGTGATGGTGATATTAGAGTCGTGTTGATTAAAAGGATTGTCAGCTTTAAACCTGAGGCCAAATTTTTATCCGTTGATGCAGGAGGCGGAAGGATAATAAAACTGACCGTTAGTACGTCGGATTCGATAGAAATTGTAAAAGCAAAAATTCAGGACAAAGAAGGTACTCTTCCTGATCGGCAACGACTATTGTTTGCAGGCAGGGAACTCCAAGATGGGCGCACGTTGGACTCCTATGGAATCAAGGAGAACTCAACTTTGCATTTGGTACTACGTTTACACGGAGGGTAAATTGCGTGCTGAACTACTTGTTAATCGGTGCGTCGCAAAAGATAATTCCCACCGTAGAGGCAGCCTGAGGCTGCTCCTACAGTACTGTGGGGTTGGTGATGGATCATTTATCGTGATCGATATCCAGTTTGGTGAAGGTCACCTGGCCGCCTTCGCTGGTGTAGCCGGTGTTGTCTTGCACGTAAACCCCGGCCTTGAAGTACAGCGGTTTATTCCGCCACGTTGCGCTGATCTGGGAATCCCATTGATAACCGGCCGCGCTCACGCCTAGCGCGCCGCCCGGGCTCAGGTGGATGAGGTAGTTGAACTCGTTATCCAGTTTGATCCCGGTGGCCAAGGTAATAACGCGGCTTTCTTTGTCATCCGGGTGCATGCGCACTTTGATCACGAGATTGCCGGTTTCAGTCTTGGTCTTGTACTGATATTCAAGTTTCACCATTGGCCGCTGGCTTTCATACGCATGAATCTGGCCGATCACGATCTTGCCCGAGCTCGGCACTTTGTTGACCGTAACCGTCGCGCGCAGCAAGTTGTCGGCATCCGGGTAGTACCAGTTTCGCAGCGTGCCATTGCTGTAGGTCTCGCGCAGTTCAGTGCGTGGATAGATGGCGTTTTCGGTTTTTGAGCCGGTCACCGGTGACCAGAAGAACAAGGTGCCGGTGTCGGAATGGAAGTACTGATCTTTGAAGCCATTCACCAGTTTTGAGGTTTCGACGGTGTACGGCGGACTGCCGACGGGAACGCTGAGGTTCCATGTTGCGAGATCGATCATGTCGGTTCTTCCACTCAGTTCATCCTGAACGCGGGTGCCAGAAGCTCTAGCCCGCGCCTTTTGGGGGCGGCCTTTATAAGCGTAGAGGCGTTTTTTGTTAACGCCCGTTTGGCAGATGATTGACGTCAACATCCTGTCGAAATGCCATCTTTCCCGGATTCCGGGGGCTGTAGCGGTGACCGTTAGTCGGTAAATGGCACGTTTGGTTAAATGATGGCCTGATGACAGCTATTGCTTTTACAGATCCCGGACTAGAGTGAACGCTCAGTATGTGTACGGTTTTTACCGGAACCGACCTGTAGTCCCGAGAAGAGAAGCAGCATGGAATGCGCGCAACCCCCGCCAGGTGAAGGCAACTCTGTCCTATTGATTGTTGATGATTACCCTGAAAACCTGATCAGCATGCGCGCGTTGCTGCAGCGTCAGGACTGGCAGGTCATCACCGCCGCCTCCGGTTTCGAGGCGCTCAGTCTGTTGCTTGAACACGACGTCGATCTGGTACTGCTCGATGTGCAGATGCCGGGCATGGACGGTTTCGAGGTCGCGCGGCTGATGCGCGGCAGTCAGCGTACGCGGCTTACGCCAATTATTTTCCTCACCGCCAACGAGCAATCTCAGGATGCCGTGATCAAGGGTTACGCCAGCGGTGCAGTGGATTACCTGTTCAAACCGTTCGACCCACAGATTCTCAAGCCCAAGGTGCAGGCATTGCTGGAACACCAGCGCAATCGCCGCGCATTGCAGCGTCTGAGTCATGATCTGGAAGCGGCGCGAGCCTTTAATGCTTCGGTATTGGATAACGCTGCCGAAGGGATTTTGGTGGTGGGCGAGGACGGCGTGATCCGTTTTGCCAACCCGGCGATTTCCCGGCTGCTCAACGCGCCAGTAACGGAGCTGGAGGGTAAGGAGTTTCTCGACTACCTGCAGAAACCGCACATTCCCGTGTGGGCCGATTCCGAGTTTTATGCCGGCTACAAACGCGGGGAAACGCTAAGACTGCACGACGCTTTATTACGCACCGCGCCGGGTCAGCAGGTGCCGGTGGCACTTTCATGTGCTGCGCTGCCGTCTGAGCAGCACGCGATGGTGGTGACCGTGCTGGACATGTCGGTCGTACGTCACCTTCATCAGCAACTGGAATTCCAAGCGGTTACCGATCCTTTGACCGGTTTGCTCAATCGCCGAGGTTTCTACCAGACCGTTGAAAACCTGCTGCTGCGTGGGGAGCGCAGCGACAGCAGTTGGGTGCTGCTGTATCTGGATCTCGATGGCTTCAAACGGGTCAACGATTCGCTGGGTCACGATGCTGGCGACCGCGTGTTGCGCTGGGTCTCTGAACAGTTGAAGGCTTGCCTGCGACCGTTCGATATCCTCGCGCGCATGGGCGGCGATGAATTCACCGCGCTGCTGGATCTGGAATTCCCTGAGCAAGCGGCAAAGATCGCCGAGAAACTCATCGAGCGCGTTTCCATCTGCCAGCAAATCGAAGGGCTGGATATCGCCCTCGGCGCCAGTATCGGTATCGCGACGTTTCCGGACTGCGGCTCAAACCTCGACGGACTGCTGCGCGCCTCCGACATTGCCATGTACGAAGCCAAACGCGCCGGTCGTCAGCAATATCGCTTCTATGATCACGAAATGAATGGCCGCGCCCGTTCGCGCTTGATGCTCGAAGAGAGCGTGCGCACCGCCATCGAGAACCGTGATTTCAATCTGGTTTATCAGCCGCAAGTGGCCATCGACACTGGCCAGATCCGTGGGTTTGAAGCACTGCTGCGCTGGCAGCACCCGAGCGTTGGCGATGTCCCGCCAGGGCTGTTTTTGCCGTTGCTGGAAGAGGCGCGGTTGATCAGTCGGCTTGGCAGCTGGATTTATCATCGCGGCGCTGGTCAACGCAAAGCCTGGGAAACCTTGTTCGCTGAAGATCTGGTGCTTGGTGTGAGTTTGAGCAACACCCAGTTCAGCATGCCGAATCTGGTCACTGAATTGCGTCAGGTCATGGAGCGCCATGCGCTACAGCCTCGGCAACTGGAAGTTGAAGTCACCGAAGAAGCCTTGATGCAAAACCCTGACGAAACCCGCAAGCAACTGCGCTTGTTGCGCAATCTCGGTGTGCGGGTGGCACTGGATGATTTCGGTTCTGGCCCGTGTTCGCTGGCGCATCTGCGTGATCTGGAGCTGGACACACTCAAACTTGATCGCCATCTCATCGCTCGATTGCCGGACTCTGCGCGCGACGCCTCACTGGTCAGCACGGTGATCAACCTGTGCAAACAGTACGGTTTGCTGGTGATCGCCGAAGGGGTCGAAACCATCGAGCAATACCAATGGCTGCAGGCGCATGGCTGCGAGTACGTGCAAGGTTTCCTTGTCGCACGGCCATTGATCGCCGAAGACGCCGCCAGCTTCGCCGAGCCGTTCGACTGGAGCGCGCTGCCCGGCTGAATTCGCTACACTGGCGCACCTTTTTTTCGAACCGTGCCGCCCGTCCATGACCGTGTTGAAGTACCTCCAGGCCTATCCCGCGCAATTGCAGGATCAGGTGCGCCAACTGATCGCCGAAGGGCGTTTGGGCGATTACCTGAGCCAGCGTTATCCGGGGCGGCACGATGTGCAGAGCGACAAGGCGTTGTACAGCTACGCGCTGGATCTGAAGCAGGAATACCTGCGCAACGCCCCGGCTATCGACAAGGTGCTGTTCGACAACCGCCTCGACCTGACCCACCGCGCCCTCGGTCTACACACCACGGTGTCGCGGGTGCAGGGCGGCAAGCTCAAATCGAAGAAAGAAATTCGTATCGCCTCGTTGTTCAAGGACGCCGCGCCGGACTTTCTGAAAATGATCGTCGTGCATGAACTGGCGCACTTCAAAGAGTCGGATCACAACAAGGCGTTTTATAAATTGTGCGAGCACATGCTGCCGGGCTATCACCAGATCGAGTTTGATCTGCGTGTGTACCTGACGTGGCGGGATTTGTAGGAGCTGCCGCAGGCTGCGATCTTTTGATTTTCCAATTAATGGGCCCATGCATGGACGTCAGCAAGACCAAAAGCAGTTTCTATCGCCGCCTATACGTGGCGTACCTGATCGACAGCGGTCTGGCGCCGAGTGTACCGACGCTGACCGAAGTGACCGGCATGCCCCGGCGCACGGCGCAGGACACGATCGCGGCGTTGGCGGATCTGGACATCATTTGTGAATTCGAGCAGGAAGAGGGCGCACGCAACCATGCCGGTCGTTATCGGATTCGCGAGTGGGGGGCGATTGATCGGGGGTGGATTGAGCGGAATTTGCGGCAGATCAAGGCTGTATTGGAATATCCATAGAGCCCCTCACCCTAACCCTCTCCCGGAGGGAGAGGGGACTGATTGGGGGATATTGGAGAAGTACGCCGACGTGAACGAGTGCTTCTGAATCCATAATCGATGCGGTTTTTCAGGTCGGCGTATAGCGCCAGACAACGCGGTCAGTTCCCTCTCCCTCTGGGCGGTCCGACGTTTCGGGAGGGCTAGGGTGAGGGCTGATTCAGGAGCGACGCATTCCAATATGCGGAATGTCATCCTCCAGATATTCCTCACCCGCCACCACAAACCCGTACTTGCCGTAATACCCCTGCAAATGCGCCTGCGCCGACAGATAGATCGGTATCGCTGGCCAGTTCTTTTCAGCCTGTTTCAACGCCTCTTCCAGCATCTCGTGGCCCAGGCCTTTACCGCGTCCCTCCGTTGAGGTCAGCACGCGGCCAATCACCACGTCACCGCCCTGGGATTCCGGATCCAGCAGGCGCAGGTAGGCGACCAGTTGATCATCGGCCCAACCCATCAAATGGCAGGTATCGCCGGCCAGATCCTGACCATCGGGATCCAGGTAGGCACATTTCTGTTCGACCACGAACACTTCCGAGCGCAGCTTCAAAATGGCGTACAGCTGCTCCTTGCCCAGATCGCTGTGATGTTTGCAGATCCACTCGATATTCATTTGCCGACTCCTTGAACGTGTGTCCGGATACTAAGCGCCCACGCCTTTGATGTCTGCATGGCGTAAGAGTCTGTGACAAAGATCAAAATGCCATCATTCCTTTCTCGCGGTCGTCACGTCTTTGTGTAATCTGCTGGAGAGCGCTGTGCACTGGCTCCGTTGAGCTACTGTTAGTGCCTGGGTTTTGCCGGTAAGGGGCCTTGGGGTTTTGACTGAAAACAGGCCGGGCAGCCCGCCCGCTAAGGATTTTCAAGCATGCCGCGTGTGTATCGAGCCTTTGCGTTGATCGGACTGCTCCTGCTGGCTCAAACCGCTGCAGCGGACAAGCTGCGGCTGGTGTTTGATATCTGGCCGCCCTTTACCGACGACACGCTGGTCAATGGCGGTCTGGCCACCGACATCGTCAGCACCGCGCTGGCCCGCGCCGGTTATGCCAGTGGCTACGAGCAAGTGCCGTGGGCGCGGGCGCTGTTGGGGGTTGGCGAGGGGCGTTACGACGTGTTGGTCAACGCTTGGTACAACGAAGACCGTACCAGACTCGGGCAGTTTTCCGGCGAATATCTGCTCAACCGCATCCGCTTTCTCAAGCGCAAAGACACACCGCTCGACTACTCCAATCTGCAACAACTGCACACCTATCCGATTGCGGTGGTGCGCGGTTATGCCTATTCAGCGCCGTTCGATGCCGACACGGCGTTGCAGAAAGTCCCTGTGCATAACTTCGCCATGGCCGTGCGCATGCTCGCGGCGGATCGGGTCAAGTTGACGCTGGAAGATGAGTACGTGGCGAAGTATTACCTGGCGCGAGAATCAGCCAAGGTGCGCAACTCCGTGGAGTTTTTGCCCAAGCCGTTGAGTGAGAACAGCCTGCACATTTTGGTCAGCCTGAAGAATCCGCAGCATGCGCAGATTGTCGCGGGGTTTGATAAGGCGATTGCGGCGATGAAGGCGGATGGGAGTTATGAGCGGATGCTGCGCCAGCATGGGATGTGAGTTTCTGATCCCAGAGTTGTGTTGTTCCTGATGGCCTCTTCGCGAGCAAGCTCGCTCCCACATTGGATTTGTGAACGACACAGAACAAATGTGGGAGCGAGCTTGCTCGCGAAGGCGTCCTGTCAGGCAGCACTAACCTCACTGGTATCCTTGATCAGATGCGCCGCCAAAGTGCGCAACGGCCCCAACTGCCGACAGATCAACGCCAACTGCGTCTGCACCAACCGCTGCCCTTCATCAATCTCATCGGCCATCTGCTCCAGCTCATTGGCCAGCGCTTCTTCTTCATCACTCTGAATCGCAATCGGCTGTTTACTCGCCAGCCCCTGAGCAATTTCATCAATGCTCGCCGCCAGTTTCACGCCGGCCCCATCGATCAACTGCTCGCGCACCTCCGCCGGCAACTGGGTCTCACGATGCGCGCCCAGGCCTGACAGATAACTCAGCAACGTGTGCGACAACACCAGAAAGCGGAAACCGACATCCGCTTCCTTCCTGAAATGCCCCGGCTCCATGAGCATGTTCGCCAGCGTCGTCGACAGCGCCGCATCGGCGTTGTGTGCATTGCGCCGGGCGAGACGATAAGCGAGGTCGTCGCTTTTGCCTGCGGCGTATTGCTGCATGATCTGGCGCAGATAGATGCTGTTGCAGGTCAGGGTGTTGGCCAGCACTTTGTTCAGGCGTCGACCCTGCCAGTCCGGCAGGAACAGGAACACCGCGAGCCCCGCAATCAAGCTGCCGAGCAGCGTATCGAACAGTCGTGGCAGGAACAGCCCGTAACCGTCGCCGACCTGATTGAAGCAGAACAGCACCATGATGGTGATCGCGGCGGTCGCCAGCGTGTAGCGGGTGGTGCGGTTGGTAAAGAACACCACGCCGGCAGCGATGGCGAAACACGATTGCACCAACGGGTTCGGGAACAGATCGAACAGCGCCCACGCCACGGTCAGGCCGATGGCGGTGCCGAAGATCCGCTGACCGAGTTTGCGCCGCGTCGCGCCGTAGTTCGGCTGGCAGACGAACAGCGTGGTGAGAATGATCCAGTAGCCTTGCGACGGGTGAATCAAATGCACCATGCCGTAGCCGATACTCAGTGCCAATGGCAGGCGCAGGGCATGACGGAACAGCAAGGACGTCGGCGTCAGTTGTGTACGCAGGCGAATCCAGACGTCTTTGAAATTGCGTGGTGAGCGGTCGAGCAGGCTGCTGTCGGTTGCATCAGCCAAGGCATCGGGGTTGCTCGCGTCGCTAAGTAAACGGTCGAGGGTGCCGAGGTTGGCGGCCAGTGCGCGCAGCGAGCGCAGCAGTCCGCGCCAGGCCGGATTGCTTTGGATGCGCAGGTGTTCGAGGGACGCGTCGAGGTCGCTGAGGGCTTCGGCGAAACTGGCGTCGTAGGTGAACGGCTGACGCAACTGTATCGACTCGGCCAGTGCTCGGCAGGCTTTGCCTTGCTGGCGCAGCAGACGTTGGCAGCGGAACAGCACGTCGCTGTGGAAAAACGCATCGGCCAACGCGTTGTACGGATAGTGCGAAGAGCTGGCGCGTTCGTGAATGTCCTGCGCGAGGAAGTACAGTTTCAAGTAGCGGCTGACTTTCGAGCCGGGGCGACCGTTGCCGACCCGGTGCAGGATGATTTCCTTGGCACTGTTCAGCGCCGCCACCACACGACCGTTTTGCTGGGCCAGTTCCAGACGCCGCGCTTCGACGTCCATCTGCCTAATCGGCTCGAACAGCGAGGATTTCAGTTTCAGGTAAAAGCCCAGTTCGCGGAACAGTCGCGCCAGACTTTGCTGCACCGGTTGATTGGAAAACAGCGCCTGCCACAACACCGAGAGCAAGCCGTACCACGCAGCGCCGGCGACCAGCAGCATCGGTTCGTGCCAAAAATCGGTGACCGCGCCACCGCGCTGATCCACACCGATCATCGTGTACACGGAGAGGATTAATGTCGCCGAAGCAATCGCCCCATAACGCTCGCCGAGCGCACCGAGCATGGTCAGGCCGAAACTCGCCAGCGCCAGGGCAATGGCAAACACGATGGGGTAGGGGAAGAGCAATTCCACCGACAGCGCGGCGATGCTGAAACACACCAGCGTCACGGCGAGGGCGTTGAGGCGGCCCTGCCAACTGTCGTCGGTTTCGGCCAGGGCGCTGGCGATGATGCCGAGGAACAACGGGATCAACAGGCCCATTTCATCCTGATACCAACACAGCGCCATGCTGCCGGTCAGGGCGATGAACACCCGCACGCTGTAGCTGAATTTATCCAGCGCCCACAGGCGCCGCAAAGACTGACGAAACGAGGTCGAGGACATGAAGTGCGAAGGCCTTCCGAGGCGATGCCGCTAAATTGAGCCAGTAATGACGCCGACGCAATGGCGGCGATCACATCTGACAGCAAAAAGTGTTCCTTGATCGCCTCGCACGCCCTTGTAGGAGCTGCCGAAGGCTGCGATCTTTTGATCTTGATCTTAAAACAGGATCAAAAGATCGCAGCCTTCGGCAGCTCCTACAGGGGGAGTGTTGTTTCGGTCAGGCGTATTGCGCGGCGGCGTAGCCGGAGGCCCAGGCCCACTGGAAGTTGAAGCCGCCCAGATGCCCGGTGACGTCGAGCACTTCGCCAATGAAATACAGGCCCGGGCTTTTCAGCGATTCCATGGTCTTGGACGACACTTCGCGGGTATCGACGCCACCGAGCGTCACTTCGGCCGTGCGATAACCTTCCGTCCCGGCTGGCACGACTTTCCAGCTGCCCAGCTTCTCGGCGATTTCCGCCAGCTCTGCGTAGGTGTACTGCTTCATCGGTTTGGAGACAAACCAGTTGTCCGCCAGCAGATTGGCCATCTTCTTGGTGAAAATCTCACCCAGCAAAGTTTTCAATTCACTGTTCGGACGCTCGGCCACTTGCTGTTGCAGCCAGCTCGCCGCGTCGTGATCCGGCAGCAGGTTGATCTCCACCGTGTCGCCGGATTCCCAGAACGAGGAAATCTGCAAAATCGCCGGGCCACTGAGGCCTCGGTGAGTGAACAGGATGTTTTCGCGAAAGCTCTGATCGTTGCAGCTGACCAGACAATCCACCGACGTTCCGGACAGCTCGGTGCACAGTTCTTTGAGCTGATCGGTGATGGTGAACGGCACCAGGCCGGCGCGAGTCGGCAGCAATTCGTGGCCGAATTGCTTGGCCACTTGATAACCAAAACCGGTGGCGCCCAGCGTCGGGATCGACAGGCCGCCGGTAGCGATCACCAGCGACTGGCACTGAACCTGGCCGAGGGTGGTGTCGAGCAGGTAACCGCTCTCTACTTTCTCAATGGTCTGGATCGACGTGTCGAGGTGCAACTCGACGCCGGCCTGATCGCACTCGGTGAGGAGCATTTCGAGGATGTCGCTGGATTTGTTATCGCAGAACAGCTGGCCGAGTTTTTTCTCGTGATACGGCACGGCGTGCTTGCCGACCATGCCGATGAAATCCCACTGGGTGTAACGCGCCAGTGCGGATTTGCAGAAGTGCGCATTCTGCGAGAGGAAATTGCTCGGCTCGGTGTACATGTTGGTGAAATTGCAGCGGCCACCGCCCGACATCAGGATTTTCTTGCCGGCCTTGTTCGCGTGGTCAAGCAGCAATACCTGACGCCCACGCCCGGCGGCGGTCAGTGCACACATCAACCCAGCGGCGCCAGCGCCAATGATCACGACTTCGGTAGAGCGCAAAACGGTGTCCTCATGGTGGGTCGCTACAAAACAAACTGTGGGAGCGAGCTTGCTCGCGAAAGCGGTGTGTCATTCAACGTGATGTCGACTGACAGATTGCATTCGCGAGCAAGCTCGCTCCCACAGGGGATCTTCGTTAAATGGAAGATCGGTTACAGGATACGCACGCGCAGCGAACGGCCCTTGATCTTGCCGTCGTTCAGGCGCTGCAACGCTTGCATGGCCACGGTGCGGTCTACAGCCACATAAGCCTGGAAGTCGAAGATCGCGATCTTGCCAACCTGCGCACCGGGAATACCGGCATCACCCGTCAGTGCACCCAGAATGTCGCCCGGACGCACTTTGTCTTTACGGCCAGCACCGATGCACAGCGTGGTCATCGGCGGTTGCAGCGGGGCGAGGCCCTGGGACTTGAGGTTATCGACCTGATCCCAGTTCAACGGCGATTTTTGCAGTTGCTCGATGGCTTGCGCGCGATGCGCTTCGCCCGGAGCAACCAGGCTGATCGCGATGCCTTTCTCGCCAGCGCGACCGGTACGGCCGACGCGGTGAATGTGGATTTCCGAATCGCGCGCCAGTTCGACGTTGATCACCATGTCCAGCGCATCGATGTCCAGACCACGGGCGGCAACGTCGGTGGCAACCAATACCGAAGTACTGCGGTTGGCGAACATCGCCAGCACCTGATCGCGATCACGCTGTTCCAGATCGCCGTGCAGGCCGACGGCGGAAATGCCTTTGGCGGTCAGGTGATCAACAGTTTCTTGCACTTGCTGCTTGGTGAAGCAGAACGCCACGCACGACGCCGGGCGGAAGTGGTGCAGGACTTTGGTCACCACGCTCATGCGATCTTCCGGGGAAATCTCGTAGAAGCGCTGCTCGATCTGCGTGTCATCGTGGAACGCTTCGGCTTTCACCGTTTGCGGGTCACGCATGAATTTCGACGCCAGTTGCTTGATGCCCACCGGGTACGTCGCGGAGAACAGCAGGGTCTGACGACGCTCCGGGGTCTTGACGATGATGTCTTCGATGGCGTCGTAGAAACCCATGTCGAGCATGCGATCGGCTTCGTCGAGGATCAGCGTGTTCAGGCCATCTAGCACCAGCGAACCCTTGCGCAGGTGCTGCTGAATGCGGCCCGGGGTGCCGACGATGATGTGCGCGCCGTGTTCCAGCGAAGCGATCTGCGGGCCAAACGACACGCCGCCGCACAGGGTCAGGACTTTGATGTTGTCTTCGGCACGGGCCAGACGACGGATTTCCTTGGCGACCTGGTCGGCCAGCTCACGCGTCGGGCAGATCACCAGTGCCTGGCAACCGAAGTAGCGCGGGTTGATCGGGTTCAGCAAACCGATGCCGAACGCGGCGGTTTTGCCGCTGCCGGTCTTGGCCTGAGCGATCAGATCCATCCCTTTGAGGATCACCGGCAAGCTCTGCGCCTGGATCGGCGTCATCTGGGCATAACCGAGGGATTCGAGGTTAGCCAGCATGGCGGCGGACAGCGGCAGAGTATTAAAAGCGGTGGCGATGGTGGTCACGGGACTGGCCTGCAAAACAAAATGTCGCGCAGTGTAGCAGCCCCGTGCCACTTTCCTCGAAAGTTCTGGACGAACAGTGACTAAAACCAGCAGTGAAGGATTTACCTGTGGCGAGGGGATTTATCCCCGATGGGGGGCGCAGCACCCCCCTATACCTGCCACCTCGGTACATCAGACCGATCGCATTCAACGTTTTGGGGCTGATACGCAACCCATCGGGGATAAATCCCCTCACCACAATTCCCTTCCCACAGAAGCCCTTCAGCACAAATCAGTGTTCAATGTGTTCTTCCGGCCGTTTAGCGCGGCGCCCGTCTTCTTTCGACAGCTGCGAGAAGATCGTCGCGGCCAACATCGCCATGATCCCGACCGTGACAAAGGTCAGCTGGAAGGCACCCAGCACAGTCTCCACACCATCATTACCGACCTCCGCCGTAAACCCGCCAAGCAACGCACCCGCGCAGGCAACACCCAGACTCAACGACAACTGCGCCACCACCGACAGCAAACTGTTGCCGCTACTGGCGCTCGCGTCATCCAGATCGATCAACGTCACCGTGTTCATCGCCGTAAATTGCAGCGAGTTGATCGCGCCAAGTACCGCCAGCAGACACAGCAGCAACCAGTACGGCGTCTGCTCGCTGACCAGGCCCATGCTCGCCAGCATGATCCCCAGCGCCAGCGTGTTGCCGGTGAGGACGATGCGGTAACCAAGCCGCTCAATCAGCGGTCGCGCCACCCACTTGGCGATCATCGCCGCAGCGGCCAGCGGCAGCATGCTCATCCCCGCTTGCGACGGTGAATAACCCAGCGCCACTTGCAGCAGCAACGGCACCAGAAACGGCAACGCGCCGCTGCCCAGACGCGCAAACAGGTTGCCAAGAATGCCGACGGCAAAGGTGCGGGTCTTGAACAGTGACGGCGCGAACAGCGGGTTTTCGATGTGCCCGGCGCGCAACCAGTACGCCGCCAGACAGGCCATGCCGCCGAACAGCAGCAACATCACGCGCAGGTGCGGCAGATGCAATTCGCCAAGGCCTTCCATGGCGATGGTGATCAGAATCATCGCCGCGCCGAACAGCAGGAAACCCAAGCTATCGAAGCGCGTACGTTCAGTGCCGCGCAGGTCGGGTATGAATTTCCACACTGCGTAGCAACCGATGACGCCGACCGGCAGGTTGATCAGAAAGATCCAGTGCCACGTCAGGTATTCGACCATCCAGCCGCCCATGGTCGGGCCGATCAACGGGCCGAGCAGACCGGGAATGGTGATAAAGCCCATGATCCGCACCAGCTCGGATCGCGGATAAGCGCGCAACACCACCAGTCGCCCGACCGGCAGCATCAACGCACCGCCCAGGCCTTGAATGACGCGAGCGCCGATCAGCATGCTCAGGCTGCTCGACAGCGCACAAAGCAGCGAGCCGAAGCTGAACAGCAGAATCGCACCGAAGAAGATTTTCTTGGTGCCGAAGCGGTCGGCGATCCAGCCTGAGGCGGGGATCAGCAACGCCACGGTGAGCATGTAGGCAATGATCACACCCTGCATGCGCAACGGATCCTCGGCGAGATCGCGAGCCATGGCGGGCAGGGCGGTGTTGAGAATGGTGCCGTCGAGGGACTGCATGAAAAACGCGATGGCGACGACCCACGGCAACCAGCGGGCGGTGATGGCGTCGAGAGGCGGGCGATTGGGCATGGAACCTCTTGTTGTCTGTTTGATGATCGTTCCCACCCTCTGCGTGGGAATGCCTCAACGGACGCTCCGCGTCCGCTTTTGGCAGGGACGCGGAGCGTCCCGGGCTGCATTCCCACGCAGAGCGTGGGAACGATCGCTGTCAGAGAGTTAGCGTGAGTCGGCTAACCAGCGCCCCCGGCAGTAACGCCGACGAGGTATTGCGCTGGCTGTACGTGCTCGCCGACAGCAGCAACTCGCGCTCCGCCGTCAGCGCTTCCAGCTGCGAACCCAGCAGGCTGTACGCGCTGTCGTCAAAACGCATGGTGCTCACCGGCGCCTGAATTTCGCCGTTCTCGACCCAGAAGGTTGCAAAACGGGTCATGCCGGTCATGCGTGCCGCCGGTTGATCCGAGAAATTCAGGTACCAGAGGTTGCTGATGTACAGCCCGGTGCCCAACTGCTTGAGGATCTCTGCTTGCGACAGATCCCCCGCCGCCATGTTCAACGCACTCGGCGATTCACCGCCGCTGGCGCCGTTAGCGGCCAAACCATATTCCGCCGCACTGCGCGAACCAACCAATTGATCGCCTGCCTTGCCTTCGACGATTAGTCGCAAATCGCTGCGCGGATAACCTTCGCCGGAAAATGCCGGGCTCAGCGATTCGCTGACTTTCTCGTCCAGCGACACCAGCGGGCTGAACGCCTGATCGCCGACATACAACTTCTGCAACGGACTGCTTTTGCTCGCGATCGACTGCGCCGAAAATCCGCCCCAGCTCAACATGCCCATGATTTCTTCCAACGCTGCTGGCGCCAGATACGCGCGGTACTGCCCCGGCGCCAGGGTGCGCAACGGCCGACCGAGAAATTCCAGTTGCTCGCGCGCCTGAGCAAAGCGCTTGGCGAACCCTTCGCTGCTCCAGTCATGCCCGGCGTAGCTGGCTTTTACCGCTTCGCCGTTCTCGTGAAACAGGCTGAAATCGAAGTTGAAGCTGTTCGCCTGATGCCAGCCAAACGCCCCCGAAGAACTGGCGAAACCACGGCTGATCGGCCCGGCGGCATAGAAGCCCACCAAGTCGAGACCTTCAGCAGCGGCGCAGATTTCATCGACCACCTGTTCCGTGTCCGGCAGCGGATGTTCCTGCACGTTCTTACTCTGCCAGCCGTTGTGATTGAGCAGCAGATACGGATCCTGCGGCAACAGCGGCAAGGTTTCGCGCAGTTGTTGCAGGCCTTCGGCGAGGCGTTGCAGATCGCCTTCCTGATCACCGGACAGGGTGACTTGCAGGTCGGCATGACGGCCGTCGTTGATCAGCTTCAGAACGATGTTGGCCTGCTGCACCTGCCCGGCCTGACGCACTTTGGCGTGATTGAAACGCACGAATGCCGAGGATTCAGCGGCATAGCTGAGGGTGAACTGTTCCGGCTCGCGCACGCTGTCGCGCAGCCAATTGACCATGACCTTGAAGGCGTCGGACTGACTCTTCGAAATGCTCATCAGGCGTCTCCCCCAAACACATCAACGTTGCTGAATACGCAGGCCGGCGAAGCGTGGCCGACGCGGATCACCTGATTTGGTTCGCCCTTGCCGCAGTTTGGCGTGCCCAGCACCTTGACGGTGTTGGCGTCGCCGACGGCGCGCAGGCTTTTCCAGAAGTGCGCGGAAATCGCCCGGTAGTTCGGATTTTTCACCACGCCTTTAAGTTCACCGTCTTCGATCAACTGGCCCCATTCGCAGCCGAACTGGAATTTGTTGCGCGCATCGTCGATCGACCACGAACGGTTGGTGCTCATCAAAATGCCGTGCTCGATGCCTTCGATCAGCTTGTTCAACGGCTGATCGCCCGGCTCGATATTGAGGTTGGCCATGCGGTCGATCGGCGCACGGTTCCAGCCGCAGGCGCGGCTGTTGGCAACGCCATCCATGCCGGCACGGAATTGCGACAGCGCACCGCCCAGCGGCCGCAGCAACAGACCTTCGCGGATCAAAAATTGTTTGCTCGCCTGCGTGCCGTCGTCGTCATGGCCGTAGCTGGCGAGTTCTTCGGGAATGCCCGGGTCGAAGGTTACGTTGAGCAGCTTCGAGCCGTATTGCAGGGTGCCGAAGTCACTGGCCTTGACGAAACTGGTGCCGGCGTAATTGCGTTCATCGCCGAGGATGCGGTCGAGCTCCAGCGGGTGGCCGATGGATTCGTGGATCTGCAGCATCATCTGATCCGGCATCAACAGCAGATCGCGCGGGCCTTGCGGGGTGTTTGGCGCGAGCAGCAATTGCAGGGCCTGATCGGCGACTTGCGGGCCGGCGCCGATCAAGCCGCAGCGGCTGATCACATCAGCGCCGCCCTGTTGGCCGAAGTTTTCGCGGCCGAGGCTGCGGGTCTGGCTGTCGTTGCCGTCGTAGGCGGTGACGTCGAGGCCTGGATAGACGAAGCGCTGGGCCTGGCGCAATTCGGCCCCGGCGCTGCTCAGATAAATCTGTTCGACGTGAGTAATGCCGATGCTCACCTGCCAATTCACCAGGCGCTCATCCTTTGGCACCGAGGCGGATTCCGCGCCGAGCAGCTCAAAGCATTCGCTCAGGGACGGGAAGGGTTGTTCGAGATTGGGCGAAAAGTAATCAGCGCGATCGCTGGACACTGGCTGATCGCGCAGGTCGAGCAAGGCGTGCGGCTTCAGGCGACGGGCCTGAGTTTCGGCGCGTTCAAGCGCAGCTTGCAGGCCTTGTTGCGACAAATCGTTGGTCGCCGCGTAGGCCTCAACGCCGTTGACGCGAACGGTGAGCATAGCGCCCTCGTCACGGCTCAGGCTTGGCGGTTCGGCGACGTTCTTGCGCACCGACAGGTACTGGCCGGACTCGCGTACATACCGCAGGGAAAAAAACTCAGCGCCCGTGCGCAAGGCAGCGAAGCGCTGCTTGAGCTGGGGGTGGAAATCGAACATTCGGGAACCTCCTTGTCAGGGGGAAGCGGCAGAGCAACGGCGGGGAGGGGTGAAACGGTTGCGCGAGGTCTAGAGTAGGCCTGCGTGGGGGGGAGTATCAAGGGTGACGCTTGAGAGGGAAAATATTCGGCGAGTGATAGTCATCCCGCCACCCGACAGAGGGGAGCTTGGCCGGCCTGTCCAATAGCCCCCTTTGTCGGTCCCTAGGAATAAAATTTCAGTTATTCAAATAGACGAACGCGCATACGTAAATCAGCAAGCTGGCAAAGAAACTGGGCAGGATTTGTCGGGTCTTGGCCACTGCGACAAATGTTCCGACTAACAGCAAAATCTTCAGCGCATCCAGAATCTGAAACTGTTGCATCAGACTTGGGCCATCAAGCTTGGCAAATGCGGTTTCGTAAATGATCACACCTAACATCGCCTGGGCGCTGTAACTGACGAAGCGGTAGAAGGAACCGTTGGTGCGCGTCAACGCCGAAGTGTTTTTGAAAGCAAACGGTAGTGCGCGAAATGCAAAAGCTGTGAGTGCGGCAAAGCCGATTAGCATCCAGAGGGTCATTGGATAACCGTTCCTTGGCGAGTACAGGTGTTTTCGATCATTACGATCAAGCCGCCGATTACAAAAGGTGTGATCAGCAAGTTGTAGTCCTTGAACAACAACACCAGCAAAGGAGCACCGATGAAACCCAGCCAATAGCTGGAGACTTCCATGTAGTGCGGCCAGTGCTTGCCGGCCAATGCAGTAAACTGAAGTGGCAAGAGCATCGTCATGGCGGCAGCAATGACCGGCGAGGCAAAACCTGCACCGGCGATGAAGCCAACGTAAGTGCAGATAATCGACAAGGCGAAGATCGGAGCACCTACGCCGATAAAATACGCGAACGGGAAACTTTTCTCGTGCTTGAAGCGAGTTATGCACGCGGTGAATATCGAGGGTGTCAGCAAAACCAGTGACGCGAGAATTTTACGCGTCGACGTATGCTTCAAGTGCGGCGCCAACGTCGCTGAGAGCAAAACGAATCGGGCATTGAGCGCCAGAATAATCGGGATCAGTAACCATCCGTCGTTATAGTTTTGTATGAGTAGAAACTGTAGCGGTGTCGAAAAAATCAGCAGGGTCGTTGCCATCGTCTGACTCAAGGTCAGCGCTTGGGCTGCGCCCACCATGCCGATTGATAGATACAGAAAAATGAACGCGATGCCGAACGTGATCGCGTCTCGTCCACCTGCTTTGAGCGTTTGTGCGAAGGTGGAATTTGCTGGCGCTTGACAGCCCTTCATCAAATCGCTTCCTGAACGGTGTGTTTTTCGTCCAGCGAGTAGTACTGCTTGCGAGGCCCTTTGCTGCGAAACAGCAAGCGTGGCGTGTTGTTCAATGTCGAAGTTGCGGCTTGCGAGCGAACGTCATCGGCACTGATGTTCAGCGTAGGGCGGGCATGCAATATCTTGTTATTGGCAACGATGAGGAACGTGCCGGTCTGTGCTGTGGAGACATTACACTTGGCGGCCGAGATCCCGGCGCGGATTTTATCCAGTACCTCTTGACCACCGTTGAACGCACGCATTCGCTCGCCGCTGTGAATGTCGATACGGAAATCCAGTGAAAATCGGTAGCCATACTGTTCATTGTATTCAACGACATTTCGAACGCGCTCCTTCGAGCCACTGACGTTTTTGCCTGAAACAAATATCGCCTGCATACCCAGCAAGGTTTGAATTTCCTCATCATTAAGTGATAGCAGCAAGTCAGCAGGGAAATAATAGGCGGTCGGCGTGTGTGTAGTATCCCGGCACACCGTCAGCGCAATATAGTCAACGTTAAGGCTTTCATACAAGTCATCAGAATGAGGGGTGATATCACCATAACCATTACCCCATTCCCGATATTTTTCCGCGGAAGGTTTCAAGTACAGGGCTTTGTGGTCTTCATATTCGTATTTTATATCAGTCAAGTGAAACAGGTCGGCCAGTGCCTCATGAACAGTGAGGGCCAGTGCTGGGCAGTCGCTGGTAAAAACATTTTTGATACACACGGCGGCGACACCGTTGCGGGCGCCAACCTGGTCAAAATAGACGGTGTCTTCTGGTCTGAGATAATTAATCAATAAGTTTGTAAGTTGTATTTTTAGCGTGTGCAGGCTTTGTTCTTTATTTTTCTCCCACCATGATTCGATGACGCCGCTTAGATAGCCGAAGTCCAAAGAGATAGTCGTTTCTTTGGACAGTTCATGTCGAAATGCACTGGCGGACATTTCTGAGTTTGTGCGGTTGAGCGGCATCATTCTTCCTTGATTGTGTTTTTTGATGGCGCGCATTCTAGTGTGTTTGTGAGAGAGGTGCAGATGGTAAGTATTACAAGTCTGTTCGGGTGGGTCCGTACTGTTAGAGAATCTGAAAGTTTAAACAAAAAACCGCCAGTCTTTAAAAGAGCTGGCGGTTTTTAGACGTTGCGTTAGTTAGCTGTCAGTGCGCAACCGGGGTGATATCACGCATCGGCTTGCCTTTGACCGGTGCATCGCCCGCGACGTAGTACGGTGCGGTGCTGCGTGGCAGCGGCTGGCGGCCACGGATCTTGTCGGCGATTTTCTCGGCGATCATGATCGTCGGCGCGTTCAGGTTGCCGGTGGTGATGATCGGCATGATCGAAGCATCGACCACACGCAGGCTCTGCATGCCGTGCACGCGACCTTCGCCATCAACCACAGCCATCTCGTCGGTGCCCATCTTGCACGAGCAGGACGGGTGGAACGCGGTTTCGGCGTGCTCGCGAATGAACTTGTCGAGTTGCTCATCGGTTTGCACTTCGATGCCCGGGCTGATTTCGCGGCCACGGAAAGCGTCCAGCGCAGGCTGCTGCATGATTTCACGGGTCAGGCGGATGCCGTCGCGGAATTCCTGCCAGTCTTGCTCGGTGGCCATGTAGTTGAACAGTATGCTCGGGTGCTGGCGCGGGTCTTTCGACTTGGCCTGGATGCGACCACGGCTCGGCGAACGCATGGAACCCATGTGCGCCTGGAAACCGTGCTCTTTCACACCGTTGCTGCCGTTGTAGTTAATCGCTACCGGCAGGAAGTGGTACTGAATGTTCGGCCATTCGAATTCCGGACGCGAACGGATGAAACCGCCGGCTTCGAACTGGTTGCTGGCGCCGATGCCGGTGCCGTTGAACAGCCACTCGGCACCGATGGCTGGCTGGTTGTACCAGAGCAGCGACGGGTACAGCGAAACCGGTTGGGTGCAAGCATATTGCAGGTACAGCTCAAGGTGATCCTGCAGGTTTTCACCAACGCCCGGCAGATCGTGAACGACCGGGATGTCGAGGGATTTCAGCAACTCGGCCGGGCCGACACCGGAACGCTGCAGAATCTGCGGCGAAGCGATAGCGCCGGAGCACAGCAGCACTTCTTTACGCGCTTTGGCTTCAACGCGCTCTTCCGCCGAACCGACCAGATAACGCACGCCAACCGCACGCTTGCCTTCGAACAGAATCTTGTCGGTCAGGGCGTGGGTGACGATGGTCAGGGTCGAACGCTTTTTCGCGGTGTCGAGGTAGCCACGGGCGGTGGAGGCGCGACGGCCGTTCGGCGTCACGGTGCGGTCCATCGGGCCGAAGCCTTCCTGCTGGTAACCGTTCAAGTCTTCGGTGCGCGGGTAACCGGCTTGTACGCCCGCTTCAACCATGGCGTGGAACAACGGGTTGTTGCCAGCTTTCGGCGTGGTCACGCTGACCGGGCCTTCGCCACCGTGGTAATCGTTCGGGCCGATGTCGCGGGTTTCGGCTTTGCGGAAGTACGGCAGGCAGTCGAGGTACGACCAGTTTTCCAGGCCCGGCAGTTTCGCCCAGCCGTCGTAGTCCATCGCGTTGCCGCGGATGTAGCACATGCCGTTGATCAGCGAAGAACCGCCGAGGCCTTTGCCGCGACCGCATTCCATCCGGCGACCGTCCATGTGTGGCTCGGCGTCGGTTTCGTAAGCCCAGTTGTAACGACGACCTTGCAGCGGGAACGCCAGAGCGGCCGGCATTTGCGTGCGGAAGTCGAGGCGATAGTCCGGGCCGCCTGCTTCGAGCAGCAGAACGGTGACGCCGGCGTCTTCAGTCAGACGGGTCGCCAGGGTGTTACCGGCCGAGCCGGCACCGATGATGATGTAATCGAATTCTTGGGACATTGAATGCACCCTCTTTGAAGTTGGTCAGGTCAAGATCGCCGGGACGCTGCAAAACCTAAGCAGAGGAGGAAACTCCCTGTGGAGAAGATCCTCTGTGGTGAGGGGATTTATCCCCGACCGGCTGCGCAGCAGTCGTAAAGTCAGCGACTGGGTTCTGTCTGGAGAATTGCAGTGTCTGGAGGGGGCTGCGTTGCAGCCCAGCGGGGCGGTGCGACGTTTCGCTGAATCCCCTCGCCACAAAGGCCCCATCCAGACTCTGCGTCAGATCAGAACACCGAAACGTAATCGCCCAGCTCGACCTGTACCGATTTGATGCGGGTGAAGTTGTTCAGCGAGCTGATGCCGTTTTCACGGCCAACACCCGACTGCTTGTAGCCGCCGACCGGCATTTTTGCGTCGGACTCGCCCCAGGCGTTGATCCAGCAGATACCGGCTTCCAGTTGATGAATCACACGGTGTGCGCGGTTCAGGTCTTTGGTGACGATACCGGCGGCCAGGCCGAAGTCGGTGTCGTTGGCGCGGCGGATCACTTCTTCTTCGGTCTCGTAGGAGAGGATCGCCATCACCGGGCCAAAGATTTCTTCACGAACAATGGTCATGTCGTCGGTGCAATCGGTGAACACGGTCGGCGCGACGAATGCGCCTTTGGCGAATTCGCCGTCGGTCAGACGCTCGCCGCCGCACAGCACGCGGGCGCCTTGCTCTTTACCCTTGGCGATGTAGCCCAGCACGCTTTCCATGTGCGCGAAGCTGACCAGCGGGCCGAAGTTGGTGTTCTCGTCTTCCGGGTTGCCGATGCGGATGCGTGCAACGCGTTCAACGATCTTGGCTTCGAAAGCGGCTTTCAGGTGCGCCGGAACGAACACGCGAGTGCCGTTGGTGCAGACCTGACCGGAGCTGTAGAAGTTGGCCATCATCGCGGTGTCGGCAGCGCGATCGAGATCGGCGTCGTCGCAGATGATCAGCGGGGACTTGCCGCCCAGTTCCATGGTCACGTCTTTCAGCGACGAAGCCGAAGCGCTGGCCATTACCTTCTTGCCAGTGTCGGTGCCGCCGGTGAAGGAGATTTTTTCGATGCGCGGGTGCTCGGTCAGCCAGGTGCCGACTTCACGGCCGCTGCCGGTCAGGACGTTGAACACGCCGTTTGGCAGACCGGCTTCGGTGAAGATCTCGGCCAGTTTCAGGGTGGTCAGCGAGGTGACTTCGCTTGGCTTGAAGATCATCGCGTTACCGGCGGCCAGGGCTGGAGCGGATTTCCACAGCGCGATCTGGATCGGGTAGTTCCACGCGCCGATACCGGCGACAACGCCCAGCGGCTCGCGACGGGTGTAGACGAAAGAAGTGTCGCGCAGTGGAATCTGCTCGCCTTCGATCGCCGGCACCAGGCCTGCGTAGTATTCCAGCACGTCAGCGCCGGTAACGATGTCGACGTACTTGGTTTCGGAGAAGGATTTACCGGTGTCCAGGGTTTCCAGCGCAGCCAGTTCATCGTTGCGCTCGCGCAGGATGTCGACGGCACGGCGCAGGATGCGCGAACGCTCCATGGCAGTCATCGCGGCCCAGATTTTCTGGCCCTTTTCAGCGGCGACTACAGCGCGCTCGACGTCTTCCTTGGTCGCACGTTGCACCTGTGCGAGGACTTCACCGTTAGCCGGGTTGATGGCTTCGAAGGTGGCATCGCTGCCGGCGTCCGAGTACGCGCCATCGATGTAAAGTTTTTGCAGTTCGAAACGGGCCATAGTGTCCTCGCAAGTGCATTAGTGGTTGGCGTTGACCACCGCGGTGAGGCTGCGGTGGCAGTGAGGGGCCGAGCGTTTTCTGTGTGCTCTAGCTCACCTTCTTGGCCAATTGGAAATCCATGTATTCGTAAGCGATCTGTTGCGCCTGCGCCGTGTCGAAAGCATCTCCCGACAGCGCGCCGCGCAACCACAAACCGTCAATCAACGCTGCCAGGCCACGCGCTGCGGTGCGCGCATCTTCGAGCGGCAACACACGGCGGAACTCGCAGCACAGGTTGGAATACAGACGGTGATCGTTGATCCGCTGCAACCTGTGCAAAGACGGCTGGTGCATGCTGGTGGCCCAAAAGGCCAGCCAGGTTTTCATTGCCGGGCCATTGACCTGGCTGGCGTCGAAGTTGCCTTCGATGATCACCTGCAGATGCGCCCGTGGGCTGTCATCTGCCAGCGCTTGGCGGCGCAGGGTGACGTTCTCGCTGAGGACGCTCATCAGATACCGCATCGTGGCGGCAATCAGGCCGTTCTTGTCCTGAAAGTAATGACTGATGATGCCATTCGAGACACCGGCCAAACGGGCGATCAGCGCAATGCTGGCGTCCCCCATTCCGACCTGATCGACCGCCTGCAAAGTGGCTTCGATCAGCTGTTGGCGGCGGATGGGTTGCATACCGACCTTGGGCATCTTGCACATCTCCTTAGGCCTTCCGAGGAGCGATCAACGCTCATCGGATTGAGGGCCAGTCTATTTTGTTTTGATTGAACGTTCAATCAACAAAGAATAAGATCTGCGACAAATCGTCGCTGCTTACAGATTTTTCCCACATGTGAATGGCGCAAAAACTGACATCCAAAACCGCTCGAACCCTATACGCCACGGCGCTCTCAGGGTTCGGGCTTTTTTCGGGGTGTCTTTATATCACCCGTCGGTCGGCTGCCAACTAACCGATTAGTCGGGTGCCGTGTTGCCTTGTGTTCTTCTCTCGCACTGCCTGGAGCATTTGTGCCATGAGTTCTGCCTCGCTAATAAAGACCCCGCCCGAGAAGGTGACGGTCAACGGTTGGGTGTTTTACACCTCTACCGCGCTGATTCTGTTGTTGACCGCCATTCTGATTATCGCCCCGCAAGAGGCCGGCAGACTGTTGGGTATCGCTCAGGCCTGGTTGTCGCGCAGCTTCGGCTGGTACTACATGGTGGTGATCGCCGCCTATCTGGTCTTTGTCGTCGGTCTGGCGTTTTCCTCGTACGGCAAACTCAAGCTGGGCAGCAAGGATGACACCCCGGATTTCAGTTACGGCGCCTGGGCGGGGATGCTGTTCTCGTCGGGTATCGGTATTTCGCTGCTGTACTTCGGCGCGTCCGAGCCGCTGGATCACTATTTCAATCCGCCGGAAGGCGCCTCGGCCACCAACATGGCCGCGCGTCAGGCGGTGCAACTGACCTTCCTGCACTGGGGCCTGCACGGCTGGGCGATCTACGCACTGGTCGGTCTGGCCGTAGCGTATTTTGCTTACCGTCATAACCAGCCGCTGGCGTTGCGTTCGGCGCTGTATCCGCTGGTCGGCGAGCGTTGGGTCAAAGGCGCGGCCGGTCACGCGGTGGACGGCTTCGGCATGTTCGTGACGCTGCTGGGTCTGGTGACGAACCTGGGGATTGGTTCGCTGCAAGTGTCGTCGGGCCTGGAAAACCTGTTCGGCATGGAGCACAGCAACACCAACCTGTTGATCGTGATCATCGTGATGAGCACCGTGGCGACCATCGCTGCCGTGTCCGGCGTGGAAAACGGCATTCGTCGTCTGTCCAACCTGAACATCGTGTTGTTCAGCGGTTTGCTGATTTTCGTGCTGTTGTTTGGCCCGACCTTGCACCTGCTCAACGGCTTCGTGCAGAACATCGGCGATTATCTCAACGGCATCGTGCTGAAAACTTTCGACCTGTATGTGTACGAAGGCAGTGCCGAAAAAACCGAACGCTGGATGGGCCTGTGGACACTGTTCTACTGGGCCTGGTGGATTTCCTGGGCGCCATTCGTCGGCATGTTTATCGCGCGTATTTCCCGTGGTCGCACCGTGCGTGAACTGGTGGCTGGCGTACTGCTGATTCCGCTGGGCTTCACTTTGGCCTGGCTGTCGATCTTCGGTAACTCGGCGCTGGATCTGGTGATCAACCAAGGGGCGGTGGAGCTCGGCAAGACGGCGCTGGAACAGCCGTCGATGGCGATCTACCAAATGCTTGAGCATTACCCGGCGTCGAAAATCGTCATCGGTGTATCGATTTTTGTTGGCTTCGTGCTGTTCCTGACCCCGGCCGATTCTGGCGCGGTGATGATGGCGAACCTGTCCTGCAAGGGCGGCAACGTCGACGAAGATGCGCCGCACTGGCTGCGGATTTTCTGGTCGGCCGTGATCACCCTGGTGACCATCGGCCTGCTGTTCGCCGGTAACTTCGAAGCCATGCAAACCATGGTGGTGCTGGCCGGTCTGCCGTTCTCGGTGGTGTTGGTGTTCTTCATGTTCGGCCTGCACAAGGCGATGCGCCAGGACGTGCAGATCGAACAGGAGCAAGCGCAACTGGCGGAGCGTGGTCGTCGCGGTTTCAGCGAGCGTCTGACGCAACTTGATCTGCAACCGAGCCAATCGGTGGTGCAGCGTTTCATGGACAAGCAAGTCAGCCCGGCGCTGGAAGACGCCACCGCGCAGATGCGTGCGCAGGGTCTGACAGTGCAGACGCTGCTGGGTAAATCCAAGCGTTGCATGGGTGTGCGTGTCGAGATGGAAGAGGGCAACCCTTTCGTTTACGAAGTCAGCTTGGACGGTTATCTGGCGACCCCGACTGAGTCGGCGCAGTCCGATGAAGCGCGCCAGCGTTACTACCGCGCTGAAGTGTATTTGCACAACGGCAGCCAGGATTACGACCTGATGGGCTTCACGCAGGATCAGATCACGCGGGATGTGCTCGATCAGTTTGAAAGCCATCGGCAGCTCCTTGGCCGGGTGTATAGCTAAAGTCAAAAGCCCCCTCACCCCAGCCCTCTCCCTAAGGGAGAGGGGGAAAGGGAGCAGATCGGGGGCTTTTCAAAGCCTGAGTTCGACTCAATTTCTCAGGTCGGTGTAGCTTGAAAGTACAACTCGGTCGGTTCCCTCTCCCTCCGGGAGAGGGCTAGGGTGAGGGGCTTTTACCTTGACCCAATAAAAAAGGGATCGCTCACCGCGATCCCTTTTTTTATCCCGCCTTAACCGAGGTTCTTGCCCAACAACGCGTGATACAACTCGCTGTCGCCCAGGATCCCCACCACATGATTGTTATCGTGCAGCACCAGTTTGTTGCCGGTCTGATAACGAATCTGCAGCGCGTCACGCATGCCGATGTTCGAATCCACCAGCGTCGGCTTACGCTCCAGCCCTTCCACCGCTTGCCCCGGCGCCCAGTTCTGCAAATTCAGCACCGAACCGTTCTGCCGCGCACCCTTGATGGTGTTGCCCTCAGCCAGATCCAGCCACGAATCGCCGCCCGGATCCAGACACACCGAACCATTGATGCGTTTGCAGTTGTCCAGCGTGCGCATCAGGCTGCGGCCGCACAGCACGTTGAGCGGATTGGTGTGCGCGACAAACGTGCGCACATAGTCGTCCGCCGGGTTCAGCACGATCTCTTCCGGCACGCTGTACTGGATGATCCGGCCGTCTTTCATGATCGCGATGCGGCTGCCGAGTTTCAGTGCTTCATCAAGGTCGTGACTCACGAACACAATGGTCTTGCTCAGCTTGCGTTGCAGCTCCAACAACTCATCTTGCAGACCCTGACGGATCAACGGGTCGAGTGCCGAGAACGGTTCGTCCATCAGCAAAATATCGGCGTCCATCGCCAGCGCCCGCGCCAGACCAACGCGCTGCTGCATACCACCAGAGAGTTCGTCAGGCTTCTTGTTGCGCCATTGCGTCAGGCCGACCAGTTCGAGTTTGTCGTCGACCAGTTTGCGCCGTTCTTTCTCCGGACGGCCCTGCATTTCCAGACCGAAACTGATGTTTTCGCGCACCGTCAGCCACGGCATCAGCGCGAATTTCTGGAAGACCATGGCGATGCGTTGGGTGCGCATCATTTTCAGTTCGGCCGGGGTGCAGGAAGCGATGTCAATCTGCTTGCCTTCATGCTCGACGAACAGCTTGCCGCGGCTCACGGTGTTGAGGCCGTTGATGCAGCGCAGCAGGCTCGACTTGCCCGAACCGGACAGGCCCATCAACACGCAGATTTCGCCCTTGTTGACGTCCAGCGTGGCTTTTTCCACGCCGACGATCTGCCCGGTTTTCTTCAGGATCTCGTTGCGGGTCATGCCCTGATCGAGCAGCTTGAGCGCCTCGCGTGGATCCTTGGAGAAGATTACGTCTACGTCTTCGAAGCGAATTATGCTCATGCGTCACCCCCTACTTTGGCGTCGGGTTGTTTGCAGATACGGTCGAGCATGATCGCCAGCAGTACGATCGCCAGGCCTGCTTCGAAGCCCAGGGCGATATCAGCAGTGTTCAGTGCGTTGACCACCGGTTTGCCGAGTCCGTCGGCGCCTACCAGTGCCGCGATCACCACCATCGACAGCGACAGCATGATGCACTGGGTGATGCCGGCAGCGATGCTCGGCATGGCGTGAGGCAGTTCGATCCGTGAGAGCAATTGGCGACGCGAGCAGCCGAAGGCTTTGCCGGCGTCCATCAGTTCTTGCGGGACATCGCGGATGCCCAGGTAGGTCAGGCGGATCGGCGCAGCGATGGCGAACACCACCGTGGAGATCAGGCCCGGCACCACACCCAGCCCGAAGAGGGTCAGGGTAGGAATGAGGTAAACGAAGGTCGGTACGGTCTGCATCAGATCGAGTACCGGACGCATTAACGTGTAGAACATCGGTTTGTGCGCGGCGACGATGCCCAACGGCACGCCGATGACCACGCAGACCAGGGTCGCGAACAGCACCTGGGCGAGGGTTTCCATGGTTTCCTGCCAGTACCCCAGATTGAGGATCAGCAGAAAGGAAGCGATGACGAAAACGGTCAATCCCCATTTGCGCTGGATGAAATGCGCGAGCAGGGCGATGAGGCCGATCAAGACAAAAGGGTTGAACCAGGTGAGCGCAAACGTCACGCCGTGGATCATCGTTTCCAGTGTCACGGCGATTGCGTCGAAGGTGTTGGCGCCGTGTTGCGTCAACCATTCAACGAAGCCCGCGATGTACTGGCCTAAAGGTATTTTCTGATCAATCAGCATGGTAGTGAACGTCCGCATGCGAGGAAATAAACAGCCCGAGGGAGCAAGCTCCCCCGGCATAAGCGATTACTGATTCAGCTTGGCTTTCACGGCCTCCAGGCCAGGTTTACCGTCAATGGTGGTCACGCCAGCGAGCCAGGTATCGAGCACCTGTGGATTCTTTTTCAGCCAGGCCTTGGCGGCCGCGTCAGGCTTCATCTTGTCGTCGAGGATGTTGCCCATCAGTTCGCTTTCCATGTCGACGTTGAACTCCAGGTTTTTCAGCAACTGACCGACGTTGCTGCATTCCTCGGCGTAACCCTTGCGGGTGTTGGTCGCCACGGTTGCCGCACCGAAATCGGGGCCGAAGAAATCATCGCCACCGGTCAGGTATTGAATCTTGAAGCGCTTGTTCATCGGGTGCGGCGCCCAGCCGAGGAAGACCACGGCGGTGTCGCGTTTTTGCGCGCGATCAACCTGCGAGAGCATGCCCGCTTCCGACGATTCAACGACTTTGAAACCGGCGGTTTTCAGGCCGAAAGCGTCCTTCTCGATCATGCTCTGGATCAGACGGTTGCCGTCGTTGCCAGGCTCGATCCCGTAGATCTTGCCGTCGAGTTCTTTCTTGAATTTGGCGATGTCGGCGAAGTCGTGCAGACCTTTGTCATACAGGGCTTGCGGCACGGCGAGGGTGTACTTGGCGCCCTTGAGGTTGGTGCGCACGGTTTCCACGGTACCGGCGTCGCGGTAGGCCTTGATGTCGTTCTCCATGGTCGGCATCCAGTTACCGAGGAACACGTCCATGTTCTTGCCGTCCGCCAGCGACTTGTAGGTCACGGGCACGGAGATCATGGTGGTCTTGGTCTTGTAGCCGAGGGCGTTGAGAACAACGGAAGTGGTCGCGGTGGTCGCGGTGATGTCAGTCCAGCCGACATCGGAGAAATTCACGGTACTGCACTGCGCCGGTTCTGCAGCTTGCGCCAGTAACGGCAGACTCAGCATGGCGGCCAATAACAACGACGGGGAACCTTTCATGGATGGACTCCTTGGTGTTTTTTTTGGCAGTGTTCCGACTGTGGACCACCGCACTTATAGGTTGCGGTTGGATGGCGTTCTGGAGACAGCTCTACCACGGCGCCTTGCAATCGAGTCATAACGATCATGTACCAGTGAAAATCTGACGCCTACAGGGGGGGTCGTATCCAGTACAGGGATGGTCGTATCTAGTGTCGGTGACGTCGTTTACAGCTTTTTTCTGCCCCGATCAGCCATCTGAACCGCACAAAAATGGCGAAAACCGGGGCGAAAACGGCGCGGCGCTGGTGGACATGAGTGCGTCGGTGCCAGACGTCGTGCGTCCCGACAAAAGCCTGATGATGCGGGCATTCTGGCGGATCGCAGCTTGAGCGTAGCAGCTCCGCCAGCGGGCGCTTTTGCGTCCCGGACCGGCATCCTCAGGAGCTCTGCAGCAATGGCTATCAGCGTTTTCGACCTGTTCAAAATCGGCATCGGCCCGTCCAGTTCCCACACTGTCGGGCCGATGCGCGCGGCGGCGTTGTTTGTCGAGTCGCTGCGGGACAAGCATCAGCTGGAACAGGTGCGGCGGATCGAGGTGCAACTGTTCGGTTCGCTGTCGGCCACCGGTATCGGTCACGGCAGCGACAACGCGGTGATCATGGGGTTGATGGGCGAGTGGCCGGACGCAATCGACCCGGCGCAGATTGGCCCGCGCATTCAGGCACTGCGTGAAACCGATACGCTGTTATTGGACGGTCGTTTATCAGTGCCGTTTGTCTGGGCGCGAGACATGCGTCTGATCGATGAAAACCTGCCGTTCCATCCCAATGCCATGACGATTGTTGCCGAAGGCGATCACGGTGAATTGCATCGCGACACCTACTATTCGGTTGGCGGCGGTTTTGTCGTGGACGAAGCGCAGGCGTCCAGCGGTGTCGTCGATCTGGATCGCACTGAATTGCCTTATGACTTTTCCAGCGCGGTTGAATTGTTGGATCTGTGCAAGAAGAACAACCTGCGCGTCGCTGAATTGATGATGGCTAACGAAAAGGTCTGGCGCAGTGAAGAAGAGATTCGCGCCGGCCTGATGAAGCTATGGCGGGCGATGCAGGATTGCGTCGAACAGGGACTGAAACACGAAGGCATCCTGCCCGGCGGTTTGAATGTGCGGCGGCGTGCGGCGAAGTTGCATCGCAGTCTGCAGGAATTGGGCAAGCCTAATGTGATCGGCTCGACGTTGAGCGCGATGGAGTGGGTCAACCTGTTTGCGCTGGCGGTGAATGAAGAGAACGCAGCAGGCGGGCGTATGGTGACGGCGCCGACCAATGGCGCGGCGGGGATCATTCCGGCGGTGCTGCACTACTTTATGAAGTTCAGCGAAGCGGTGACGGACGCCAACGTGGTCGACTACTTCCTGAGTGCGGCGGCGGTGGGGATTCTGTGCAAGAAGAATGCTTCGATCTCGGGTGCCGAAGTCGGCTGTCAGGGTGAAGTCGGTTCGGCGTGCGCAATGGCGGCGGCGGGGCTGGCGGAGATTCTCGGTGCTACGCCGGAGCAGTTGTGCAACGCGGCGGAGATTGGCCTGGAACACAACCTTGGGCTGACCTGCGATCCGGTCGGAGGACTGGTGCAAGTGCCTTGTATCGAGCGCAATGCGATTGCGGCGGTGAAGGCGATCAATGCGGCGCAGATGGCTTTGCGTGGTGATGGTCAGCACTTTATCTCTCTGGATCGGGTGATTCGCACCATGCGCGATACCGGGGCCGACATGCATGACAAATATAAAGAGACCTCGCGGGGTGGGTTGGCGGTTAGTGCGGTTGAGTGCTGAGACCGAGTCGCCTCTTATCGCGAGCAGGCTCACTCCTACAATTGGAATGCGTTCCCCTGTAGGAGTGAGCCTGCTCGCGAAGGCGCCAGACCAGTCAAAACTGCTCGCCAAGTGAACACACCCAATCAAACACGCCACCTTTTAGCGCGTCGCAATCAGATAAGCGCCTTTCTCGCCCACGCCGCCTAACCAACCCTACTACCGCCCGTCACCCGTGCCTGTGGTGACACTCCGATACAAATGCGCTCAGCCCTGTTCCCACAAGTGCTACCGATTTGCTCACGATCCTTTGCGCAGGGCTATCACCCGCCCTGATGGCACTTCGAAACACCTTCCGTCGCACGGCTTGTATAGACACTTCAGCAGGTCGTTTTCAGGAGTTATTGAACGGCCATCCAACTTTAGGCATGGCAATTGCTCTGTCATAACAAAGCCCGTCTCCCACGCGAGAACGATGGCCATAACAAGAGCCTCCGCCTGAGGCCATCACCCGCTTTGTGTGAGGAGATACCGCGATGACGTCGTTCAACTCCGGGGCCCAACCCCAGAACCGTGCGCCTCAATCCATCGGCTTTCTGCTGCTGGACAATTTCACGCTGATTTCTCTGGCCTCCGCAGTAGAACCCCTGCGCATGGCCAACCAATTGTCCGGTCGCGAGCTGTATCGCTGGAGCACCCTCACCGTCGATGGCGGCCAGGTGTGGGCCAGTGACGGTCTGCAAATCACCCCAGACGCCTCCATGCACAAAGCCCCGCCACTGGACACCATCATTGTCTGCGGCGGCATCGGCATTCAACGCACCGTTACCCGTGAACACGTCTCGTGGCTGCAAAGCCAGGCGCGCCAGTCCAAGCGCCTCGGCGCCGTGTGCACCGGCAGTTGGGCACTGGCCTGCGCCGGGTTGCTCGACGGTTTCGATTGCAGCGTGCACTGGGAATGTCTGGCGGCGATGCAGGAAGCTTTCCCGCGCGTGGCCATGAGCACGCGTCTGTTCACCCTTGACCGTAACCGTTTCACTAGCTCCGGCGGCACCGCGCCGCTGGACATGATGCTGCACCTGATCAGCCGCGATCACGGCCGTGAACTGTCCGCCGCGATCTCGGAAATGTTCGTCTACGAACGCATCCGCAACGAGCAGGATCACCAGCGCGTGCCGCTCAAGCACATGCTCGGCACCAATCAGCCGAAGTTGCAGGAAATCGTTGCGCTGATGGAAGCCAATCTGGAAGAGCCAATCGATCTGGATGAACTGGCGGTGTACGTCGCCGTGTCGCGTCGACAGCTGGAGCGGCTGTTCCAGAAATACCTGCACTGTTCGCCGTCGCGTTACTACTTGAAGCTGCGCCTGATCCGCGCGCGGCAATTGCTCAAGCAGACGCCGATGTCGATCATCGAAGTGGCTTCGGTGTGTGGGTTTGTATCGACGCCGCACTTCTCCAAGTGCTACCGCGAATACTTCGGCATTCCGCCGCGTGACGAGCGCGTAGGTTCCAACACCACCCAACAAGTGGCGATGCTGCCGCTGCCTCAAGCGATTGTGATGTCGCCGCTGTCGGGGCCGATGTCGGCATTGAGTCAGGCGCGCAATGAATCGACGTTTGCCAGCGTAAGGCTGTAGACCGAGTCATCGTTCTTCGCGAGCAGGCTCGCTCCCACATTGGAATGCATTCCTACTGTGGGAGCGAGCCTGCTCGCGAATGGATTTATCAGGCGCTATGGCTTTGCTGATAGTCCGCCAATGCCGGCAACAACTGCTTGTCGATCGCCTGCCGCACCGCCGGCTGAATACTGGCGCCGCTGGTGTACATGTCCTTGACCATCTTGCGCAGTTCAAACGCGCGAACATTATCCAGACCCCGCACCGCACACTCGCAGGCCTGCTCGGCTGTTGAACCGCTCGGCACCTGAAAACCCAAGGCCTTGAGCTGTCCCAACAGGTCTTCCTGGTCAATCAAATCGGCGTACATCATCACGCAAATCCTTCTGTGGCAACGGAGGTCTTGGCTTGATTCTGTAAGGCCGGGACGGGTACGGCAAGGGCGTTTTGTCAGTGTGGCTGCGACGACTATGAACAGGTCGTTTTCGGCTAACTCGACAGACAGGGGAGTGGGCACACTGGCGCAAGCTCGCTTCACGAAGGTTTGGTCACCCTCGCACGGCAGCTCCTCAACAGTAGCTTGAGCCCCGATCCGGTCACGGCTGGTATCGGGGCTTTTTTTTGGCTGTGAATCAGAGGAGTTGGGTTGTTTGATCTGACGCCTTCGCGAGCAGGCTCGCTCCCACAGGTGAACGCGTTCATTCAGGGGAATGCGATTAAATGTGGGAGCGAGCCTGCTCGCGAAGAACGATAACGCGGTCTAACGCTGCCACACGAGGATCCGCGACAACAACTCATCCCGGTCGATATAGCAGCCCTGAAAATGCCGCGCCCCGGTGGCCGGGTCAAAAGCATTGCGCGCATGCAAGGAGCGGCGATTATCAAAGCACCACAGCTCGCCCGGATTCAGCCGCTGCATCAACCGAAACCGTGGCTCGCGGGTCATCGCGATAAATCGACGATATGCCCGATACAACAGCGGCATCTGTTCCACCGACGTATCAAACGCCCCGCGCAAGAAGTTCGCCATGCGAATCTCCGCCACCCGCCCCAACGCATCCAAAGCAATGATCGGCGCGAGGCAGCGGTAATCGCTATGCCGATCCTTGTTGCGAAACTCCACCGGGATTTCACACAGGGCCTGAAACGACGCCGGGTCTTCGCTGCGCAACGCATCGGCGATCGCAAAGCCATCAACAAAAATACTCTCGCCACCCTCGGCGTCATTCACCAGGCAATGCAGAAATTGCAGCCCCGGTTGCAGCTCACGGGTCGGCAGATCCGTGTGCAATGGCAGGTTGAAAGCGGTGTAGGCATTGCTGTCGGCATCGGCCTTGGATTGAACGTTGAAAAGCACGCCGAAATTGCTTTCGCGGATGAATGAAATGCGCTGGGCGATGAGCTTCAGCGAACCGGGTTCGGTGGGTACGCCGCGTACTTGGGTCAGGCCGATGTCGCGAATGGCGAGCATCCATTGCAGCAGAGCGGCGTTGTCGTTCATCAGCGCCGCGTACTCGAACACCGGCAACTGCAAATCGCTGTGCCACAGGTAGGGCTTGGGTTTGGCTTCGAGGCGTTCCGCGCGGGACTCATCGTCGTAGGCGTGAGCGCGTAGCCAGCCCGGATCGAAACGGCTGAGGTGGCCGTCCTGCCAATCGATGCGTAAGCAGCCATCGGTGTCGATGTGTGAGGCGGCAGGTTTCAGCTCTATGGCGGCATCGACGATCTCGAAAACCTGTTCGCGCGTAACGTTGTAAACGCATTGCTGACACGGGCAATTGTCCCGCAACCAGACATGGTGAAACGGGCTGACGCGGCCGTCAGCCCACTCGATGGCAACACGGTCCGCCAGACTCTGCACGCCGCTTAGCGCGCTGATCAACGGATAAGTACGGAAGTCGGCAACAGCGGCAGCGGTGTTCATGGCGGCTCCTTGCGATCGATGGAATTACCGGGCGGGTGGCAGCGCGATGACGCGGCCGATGTAAGCGGGAGCGGGCAGGTCTTTCTGCTCGGTGACGATACTTTGCAGACGGCTCAAGGTGTCGGCGTTGAACGGTGCCGAACGTGGCCCAGCGAGGTCGACGTGAAGGAGCATTTGCTCGTTGCCGGCCAGTTCCTGATCGTCACCGACCTTGTGCAGGCTGTGATAGAGGTGCAGGCGTTTGCTGTCGTGGCCGATGATTTGTGTGCGCACCTCGACTTCGGTGTCGAGCTTCACTTCGTGCAGATAGTTGAGGTGCAGCTCGAGGGTGAACAGCGAGTGGCCGCTGGCTTCGCGGTTGTTGCTGTCCATGCCGAGGCGATCCATCAGGGCATCGGTGGCGTAGCTGAAAATCAGCAGGTAGAAAGCATCGCGCAGGTGGCCGTTGTAGTCGACCCAGTCGGGGATGATTTTGGTTTGGTAGGTGGTGAGGTGGGGCATGGTTTGGGTTCCGGGCATTGGGCGGGTTTTTAAGATCAAGAGCTACCCCCTCACCCCAGCCCTCTCCCCCAAGGGGGCGAGGGGGAAAGGGAGCCGATTTTTATGCTATTCAAAACTTGAGTTCGGCTCGGTGGTGCAAGTCGGCGTAACTCTAACAATCAATTCGGTCAGTCCCCTCTACCTTTGGGAGAGGGCTAGGGTGAGGGCGGCGGTTTGAAGCGAGCCCATTACTCGCTGAACGCCATGCCATGCTTTTCCTTGGTGGTCTTCACCGCCTCAAGGACCGCCAGCAAGCAATCATCACGATAGCGCTCCAGCGCCGAAATGCTGTGCCGACCGAGCTGATCGCTGGTGCCATCGACCACATCATCAATCAACTTGTCAGTCAGTTCCGGCGCCGGCAGATACGTCCACGGCAACTGCAACGCCGGGCCGAATTGCGACATGAAGTGGCGCATGCCCGCATCGCCGCCGGCCAAGGTGTAAGTCAGGAAAGTCCCCATAAACGACCAGCGCAATCCAGCGCCAAAACGGATCGCATCGTCGATCTCGCCCGTGGTCGCGACACCGTCGTTGACCAGGTGCAGCGCCTCACGCCACAGCGCTTCGAGCAAGCGGTCAGCGATAAAACCCGGCACTTCCTTGCGCACATGCAACGGGCGCATGCCGAGGGATTCGTAGACTTTCATCGCCGCTTGCACGGCTTCCGGCGCGGTGTTTTTGCCACCGACCACTTCCACCAACGGCAGCAGATAAACCGGGTTGAACGGGTGACCGACCACGCAGCGTTCAGGGTGTGTCGAGCTCTCGTAGAACTCGCTCGGGAGCAGGCCTGATGTACTCGAACCAATCAACGCATTCGGCTTGGCCGCTGCGCTGATTTTGCTGTGCAGATCGAGTTTCAGCTCCAGCCGTTCCGGAGCGCTTTCCTGAATGAAATCGGCATCGCGCACGCATTCTTCGATGGTCGCGACAAAGCGCAGACGATCCTGCGAAGCACCCGGTGCCAGTCCGTTTTTCTCCAGCGCACCCCAGGCATTGGCGACGCGTTTGCGCAGCGCCGCTTCAGCGCCGGGCGCCGGATCCCAGGCCACGACGTCGAGGCCATGGGCGAGGGCACGGGCGACCCAGCCACTGCCGATGACACCGCTGCCCAGCGCGGCGAAGGTTTTGATTTCGGTGATAAATCTCATAGGAATTTTCCCGTGAAGTAATCCCTGTAGGAGCTGCCGAAGGCTGCGATCTTTTGATCTTGATCTTAAAAAACAAGATCAAAAGATCGCAGCCTTCGGCAGCTCCTACAGGTGGAATTGGGGGGCTGTGAGAGCCCCATTTTTTGGCTGAGGGTTAGCCGCGCTGGGTCAGGCCCATCTTCTTGCGGCCTTCCGCCGGCGTGAGTACGCGGGCGCCGAGGCGGCTGAGGATTTCGCTGGCGCGCTCAACCAATTGGCCGTTGGTCGCCAGCACGCCTTTGTCCAGCCACAGGTTGTCTTCCAGCCCGACCCGCACGTTGCCGCCAAGCAGCACCGCTTGCGCCGCCATCGGCATCTGCATCCGGCCAATGCCGAACCCTGCCCACACTGCATCGGCGGGCAAGTTATCGACCATGGCTTTCATCGTCGTGGTATCCGCCGGCGCGCCCCATGGAATGCCTAGGCACAGCTGGAACAGCGGGTTATCCAGCAAACCTTCCTTGATCATCTGCTTGGCAAACCACAGATGCCCGGTGTCGAAAATTTCCAGCTCAGCCTTCACGCCCAGCTCGGTAATGCGCTTGGCGCCGGCACGCAGTTGCGCCGGCGTCGAGACATAAATGGTGTCGCCATCGCCAAAATTCAGGGTGCCGCAATCGAGGGTGCAGATTTCCGGGAGCAATTCTTCTACGTGCGCCAGACGGGTCAACGGGCCGACCAGATCGGTGTTCGGGCCAAACTCCATCGGGTTCTCGCCCGCGCCGATTTCCAGGTCGCCGCCCATGCCGGCGGTGAGGTTGACGATGATGTCGACATCGGCCTCGCGGATGCGCTCCATCACTTCGCGGTACAGCGCGACGTCGCGGCTGAACTTGCCGGTTTGCGGATCACGCACGTGGCAGTGCACGACGGTGGCGCCAGCCTTGGCGGCTTCAACGGCCGCCGCAGCGATTTGTTTCGGGGTGACCGGCACATGAGGACTTCTGGCGGTCGTGTCGCCAGCACCGGTGAGTGCGCAGGTGATGATGACGTCGTGGTTCATGGTGCGGTTTCCTTCAGGCGTGATGGGTCTGTCCGCAGCCCTTTTCGGGGCTGCGAAGCGTGGTTCAGTCCTCTCTCCGGTCAGGGAGAGGGGCTTTAAATTGAGAGGGTTATTTGCTGGTCAGCTGGAGGTTTTCAGCCGCCGGTTTGCCATCGAACGTGGTCACACCGTCGAGCCAGCGCTGCTTGTCTTCCGGGTGATCCTTGAGCCATTGCTTGGCGGATTCGAAAGCATCTTTGTGATCGAGCAGCGGCTGCATCATCCGGCTCTCGTCTTCGGCGGTGTAGGTCAGATTGCTGAGCAAGCGACCAATGTTCGGGCATTGCTCGGCGTATTTCGGCGCGGTCACTGTCCACACCGTGGCCATGCCTTCGTTCGGGCCGAGCGCGTCTTCACTGCCGGTGAGATAGGTCATCTTCACGTTGACGTTCATCGGGTGCGGCGCCCAGCCGAAGAACACCACGGCCTCTTTGCGGCGCACGGCGCGATCGACGGCGGCGAGCATGCCGGCCTCGCTCGACTCGACCAACTGGAACTTGCCGAGGCCGAACTGGTTCTTCGCGATCATTGCCTTGATCTGTGTATTGGCGCCCGAGCCCGGCTCGATGCCGTAAATCTTGCCGCCGAGTTCTTTTTCGAATTTGGCGATGTCGGCAAAGGTTTTCAGGCCTTTATCTGCTAGATAGGTCGGCACCGCGAGGGTGGCGCGGGCGTCCTTCAGGCTCGGTGCTTCAAGGACTTTGACCTGATTGGCGTCGACAAACGGCGTAATGGTCTGCGTCATCAACGGGTTCCAGTAACCGAGGAACAAGTCCAGACGCTGATCGCGAATCCCGGCGAAGATGATTTGCTGGGACGCGCTGGTTTGTTTGGTGTTGTAGCCGAGGCCGTCGAGCAGTACCTGGGTCATCGCACTGGTGGCGATCACGTCGGTCCAGTTCACCACGCCCATGCGCACGTTCTGGCATGACGCAGGTTCGGCCGCCATGACGCTGGCGCTCAAGAAAGCGGTACCGCTGAGTGCAAGAACACAGCTGCTGATCAGTCGTTTCATGTCGGGTTCCTCGGCAGGTCGTTATTGTGGTTCCCGGCATCTGATGCGCCGGTGATGCAAAGTTACGCAGCAATGCGCCCATGAAAGCGCACTGCGGCGACTGGCATTTGCACTGTAGCGACCTGCACCCTTGAACGCTGGCGACAATCGGCGTATCAACGAGCCACGCTACCCTCCCTCTCGTTACCCGCGAATCGAGTGCGCACATGTCTCAGGATTTCTATTTCTTGCTGATGCCGGGCTTCTCCGCCATCGGCTTTATTTCCGCCATCGAACCGCTGCGCGTGGCCAACCGCTTTCGTGGCGAGCTGTACCGCTGGCACGTACTCAGCGCCGATGGCGGGGCGGTGCTGGCGAGTAACGGTATGTCGGTCAACGCCGATGCCGCGCTGGAACCACTGAAGAAAGGCGCGACGTTGTTGGTGGTGGCCGGGTTTGAACCGCTGAAGTTTGCCACGCCGGTGCTGGAACATTGGCTGCGGCGGCTGGATAACGATGGCGTGACGTTGGGCGCCATCGACACGGGCAGCTTTGTCCTTGCCGAAGCCGGGTTGCTTGAGGGCCATCGCCTGACCCTGCACTGGGAAGCGATCGATGCGTTCAAGGAATCTTATCCACAGCTCAGCGTCACTCAGGAGCTGTTCGAGATCGACCGTCGGCGCATCACCTCGGCGGGCGGCACCGCGTCCATCGATTTGATGCTCGATCTGATCGCCCAGGCCCATGGGCCGCAGCTGGCGATTCAGGTCAGTGAGCAATTTGTGCTGGGGCGGATTCGCCCACGCAAGGACCACCAGCGCATGGAAGTTGCCACGCGTTATGGCATCAATAACAAGAAACTGGTGCAGGTGATTGGCGAGATGGAGCAGCACAGCGAACCGCCGCTGACCACGCTGCAATTGGCGGAATCGATCAAAGTGACGCGGCGGCAACTGGAACGGTTGTTTCGGCTGCATCTGAACGATACTCCGAGCAATTTTTATCTGCGCCTGCGCCTGGAAAAGGCCCGGCAGTTGCTGCGTCAGACCGACATGAGCGTGCTCGAAGTCAGCATCGCCTGCGGCTTCGAATCACCGTCCTACTTCACCCGCAGCTATCGGGCGAAATATGCCCGTTGCCCCCGCGAAGACCGGCGTACCGCCCAAGCCTGAAATCAAAAGATCGCAGCCTTCGGCAGCTCCTACAGTTGATTGCATTCCAATTTAGGAGCTGCCGAAGGCTGCGATCTTTTGATCTTACTTCTTCACCAACGCCGAACACGCCGCTTTATAAGCCTCATGCTGATATTTGTTCAGCGTCCCCGGCAGCTCGAAATTATGCTTCTTCGCCTGCGCATTGATCGTCTGCGGCGACAACAGCGTCACCTCACAGCCATCGAGCAACTGCAAAATCCCTTCAATCTTGAACGTCGTCGGCCCACCGGCAAACTCACCTTTCTTGCTGCGCTTCTTGATCGCAATCCGGTCAACCGAATTCTCACGCACAAACGACGCCACTTGCGCCGCGAACAGCTTCACGTTCGCTGCTTCGTCATCTTCGTCGAGGGCGATCTTCTTGGTGGCAAGGGGAACGTGGCTCAGGGTCGAACCGTCGAGAGCGGCCACGGCGATGATCGCTTCGCTGCCTTTGATTTCAATGCCGCAGATGTTCATGTGATTACCTAGATTGGCTATAGAAGGGCAGCTTACAGCTCAGACACTCACTCCTGCCCAATCGACTCCAAAAACTCCGACCGCTCATCACTCATCCGCGCGACGCAATCATTCTGCGCAATGGTAAAAGCCTTGCTCCCCGCCGTAGCCGGGAATGCCTCAACCGCGCAATCCGCATCCCGCGTCTTCAGCCACTGCTGTTGAGCAGTCTTGAGTTTGGCGGTGATATCCGCCAGTTGCGTGGCGTTTTTGCCGTATGCGGTCTGCATGCGTTCGGTCAGGCTGGCGTAGTTGTCTTTGAGCAGGTCTTCGGCGGTGGTGCGGCTGTAGGTCGAGCATTCCAGGGTCTGGACGTCGTTTTCGACTGCGTCGCACGGGTTGTTGTCGGACTCTTCGGCGGCGTGTACGCCGGTCGCAATCAGTGCCAGGGCCAGGAAGATCGATTTCATTGTTGTCGCCGCTCTAATCCAGTGGTGTTTGCAAGATGCCGGTGATTCTGGCTCAAGCGTGCGGGCTTGGAAAGGTGGCCGGTCGGGGCGGCGGATGACCCTTTGTCGCGGATTGACGCTTTCGGCAATTCCCCTGTCGTTTTTGCACCCGGTCGCCCCGGCACCGAGGCATATGCTGGCCCCAAAGCGCCGGCAGACGATTCGGCGCATGAATCGCCAATAAGGGGACGCCTGATGAGCCCAGCCGAATTACACGCCGACAGCATCGTTATCGACGGTCTGATCATTGCCAAATGGAACCGCGAGCTGTTTGAAGACATGCGCAAGGGCGGTCTGACGGCAGCCAACTGCACTGTGTCGGTGTGGGAAGGCTTTCAGGCGACCGTGAACAATATTGCCGCCAGCCAGAAGCTGATCCGCGAAAACAGCGACCTGGTGATGCCGGTGCGCACCACCGCCGACATCCGCAAAGCCAAGGAGCAGGGCAAAACCGGCATCCTTTTCGGCTTCCAGAATGCCCACGCCTTTGAAGACCAGATCGGCTATGTCGAGGTGTTCAAGCAGCTCGGCGTAGGCATCGTGCAGATGTGCTACAACACCCAGAATCTGGTCGGCACCGGCTGCTATGAGCGTGACGGCGGCCTCTCGGGTTTCGGTCGCGAGATCGTTGCCGAGATGAACCGCGTCGGCGTCATGTGCGACCTGTCTCACGTCGGTTCCAAGACTTCTGAAGAGGTCATCCTCGAATCGAAAAAACCGGTGTGCTATTCCCACTGCCTGCCGTCGGGGCTCAAAGAGCATCCGCGCAACAAGTCCGATGAAGAGCTGAAGTTCATTGCTGACCACGGCGGTTTTGTCGGTGTGACCATGTTCGCGCCGTTCCTCGCCAAGGGCATCGATTCGACCATCGACGACTACGCCGAAGCGATCGAGTACGTGATGAACATCGTCGGTGAAGACGCCATCGGTATCGGCACCGACTTTACCCAGGGCCACGGCCAGGACTTCTTCGAATACCTGACCCACGACAAGGGCTACGCCCGCCGCCTGACCAGCTTCGGCAAGATCATCAACCCGCTGGGCATCCGCACCGTCGGCGAGTTCCCGAACCTGACCGAAACCCTGCTCAAGCGCGGCCATCCCGAGCGCGTCGTGCGCAAGATCATGGGCGAGAACTGGGTCAACGTCTTGAAAGACGTCTGGGGCGAGTAACGCTGACTCAAGACCGCCGCCGCACTGCCCCCTCTCCTGTGGGAGAGGGCCGGGGTGAGGGCAGCGGTCACCACTGAATCCACTATTTTTTCTGGAGTTAACTTTCCATGGCCAAGATCGCCCCGCAATTGCCAATCGAAGTCGACAGCGAGACCGGTGTCTGGACCTCCGACGCCCTGCCGATGCTCTACGTACCGCGCCACTTTTTCGTCAACAACCACATGGGCATCGAAGAAGTCTTGGGCGCCGACGCCTACGCCGAAATCCTCTACAAGGCCGGCTACAAATCCGCCTGGCACTGGTGTGAAAAAGAAGCTGAATGCCACGGCCTGGAAGGCGTCGCGGTGTTCGAGCACTACATGAAACGCCTGTCGCAACGTGGCTGGGGCCTGTTCAAGATTCAGGACATCGACCTCGACAAAGGCACTGCCAGCGTCAAGCTCGAACACTCGGCATTTGTCTACGTCTACGGCAAGGTCGGGCGCAAGGTCGATTACATGTTTACCGGTTGGTTTGCCGGTGCGATGGATCAGATTCTTGAAGCCCGCGGCAGCAAGATTCGCACGGTTGCCGAGCAAGTTTACGGCGGCTCCGAAGAAGGCCACGAAGACGGCTTGTTCACCGTCAAGCCGTTGTAAGTCGAGGAACCCGCCATGGCTTTCGAAGCAATGTTCCAGCCGATCCAGATCGGCAAACTGACCATCCGCAACCGCGTGCTCAGCACCGCGCACGCTGAGGTCTACGCAACGGACGGCGGCATGACCACCGACCGCTACGTCAAATACTACGAAGAGAAAGCCAAGGGCGGCATCGGCCTGGCGATTTGCGGCGGTTCTTCCAGTGTCGCCATCGACAGCCCGCAAGGCTGGTGGAAATCGGTGAACCTGGCGGACGACCGGATCATTCCGCACTTCCAGAATCTGGCGGACGCGATGCACAAGCATGGCGCCAAGATCATGATTCAGATTACCCACATGGGCCGTCGTTCGCGCTGGGATGGCGAGCACTGGCCGACCCTGCTGTCGCCGTCGGGCATCCGCGAACCGGTGCACCGCGCGACCTGCAAAACCATCGAGCCGGAAGAAATCTGGCGGGTGATCGGCAACTACGCTACCGCTGCCGCGCGGGCCAAGGCCGGTGGTCTCGACGGTGTCGAACTGTCCGCCGTGCACCAGCACATGATCGACCAGTTCTGGAGCCCGCGCGTCAACAAGCGTACGGACGAGTGGGGCGGCAGCTTCGAGAACCGCATGCGTTTCGGCCTCGAAGTGCTCAAGGCTGTGCGCAAGGAAGTCGGTGATGATTTCTGCGTCGGCATCCGTCTGTGCGGTGACGAATTCCACCCGGACGGTTTGTCCCACGAGGACATGAAACAGATCGCCAAGTATTACGACGACACCGGCATGCTCGATTTCATCGGTGTGGTCGGTTCGGGTTGCGACACCCACAACACCCTGGCCAACGTTATCCCCAACATGAGTTATCCACCGGAGCCGTTTCTGCACTTGGCTGCGGGCATCAAAGAAGTCGTAAAGGCGCCGGTTTTGCACGCGCAGAACATCAAGGATCCGAATCAGGCCACGCGCATTCTCGAAGGCGGTTACGTCGACATGGTCGGCATGACCCGCGCTCACATCGCTGACCCGCACCTGATCGCCAAGATCAAAATGGGTCAGATCGATCAGATCAAGCAGTGCGTCGGCGCCAACTATTGCATCGACCGTCAGTATCAAGGTCTGGACGTGCTGTGCATCCAGAACGCCGCGACCTCCCGTGAATACATGGGCGTGCCGCACATCATCGAAAAATCCACCGGCGTCAAACGCAAAGTGGTCGTCGTCGGTGCAGGGCCTGCAGGGATGGAAGCCGCTCGCGTGTCGGCTGAACGTGGCCACGACGTGACCTTGTTCGAGAAGAAAGAATTTATCGGCGGGCAAATCACCACCGCTTCGAAAGCGCCGCAGCGTGACCAGATTGCTGGCATCACCCGCTGGTTCCAGTTGGAACTGGCGCGGTTGAAAGTCGATCTGCGTCTGGGCACGGCGGCGGACATCGCGACGATCATGGACTTGCGTCCGGACGTTGTGGTGCTGGCGGTGGGCGGTCATCCGTTCCTGGAGCAGAACGAACACTGGGGCGCCGCTGAAGGTTTGGTTGTCAGCAGTTGGGACGTGCTGGATGGCAAGGTCGCGCCGGGCAAGAACGTGCTGGTGTACGACACCATTTGCGAGTTCACCGGGATGTCGGTTGCCGACTTCCTTGCTGACAAGGGCAGCCAGGTCGAGATCGTCACCGACGACATCAAACCGGGCGTGGCCATCGGCGGCACGTCGTTCCCGACCTACTACCGCAGCATGTACCCGAAAGAAGTGATCATGACCGGCGACATGATGCTGGAGAAGGTCTACCGCGAAGGCGACAAACTGATCGCGGTGCTGGAGAACGAATACACCGGCGCCAAAGAGGAGCGGGTGGTCGATCAGGTGGTAGTGGAGAACGGCGTGCGTCCGGACGAAGAGTTGTATTACGGGCTCAAGGACGGTTCGCGCAACAAGGGCCAGATCGATATCGATGCCTTGTTCGCGATCAAACCGCAGCCTTCGTTGAGCACCACGGGCGACGGTTACTTGCTGTTCCGCATCGGCGACTGCGTGGCGCAGCGCAATACCCACGCCGCGATCTACGACGCGTTGCGGTTGTGCAAAGACTTCTAAGGACTTGCACCAAACCCCTGTGGGAGCGAGCCTGCTCGCGAATGCATTCTGTCAGTTGACGATGATGTCGAATGACCCACCGCTTTCGCGAGCAGGCTCGCTCCCACAGTAATGCAGACCGTGTTTCTCCAGGTTGTACTGGTGGGAGCTTCACCATGTTGAACACCCTTCTTCCAATCCTGTTGTTCGCAGCTCTGGGCCTTGGTGTCCTCGGCGCGTTGCGGCGGGTGGCCATGTGGCGTCGGGGCCGGGCCTCGAAGGTCGACCTGATCGGCGGCCTGCTCGCCATGCCCAAGCGTTACATGGTCGATTTGCACCATGTCGTCGCGCGGGACAAATACATCGCCAACACCCACGTAGCCACGGCCGGCGGTGCGGTGGCGTCGATTGTGCTGGCGCTGCTGGTGCACGGTTTCGGCCTGCATAACCGCATTCTCGGTTACGCCTTGCTGCTGATGACGGCGGTGATGTTCGTCGGCGCGATCTTCGTTTATCTGCGTCGGCGCAACCCGCCAGCGCGGCTGTCGAAAGGCCCGTGGATGCGCCTGCCGAAAAGCTTGCTGGCATTCTCGGCGTCGTTCTTTTTGCTGACTTTGCCCGTTGCCGGAATCCTGCCGGAGAACTTTGGCGGTTGGGTGCTCGCGGTCATTCTGGGGATCGGTGTGTTGTGGGGCGTGTCGGAACTGTTCTTCGGCATGACTTGGGGCGGGCCGATGAAACACGCCTTTGCCGGTGCGTTGCATTTGGCTTGGCACCGTCGCGCTGAACGCTTTGGCGGCGGTCGTTCCACGGGCCTGAAACCGTTGGATCTCAATGATCCGTCAGCGCCGCTGGGTGTTGAGAAACCCGTAGATTTCACCTGGAACCAACTGCTCGGATTCGACGCCTGCGTGCAGTGCGGCAAGTGTGAAGCCGCTTGCCCGGCGTTCGCCGCCGGCCAGCCGCTAAACCCGAAAAAACTGATTCAGGACATGGTCGTCGGCCTCGCTGGCGGTACCGATGCGAAATTCGCCGGCAGCCCGTATCCCGGCAAACCCATTGGCGAACACAGCGGCAATCCGCATCAACCGATCGTCAACGGTCTGGTCGACGCCGAAACCCTGTGGTCGTGCACCACTTGCCGCGCCTGCGTCGAGGAATGCCCGATGATGATCGAGCACGTCGACGCCATCGTCGACATGCGCCGCCATCTGACCCTGGAAAAAGGCGCGACCCCTAACAAGGGCGCCGAAGTCCTCGAAAACCTCATCGCCACCGACAACCCCGGCGGTTTCGCCCCGGGCGGGCGGATGAACTGGGCGGCGGATCTGAACCTCAATCTGCTCAGCGAAAAGAAATCCACCGACGTGCTGTTCTGGGTCGGCGACGGTGCGTTCGACATGCGCAACCAACGCACTCTGCGCGCCTTCGTCAAAGTGCTGAAAGCGGCGAAAATCGACTTCGCCGTGCTCGGTCTTGAAGAGCGTGACAGCGGTGACGTGGCGCGCCGCTTGGGCGACGAAGCAACCTTCCAGTTGCTCGCTAAACGCAACATTCAGACCCTGGGCAAATACAGCTTCAACCGCATCGTCACCTGCGATCCGCACAGCTTCCATGTGCTGAAAAACGAGTACGGCGCGTTCGACGGCAATTACCTGGTGCAACATCACAGCACCTACATGGCGGAAATCATTCAGGCCGGCGCGCTCAATCTCGGTCAGCACAAAGGCAACAGCGTGACCTATCACGACCCGTGCTACCTCGGCCGCTACAACGGCGAGTACGAGGCGCCGCGTGAAGTGCTGCGCGCGCTCGGCATCGAAGTCAAAGAGATGCAACGTTCCGGCTTCCGTTCGCGCTGCTGCGGCGGCGGTGGCGGGGCGCCGATCACTGATATTCCGGGCAAGCAACGGATACCTGACATGCGCATGGAAGACATCCGCGAGACCGGCTCCGAACTGGTGGCCGTGGGTTGTCCACAGTGCACGGCGATGCTCGAAGGCGTGGTCGAACCGCGTCCGCTGATCAAGGACATTGCCGAACTGGTGGCTGACGCGCTGCTCGAAGACGCCGCGCCAAGCAAGCCTGCCACCCCGGCCAAACGTGAACCTGCGGAGGCCCACTGATGAGCGACATTATCCGCCGCGACCCGCGCGCCGAATGGATTGCCCGTAACCGTTTGCACCCGCTGCACGCGGCGATGCAACCGGCGCAGCACAGCTGGATGGGGCCGAATGGCGTCATCCGCAAGAACCTGCACGGCATGGGTTTTATCGGCCCCAACGGCATCAAACGGATCGACCGCAGCGGCGCGCAACAGGGCGGGGCGGTTAAACGTTCGGCGGCTGTGGAAGTGCAATTGCCGCTGCATCAGGTGCCAGCCCCGGCGTTTTACATCAGCGTGGTGCCGGACATGGTCGGTGGCCGCTTGAGTAGCCACGACCGCGATTTGCTTGGCCTCGCTCATCAACTGGCCGGCAAGGACGGCGCGGTGTTGGCGGTGGTTTTTGGTGAACATAAGGAAAACGCGTTCGCTACTGCTGGCGTCGATCGTTTGTTGGTACTCGAAGGTGAAGCCTTCAGCGGTTATGCACCGGAGCAGCGCGTGCAGGGTTTGCGTGCTGTGGATAACCAGTTCAATCCACGTCACTGGCTGCTACCGGACAGTCGCAGCGGTGGCGGCGAACTCGGTCGACGCTTCGCCGCTGCTCTGGGTGAACGCCCGGCGACGCGAGTGTGGCAGGTCAAGGATCAAGAGTGCATCGGCCGCGCCGGTGCTGGCTTGCAGGATCTTGCACGTCCGCTCGCGCGGTTGATTCTGGCGTCGGCGGAATGTGCCGAACCGGTCAGCGAAACCCGGCATGAAGCGTTGCCAGTGGAGTTATCCACAAGCGTCGCGCGTAGCCTGTCGCGGATCGAAGATCTTGGCGCAGTGGCGGTCGACCCGGCAGCGATTCCGATGGCCGAAGCGGAGTTCATTTTCTCCGGCGGTAACGGCGTCAAGGACTGGGCGCTGTTCCACGAAACGGCTGCCGCACTCGGCGCCACCGAAGGCGCATCGCGGGTGGCGGTGGACGATGGCTTTATGGCGCGTGATCGCCAGGTCGGCGCGTCCGGCACCTGGGTCACCGCGCGGGTGTATGTCGCTGTGGGTATCTCCGGGGCGATCCAGCATTTGCAGGGCATTGGCGCCTGCGACAAGGTCGTGGCGATCAACCTCGATCCCGGTTGCGACATGATCAAACGCGCCGACCTCTCGGTGATCGGCGAAAGCGCAGAGATTCTTCAAGCCTTGATCGCGGCGGTGGCGGCTTACCGCAACGACGCCAAGCGCGATGCGGCTTAAGGAAACGCTATGAACACGAACGTTATCAGTCTGGTTTCAATCGGCGCCCACCCGACCTCCGGCCGGCCACGCCGCGCCGAGCAAGATGCCCGCGCTGTGGAGTTGGGCCTGCAACTCGCTGGGGATAACCTGCAAGTGCTGCATGCCGGCGATGTTACGGAACCGGCGTTGCGCGCCTATCTGGGCATGGGCCTGGAACAGATGCATGTGCTTGAGCAACCGACTGGCGCTGATGCGTTACCGGCGCTGACCGCGTATCTCCGCGATGCCGGTGCGCAAGTGGTGCTGACCGGCAGCCAGGCCGAAACCGGTGAAGGCTCGGGGATGTTGCCGTTTCTGCTCGCCGAAGGTTTGGGCTGGCCGCTGGTGGTCGGGTTGGCGCAGGTGGAGTCGATCAATGATGGATCGGCGTTGGTGCTGCAGGCTTTGCCGCGTGGGCAACGACGTCGCTTGAAGGTGAAACTTCCGTTTCTGGCGACTGTGGATAACGCTGCGCCGAAACCTCGGCAGAGTGCTTACGGCCCGGCGCGACGAGGGGTGCTGGAGGCTGACGACGTTGAAGTTATCGATGATGAACTTCTGTCCGCCGCGACCCTGCAACCGGCCAAACCACGGCCAAAACGCCTGAAAGTGATCAAAGCCAAAAGCGGAGCTGACCGGATGAAAGCCGCTACTGCGAAAGCCAGCGGCGGCGGTGGGCAAGTGCTCAAAGGCGTTACCCCACAGGCCGGTGCCGAAGCCATCCTCAAACTCCTCATCGAAGAAGGCGTCGTCCGCTGACCCCCCGACACCCCTCAAATCTCTGTAGGAGCTGACGAGTGCAACGAGGCTGCGATCTTTTGATCTTGTTTTCAAATACCAACATCTAAAGATCGCAGCCTCGTTGCACTCGTCAGCTCCTACAGGTCAGTGGGGTTTTCCACAGGAATAATGTGGTTTACACACAATCCCTGTTGGTCAGTCTGTGGATAACGTGTTCGCCCTTCGCTGCAAGTCATGTCTGCCGTGGCTTGCAGGCCGCAGATCAAAAAACAACCAGCCTAAGTTGCGGTTTTTACGGGATTTTTCTGCGGGATAACTGCGTAAGTTACCCCCGATCTCTGTTGGCGCTTCTGTGGATAAGATGTTCGCTAACCCCTGAGAGCTATATACAACGCGGCTTTCAGAGAGTTGGTTAATAACTGATCAATTCGCGCTTTTGACTCGATGAATTGCTCGTAGAGCCTGATATTTCGCAGTCTTCAGGGCTTTTCCACAGCAGAGGTAAAGTTACCCCCGATCTCTGTTGGTGCTTCTGTGGATAAGGTGTTTGCCTTCCGCTGAAAGCCAAGAATGGCGTGGCTTGCAGGCTGTTGATCAAAAAGCGATCAATGTGTTTTCAAAACCGTACTTCTGGATAAGTCACGGTTTTTCTTTGCAAATCAGTGGGATATTTTTCGAGTCATCCACAGTTGTCCCCATTTGCTGTGGGTGGGTGTGTGGATAACTTGTTTGCGGAAGGCTGGGGGGCTTGGTGGGTATGGGGTGTGGGGTGGTTGATCAGAAATTGTGCAATCTGGCTTTAGGGATGTGGTGTTTGTCAGGACGCCTTCGCGAGCAAGCCCGCTCCCACAGGTGGAACGCATTCCACCTGTAGGAGCTGCCGAAGGCTGCGATCTTTTGATCTTGCTCAGCCCTGAACCGGGACGCCTTTGAGGTAAGGCGCAGGCTCGGCCCCAAGGTTGTTCAGCAAGCGCTCGCTGTACCAATCAACAAAATTCACCACGCCAAATTCATAGGTCTTCGAATAAGGCCCAGGCTGATACGCCGTCGAGTTGATCCCGCGCTGGTTCTCCTCAGCCAGACGCCGATCCTGATCATTGGTCGCATCCCACACCTGACGCATGCGATCAACATCGTAATCCACACCCTCAACCGCATCCTTGTGCACGATCCACTTGGTAGTAACCATGGTTTCCTGCGCGCTGATCGGCCACACCGTGAAGACGATGATGTGGTCGCCCATGCAGTGGTTCCAGGAGTGCGGCAGGTGCAGGATGCGCATCGAGCCGAGATCCGGGTTCTTGATGCGGCCCATCAGTTTCGCGCAGCCCTGTTTGCCGTCGAGGGTCATCGACACGGTGCCTTTGAGCAGCGGCATGCGCACGATGCGGTTGCGCAGGCCGAAACTGGCGTGGGCGTAAGGAATCTTCTCGGCTTCCCAGGCTGCGGCGGAGGCGGCGACGTGATCCTTGAACGCCTGATCGGCGCGCGGGTCGGTGACGTCGTCCCATTCCAGCAGGGTTTTCAGCAGTTCCGGGTGCGACGCGTTGCAGTGGTAGCACTCGCGGTTGTTTTCCAGCACCAGTTTCCAGTTGGCCTTTTCCATCAAGGTGGTGGTGATCGCCACCTTGGTGTTCTCCATGTCGTACGGTTCCATGTAATGGTTCAGCGTCGACAGGAAGTCATCAATGGCCGGTGGATTCTCCGCCAGGCTGATAAAGATGTAGCCGCCGGCGGTCTTCACGTTGACTGGTTTGAGGCCGTACTGCTTCATGTCGAAGTCGGCGCCCATTTCGGTGCCGGCGAACAACAGGCGACCGTCCAGCTCGTACGTCCACTGGTGGTAGTGGCAGACCAGTTTGGCGACTTTGCCCTTCTCGCTGGTGCACAGACGCGAGCCACGGTGGCGGCAAACATTGTGGAACGCATGCACAACGCCTTCGGCGCCACGAATGACGATGATCGGGTTCTTGCCGATCTGCAGGGTCAGGTAGTTGCCTTTGGCCGGGATCTCGCAGGTCATGCCGGCAATCAACCACTCTTTCTGGAAGATCTCCTGCATGTCGATATCGAAAAGGCGTTCATCGCTGTAGAACGGTTGTGGCAGCGAAAAGGTGCGCTCGCGCTCCTGGAGCATTTGTGCGGTGGCCTTGCGTGCGGGTTCCAGCGGATCGCCCAGGCTGATTTTTGCGGTGACGTCCATCGATGTGATCCTCATGGCCCTCTACGTGGCCGGCGAATGTGGCTAATCAGGGGTGCTGCAAAGTGGCTACGCAAGGTGTAAAGAATCTGTCTTGGTGTTGGGGCGAGTGTGGGCCCGGCGCGGGGCGCAACCTTATCCATGGGCGACATGATGCAATCTGTTCCCGACGCGCAACCCCCGGTGGTTGGGGGCTGGTCGCGATAAGTATGCCGATGTCGCGGATAGGTAAACGGGCGGTTCGCGCTATACGCAGAATCGCCGACATGAGGCCGACAGTCGGCCGTGGAGAACAGCATGTCCAACAGCTTCCTGAATCCGGTCACCACCCAGACCTGGGCCAATGGCCGACACATCGTCCGTTGCGTCAAAGTCATCCAGGAAACCTGGGACGTGCGCACCTTCTGTTTCATGGCCGACCAGCCGATCCTGTTCTTCTTCAAGCCCGGGCAATTCGTGACCCTGGAGCTGGAAATCGAAGGCCAGCCGATCATGCGTTCGTACACCATTTCCAGTTCGCCGTCGGTGCCGTACAGCTTTTCGGTGACGATCAAACGCGTGCCGGGCGGCAAGGTCTCGAACTGGCTGCACGACACGCTGCATGAAGGGCAGGAATTGGCGGTGCACGGGCCCGTCGGGCTGTTCAACGCCATCGACTTCCCAAGCCCGAAAGTCCTCTATCTCAGCGGCGGCGTCGGCATTACGCCGTGCATGTCGATGGCGCGCTGGTTTTACGACACCAACGCCAACGTCGACATGACCTTTATCCACAGCGCGCGCTCGCCGAAAGACATCATTTACCACCGCGAGCTGGAGCACATGGCGTCGCGGATCGACAACTTCAGCCTGCACCTGATTTGTGAAAAGCACGGCCTGGGTGAGCCGTGGGCCGGTTATCGCGGTTACCTGAACCACAAGATGCTCGAATTGATGGTGCCCGACTTCCTTGAGCGCGAAGTGTTTTGCTGCGGGCCGACGCCGTACATGAATGCGGTCAAGCGGTTGCTGGAAGTGGCTGGTTACGACATGTCGCGTTATCACGAGGAATCGTTCGGCGCCACGCCGCCCGAAGCCCGTGCCGATGCGGTGGAGCAGGCGGAACAGGCGGCGGATGCGCCGGAAATCGATATCGCCGATCTGCATCAGGTCGAATTCACCTCGTCCGGCAAGAGCATTCGTGTGGCACCGGGCGAGACCGTGCATGCGGCGGCGGCCAAGCTTGGCCTGATGATCCCGAAAGCCTGCGGCATGGGGATTTGCGGGACGTGCAAGGTGCTCAAGCTGGGCGGCGAGGTGGAGATGGAGCACAACGGCGGGATTACCGAGGACGATGAGGCCGAAGGGTTTATTTTGTCTTGCTGCAGTGTGCCTAAAGGTGATGTGCGTATCGAGTTCTAACGGAATCCCTGTGTAGGAGCTGCCGAAGGCTGCGATCTTTTGATCTTGTTTTTGAAGATCAAAAGATCGCAGCCTTCGGCAGCTCCTACATGGGTTGTGTTCAGTCGATGAACAGGTCGGGCATCAGGGTTGTGGTGCTGCCCGGTTCAAAGCGGTAATGATCAAATTCAGTCACGCCGCTCTCGCGCAAAATTTCTTCATCAATCAATAGCCGCCCGGTGATCTGCCGATCGCGGCTATCCAGAATCACATGCGCCGCATCCGCCATGATCGCTGGCGTTCGCGCCTGCTTGAACGACTCCCGGTTCCCCAGCTGAAACTCAATCGCCGCCGTGGCAATCATCGTCTGCGGCCACAACGAATTCACGCTGATTCTGTACGCGGCAAACTCCTCACTCATCCCCAGCGTCAGCATGCTCATGCCGTACTTGGTCACCGTGTAGGGACTGAACTGCGCAAACCACTTGCTCGCCAGATTCAGCGGTGGCGACAGATTGAGGATGTGCCCCGAGGATTTCTTCAGATAGGGCAGGGCGGCCTGGCTGCACAGCAACACCGCGCGGGTGTTGATCTGGTGCATCAGGTCGAAGCGTTTGAGCTCGATGTGTTGCACACCAGTGAGTTTGATTGCCCCGGCGTTGTTTACCAGCGCATCGATGCCGCCGAAATGTTCGTTGGCCTGGGCGAGAGCCTGGCGCACGCCATCCTCATCACGCACATCCACCTGCAACGCCAACGCCTTGCCGCCCGCCGCTTCGACTTCCGCGGCGACGCTGTGAATGGTGCCGGGCAATTTCGCGTGGGGTTCGGCGCTTTTCGCCGCAATCACGATATTGGCCCCGTCCCTCGCGGCACGCAGCGCAATCTCACGGCCAATGCCACGGCTGGCGCCGGTGATGAACAGGGTTTTGCCTTGTAACGACATGCCGATGCTCCTGCTTATTGTTATATGAGCGAAGGGCTCGACAGACAATGTAGACCAAGCAGATCAGGTAACGCTGTCTCCGCCATGATCGTTCCCACGCTCCGCGTGGGAATGCAGCCGTCGACGCTCCGCGTCATAGCGGTGTTAAGGATGTCGACAGTGGTGAGGCTGGAACGCGGAGCGTCCCGAGAGGCATTCCCACGCGGAGCGTGGGAACGATCAGTGCGGAGGTCGGGCGGACTCAATTTGCTCGTTCCCATGCTCCGCGTGGGAATGCAGCCCGGGACGCTCTGCGTCCCATCAATACCAGCACTGAACCTCAATAAGCCCCGGCATTCCCGCGTAGTCCCTGGCACTCGAATAACGCCAATGCTTTGGCAAGTCCACATACCCGCGTTTCACTGGATTGTTGTGGATGTATTCAAGCTTCTGACGCATCACCGATTCGCTGTAGACCATTTCTGCGTGTGAACCTTCCTGCCACAACTGGTACACCCGATCCTGCTTATGCGCGCGTTTGCTAAAGCGCAGACGTTTCAGGGCTTTGTCGGCACCTTTGCTTTGCAGATCATCGATGATTTGTCGCGCGGTGAAAGATTTGAATTGGCTGAGGCATTTACTCAGGTCGGGCGCCTGAGCGACGAAGTGAAGATGGTTTTCCAGAATCACGTAGCCGTACAGCTTCAAGTCATGGTGGGTCTGTTGATAACGCCAGCAGTTGAGCAAGTGGTCGACGATGTACGGGCGGATGAATAACGGCAACCACTCCATGATCGTGCAAGTCAGGAAATGCGGTTTGTCGGTTTCAGTAATGGTTAGCGGCTTCGGCCCATGGGATTCTTCCTTGAATCTTGCGGTGCGACGGGAATGGAACGCGGAGCGTCCCGGGAGGCGTTTCCACGCAGAGCGTGGGAACGATCAGGGTGAGGCGGGGGGGATGATCGCGCTAGAAGAGAAGTCTGGTATTACGGTGGGAAAAGTCATCCTCGGCCGAAGATCGTTCCCACGCTCTGCGTGGGAATGCTGCCATTGACGCTCTGCGTCATAGCGGTGTTTAGCGTCTGGGGGATGGAACGCGGAGCGTCCCGGGAGGCATTCCCACGCGGAGCGTGGGAATGATCAGTGCGCTGGCGTCAGGTCAGGCGGACATGACTTCGCGGATGTCGCGGGCGAGTTCGCGGACGCGTTCTTCTTCGGTGTCCCACGAGCACATGAAGCGTGCGCCGCCCTTGCCGATGAAGGTGTAGAAACGCCAGTTCTTCGCGGTCAGCGCGGCGATCGCCGGTTCCGACAGTTGCAGGAACACGCCGTTGGCCTGCACCGGGAACATCAGTTCGACGCCGGGAATGTCGCTGACCAGTTCTGCGAGCAATTGCGCGCAGTGGTTGGCGTGGCGCGCATATTTCAGCCAGGCGTCGGTTTCGAGGATGCCGACCCACGGGGCCGACAAGAAGCGCATTTTCGACGCCAACTGCCCGGCCTGTTTGCAGCGATAGTCGAAGTCTTCCGCCAGTTTGTGGTTGAAGAACAGGATCGCTTCACCCACGGCCATGCCGTTCTTGGTGCCGCCGAAACACAGCACATCGACACCAGCCTTCCAGGTCAGATCCGCTGGCGAGCAGCCGAGGAAGGCGCAGGCGTTGGAGAAGCGCGCGCCGTCCATGTGCAGGTGCAGGCCCAGCTCCTTGCAAGTGGCGCTGATGGCGCGGACTTCTTCCGGCGTGTAGACGCTGCCGACTTCGGTGGCTTGGGTCAGGGTGACCACGCGCGGTTTCGGGTAGTGGATGTCCTGGCGCTTGAGCGCGACTTCGCGGATCGACTGCGGGGTGATCTTGCCGTTTTCAGTGCCGGCGATCAGCAGCTTCGAGCCGTTGGAGAAGAATTCCGGGGCGCCGCATTCGTCGGTTTCGACGTGGGCGGTTTCCGAGCAGATCACGCTGTGGTAACTCTGGCACAGCGACGACAGGGCCAGCGAGTTGGCGGCGGTGCCGTTGAAGGCGAAGAACACTTCGCAGTCGGTTTCAAACAATTGGCGGAAATGGTCGGACGCGCGTGCGGTCCATTCATCGTCGCCGTAAGCGCGCTGGTGGCCGTGGTTGGCCTGTTCCATGGCAGCCCAGGCTTCAGGGCAGATACCGGAATAGTTGTCGCTGGCGAATTGTTGGCTCTTGTCGGTCATGGCCGGCTTCCGTGGTCGAGACTCTTGTGAAGGCTCGTGGTCAATGATGGTGCGCACTTTACCGAAGATCTTCCGGGGAGCACACGAGATGTCGCTGTCTGAACATTACAAGGATGCAGACCGATTATGCACCTGAGAAAACGCGACGGCGCGCTGGATCTGCTCAAGTGGCTGGCGCTGCTGAGCATGTTGCTCGATCACCTGCGATATGTCGGGTTCTCCGCCGATTGGCTGTACGTGCCGGGGCGGCTGGCGTTTCCATGGTTTTGCCTGGCGATGGCGGCGAATCTTTCCCGTGATGGTTCGCGGAAGATGGAGTGGCGCTATCTGGGGTGGTTGTTGCTGTTCAGTGCGGTGAGTGAGATTCCGTATCGGTTGTACATTCCGGAGCCGGATACGTTGAATGTGATGCCGACGCTGGCGTTGGGGCTGCTGGTGGCGCGGGGGTGGCAGGATCCATCGGTGATGTCGCGATTGCTCGGTGTTGCTGCACTGGTGCTGGCGATGGTTTTCCCGGAGCGGCTGATGTTCGGGTTCTTCGGTGTTTTGTTGCCGCTGGCGATGCTGCTGGTGTTTCGTCGGCCGTGGTATTTCAGCCTGTTGCCGGGATTGGTATGTCTGGCGGCCAATCAGTGGCAGGTGCTGTATGAGTCGGCGAGGTTTGGCAGTAGCGTGGCCATTCTTGGGATTGCCGCGTGTCTGTTTGCGCCAGTGCTCGGAATGTTCCTGTTGCGACATGTGCGACATCTGCAGCCACCGCCAATGCGTCGCTGGGCTTACGCCCTTTATCCCGCGCATTTCCTCCTATTGCTCGCCGTCCGCCAGTTGCTCGCCTAACCCCGGTAGGAGCTGCCGAAGGCTGCGATCTTTTGATCTTGAAAATCAAAGTCAAAAGATCGCAGCCTTCGGCAGCTCCTACAGGGGGATGCATTCTTTGGGTCATTTCCAGCCATGTCGTAAACGCACCTTTGCGTGGCGTCCGCAGGCATTTGAGCTGTCTGCGCCGGTCATACCATCGGCATCAAAGGGCACTGCCGTGATTGCCGGTGCCTTACCGAGACGAATGGCGCACAGATGCCGCTGGGAGAGACGCGATGTTCAGCAAGCAAGACCAGATCCAGGGTTACGACGATGCACTGCTGGCGGCGATGAATGCCGAGGAGCAACGTCAGGAAGATCACATCGAGCTGATCGCGTCAGAGAACTACACCAGCAAACGCGTGATGGAAGCGCAAGGCAGCGGCCTCACCAACAAATACGCCGAAGGCTATCCGGGCAAGCGCTACTACGGCGGTTGTGAGCACGTCGATAAAGTCGAAGCACTGGCCATCGAACGCGCCAAGCAACTTTTCGGCGCCGATTACGCCAACGTCCAGCCGCACTCCGGTTCGTCGGCCAACAGCGCCGTCTACCTCGCGCTGATCCAGCCGGGCGACACCATTCTCGGCATGAGCCTGGCCCACGGCGGTCACCTGACCCACGGCGCCAAAGTGTCGTCCTCGGGCAAGCTCTACAACGCTGTGCAGTACGGCATCAACACCGACACCGGGCTGATCGATTACGACGAAGTCGAGCGTCTCGCCGTCGAATCCAAGCCGAAAATGATCGTCGCCGGTTTCTCCGCTTACTCGAAGACCCTCGACTTCCCGCGCTTCCGTCAGATCGCTGACAAGGTCGGCGCGCTGCTGTTCGTCGACATGGCCCACGTCGCCGGTCTGGTTGCCGCGGGTCTGTACCCGAACCCGCTGCCGTACGCTGACGTGGTCACCACCACCACCCACAAAACCCTGCGCGGCCCACGTGGCGGCTTGATCCTGGCCAAGTCCAACGAAGAGATCGAGAAGAAGCTCAACGCTGCCGTGTTCCCCGGCGCTCAGGGCGGCCCGCTGATGCACGTCATCGCCGGTAAAGCCGTGTGCTTCAAGGAAGCGTTGGAGCCAGGCTTCAAGGCTTATCAGCAACAAGTGATCGACAACGCTCAGGCGATGGCCAGCGTGTTTATCAAACGTGGCTACGATGTAGTGTCCGGCGGTACCGACAACCATTTGTTCCTGGTCAGCCTGATCCGTCAGGGCCTGACCGGTAAAGACGCCGACGCCGCCCTTGGCCGTGCACACATCACCGTCAACAAGAACGCGGTGCCGAACGATCCGCAATCGCCGTTCGTGACCTCGGGCCTGCGCATCGGCACCCCGGCCGTCACTACGCGCGGTTTCAAGGTGACCCAGTGCGAAGTGTTGGCTGGCTGGATCTGCGACATCCTCGACAACCTCGGTGATGCCGATGTCGAGGCCAATGTTGCCCAGCAAGTGTCGGCCCTGTGCGCAGACTTCCCGGTTTATCGCTGAGTGTTCTGGAGTAACTGACTATGCAACGCTATTCGGGCTTCGGCCTCTTCAAACACTCCCTCAGCCACCACGAAAACTGGCAGCGCATGTGGCGCACACCGACGCCGAAAAAGGTCTACGACGTGGTCATCGTCGGCGGCGGCGGGCACGGTCTGGCGACTGCTTACTATCTGGCCAAAGAGCACGGCATCACCAATGTTGCCGTGGTCGAGAAGGGCTGGCTGGGCGGCGGTAACACCGCGCGCAACACCACCATCGTCCGCTCCAACTACCTGTGGGACGAGTCGGCGCACCTCTACGAACATGCGATGAAATTGTGGGAAGGCCTGTCGCAGGATCTCAACTACAACGTGATGTTCTCCCAGCGTGGTGTCTACAACCTGTGCCACACCCTGCAGGACATTCGTGATTCCGAGCGTCGGGTCAGCGCCAACCGCCTCAACGGCGTCGATGGCGAGCTGCTCAACGCCAAGCAAGTGGCTGACGAGATTCCGTACCTCGACTGCTCGAAAAACACCCGCTACCCGGTGATGGGTGCGACCGTTCAGCGTCGCGGCGGCGTCGCCCGTCACGACGCCGTGGCCTGGGGCTTTGCCCGTGCCGCCGACGCCTTGGGCGTGGACTTGATCCAGCAGACCGAAGTGATCGGCTTCCGCAAGGAAAACGGCGTGTGCATCGGCGTTGAAACCAACAAGGGTTTTATCGGCGCCAAACGTGTTGGCGTGGTCACCGCTGGTAACTCCGGGCACATGGCCAAACTCGCCGGTTTCCGTCTGCCGATCGAATCCCACCCGCTGCAAGCGCTGGTGTCCGAGCCGATCAAGCCGATTATCGACAGCGTGATCATGTCCAACGCCGTGCACGGTTACATCAGCCCGTCCGACTAGGGCGACCTGGTGATCGGCGCCGGTATCGACGGCTACAACGGCTACGGCCAGCGCGGTTCGTACCCGGTGATCGAGCACACCATTCAGGCCATCGTCGAGATGTTCCCGGTGTTGTCCCGCGTACGCATGAACCGCCAGTGGGGCGGCATCGTCGACACCACCCCGGACGCTTGCCCGATCATTTCGAAAACCCCGGTACCGAACATGTTCTTCAACTGCGGTTGGGGCACCGGTGGCTTCAAGGCAACGCCTGGCTCGGGCAACGTGTTTGCCGCGAGTCTGGCCAAGGGTGAAATGCACCCGTTGGCCGCACCTTTCTCCATCGACCGTTTCCACAACGGTGCGTTGATCGATGAACACGGCGCTGCTGCGGTTGCCCACTAACAGGAGAAATCCCCATGTTGCATATCTTCTGTCCTCACTGCGGCGAACTGCGCTCCGAAGAGGAATTCCACGCATCCGGTCAGGCGCACATTCCGCGCCCGCTCGACCCTGGCGCCTGCACCGACGAGGAGTGGGGCGACTACATGTTCTTCCGCGACAACCCGCGCGGTCTGCACCACGAACTGTGGGATCACGTCGCCGGTTGCCGCCAGTACTTCAACGTCACCCGCGATACCGTGACTTACGAGATTCTCGAAACCTACAAGATCGGCACCAAGCCGCAATTCACCGACAAGACTGATACGGCGAAAACAGCCACGACGGCGCTGGGAGAGAAGGTATGAGCCAGACCAATCGCCTGTCCAACGGTGGACGGATCGACCGCAACAAAGTGCTGAGCTTCACCTTCAACGGTCAGAGCTACAAAGGCTTCGAGGGTGACTCGCTGGCCGCCGCGCTGATCGCCAACGGCGTCGACATCATCGGCCGCAGCTTCAAGTATTCGCGTCCTCGCGGCATCTTTGCTGCCGGTGCCGAAGAGCCGAATGCGGTGCTGCAGATCGGCGCGACCGAAGCCACGCAGATCCCCAACGTGCGCGCCACGCAACAGGCGCTGTATCAAGGTCTGGTCGCGACCAGCACCAACGGCTGGCCGAGCGTCAACAATGACATGATGGGCATTCTCGGCAAGGTCGGCGGCAAGCTGATGCCGCCGGGTTTCTACTACAAAACCTTCATGTACCCGCAATCGTTCTGGATGACCTACGAGAAGTACATTCGCAAGGCTGCCGGTCTTGGCCGCTCGCCGACCGAAGTCGATCCGGACACCTACGACTACATGAACCAGCATTGCGACGTGCTGATCGTCGGCGCTGGCCCGGCCGGTCTCGCCGCTGCCTTGGCCGCTGCGCGCAGCGGTGCCCGAGTGATTCTGGCCGATGAGCAGGAGGAGTTCGGTGGCAGTCTGCTCGACTCGCGTGAAAGCCTCGACGGCAAACCGGCGATGGAATGGGTCGCCAGCGTCATCACCGAATTGAAGAACACCCCGGACGTGCTGCTGTTGCCGCGCGCCACGGTCAACGGTTACCACGACCACAACTTCCTGACCATTCACGAACGCCTTACCGATCACCTCGGTGACCGCGCGCCAATTGGCCAGGTGCGCCAGCGTATTCACCGGGTTCGCGCCAAGCGTGTCGTGCTGGCGACCGGTGCCTGCGAGCGTCCGCTGGTTTACGGCAACAACGATGTGCCGGGCAACATGCTTGCCGGTGCGGTGTCGACTTACGTGCGCCGTTATGGCGTGGCGCCGGGCAAGAAACTGGTGCTGTCGACCAACAACGATCACGCCTATCGCGTGGCGCTGGACTGGCTCGATGCCAGTCTGCAAGTGGTCGCCATCGCCGATGCGCGCAGCAATCCGCGTGGTGCGCTGGTGGAAGAGGCGCGTGCCAAAGGCATTCGGATTCTCACTGGCAGTGCCGTGATCGAGGCCCGTGGCAGCAAGCGCGTCACCGCTGCTCGCGTTGCTGCGATCGATGTCAAAGCGCACGCCGTGACCAGTCCGGGCGAGTGGCTCGATTGCGATGTGGTTGCCAGTTCCGGCGGTTACAGCCCTATCGTCCACTTGGCTTCGCACCTCGGTGGCAAGCCGACCTGGCGTGAAGACATCCTCGGTTTCGTACCGGGCGAAGCACCGCAGAAGCGTGTGTGCGTCGGTGGTATCAACGGTGTTTACGGTCTCGGCGATTCGCTGGCTGACGGTTTTGAAGGTGGCGTGCGCGCTGCCAGTGAAGCCGGTTTCGCTGCGGTCGAAGGCACCTTGCCGAAAGCCCTCAGCCGTCATGAAGAACCGACGCTGGCGCTGTTTCAGGTGCCGCATGAAAAGAACACCGCACGGGCGCCGAAGCAATTCGTCGACCTGCAGAACGACGTCACCGCTGCAGCGATTGAGCTGGCAACTCGCGAAGGTTTCGAGTCGGTCGAGCACGTCAAACGCTACACCGCGCTGGGCTTCGGCACCGATCAGGGCAAGCTCGGCAACGTCAACGGTCTGGCCATCGCCGCCCGTTCGCTGAACGTGACCATCCCGCAGATGGGCACCACGATGTTCCGCCCGAACTACACGCCGGTGACTTTCGGCGCCGTGGCCGGTCGTCACTGTGGGCACATCTTCGAGCCGGTGCGTCACACCGCGCTGCACGCCTGGCATGTGAAGAACGGCGCCGAGTTTGAAGACGTCGGTCAGTGGAAACGCCCATGGTACTTCCCGAAAAACGGTGAAGACCTGCACACCGCGGTGAAGCGCGAATGCAAAGCCGTGCGCGACAGCGTCGGCCTGCTCGACGCCTCGACCCTCGGCAAGATCGACATTCAAGGCCCGGATGCCCGCGAGTTTCTTAACCGCGTGTACACCAACGCCTGGACCAAGCTCGACGTGGGCAAGGCTCGCTACGGTCTGATGTGCAAAGAAGACGGCATGGTCTTCGACGACGGTGTCACGGCGTGTCTGGCCGACAACCATTTCGTCATGACCACCACCACCGGCGGCGCGGCTCGCGTACTGCAATGGCTGGAGCTTTACCACCAGACCGAATGGCCGGACATGAAGGTTTACTTCACCTCCGTCACCGACCACTGGGCGACCATGACCCTGTCCGGGCCGAACAGCCGCCAGCTGCTCAGCGCCGTGACCGACATTGATCTGAGCAACGAAGCGTTCCCGTTCATGACCTGGAAAGAAGGTCTGGTCGGCGGCGTGCCGGCGCGGGTCTTCCGCATCTCGTTCACCGGTGAGCTGTCGTACGAAGTCAACGTGCAGGCCGACTATGCGATGGGCGTGCTGGAGAAAATCGTCGAGGCCGGCAAGCAGTACAACCTGACCCCGTACGGCACTGAAACCATGCACGTTCTGCGTGCCGAGAAGGGTTTCATCATCGTTGGTCAGGACACTGACGGTTCGATGACCCCGGACGACTTGAACATGGGCTGGTGCGTGGGTCGCACCAAACCGTTCTCGTGGATCGGCCAGCGTGGCATGAACCGTGAAGACTGCGTGAAAGATCAGCGTAAGCAACTGGTCGGTCTGAAGCCGATCGATCCGAACGTGTGGCTGCCGGAAGGTGCGCAGTTGGTGTTCAACACCAAACAGGCGATTCCGATGACCATGGTCGGCCACGTGACCTCCAGTTACGCGCACAACTCCCTCGGTTATTCGTTTGCCATGGGTGTGGTCAAGGGCGGTCTGAAGCGTCTCGGTGAGCGGGTGTTTGCACCGCTGGCCGATGGCAGCGTGATCGAGGCGGAAATTGTTTCTTCGGTGTTCTTCGATCCGAAGGGTGATCGGCAGAACATCTGACAGACCGAGTCGCGGCCTTCGCGAGCAAGCCCGCTCCCACAGGGGAATGCATTCCAAATGTGGGAGCGGGCTTGCTCGCGAAGGCGTCAGTAGATTCATCACAGAATTCAGGAAGGTGCTTTATGACCACAGCCAACGTGTACCAACAACGCCCAACCACCGGGGCCAAGGCCGAGTCGTCGCTGCACCATGCCGACCTCGCCAGCCTGGTCGGCAAGGGCCGCAAAAACGCCGGCGTGATCGTGCGTGAAAAGAAACTCCTCGGCCACCTGACCATTCGTGGCGATGGCCACGATGCCGCGTTCGCCGCCGGTGTCCACAAGGCCCTGGGCATCGAACTGCCCGGCGCGCTGAGCGTCATCGTCAAAGGCGAAACCAGCCTGCAATGGATGGGCCCGGACGAGTGGCTGCTGATCGTGCCTAGCGGTGAAGAGTTCGCCGCCGAACAGAAACTGCGTGAAGCGCTGGGCGATCTGCACGTTGCGATCGTCAACGTCAGCGGCGGCCAGCAAGTGCTCGAACTGAGCGGGCCGAACGTGCGTCAGGTGCTGATGAAGTCGACCAGCTACGACGTGCACCCGAACAGTTTTCCGGTGGGTAAAGCGGTCGGCACGGTGTTCGCCAAGTCGCAGCTGATGATTCGGCATACGGCTGAGGACACTTGGGAATTGCTCATTCGTCGCAGTTTTTCGGATTACTGGTGGTTGTGGTTGCAGGATGCATCGGCTGAGTACGGCCTCAGCGTCCAGGCCTGATAGATCAAGAGCCACCCCCTCACCCCAGCCCTCTCCCCCAGGGGGGAGAGGGGGAAAGGGAGCCGATCTCGGGTGTTTTTGCGATCTGCATTCACCTTCAGATTTTCAGGTCGGCGTAGCTCGAAAGAACACCTCGGTCAGTCCCCTCTCCCTCTGGGAGAGGGCTAGGGTGAGGGAAAAACCTGACACCCCGCACAAGAACAGGAGTCACCGCACCATGAGCCGCGCCCCAGACACATGGATTCTGACCGCCGACTGCCCCAGCGTCCTCGGCACCGTGGACGCGGTCACGCGTTTTCTGTTCGAGCAGGGTTGCTACGTCACCGAGCACCATTCGTTCGATGACCGCCTCTCCGGGCGCTTTTTCATTCGCGTGGAATTCCGTCAGCCCGACGGCTTCGACGAGCAATCCTTCCGCGCCGGTCTCGCTGAACGCGGCCAGGCCTTCGGCATGATCTTCGAACTGACCGCGCCGAACTACCGGCCAAAAGTAGTGATCATGGTTTCTAAGGCCGATCACTGTCTCAACGACTTGCTCTACCGCCAGCGCATCGGCCAATTGTCGATGGACGTCGCGGCGGTGGTCTCCAATCACCCTGACCTCAAGCCGCTGGCCGACTGGCACCAGATTCCCTACTACCATTTCCCCCTCGACCCCAACGACAAGCCGTCGCAGGAGCGTCAGGTGTGGCAGGTGATCGAAGAGTCCGGCGCTGAACTGGTGATTCTCGCCCGCTACATGCAGGTGCTGTCGCCGGAGTTGTGCCGCAAGCTCGATGGCAAGGCGATCAACATTCATCACTCGCTGCTGCCCGGTTTCAAGGGCGCCAAGCCGTATCACCAGGCTTATAACAAGGGCGTGAAACTGGTCGGCGCGACGGCGCATTACATCAATAACGATCTGGATGAAGGGCCGATCATTGCCCAGGGCGTCGAGGCAGTGGATCACAGTCATTACCCTGAGGATCTGATTGCCAAGGGGCGCGATATTGAAGGCCTGACACTGGCGCGAGCAGTGGGGTATCACATTGAGCGGAGGGTGTTTCTCAACGCCAATCGTACGGTCGTTCTTTAGATCGCTAAAAGATCGCAGCCTTCGGCAGCTCCTACAGGAGGGTGCGATTCATGTAGGAGCTGCCGAAGGCTGCGATCTTTTGATTTACCGAGCACTTAACGCGCTGCCTGCCTGGGCAACGCGGTTCCATAAAAACAACAGCGAGGTGAAAGCATGTCTGGCAATCGTGGTGTGGTGTATCTCGGCGCGGGCAAGGTCGAAGTACAGAAAATCGACTATCCGAAAATGCAGGACCCGCGCGGTCGCAAGATCGAGCACGGGGTCATTCTCAAAGTGGTTTCCACCAACATCTGCGGCTCCGACCAACACATGGTGCGCGGCCGTACCACGGCGCAGACCGGTCTGGTGCTGGGCCACGAGATCACCGGCGAGGTGATCGAAAAAGGCTCCGACGTCGAAAACCTGAAAATCGGTGATCTGGTCTCCGTACCGTTCAACGTTGCCTGCGGGCGCTGCCGTTCCTGCAAGGAGCAACACACCGGTGTCTGCCTGACCGTCAACCCGGCCCGTGCCGGCGGCGCTTACGGTTATGTCGACATGGGCGACTGGACCGGTGGCCAGGCCGAATACGTGCTGGTGCCGTACGCCGACTTCAACCTGCTGAAACTGCCGGATCGCGACAAGGCCATGGAGAAAATCCGCGACCTGACCTGCCTCTCCGACATCCTCCCGACCGGTTACCACGGCGCGGTCACTGCCGGCGTTGGCCCGGGCAGTACCGTGTACATTGCCGGCGCTGGCCCGGTCGGTCTGGCCGCTGCCGCTTCCGCACGTCTGTTGGGCGCTGCGGTGGTGATCATCGGCGACGTCAATACCATCCGTTTGGCCCACGCCAAGGCGCAAGGTTTTGAAATCGTCGACCTGTCGAAAGATGCACCGCTGCACGAACAGATCGCCGCGCTGCTCGGCGAGCCGGAAGTCGACTGCGCGGTGGACTGCGTCGGCTTCGAAGCCCGCGGCCACGGCCACGACGGCGCGAAATCGGAAGCCCCGGCCACCGTGCTCAACTCGCTGATGGGCGTGGTGCGCGTAGCGGGCAAAATCGGTATCCCGGGCCTGTACGTCACCGAGGATCCGGGTGCTGTGGACGCCGCTGCAAAAATGGGCAGCCTGAGCATTCGCTTCGGTCTGGGCTGGGCCAAGTCGCACAGCTTCCACACCGGCCAGACCCCAGTGATGAAGTACAACCGCCAGTTGATGCAGGCGATCATGTGGGATCGCATCAACATCGCCGAAGTGGTGGGTGTGCAGGTGATCAGTCTGGATCAGGCGCCGGAAGGGTATGGCGAGTTCGATGCGGGCGTGCCGAAGAAGTTTGTGATTGATCCGCATAAGTTGTTCAGTGCGGCGTAAGTAAAAAAGGGCGACTTTCGGGTCGCCTTTTTTTAGATCAAAAGATCGCAGCCTTCGGCAGCTCCTACATTGATCCGTGTAGGAGCTGCCGAAGGCTGCGATCTTTTGATCTTATGCAGTCAGAGTGCCGCCAAGGCCCCTTGATACAGCACCGGCCCCGTCGGCTGCCCGGTCGGCGAACCACCCTTAGGCTCCAGACTCACCGCCAACGCAATCGGCTGCCCGATCAAAACCTTCTGCGCCTCGCTCAACTCAACCTTGCCTTTACCCCCCGCCGGAATCACCCCCAGCGAAATCGGTTTGCCATCGGCGGGAATTGCCCACAGTTCCAGACTGCGATCCGCATCAACCGCCGCCAGCGTCAGCGGCTCGACCAGCAAATAATCCTCATGCGCCTCAACTTTCAGCGCCGGTTGCGCACTGGCCGTCAACAGCGTCGCGGTGTACCGAGCATCATCACGGTTGTACAGCGAACCGAGGAACACCAGCACAACAATTGAACAGACCGCCGCCATAGCGCGAAGCCAGTTCCAGAACGGACGCTTCTCGGGCACATGCAGCACTTGCGGTTCGATGCGCGCGGTGATGCCTTGCCACACGCGATCGGGCACCGGATGTTCCGGCAGGGATTCGGTAAGGCTCACCAGCGTTTCCTGCCATTGCGCCACTTCCGCTCGCAACGCCGCGTCGTCCAGCAGCAACTGCTCAAACCGTCGCCGCGCAGGCGCCGACATCAGACCGATCGCGTAATCGGCTGCGAGCGCGCGGCGCAGGGCAGGGGTCTGGTAGTTCATGATTCAAGGCACCGGCGCAGGCGTTCCATGCCTCGGCGGATCCACGACTTCACCGAGCCCAGCGGCGCGGCCAAATGCTCGGCGAGTTCCGAGCAGGACAAGCCGTGAAAGTAGGCGACGGTGATCGATTGGCGCTGCATGCCTTCGAGGGTTTCCAGGCAGCGGTTGAGTGCGTGAGCCTCACGGGCGCTGCTCAATTGATCGTGGGCCGAGGGGCTTTCGTCCTGCAGGGCGTCCTGTTCGAGGTCGGTCAGCGGCCGGTCGCGGTGTTTGCGCAACTGGTCGATGGCCTGATTGCGGGTGATGTTGATCATCCAGGTCATCGGCGCCGACAGATGCGATTCGTAGCGCGAGGCGTTGTTCCAGATCCGTACGAAGGCTTCCTGCAACACTTCTTCGGCCAGATCCGCGCGACCCATGAAACGCAGGGCCACGCCGTGCAGGCGCGGGCCGACGCTGCGGTACAAGGTTTCGAAGGCGCGCCGATCACCCAGTGAACACTGGGCCAACAGCTGCCTTAGCTGATCGGTCTCGGCGGCGGAAATAACGACTCTCCAGGCAATGGATGGGCGACGAGGGCTAGACTCGGGCTGTTCACAGGCTAGTTCAGCGACAGCGGTTGTGCCATTCATCGCGACAATTCCAGGGTTTCACGATTCATATACGTGAGACGGGGGAAAATGGATGCTCTGCACCGGAACATGCCGGCGTATCCTCGGTCAAACCGGCAGTTTCGCTGCCCATTGACGGGTAGTTTTCACAGCGCAAGAGGATGTCTGAATGAAGATTTCACGCGGTTTTGCCTTGGCATCACTCATGACCCTGGCGGCGAGCCCGGCGTTTGCCGGTTTCAGTCTGGACGACGTCACCAAGGCCGCTGCCAGCATGCAGGGCGGCAACGCTGCCACTGCCGCAGCGCCGACCTCGGAAACGGCCGGTTTGCTGCAAGCCGTCACCGGTCTGGGGGTTACGCCACAACAAGCCGTCGGCGGCACCAGCGCCATGTTGGGTCTCGCCAAGAACCAATTGAGCAGCACTGATTATTCGCAGTTGGCCAAAGAAGTGCCGGGCATCGACAAGCTGTCGGGCGGTAGCGGCAACCTGGCGGCGTTGAGCGGGTTGCTGGGTCAGTCCGGCAAATCCGCCGGTCTGGAAAATGCCTTGGGTAACGTCAAGGACACCAATGACCTGAACAACGCGTTTGGTGCGTTGGGCATGGACAGCGGCATGGTCGGCCAGTTTGCCCCGGTGCTGCTCAAGTACCTGGGTGACCAAGGCGTTGGCGGTTCGCTGCTGACCAGCCTGGGCAGCATCTGGGGCGTCGGCACCGGTAGCTGAGTCAGCGCCGCTCGTCGCGCAGTTCGGCGATGCGCTGATCCTTCTCGTTCCAGAGCTGGTTGACCCAGCTCTGGACGGTCTGGCGAAACGCCGGATCATTTTCGTAATCGCCCTGCCACAGCGCCGGGTCGAGTTCGCGGGTCTTGATGTCGATGATGACTCTCGGCACGTTGCCGCTGATCAAATCCCAGAATCCTGGAATCCGTGCCTGTGGATAAACCACCGTCACATCGAGGATCGCATCCAGCTGTTCACCCATCGCCGCCAACACAAACGCCACGCCGCCGGCCTTGGGCTTGAGCAAATGGCTGAACGGTGATTGCTGTTCGGCGCTTTTCGCCGCCGTGTAGCGCGTGCCTTCCAGATAATTCACCACGGTTACCGGCTGACGCTTGAACAGCTCGCAGGCCTGTTTGGTGATTTCCAGATCCTTGCCCGCCAGCTCCGGGTTCTTCGCCAGAAACGCCTTGGTGTAGCGCTTCATGAACGGGTAATCCAGCGCCCACCACGCCAGTCCCAGAAACGGTACCCAGATCAGTTCTTTCTTGAGGAAGAATTTGAAGAATGGCGTGCGCCGGTTCAGTGTCTGGATCAGCGCCGGAATGTCGACCCACGATTGGTGGTTGCTGATCACCAGATACGACGTGTCGCCGCGCAAACCTTCGCCGCCGCGAATGTCCCATTGGGTGGGGATGCACAGGCGGAAAATCAGCTTGTCGATTTCGGCCCAAGTCTCGGCAATCCACATCACCGCCCCCGACGCGTAGTCGCGCCAACGGCCCGGCGCGACCAGTTTTAGCAGGGCAAACACCAGCAACGGCCCGATCAGGATCAGGGTGTTGAGCAACAGCAGCAGGGTGACGAAACAGCCGGTGAGCAGGCGGCGCATAAGCAACTCTATGACGTGGGTTGGGCGCGTCATGATAAGCAGCTTCGCGCGGCAGGCCAAATCGGCGCTGACGAATGTTTCACTTTTGGGGCGGTATGCTGAAGGCTAGATGTGTGCTGAATGTGCTGGCCTCTTCGCGAGCAGGCTCGCTCCCACAGGGGAATGCATTTCAAAATGTGGGAGCGAGCCTGCTCGCGAAAGCGATTTCATGACGAACGAATTACTTACCGGGTGTCTAAAATCTCGCGTCTGCCGCCCTCATTTTCCAAGGAAGCCCCTTACGTGAAATCCCTCCTTGCACTGTTTGCCCTCGTCGCCCTGCCGGTCATGGCCGCCGAGCCGACCCTGTACGGGCGCTACGAATACATCGCGCTGCCGGAAATCGGCGGTGAAGTGCTCAAGGCCAAGATGGACACCGGCGCGCTGACCGCCTCGCTGTCGGCCAAGGACATCGAAACCTTCACCCGCGACGGCGAAGACTGGGTGCGTTTCCGCCTCGGCACCAAAGACGCCAGCAACAAAGTCTACGAACACAAAGTCGCGCGGATCAGCAAAATCAAAAGCCGTTCGGACGAAGAGGACGAGGGTGAAAGCACCGAAGTCGCCAAACGCCCGGTGGTCGATCTGGAGCTGTGCCTGGGCGACGTCAAGCGTACCGTTGAGGTCAACCTGACCGACCGCAGCAACTTCAATTACCCGTTGCTGATCGGTGCTAAAGCCTTGCGTGAATTCGGCGCTGCGGTAAACCCGGCACGTCGCTTCACCGCTGACAAACCTGACTGCTGAGCCAAGTGGTCTCATTGACGTGACGTCAGGCTTGGGGCACCGTTCGCGCACTCAACCACGGGCTCGGATGCCATGCCTCATATCCTGATTGTCGAAGACGAAGCGGCGATTGCCGACACGCTGATTTTCGCCCTGCAAGGCGAGGGGTTCGCCACCACGTGGCTGAGCCTCGGCGCGGCGGCGCTGGAACATCAGCGGCAGACGCCGGCCGATCTGATCATCCTCGACATCGGCCTGCCGGACATCAGCGGCTTCGAGACCTGCAAACAGCTGCGACGTTTCAGCGAAGTGCCGGTGCTGTTCCTCAGCGCTCGCGATGCCGAGATTGATCGTGTGGTCGGGCTGGAGATTGGTGCCGACGACTACGTGGTCAAGCCGTTCAGCCCTCGGGAAGTGGCGGCGCGGGTCAAAGCGATCCTCAAACGCATGGCGCCGCGTCCGCCGATTGAAGCCACTTCGGCGCTGTTTCGTATCGACCCCGAACGCGTACAAATCATCTATCGCGGCCAGACGTTAAGCCTGACCCGCCACGAATTCCGTCTGCTGCAATGCCTGCTCGAACAACCCGAACGGGTGTTCAGCCGCGAGCAATTGCTCGATGCGCTGGGCGTCGCGGCCGATGCCGGTTACGAACGCAGCATCGACAGCCATATCAAAAGCGTGCGCGCCAAACTGCGGCTGGTGCGCGCCGAAGCCGAACCGATCCAGACCCATCGCGGCCTCGGTTACAGCTACAGCCCGGGGCACAGCTGATGTCGTTGGGGCTGCGGATTTTTCTGGTGTACGTGCTGTTTATCGGCCTGACCGGTTATTTCGTGCTCAACACGGTGATGGAAGAAATTCGCCCCGGCGTGCGCCAGTCCACCGAAGAAACCCTCGTTGATACCGCGAATTTGATGGCGGAAATACTTCGTGACGATTTCAAGGCCGGCACCCTCAGCGAAAATCGCTGGCCCGAATTGCTCCGCGCTTATGGTGATCGCCAGCCGCAAGCGACGATCTGGGGCTTGCCGAAAAATCAGGTCAATCACCGTATCTATGTGACCGACGCCAAAGGCATCGTTGTGCTCGATTCCAGCGGCGTTGCGGTGGGTCAGGATTACTCGCGCTGGAACGACGTCTACCTGACCTTGCGCGGAGAATACGGCGCGCGTTCGACCCGCAGCGATCCGAACGACGCGAGCTCGTCGGTGATGCATGTCGGCGCGCCGATCCGCGATAACGGCAAGATCATCGGCGTGGTCACCGTGGCCAAACCCAACAGCTCATTGCAGCCTTACGTTGATCGCACCGAGCGACGTTTGCTGTTTTACGGCGCCGGTTTGATCGGCCTCGGCCTGTTGTTTGGCGCGCTGCTGTCGTGGTGGCTGAGTCGTGCGCTGCATCGCTTGACCGGTTATGCCCAAGCCGTCAGCGAAGGGCGCCGCGTGGAGGTGCCGCACTATCGCGGTGGCGAACTGGAGCAGCTCGCCACCGCCGTGGAACAGATGCGCACGCAACTGGAAGGCAAGGCCTACGTCGAGCGTTACGTGCATACGTTGACCCATGAACTGAAAAGTCCGTTGGCGGCGATTCGTGGCGCGGCGGAATTGCTGCAAGGCGACATGCCGCCGATCCAGCGCCTGCGCTTTGTCGGCAACATCGACAGCGAAAGTGCGCGGATGCAGCAGCTGATCGAGCGGTTGTTGAACCTGGCGCAGGTCGAACAACGGCAAGGCCTGGAAGAGCGGGTGGCGGTGCCGTTGGCGGTGTTGGTGGATGAGTTGTTGCAAGCCCAGGCAGCGCGAATTGAAGGCAAGCAGTTGCGAATCGAGCAGACGATTGCGGCGGATCTGTTGTTGATGGGCGAGCCGTTTCTGTTGCGTCAGGCGCTGGGTAATCTGTTGGAGAATGCGCTGGATTTCACCCCGAAGCATGGGCTTTTGCGTTTCAGTGCCGAGCGGGTTGATGAGCAGATTGAATTTCGTTTGTTCAATGAAACAGCGGCGATTCCCGGTTACGCGCTGCCGCGATTGACCGAGCGTTTTTACTCGCTGCCGCGCCCGGACAGTGGCCGCAAGAGCACGGGGCTTGGGCTTAATTTTGTTGAAGAAGTGGTGAAGTTGCATGGTGGTTCGATGAGCATTCGCAACGTTGAGGGCGGCGTTGAGGTGACATTGCGCTTGTCTTGAGACCGAGGCGCGGCCATCGCGAGCAGGCTCACTCCTACAGATTGGAATGCGATCAACTGTAGGAGTGAGCCTGCTCGCGATGGGGGCATTGAAGTCTCCACACAATCTCCACATTCCCCCCACAAAACCCCCACACCCCATCCCCAGACTCCCCCCATCAAAACAGGGAGAGTCCCATGAACAAGAATCTGACCATCAAGCTCGGCGCCATCGCGCTGCTGATCCTGCTATTGCTGATCCCGCTGTTGATGATCGACGGCGTCATCGACGAGCGCCAACAGCTGCGCGACGGCGTGCTCGAAGACATCGCCCGCAGTTCCAGTTACAGCCAGCAGGTCAGCGGCCCGGTAATGGTGGTGCCGTATCGCAAAGTGGTGCGCACGTGGAAAACCAACGAAAAAACCAATAAGCGTTACCAGGAAATCGGCGAAGAGCGCGGGCGTTTGTACTTTCTGCCCGAGCGTTTTGAGCTGGACGGCCAGGTGCAGACCGAACTGCGTAAACGCGGGATCTACGAGGCGCGACTGTTCCATGCCGACAACCGTATCAATGGCCATTTCTCACTGCCGGCGCAGTTGGGCATCAAGGAAGATTTCGCGGACTACCAGTTTGACGCGCCGTTTCTCGCCGTCGGCATCAGCGACATTCGCGGCATCGAAAACGCCCTGAAACTTGAACTTGATGGTCAGCGTCTGGACTTTGTTCCGGGCACGGAAGTGGCCTGGCTCGGCGAGGGTGTACGAGTCACGCTGCCGACGCTGGATACCAGCAAAACCACCGAGCTGGCGTTCGCCTTCGATCTGCAACTGCAGGGCACCGGTTCGTTGCGCGTGCTGCCGGTGGGCAAGACCAGCAGTGTCAGCCTCGGCGCGAATTGGCCGCATCCGAGCTTCATCGGTAACTTCCTGCCGGCCAAACGCGAGATCAATGATCAGGGTTTCACGGCCGATTGGCAGACCTCGTTTTTCTCCACCAACCTGCAGGAAGCAATGCATCGCTGTGTGAGGGGCGATTGCGAGGCATTCAACAGCCGCAGCTTTGGCGTGAGTTTCATCGACCCGGTGGATCAGTACCTGAAGAGTGATCGGGCGATCAAATATGCGTTGCTGTTTATCGTCCTGACGTTCGCCGGTTTCTTTCTCTTCGAAGTACTGAAAAGTCTCGCGGTGCACCCGGTGCAATACGCGTTGGTCGGTGTCGCGTTGGCGTTTTTCTATCTGTTGCTGCTGTCGCTGTCGGAGCACATCGGTTTTGCCCTGGCGTATTTGCTGTCGGCCAGTGCTTGTGTGTTGCTGATCGGCTTTTACGTCTGCCACGTGCTGCGCAGCGTGCACCATGGCTTGAGTTTTTCGGCGGGGTTGGCGGCGTTGTATGGGCTGCTTTATGGGCTGTTGAGCGCGGAGGATTACGCGCTGTTGATGGGCTCGTTGCTGCTGTTCGGCTTGCTCGGTGTGTTTATGGTGCTGACGCGCAAACTGGATTGGTACGGGATCGGGCAGAAGCCGGCCAAACCGTTGGAGTTTGATATCGGGGTGGTGGAATGAGCCGGTCGCTGGGGTTGCGTGAGGATCAGCTGTGGAAGGATGGGTTAGTGACGCGGATTATTGGATTTCTGCCTGTGGAACCGAGGTGGTGCATTCGCGAGCAGGCTCGCTCCCACATTGAATTTTTGTTGCTGCAACCATGGCATGAACAACACAAATCAACTGTGGGAGTGAGCCTGCTCGCGAAGAGGCCGGAGCAGGCACCCAAAAACTAAGGCTTGGGCATCGTCGCAATCATGGACGGTCGCTGACTCACTTCAAAAAACCAGTTAGCCAGTTGCGGATTAGCCTCGCGCCAGCCCAGGTCGGGGAAGCGCAGATCCAGGTAACCCAGCGCACTGGCCACGCTGATCGCGGCCACATCGAAGTGGCTGGTCAGCTCGGCAATCGCATCGTGCTCCAACAGATTCAGCGCACGACGGATCTTCTCGCGTTGCGCCTCGAGCCATTCATCCCAGTGTTTTTCCGGGGCGCGCAGGACTTGTTCGTAACGCACCATCACCGAGGCGTCCATGATCCCGTCGGCCAGCGAGGCGAGGGTCAGACGGCGCCAGCGGGCCGAGCCTTCGCGCGGGATCAGCGGGTTGCCGACGTGCTGGTGGTCGAGGTATTCGAGGATCACGCGGCTGTCATGGATGACCGTGCCGTCGGCCAGGCGCAGGGCCGGGATTTTTCCTAGCGGGTTGTCGGCATTGAGCTCGGCGCTCGGGCTGACCGGGGAGAGCACGCAGTCTTGCAGGGCAACGCGATCCTGCTGACCGGTTTCGTGGAGCAAGACCATTACTTTGCGCACGAACGGGGAGAGGGTGTTGTGGTACAGGGTCATGCTGGGGGTGGACATTGGCAGGGTCTCGATCAGAATGGTGAACGGGCAGCATAGCGCGTAACGCCGCCGCCTCAAGCCCAGCGCAAAACCAATGTGGGAGCGAGCCTGCTCGCGAAGGCGTCGATCCAGTCAACGTTGATGTTGAGTGTTAGAGCGCTTTCGCGAGCAGGCTCGCTCCCACAGGTTGTTTAGCTTCGCAGCAGTAATCCTTTAAGGGCCAGGAAGGCCGGCACACCTAGCCCGACCCAGCTCAGCGCATCCCAGATCCCGTCCCCCAGCAACGCCGCAAACAGTCCCGCCGCACTCAGAAGACCAATCACCAACGGCGTGCTGAAGACTTTCCAGAAATTCGACTGACGCGGCTTCATACCGTCGCCTCCGCCGTTTCCAGCACAGGTTTGGCAGCCTTGCGCCGCACCACCCACAGATACACGCCGCTGCCGAGAACGATGATGGTCAGCACATCGAGCGTGGCCCAAAGGATCTTCATCGGCATGCCGCCGTAGTCACCAAAGTGCAGCGGTTGCGACATGCCCATCGCGTCCATGTACCACGGTCGTTCCGCCACCGCGGTGACCTTCAGCGTGGTGGCGTCGATCAGCACCGGCGTCAGCAGATGCGAAGTCAGGTGCGTGCCACCCTTCATGAACACCGAGTAATGGTGTTCGCTGGAGAAGCGTGTGCCGGGGAAGGCAATGAAATCCGGTTTCATGCCCGGCGCAGCTTCGCCGGCAATGTCGAGCAAACGCTTGGCGGGCGCCAGTTGTGTCAGCGGTGGCGCGTCGCGATAGGGCTCGATCAAAGCGGTCAGGGCCTCGTTGCGCCATGCGGCGATCAGCAGATCGGCGCAGGCACTGATCACGCCAGTCACGCCGACGACCAAGGCCCAGGTCAGCGTCACCACGCCAATCAGGTTATGCAGGTCGAGCCAGCGCAGCCGCGTGGATTTGTCCTGACGCACCGTGCCGAACTTCAGCCGACGCATGAACGGCAAGTACAACACCGTGCCCGAAACTATCGCCACGACAAACAATAAACCCATGAACGCCAGCAGCAGTTTGCCCGGCAACCCGGCAAACATGTCGACGTGCAGGCGCAGGATAAACAGCATCAAACCGCCGTTGGCCGAAGGGGTTTCCAGTGCTTCACCGCTGCGCGCATCGAGCATGAAGGTGTGCGAGGAGTTCGGTTCGGTGCCGGCGGTTTTTGCCATGATCGCAAACGCAGCGTTTGGCTCTTCGTCGTCGTAACCGAAGTACTGCATGACCTCGCCCGGCCGATGTTTCTGCGCGGCATCCACCAGTTGTTGCAGGTTGAGTTGCGGCGTGTCGGCCGGCATCTCTCGCAACTCGGGGGCATTGCCCAGCAGATGATCGATTTCATGGCTGAAAATCAACGGCAAACCGGTCAATGCCAGCATCAGCAAAAACACGGTGCAGATCAGGCTGGTCCAGGTGTGGATAAACGACCAGCGACGAATTGTTTTACTTTTCATTTCATGACCTTCAAAAACACCAAAGCCGTCCACGAGGGACGGCCTGGTAACAGGGCCTGTTTCAGCTCAGTCGCTTACCACTTGTAAGTGGCGCTGGCGACGACGCTGCGTTGATCGCCGTAGTAGCAATAGAAACCGTCGCAGGTGGAAATGTAGTCCTTGTCGAACAGGTTGGTCGCATTCAGTGCCAGCGACGCGCCTTTGAGGCTGTTGTCGAGACGGCCGAGGTCGTAATGCACGCTCGCGTCGAACACGGTATAGGCATCCGCCTTGCCCAGCCAAGTGTTGCCTTTGTCGCCGTAGGTGTTGCCGGTGTAACGCACGCCAGCACCCACGCCGAAACCGTCGAGCACGCCGGTGTGCCAGGTGTAGTCAGTCCACAGCGAGGCTTGCTGGTTCGGCATCAGTTGCAGACGGTTGCCCTTGTCGACGCCTTTCTGCACTTCGGACTTGGCCAGGGTGTAGGCGGCGATGACCTTGAGGTTATCGGTCACGTCCGAAACGGCTTCCAGTTCCAGGCCTTTGACTTTCACTTCGCCGGTCTGGCTGGTGATGTTCACGTTGTTGACGATGCTGTTGACCGAAACGTTCTTCTGGGTCAGGTCATACACCGCCGCGCTGAGCAGGGTTTTGCTGCCCGGTGGTTGGTACTTGATGCCCAGTTCCCACTGCTTGCCTTCGGTTGGCTTGAGCGAATCGGTGGACGTCGCGTCGGCACCAGCGGTTGGCTGGAAGGACTCGGCGTACGACAGGTACGGCACAAAGCCCGAATCGAAGACATAGCTGATTGCCGCGTTGCCGCTGAAGTTTTTGTCGCGCTGCGTGTTGGTGGCATCGCCCTTGTTGATGAACTGGGTGCTGGTGTGTACCCAGTCTTCACGGCCACCGAGGGTCAGACGCCACTGGTCGAGAGCCATTTGATCCTGCACGTACAGGCCGGTCTGGTAGGTCTTCTGGTCGTAGTCATAAAACGCGGTAGAGCGCGGTGGACGTACGATCGGTTGCCCGTAGATCGGATTGACGACGTTGGTGGTCAAGCCATCGCCGAAAATCGAGGTGTAATTGGTGTTGCTGCGCTGGTGATCCAGGCCCAGCAGCAGGGTGTGGCGGATATCGCCGGTAGCGAAGTCAGCCTGGAAATTGTTGTCCACGGCGAACTGGCTGATGTCCTCATCGACAACCGTGGAAGTGCGACCGACGTTGCCTTGATCATCCACCATCGTGAACGGATAAGAGCCTGGAGTCAGCGCCTGGAATGCCAGATCGGACTTGGTATAACGCAAGTTCTGCTTGAACTGCCACACATCGTTCAGACGATGTTCAAAGGCATAACCCAGCGCGTAGTAAGTGCGGTCGTAATATTCCCAATCCGGATCGCCAAGGTTCTTGTGGTGAGAAACGTCACCGAACGGCATGTCGATCTTGGTGCCCTGAATCGGCAGGAACTGGCTGGTGATGCCGGTATCGTCGCGGGTGAACTGGGTCAGCAGGGTGAACTTGGTATCGTCGTCGATGTTCCAGGTCACGCTCGGCGCGATGTTGTAACGCTTGTTGTCGACGTGGTCGATTTGGGTGCCGCTGTCGCGCACGACGCCGCTGAGACTGTAGAGAAACTGACCAGCCTCATCGATCTTGCCGGTGCTGGCGAAGTTGATCTGGCGATGGTTGTCGCTGCCGTATTGCAGCTGAATTTCGCTGCTGGCTTCGGCACTTGGACGGCGGCTGACCATGTCCAGCAAGCCGCCCGGAGGCGTCTGGCCGTACACCGACGACGCTGGGCCGCGCAGCAGGGCGAGGCGGTCGAGGTTCCAGGTTTCCTGTTTCGGGTTGGCGTACACGCCTTTTGGCAGCGGCAAGCCGTCGAGGAACTGGGTCGGTTCAAAACCGCGTACACGCAACCAGTCGGCGCGGGTGTCACTGCCGAAACTGCTGGCGGTGATGCCCGGCATGTAGCGCACGGCGTCGTCGAGGCTGTGCACGCTGCGGTCGTCCATTTGCTGACGGGTCGCCACCGAGATCGAGCGCGGCGCTTCGACCAGCGCGGTGTCGGTCTTGGTGCCGGCGGCGGTGCGGGTGGCGGTGTAGCCTTCGACCGGGCTCCACGCGGTTTCCAGATTTTCCACGCCGATGATCGCGGTTTCCGGCAGGGCCATCACACCTTCAGGTACGGCGACCAGGCTGTAAGTGCCGGAAGTGCTTTGTTCCAGTTGCAGACCGGTGCCGCTCAAGGCTGCACGCAGCGCGCCGGCCGCGTCGTACTGGCCTTTGACCGGCGCCGAAGTCTTGCCCGCCGCCAATGAAGGGTTCAGCGACAGCGCGAGGCCGCCCTGGCTGGCGATCTGGTTCAGGGTGGTCGACAGAGGCGCCGCCGGCAGGTTGTAAGCGCGAACGCTGGACGCTTGTTCAGCGGCGAGCAACGGGCTGCTGATCAGCGGGGTGCTGAGGGCAATGGCGACGGCCAGCAGACTGGGGCGCAACAAGGTGTCTAGCGAACGGGACATACGGCGGCTCCTGAATGGAAATATTTCTCAATTGCCTGCTTGCCGGATGAAAATCAAAAAGTGATAGGGCTGGATGAAAATAATTTCGATTTGCGGGAAGTAGCGTTGTGGCGGACGACGCCATTCGCGAGCAGGCTCGCTCCCACATTTGGAATGCGTTCTCCTGTGGGAGCGAGCCTGCTCGCGAAAGCGGTGGTTGTGCTAGCCCATCACTCAGGCTTGGAATCTGCCTTCGCGACGGTCACCCAATAAGGCGTGTGCTGCTCAATCTGCACCGGCAACGTCGGCAGCAGCGCGCTCAAAGCCTTATCGGTGTCATGCAGCGGAAAGCTGCCAGTAATTCGCAAATCCGCCACTTCCGGCGCCACACCCAGATGCCCGCGACGATAACGCCCAAGCTCATGCACCAGATCGCCCAGCCGTGCGTTGTCGACCACCAACATGCCGCGCGTCCAGGCATCGGCGCCGGGGTTGAGGGCGACGATCGCGTCGAGCCCATCACTGCGCATGAACACCTGCTGGCCTTCGTGGAGGATCTGCTCTTGCGGATTCGATTGCGGATGCGCCGCGACAGCCGACTGCAACACACTCAGACGCGTGCCTTCGTCTTCTCGCTTGACCAAAAACCGCGTGCCCAGCGCACGCATGCTGCCTTCACGGGTTTCGACGATGAAGGGCCGCGCGTCGCCGTGGCCGGTTTCCACGAGGATTTCGCCCTCCTGCAGAACGATCAGTCGGCGCTTCTCATCGAATCGCACGTCAACCGCGCTGTGGGTATTGAGGTTGAGCACGGTGCCATCGGACAGCCGCACGATGCGCTGTTCACCGGTGGCGGTGCGCTGATCGGCGAGCCAGTAATCCAGCGGCAGATAACGTTCGCCAGCAAACAACGCCACGCCGACAACCACCACAACGCTCGCCAGACCACTGCCCAACTTGCGCACGCGGCGACGGATGCTTTCCCGGGATTGCAGCAGAGCGCTGCGGGCCGGGCCTTTGGCCACGCTGAAACGCTGATCAAGCATGCCCAACTGGCGCCAGGCCCGGGCGTGTTCTTCATTGGCCGCGTGCCATTTGGCGAATTCTTCGCGCTCCAGCGGACTGCTGGAGTCGAGGGTCAACTGCCAGGCAATCGCCGCGTCCAGCACGTGTGCCTGAACCGGTCTGGAACTGGCCGGACTCACGTCGGCTCACCGTACAGGGCGATGTAGCACTGACGAATGCCTTGCGCGAGGTACTGGCGCACACGCGGCACCGAAACGCCGAGCTTCTCGGCAATCTCGGCGTGGCCGAGGCCGTCGAGGCGGTTATAAAGGAAGGCGGCACGAGCCTTGGTCGACAGTTTGCCGAGCAAGCGGTCGATGGCCTTGAGGTCTTCGAGGATCAGTTGCTGTTCTTCCACCGACGGTTGTTCGCCTTCGGGGATCAGCATTAGTTCGGTGAGGTAGGCCTGTTCCAGCGCGGCGCGGCGGAAGTAATCGAACAGCAGGCCTTTGGCGATCGCCACCAGAAAGGCTCGCGGTTCGCGGGGTGTCAGCAACTCATCACGACCGAGCAGGCGTACGAAGGTGTCCTGACTCAGATCTTCGGCCCGTTGCGGACAGGCCACATTGCGTCGCAGCCACGTCAATAGCCAACCGCGATGGTCGCGATACATCGCACCAACGAGTTCACTGTGAGGGCTTTGGGCTGCAGGCACCGAATATCACCGATTGGGAAATATTAACTAACGCGAATTGTTCGCGATTCTCGCAGAGGTGGGAATGGTTAGCAATTGGCCACTGGTCAGATGGCACGTTTGGATAACCCCGTAGGAGCTGCCGAAGGCTGCGATCTTTTGATCTTGTTTTTGAAGATCAAGGTCAAAAGATCGCAGCCTTCGGCAGCTCCTACAGGGAGCGTCTTTCGGCGCAGAACCTGTGGGAGCGGGCTTGCTCGCGAAGAGGCCAGAGCGGGTGCTGAAAATCTAAAAGGAAGGAGCCTGCTGCCGGCGCTTCCACTGACTCAACCGCTGCTGAAGGTTTAGCGGACTATGAATCTGCTGCCCCCGCGCCCGGCTAAACAGAATCAACGCCAACTCCGCCGTCGCTAACGCATCGGCGCTCGCGTTATGCCGTTCAAACACTTCCAGCCGAAACCACTCGATCCACTCATCCAGCCCCGCCTCGCGGATCTGCGCCTGCGGACACACCAGCGGCGCAATATCGGCGACATCCAGAAACACCTGCTGCAACTTGTGCCCCAGATGCTCCTTCACCGCACGCCCGAGCATGTGCTGATCAAACGGCGCATGAAACGCCAGCACCGGGCTGTCGCCCATAAACTCCAGCAATTCCAGCAACGCCTCGGCCGGCTCACTACCGGCAGCAATCGCATTCGGCCCCAGTCCATGAATCAACACACTGGGGCTGAGCTTCAACTCCCGGCACTGCAAGGTGCGTTCGAACTGCTGACTGAAGTCGATCGCGCCGTCCTCGATCACCACCGCACCAATCGACAACACGCGATCCTTGTTCAGATTGAGCCCGGTGGTTTCCAGATCCAGCACTACCCAACGCTGTTCGCGCAGGGTGCATTCGCGCAGCTCAGTGATCGCCGGCAGCTTCGCCAGTCGCTGCTGAAAATCCACCGGCACCACCGGACTCGCCGGGCGCAGCCACGAAAACAGACTCATAGCTGATACCGCAACGTCAGGCTGCTTTGCAGGCGCTGCGCCTGACGCAGGGATTCGCGGAGGATGCGCCGGTCGAGATGATTGAGGCTGTCGGGATCGACACGGTTGGAGTACGGCAAATTCTCGCGCGTCTGCAACTGATGCTGTTGCATGCGCGTTTGCTGAATGAAGTGATACGCCTCTTCATACGCCGCGCCGTCCAGCCGTTCGATGACTTCTTTATCGACCAACTGACGGAAGCGTTCGAGGGTGTTGTTGGCGTCGATACCGTTGGCCAACGCCAGCAAGCGTGCGCCATCCACAAACGGCGTCAGCCCCTGAACCTTCAAGTCCAGCGTGGCTTTCTCGCCGTTCTTGCGCGCCAATACGAACTCACGGAAACGCCCCACCGGCGGACGATTGCGCAGGGCGTTCTCGGCCATCATGCGCTGGAACAAACGGTTGTCACCGACCTGATCAAGAATGCCCCGGCGCAGTTGTTCGCAGCTTGTTTCATCGCCCCAGACCACGCGCAGATCGAAATAAATACTCGACCCCAACAGGTTCTCCGGCGTCGCCTCGCGAATAAACGCCGCAAAGCGCCGCGCCCATTCCGCCCGCGACAAACACAGCTCGGGGTTGCCGGCCATGATGTTGCCTTTGCACAGGGTGAAGCCGCACTGCGCAAGGCTCTGGTTGATCTGCTGGGCAATCGGCAGCAGCTTGCCGCGAATCTCTGCGGCGTGCGCAGCATCGCGAGCGTCGAACAAAATGCCGTTGTCCTGATCGGTGTGCAGCGTTTGCTCGCGGCGGCCTTCGCTGCCGAAACACAGCCAACTGAAGGGCACGCCGGGGTCGCCTTTTTCGGCGAGGGTCAGCTCGATCACCCGGCATACGGTGTGGTCGTTGAGCAGGGTGATGATGTGGGTGATCTGCGTCGACGAGGCGCCGTGGGCGAGCATGCGTTCGACCAGTTGACCGATTTCGCCGCGCAGGGTGACCAATTGTTCGACGCGTTGCGCACTGCGAATCGTCCGCGCCAGATGCACCAGATCGACCCGTTGCAGAGAAAACAGATCGCGCTCGGAAACCACGCCGCACAAGCGCTGATCCTTGACCAGACAAACGTGGGCGATGTGCCGTTCGGTCATGGCAATCGCCGCATCGAACGCGCTGTGATCCGGCGAAAGATAGAAGGGCGCGCGGGTCATGTGGCGCTCGATGGCTTCGCTGAAATCACCGACGCCTTCGGCCACCACATGGCGCAAATCGCGCAGGGTAAAAATCCCCAGCGGTGCTTTGTTTTCGTCTACGGCGACGATGCTGCCGACCTGTTGCTCGTGCATCAGCTTCACCGCTTCGCGCAGCGGCGTGTCCGGGCTGCACGTCACCGGGTGACGCATCGCCAGTTCGCCCAGTCGGGTGTTCAGCGAGTACTGCGTGCCGAGGGTTTCCACGGCTTTCTGCTGCACTTGCTGATTGACCTGATCGAGCAGGCTGCTGACCCCGCGCAAGGCGAAATCACGGAAGGCGTTGGAGAGGGCGAACAGTTTGATGAACGCCAGTTTGTTCAGTTGCAGGCAGAAGGTATCTTCGCCGGCCAGATGCTCGGTGCGCGTCGCGCGTTCGCCGAGCAGGGCAGCCAGCGGAAAACACTCGCCGGTGGTGATTTCAAACGTGGTCTCGGTGCCGGGTTTGGTGATGTGCTGGCGTTCGCCGACCACCCGGCCCTGTTTGACGATATAGAAATGTTCGACCGGGCCGTCAGTGGGTTTGATGATGCTCTCGCCCTGAGCGTAAAACCGCAGCTGACATTGCTCCACCAGATAAGCGAGGTGGGCGTGTTCCATCTGATTGAAGGGCGGGAAGCGCTGGAGGAATTGCAGGGTGCCCTGAATGTTCTGCAATACCGCGGTTTTCCCTGCCTGGGTGAAGGCGTCCGCTTTACTCATAACCATTACCGCAGTCTTTTTCGAATTGTTGTTGTCGGATCGTTATGGCCATGGTCGACCCCTACGGACAGGGTGCCCATTGGACGTAAGTCTAGGTTTTGCCACCATTGGCGAAGTTTCGGAGATGCCCTACGCAAACAGTCGGAAATTCCCTCGGTTACCCCCTTGGAAAAAAATCCGACGAAGTGCACATTGAAGCTCTGCCCAGCGCTGTCTGACCACTTGCCAAGGGATTGATTTGAATACTTAGAGAACGCCATGTCCGACCACGATATTTTGAGCGACGCCGAGCGAGAAGCGCTCAGCGCAGTGATGCTCGAACCCGACCTGCCGCCGCAGCGTGTGCTGATCGTCGATGACGACAAAGACGCCCGGGAGCTGTTGTCGGAGATTCTCGCGTTGGACGGCATTCGCTGCATGACCGCGGCGAGTGGTGAGACGGCATTGAAGATGCTCGCTGAAAAGCCTTCGATTGGCCTGGTGATTACCGATCTGCGCATGGGCAATGTCGATGGGCTGGACTTGATTCGGCAGGTGCGCGAGTCGGTGCGGGCGGCGATGCCGATCATCATTGTCTCGGGCGATGCCGATGTGAAGGATGCGATTGCGGCGATGCATTTGAGCGTGGTGGATTTTCTGCTCAAGCCGATTGATACGACGCAGTTGCTGGCGCTGGTGAAGCGCGAATTGGGGATTGAGCCTTAACGTATTAAAAATCAAAAGATCGCAGCCTTCGGCAGCTCCTACACGGAATCTCTGTAGGAGCTGCCGAAGGCTGCGATCTTTTGATTCTGCGTCCAATAAAAAAGCCCTGATCAAAAGATCAGGGCTTTTTCACTTCTACGCAAATTTACAGGCCGTTAGCCGCCTTGAACTCGCGACGACGACGGTGCAGAACCGGCTCGGTGTAACCGTTCGGCTGCTTGGTGCCTTCGACCACCAGTTCGACCGCCGCCTGGAAGGCGATGTTGCTGTCGAAGTTCGGGGCCAGCGGACGGTACAGCGGGTCGTTGGCGTTTTGACGGTCAACCACTGGCGCCATGCGCTTGAGGCTTTCCATCACTTGCGCTTCGGTGACCACGCCGTGGCGCAGCCAGTTGGCAATGTGCTGGCTGGAGATACGCAGCGTGGCACGGTCTTCCATCAGGCCGACGTCATTGATGTCCGGCACTTTCGAGCAACCCACACCCTGGTCGATCCAGCGCACCACGTAACCGAGAATGCCCTGGGAATTGTTGTCCAGTTCGTTCTTGATCTGCTCTGGCGTCCAGTTCGGGTTGACCGCCAGCGGGATGGTCAGGATGTCGTCGACCGACGCGCGAGCACGTTTGGCCAGTTCGGCCTGACGGGCGAACACGTCAACCTTGTGGTAATGCAGCGCGTGCAGTGCAGCGGCAGTCGGCGATGGAACCCAAGCGGTGTTGGCGCCAGCCAATGGGTGCGCGATTTTCTGCTCAAGCATCGCGGCCATCAGATCCGGCATCGCCCACATGCCTTTACCGATTTGCGCGCGACCTTGCAGGCCGGTGCTCAGACCGATATCGACGTTCCAGTTTTCGTAAGCGCCGATCCACTTCTCAGCCTTCATGTCAGCCTTGCGTACAACCGGGCCGGCTTCCATGGAGGTGTGGATTTCGTCGCCGGTGCGGTCGAGGAAACCGGTGTTGATGAACACCACGCGCTCGCTGGCCGCCTGGATGCAGGCCTTGAGGTTGACCGTGGTGCGGCGCTCCTCGTCCATGATCCCGACTTTCAGCGTGTTGCGCTTCAGGCCCAGCACGTCTTCGATGCGACCGAACAGCTCGTTGGTGAACGCCGCTTCTTCCGGGCCGTGCATCTTCGGTTTAACGATGTAGACCGAGCCGGTGCGGGTGTTGCGACGCGAGGTGTTGCCGTTGAGGTTGTGCATCGCCGCGAGGCAAGTGACCAGACCGTCGAGGATGCCTTCCGGCACTTCGTTACCGTCTTTGTCGAGGATCGCGTCGATGGTCATCAGGTGACCAACGTTACGCACGAACAACAGCGAACGACCGTGCAGCGTCACTTCACCGCCATTTGGCGCGGCGTAGGTGCGATCCGGGTTCATGGTGCGGGTGAAGGTCTGGCCGCCCTTGGACACGGATTCCGACAGGTCGCCCTTCATCAGGCCGAGCCAGTTGCGGTAGATCACCACTTTGTCGTCAGCATCGACGGCGGCCACGGAGTCTTCGCAGTCCATGATGGTGGTCAGCGCCGCTTCCATCAGGATGTCTTTGACGCCGGCCGGGTCGGTCTGGCCAACCGGGGTAGTAGCGTCGACCTGGATTTCGAAATGCAGACCGTTGTGTTTCAGCAGGATCGCGATTGGCGCGTTGGCGTCGCCCTGGAAACCGATCAGTTGTGCATCGTCGCGCAGGCCACTGTTGCTGCCGCCCTTGAGGGTGACCACGAGTTTGCCGTCGGCGATTTTGTAGCCGGTCGAATCAACGTGGGAGCCAGCAGCCAATGGCGCGGCTTCGTCGAGAAACGCGCGGGCGAAGGCGATGACTTTGTCGCCACGCACCTTGTTGTAGCCTTTGCCTTTTTCTGCGCCACCTTCTTCGCTGATCGCGTCGGTGCCGTAAAGGGCGTCATACAGCGAACCCCAGCGGGCGTTCGAAGCATTGAGAGCAAAGCGAGCGTTCATCACCGGCACAACGAGTTGCGGGCCGGCGGTACGGGCGATTTCATCATCGACGTTTTGCGTCGTTGCCTGGAAATCAGCCGCTTCTGGCAGCAGATAACCGATTTCTTGCAGGAAGGCTTTGTAGGCCACGGCGTCGTGCGCCTGACCGTTGCGTTCCTGATGCCAGGCGTCAATACGAGCCTGGAAGTCATCGCGTTTGGCGAGTAGGGCTTTGTTCTTCGGCGCCAGGTCATGAATGACCTTGTCGGCACCTTCCCAGAATTTTTCGGCGGTGAGGCCGGTACCGGGAATGGCTTCGTTGTTCACGAAGTCGAACAGGACTTTGGCGACCTGCAGGCCACCGACTTGAACGTGTTCAGTCATTGCTTGCCTCACTCTGCTCAGCTATTTCGCTTTTCAGCTCTTCAATTTTGACAATGAAGCCTCTGGGCCATTTAAACCACAAACCTGCCGACCAGTACATGCCATTGCTGGCGGCTGGGCTGGGACCAATCAACGGCTTGGGGCCTTGCTGACGGGGCTTTCAGGGTTGCGAACAGGCTTCGGGCAGACATCGATTCAGCGTTATGTAGTGCGCGCTGCGGCATACTACATGATGAGTTGCGCTTGTGAAAATCAGACTAATTACGTCGTTCTGCGACCTCATGTCGCATTGCGGTCACATCGCGGAACGGGATGTTCTCAAAAAACCATTGGATTGTTCCAGCTAAATATCAAAAGTTGTACACATAAATACTATTTGGCTGCTATGGCATCTGTCACATAGGGCTTGGTGGTGGGGTCAATTGTGGCGAGGGGATTTATCCCCGTTGGGTGGCGAAGCCGCCCCCTGCGTTCTTGGCAGGTAAACCGAGTTGGCAGGATTTACGACTGCTGCGCAGCCGGACGGGGATAAATCCCCTCGCCACAGGTCATCATCTGCAGGTGATTTCCACATACCAACACCGGGTCAGGCTGAATCAACGCCCTTGCCTATACTTCCCCTTCTATAACAACAGTCATGACAAGAGGGCGGCGCCATGGATCATCTCGTACTCACCGTTTTCGCCCCGGACAAGCCCGGGCAGGTCGAGCGCATTGCCCAATGCATTGCCGAGCACGGCGGTAACTGGCTGGAAAGTCGCATGTCGCGGATGGCCGGGCAGTTTGCCGGGATTTTGCGGGTGGGCGTGCCGGCAGAGGCTTACGACGAATTGGTCGATGCCCTACAAGCATTGTCGACTCACGGCATTCGCGTGTTGATCGCTGAAAGCGGTATCGAACAATCCTGCACCTGGAAACCGATCGCCATGGAACTGGTGGGCAACGACCGCCCGGGGATTGTGCGCGACATCACCCGCTTGCTGAGCGAGCAGGGCGTGAACCTCGAACGGCTGGTGACCGAAGTACGTCCGGCGCCGATGAGCAGCGAGCCGCTGTTCCACGCCGAAGCGATTCTCGCCGTGCCGTTAACTTTGTCACTCGACGTGTTGCAGTCACGCCTGGAAACCCTGGCCGATGACTTGATGGTCGAACTGGTGTTACGCACAGACCTTTAAACGCCAATCAGGTTATCCAGTTTTAACGTGCACCTGCCTGTGGATAACCTGTAGAGACTGCGCGCAACGCCACGCCCGCCGTGGCTTTGCTGGAGTTGATCAAAAAACCGCCAGCATTCAGTGACTTGCACACAAACGGCGGGGATCACGCTGTGGATAACCTTTGGACGGAACGTTGCAGGCCACGAGAACCGTGGCCTGCGGAGGTTTGTGTGTTTTTTGATCAGCTGCGCCGGCGCAAACTTATCCACGCATCGACGCTGTACACCGCCAGACCGGCCCAAATAAACATGAACGCGACCAGCGTGCTGGACGACAAGTGCTCGCCAAACAGCAGCACCGCTTGCAGCAGCACCAGCGTCGGCGCGAGGTATTGCAGGAAGCCCAGCGTGGTGTAGGGCAAATGCCGCGCGGCTGCGTTGAAACACACCAGCGGCACCAGCGTCACCGGGCCGGCGGCGACCAGCCACCAGGCTTGCGAGGTTGTCCAGAACTCAGGTTGCGCGCTGGTCGCGGTCTGGTTGAACAGCAGCCAGGCGATGGCAATCGGCACCAGCATCCAGGTTTCCACCACCAGACCCGGCAACGCCTTGACTGGCGCCTGTTTGCGGATCAGCCCATAAAAACCGAAGGTCAGCGCCAGCACCAGCGACACCCACGGCAGACTGCCGACCTGCCAGACCTGCTGCGCCACACCCACCGCGGCTAGCCCAACCGCAATCCACTGCATCCGCCGCAGTCGTTCGCCGAGAATCATCATCCCCAGCAACACATTCACCAACGGGTTGATGTAGTAACCGAGGCTCGCTTCCAGCATGCGTCCGTTGTTCACCGACCACACATACGTCAGCCAGTTGGCCGCGATCAGCGTGCCGCTCAAGGCCAGAATCGCCAGACGTTTGGGATTGTCGAGCAACTCGCGCAGCCAGCCCGGGTGTTTCCACACCATCAGCAGCAACGCGCCGAACAGCGCCGACCACAGCACCCGATGGATGATGATCTCGACTGCCGGTACTTCGGCGATGGCTTTGAAATAGATCGGGAACAGGCCCCAGATGATGTAGGCCGTGAGGCCCAGAATGTACCCGCGACGCGGGTTGGCAGCTTGCATGCAGAATCCTTGCTTAGGCAGCTAACAAAGGAGGGGATTGTAAGGAGGTTTGCCAGCGAATGCCGTAGCTGATTGGTCAGGAATGTGTGAACGAAGGATTGAGCCTCCACCGGGGAGGCTGAATAAAAGCGATCAGATATTATCCGGCGTCCGCGCTTTCTCCCGTGCATGCTCGCGGCTGATCAAGCCTTTGCTCACCAAATCTTTCAGGCACATGTCGAGGGTCTGCATGCCCAGCGAGCCACCGGTCTGAATCGCCGAATACATCTGCGCGACTTTGTCTTCGCGGATCAGATTACGGATCGCTGAGGTACCGAGCATGATCTCGTGCGCCGCGACCCGACCGCCGCCGATCTTCTTGATCAGCGTCTGTGAGACCACCGCCAGCAACGACTCCGAGAGCATCGAACGCACCATCGATTTCTCGTCACCGGGGAACACGTCCACCACACGGTCGATGGTTTTCGCCGCCGACGTGGTGTGCAGGGTGCCGAACACCAGATGCCCGGTTTCAGCAGCGGTCAGTGCCAGGCGAATGGTTTCCAGATCGCGCATCTCACCGACGAGAATCACGTCCGGGTCCTCCCTTAGCGCCGAACGTAATGCCGTGGCGAAACTGCGCGTATCGCGGTGGACTTCGCGCTGATTGATCAAACATTTGCGCGATTCGTGAACGAATTCGATCGGGTCTTCGATGGTCAGGATGTGGTGATGGCGATGGTTGTTGAGGTAATCGATCATCGCCGCCAGCGTGGTCGACTTGCCCGAGCCGGTCGGCCCGGTGACCAGTACCAGCCCGCGCGGCGCGTCGGTGATCTTGCGGAAAACATCGCCCATGGCGAGGTCGTCCATGCTCAGCACTTTTGACGGAATGGTACGGAATACGGCGCCGGCGCCACGGTTCTGGTTGAACGCATTGACCCGAAAGCGCGCCACGCCGGGGACTTCGAAGGAAAAGTCGGTTTCCAGATGTTTCTCGAAGTCGACCCGCTGGGTGTCGTTCATGATGTCGTAGATCAGTTCGTGCACTTGCTTGTGATCCAGCGGCGGCAGATTGATCCGTCGTACATCGCCGTCGACGCGGATCATCGGCGGCAGACCGGCCGATAGGTGCAGGTCGGACGCGCCTTGTTTGGCGCTGAAGGCCAGCAGTTCAGTGATATCCATAGCGTTCCTCAATTCCAGTAGAATGCCGCGAACCTTCAGACCGCTGGCGCCTCTTGATGTCCACGATAGCAGACAACATTTCCCACGTTGGTTCGCGCATCCAGACCGCGACCCAAGCCGCACACCGTCCTGAAAACAGCGTCCAGTTGCTCGCCGTGAGCAAGACCAAACCCGCCGAGGCCCTGCGCGAAGCGTATGCCGCCGGCCTGCGCGACTTTGGTGAGAACTACCTGCAGGAAGCCTTGAGCAAACAGCTCGAACTGGCGGATCTGCCCTTGATCTGGCACTTCATCGGCCCCATTCAATCGAACAAGACTCGCGCGATTGCCGAGCATTTCGACTGGGTGCACTCCGTGGATCGCCTGAAAATCGCTCAACGTCTGTCCGAACAACGCCCGGCCGAACTGCCGCCGCTGAACATCTGCATTCAGGTCAACGTCAGCGGTGAGGCGAGTAAATCCGGCTGCACGCCTGACGATCTGCCGGCGCTGGCCGCGGCCATCAGCACTTTGCCGCGTTTGAAACTGCGCGGCTTGATGGCGATTCCCGAGCCGACCGACGACCGCGCCGAGCAAGACGCGGCCTTCGCCGCCGTGCAGAAATTGCAGGCGAGCCTCGATTTGCCGCTCGACACACTTTCCATGGGCATGAGCCACGACCTTGAGTCGGCCATCGCCCAAGGCGCCACTTGGGTGCGTATCGGTACGGCCCTGTTTGGCGCCCGCGACTATTCCCAATCTTGAACGTTTGCAGATAAGGACCACACATGAGCAACACACGTATTGCGTTTATCGGTGCGGGCAACATGGCGGCCAGTTTGATCGGCGGCCTGCGCGCCAAAGGTCTGGACGCTGCACACATCCGTGCCAGCGATCCGGGCGAAGAAACCCGCGCCAAGGTCAGCGCTGAGCACGGCATCGAAACGTTTGCCGACAACGCTCAAGCCATCGACGGCGTCGACGTGATCGTGCTGGCGGTCAAGCCGCAAGCCATGAAAACCGTGTGCGAAGCGATTCGCCCGAGCCTGAAACCGAATCAACTGGTGGTGTCGATTGCCGCTGGCATCACCTGCGCCAGCATGACCGCTTGGTTGGGCGAGCAGCCGATCGTGCGTTGCATGCCGAACACCCCGGCGCTGCTGCGTCAGGGCGTCAGCGGTTTGTACGCGACCAGCGAAGTGACTGCCGAGCAGCGTCAGCAGGCTGAAGAGCTGCTGTCCGCCGTCGGCATCGCCCTGTGGCTGAACGAAGAACAGCAACTGGATGCGGTGACGGCAGTGTCCGGCTCCGGCCCGGCGTACTTCTTCCTGCTGATCGAAGCGATGACCGCTGCCGGCGTCAAACTCGGTCTGCCGAAGGAAGTTGCTGAACAACTGACGCTGCAAACCGCCTTGGGCGCCGCGCACATGGCGGTCGCAAGCGATGTCGACGCCGCCGAACTGCGTCGTCGTGTGACTTCGCCAAATGGCACCACAGAAGCCGCGATCAAATCTTTCCAGGCCAATGGCTTCGAAGCCCTGGTCGAAACCGCACTCGGCGCCGCCGCGCACCGCTCGGCCGAAATGGCCGAACAACTGGGCAAATAAGGAGCCTTACATGATTGGATTGAACACTGCAGCGGTTTACGTGCTGCAAACCCTCGGCAGTCTGTACCTGCTGATCGTGCTGCTGCGTTTCGTGCTGCAACTGGTGCGGGCGAATTTCTACAACCCGCTGTGCCAGTTCATCGTCAAAGCGACCCAGCCTCTGCTCAAACCGCTGCGCCGGATCATTCCGAGCGTGTTCGGTCTGGACATGTCCTCGCTGGTATTGGCAATTCTGGTGCAACTGGCGCTGATGGCGCTGACCCTGCTGCTGACGTACGGCACCACTGGTAACCCGCTGCAACTGTTTATCTGGTCGCTGATCGGCGTGACCGCGCTGTTCCTGAAGATCTTCTTCTTCGCCCTGATCATCAGCGTGATTCTGTCGTGGGTCGCACCGGGCAGCCACAATCCGGGTGCTGAGCTGGTTAATCAGATCTGCGAACCGGCATTGGCGCCGTTCCGCAAAATCCTGCCAAACCTCGGCGGTCTGGATCTGTCGCCGATCTTCGCCTTCCTCGCGCTGAAGCTGATCGACATGCTGGTGATCAACAATCTGGCGGCGATGACGATGATGCCGGAAATCCTCCGTCTGCTGATGTGAGCTGGTTTCGATGGGACGGTGACGACTTGATCCTCGAGTGTCACCTGCAACCGGCAGCCCGTAGCGATGATTTCGCCGGGCTGCACGGTGATCGTTTGAAGATTCGCCTGACCGCGCCGCCGGTCGAGGGCAAGGCCAATGCTTGTCTGATGGGTTTTCTGGCCAAGGCGTTTGGGGTTTCGAAGAGCCAGGTGAGTTTGCTCAGCGGTGAGCTGAACCGGCAGAAGCGAGTGAAGATTTGCTCGCCGAAGAAATTGCCGGATTTGCCTGACCTGGTGCGCCCGTGATCGAGCAGTGCAGCACTTGTGGCGAGGGGATTTATCCCCGATGGGTGGCGAAGCCGCCCCTTGCTTTCTTCCAGCCAGTCCGTGTCAGCAGGTTTTGCGACTGCTGCGCAGCCGATCGGGGATAAATCCCCTCGCCACAGGGGTCGCGTTCGATGAATGAGGCCCGATCGTTGCTTGCCGCTAACCCCCCCGGTCTTTAGACTTACGCCTCATTTCAACGAGAGCAGGGTCGATGCCAACTGCCTTTCCCCCCGATTCTGTTGGTCTGGTGACGCCGCAAACCGCGCACTTCAGCGAACCGCTGGCGCTGGCCTGTGGCCGGTCGCTGGCCGCCTATGACCTGATCTACGAAACCTACGGCACGCTGAACGCGCAAGCGAGCAACGCCGTACTGATTTGCCACGCCTTGTCCGGCCACCACCACGCCGCTGGCTATCACAGCGTCGACGACCGTAAACCCGGTTGGTGGGACAGCTGCATCGGCCCCGGCAAACCGATCGACACCAATAAATTCTTCGTGGTCAGCCTGAACAACCTCGGCGGCTGCAACGGCTCCACCGGCCCGAGCAGCATCAACCCGGAGACCGGCAAACCGTTCGGTGCCGACTTCCCGGTGCTCACCGTGGAAGATTGGGTGCACAGCCAGGCGCGTCTCGCTGACCTGCTCGGCATCGGCCAGTGGGCGGCGGTGATTGGCGGCAGCCTCGGCGGCATGCAGGCGCTGCAATGGACGATCACCTATCCGGATCGCGTGCGTCACTGCCTGGCCATCGCCTCGGCACCGAAGCTGTCGGCGCAGAACATCGCCTTCAACGAAGTCGCCCGTCAGGCGATCCTCACGGATCCGGAATTCCACGGCGGTTCGTTCCAGGAAGCGGGCGTGATCCCCAAGCGCGGCTTGATGCTGGCGCGCATGGTCGGGCACATCACGTACCTGTCCGACGATTCGATGGGCGAGAAATTCGGCCGTGGTCTGAAGAGCGAGAAGCTTAACTACGACTTCCACAGTGTCGAGTTTCAGGTCGAAAGCTACCTGCGTTATCAGGGCGAAGAGTTCTCCGGACGCTTCGACGCCAACACCTATCTGTTGATGACCAAGGCGCTGGATTACTTCGATCCGGCGGCGAACTTCGACGACGATCTGGCGAAAACCTTCGAAAACGCCACGGCCAAGTTTTGCGTGATGTCGTTCACCACCGACTGGCGTTTCTCCCCGGCGCGTTCGCGGGAACTGGTGGATGCGCTGATGGCGGCGCGCAAAGACGTCAGCTATCTGGAAATCGACGCACCGCAGGGCCACGACGCCTTCCTGATTCCGATCCCGCGCTACTTGCAGGCGTTCGGCAATTACATGAACCGCATCACGTTGTGAGAAAGCCATGAGAGCTGATCTGGAAATCATCCAGGAATGGATCCCCGCCGGCAGCCGCGTCCTCGACCTCGGTTGCGGTGACGGCGAACTGCTGACCTGGCTGCGCGACAACAAGAACGTCACCGGTTATGGCCTGGAAAACGACGCCGACAACATCGCCCAATGCGTGGCCAAAGGCGTCAACGTCATCGAGCAGGATCTGGACAAGGGCCTGGGCAACTTCGCCAGCAACAGTTTCGACATCGTCGTCATGACCCAGGCCCTGCAAGCCGTGCACTACCCGGACAAGATCCTCGACGAAATGCTGCGGGTCGGTCGTCAGTGCATCATCACCTTCCCGAACTTCGGCCACTGGCGCTGCCGCTGGTATCTGGCGAGCAAGGGGCGCATGCCGGTTTCGGAATTTCTGCCGTACACCTGGTACAACACGCCGAACATCCACTTCTGCACCTTCGAAGACTTTGAGGCACTTTGCCGCGAACGTGACGCGAAGGTCATTGATCGGCTTGCCGTGGATCAACAGCACCGTCACGGGTGGGCCAGTAAGCTATGGCCTAATCTATTAGGTGAGATTGGTATCTACCGCGTCAGCAGCCCGGTGCTTGCCGACCACAAGGTCGCGGTCTGAGCCACGCCATTTCGAGGAGCACGATCATGGGTCGTTTAGCGTTGTTGTTATTGACTGCCTGCCTGAGCGCCAGCGCTCTGGCGGCCGACGTCATCAAAGGTGAGCGTCAGGAAACCTTTGGCGACGTGACGGTGCACTACAACACTTTCAACTCGACGTACCTGCAACCGGACATCGCCAAAGCCGCGGAGCTGATCCGCAGCAAGAATCAGGGCGTGATCAATGTCTCGGTGATCAAGGACGGCAAACCGCTGATCGCCAGCGTCACCGGCACAGTCAAAGACCTGACCAGCAAGAGCGTGCCGCTGAATTTCCGTCAGGTCACCGAACAGGGCGCGGTGTACTACATCGCCCAATACCCGGTGGAACAACAGGAAACCCGCACCTTTGAAATCAAGGTGCAGAACGGCGACAAGATCAACACCATCAATTTCAACCAAGAACTTTTTCCCGGCGAATAATGAACATCAAGCAGCTCGTACTGGCCAGCCATAACGCCGGCAAACTCAAAGAACTTCAGGCCATGCTCGGCGAATCGGTGCAACTGCGCTCGATTGGCGAGTGGAGCAAGGTCGAGCCGGAAGAAACCGGTCTGTCGTTCGTCGAGAACGCTATCCTCAAGGCGCGCAACGCCGCACGCATTTCCGGGCTGCCGGCGCTGGCCGACGATTCCGGTCTGGCGGTGGATTTCCTTGGCGGTGCGCCGGGCATCTATTCGGCGCGTTATGCCGACGGCAAGGGCGATGCGGCGAACAACGCCAAACTGCTCGACGCCTTGAAGGACGTGCCGGAAGCCGAACGCGGTGCGCAGTTCGTTTGTGTGCTGGCGCTGGTGCGTCATGCCGATGATCCATTGCCGATCCTCTGCGAAGGCCTGTGGCACGGGCGCATTCTGACCGCTGCCAGCGGCGAGCACGGTTTCGGTTATGACCCGCTGTTCTGGGTGCCGGAGCGTGATGTGTCCAGCGCCGAACTGAGCCCGGCCGACAAGAACCAGATCAGCCACCGCGCCCGTGCAATGGATCTGCTGCGCCAGCGTCTGGGCTTGAAATGACCCGTGACTCTTCTGCGTCGTCGCTGATTGTCGGCGGCGCCGCATCTTCGCCTCGGGCGCCGCTGCCCACGCTGCCGCCCTTGTCGCTGTACATCCACATCCCGTGGTGTGTGCGCAAATGCCCGTATTGCGATTTCAACTCGCACACCGCCAGCCCGGTGTTGCCGGAGCAGGAATACATCGATGCCTTGCTGGCCGATCTTGATCAGGATCTGCACGCGGTTTATGGCCGAGAGCTGACGTCGATTTTCTTCGGTGGCGGTACGCCGAGCCTGTTCAGCGCTGAAGCGCTTGGGCGTTTGCTTGAAGGCGTCGAGCAGCGCATTCCGTTTGCCGACGACATCGAAATTACCCTGGAAGCCAATCCGGGCACGTTCGAGCAAGAGAAGTTTGTCGCCTACCGCAAGCTGGGGATCAATCGTCTGTCGATCGGTATCCAGAGCTTCCAGCAGGAAAAGCTCAAGGCGCTGGGCCGCATTCACAACGGTGACGAAGCGGTGCGCGCGGCGGGTATGGCGCGGCAGGCCGGGTTCGATAACTTCAACCTCGACTTGATGCACGGTTTGCCCGATCAGTCGCTGGACGATGCCTTGAGCGATCTGCGCCAGGCCATCGAGCTGAATCCGACGCACATTTCCTGGTATCAACTGACGCTGGAGCCGAACACGGTGTTCTGGAATCAGCCGCCAGTGCTGCCGGAAGACGACACGCTGTGGGACATTCAAGAAGCCGGGCAGGCGCTGTTGGCCGAGCACGGTTACGCGCAGTACGAAGTGTCGGCTTATGCACAGGCCGGGCGACCGGCGCGGCATAACCTCAATTACTGGAGTTTTGGCGACTTCATCGGCATTGGCGCGGGTGCGCATGGCAAGTTGAGTCATCCCGACGGGCGCATCGTGCGGACGTGGAAGACACGGTTGCCGAAGGACTATCTGAATCCGGCGAAAAACTTTCAGGCTGGCGAGAAATCGCTGAGCAATGATGAGCTGCCCTTCGACTTTTTGATGAACGCGTTGCGCCTGACTGATGGCGTGGAATCGCGGCTCTATCCGCAGCGCACCGGGCTGTCGCTCGACAGTCTCGCCGAGGCCCGGGCAGATGCAGAACAAAGTGGTCTGTTGCAGGTCGAACCGTCACGTCTGGCGGCCACCGAGCGCGGACAATTGTTCCTCAACGATTTGCTGCAGAAATTTCTGAGCTGAGCCCAACGCCCAACGGCAGCCCTAAGGAAAAACCATGGATTTGATACTCGACCTGCTCGCCACCGTCTCCCGCTGGAGCCGCAGCAACCTCTCGGAAATCGCCCTGGCGCTGGTGGGTTGCCTGCTGGTGTTGTTCGGCGCCGACTTCAAAGGCTGGGTCGAGCAACGCTTGGGCAGCATCGCCGGCGCTTTGCGCGTACCGCTGATGGCGCTGCTGTGCGTGATCGGCAGCGGCGCGGCGCTGATCTACGCGACACCGTGGGTGATCAAAGGCTTGAGCCAATTCAACAACTACAGCCTGGCGCCAGTGCTGTTGGTAGTTCTCGTCCTCATCGGCGTAGTCGCCGACCGCCGCTGATCTTTCGGCCGCTTTTGATCGTTCCCATGCTCCGCGTGGGAATGCCTCAATGGACGCTCTGCGTCCGCTGTGGGACGCAGAGCGTCCCGGGCAGCATTCCCACGCAGAGCGTGGCAACGATCATCGCGTGATGCTTAGGACAGTTTTTCGAACTTCAGATCCCACACGCCGTGGCCAAGACGTTCGCCGCGGCGTTCGAACTTGGTGATCGGGCGTTCGGCCGGGCGCGGTACGCACTTGCCGTCTTCGGCAAGGTTGCGATAGCCCGGGGCGACGTTCATCACTTCCAGCATGTATTCGGCATACGGTTCCCAGTCGGTGGCCATGTGCAGAATGCCGCCGACTTTCAACTTGCTGCGCACCAGTTCAGCGAACGACGCCTGAACGATCCGACGCTTGTGGTGACGGCTCTTGTGCCACGGATCCGGGAAAAACAGCATCAGGCGATCGAGGCTGTTGTCGGCGATGCAGCGGTTGAGCACTTCGATCGCGTCGCAATCGTAGACCCGCAGGTTGGTCAGGCCCTGCGTCAGCACGCCATTGAGCAGCGCGCCAACACCCGGACGGTGAACTTCAACGCCGATGAAATCCTGATCCGGTGCCGCTGCAGCCATTTCCAGCAGCGAGTGGCCCATGCCGAAACCGATCTCCAGCGAGCGCGGTGCCGAACGGCCGAACACTTGATCGTAATCCACCGGCGCGTCAGCCAGCGGCAGCACGAACAGCGGGGTGCCTTGATCCAGACCTTTTTGCTGGCCTTCGGTCATGCGCCCGGCGCGCATCACGAAGCTCTTGATGCGGCGGTGTTGGCGCTCGTCGCCTTCTTCCGGCTGGATAGGCGTGTCGTTCGATTCAGTCATCAATGGCTCTTACTTGATCAGACCATCCAGCGGCGAAGAGGCGCTGGCATAGAGTTTTTTCGGCATACGGCCAGCGAGGTAGGCCAGACGGCCTGCAACGATGGCGTGTTTCATGGCTTCAGCCATCATCACCGGCTGCTGGGCGTGGGCGATGGCCGAGTTCATCAGCACCGCATCGCAACCCAGTTCCATGGCGATGGTTGCGTCGGACGCAGTGCCGACACCGGCATCGACCAACACAGGAATCTTGGCTTCTTCAAGGATGATCTGCAGGTTGTACGGGTTGCAGATCCCCAGACCGGAACCGATCAGGCCGGCCAGCGGCATCACCGCGATGCAGCCGATTTCTGCCAGTTGGCGGGCGATGATCGGGTCATCGCTGGTGTAGACCATCACGTCGAAACCTTCCTTGACCAGCGTTTCGGCAGCCTTGAGGGTTTCGATGACGTTAGGGAACAGGGTCTTCTGGTCAGCCAGGACTTCCAGCTTCACCAGGTTGTGACCGTCGAGCAGCTCACGGGCCAGGCGGCAGGTGCGCACGGCTTCGATGGCGTCGTAGCAACCGGCGGTGTTCGGCAGGAAGGTGTAGCGCTCCGGCGACAACACGTCGAGCAGGTTCGGCTCGCCTTCGATCTGACCGAGGTTGGTGCGGCGCACGGCGAAGGTGACGATCTCGGCACCCGAGGCTTCGATGGCCTGACGGGTTTCTTCCATGTCACGGTACTTGCCGGTACCAACCAGCAAACGCGACTGGTAAGTACGACCGGCCAGCACAAAAGGCTTGTCGCTACGAACGATGCTCATGGGGAATCCTCTTTAGGAGTGAGGGTCTTGCAGAATTCTGTGCCCTTGCGGGCCGCCCGCTTAGCCGCCGCCGATGGCGTGCACGACTTCAACGTTGTCGCCGTCGTTGAGCGTGGTGTCGGCATGCTGGCTGCGCGGGACGATATCCAGATTGAGTTCAACTGCCACCCGGCGTCCGGTCAGTTCCAGACGGGTGATCAGGGCCGCAACGGTTTCACCGTCGGGCAGTTCAAGGGATTCGCCGTTCAACTGAATGCGCATGCGCAATGCCGCCATCATTTTTAGGGGCTGGCATTCTAGCCCGATCAGACAGGGTGACCCAAGCCATTCGTCTTGAAACCCGCTGCCCCGCTGAAATGCCCAGGCCTCTGTAGGAGCTGCCGCAGGCTGCGATCTTTTGATGTTGTTTTTCAAGATCAAAAGATCGCAGCCTGCGGCAGCTCCTACAGGGAGCGGTTTGCGATCAGATACAGAGAGCGGTTTGCGATCAGTTAAGGTCGGAGGTCAGGTCAGGTCAGGTCAGGTCAGGCGCCACGCGGCGAGGCCCAGGCACAGCCAGCCGATCAGGAAGGCGAGGCCGCCGAACGGGGTGATGATGCCGAGCTTGCTGATGCCGGTGGTGGTCAGCACATACAGGCTGCCGGAGAACAGCAGAATGCCGACAGTGAACGACACGCCGGCCCAAGCGACCAGTCGGCCCTGAATCTGCGTGGCCAGCAGCGCGACGCCAAACAGCGCCAGGGTGTGCACCAATTGGTAGGTGACGCCGGTGTGGAAAATCGCCAGATATTCCGGCGTCAGACGGTTTTTCAGGCCGTGGGCGGCGAATGCGCCCAGCGCGACACCGGTAAAACCAAAGAAAGCGGCCAGCAGCAGAAAGCCACGCAACATGAAGAACTCCAGTCAGACTCGATCGGCAGGGTCTGTATAATGGCCCGCTCCACGGGTTCGGCCAAGCCATCTCTATGCTGCGTACAATTTTCCGTCGTCTTACGAAGGCCCTGCTCTGGTTCGCGGGCGGCAGCATCGTGCTGGTGCTGATCTTTCGTTTCGTACCGCCGCCGGGCACGGCGCTGATGGTCGAGCGCAAGGTCGAGTCGTGGGTCGACGGCGAGCCGATTGATCTGCAACGCACGTGGAAGCCGTGGGACGAGATCTCCGACGATCTCAAAGTCGCGGTCATGGCCGGCGAGGATCAGAAATTCCCCGAGCACTGGGGTTTTGATTTCAGCGCAATTCAGGCCGCACTGGCGCACAACGAACTCGGGGGCTCGATTCGCGGCGCCAGCACCTTGAGCCAGCAAGTGTCGAAAAACCTGTTTCTGTGGGCAGGGCGCAGCTATCTGCGCAAAGGCCTCGAAGCCTGGTTTACCGCGCTGATCGAGGTGTTCTGGCCCAAGGAGCGGATTCTTGAGGTGTACCTGAACAGCGTCGAGTGGGATGACGGTGTGTTCGGCGCCGAAGCTGCCGCCCGTCATCATTTCGGTGTGAGCGCCAAGTCGCTGTCGCGCCAGCAGGCGAGTTATCTGGCGGCGGTGTTGCCGAATCCGCGCGTGTGGAGCGCCAGCCATCCGACCGCTTACGTGTCGCGCCGCGCCGGCTGGATTCGCCAGCAGATGAGCCAGTTGGGTGGCGACAGCTATCTGCTGGGTCTCAACGATTCGCGCCGGGCACCGTGGGCGCGCTGATCCTTTCCTGTGTCAGAACAACTTCAGCGGCTCTTCATTGAGGGCCGACAGTTGTTCGCGTAACGCCAACACCTGATCGCCCCAATAACGCTCGGTGCCGAACCACGGGAAACTGTGCGGGAACGCCGGGTCATCCCAGCGTCGTGCCAGCCACGCGCTGTAGTGCATCAGACGCAAGGCGCGCAGCGGTTCGATCAGCGCCAGTTCGCGCGGGTCGAAATCGTGAAACTCGTTGTAGCCATCCATCAATTCCGATAACTGCCCGAGGCATTCCTGACGGTCGCCGGCGAGCATCATCCAGATGTCCTGCACCGCCGGGCCCATGCGGCAGTCGTCGAGGTCGACGATGTGGAACATCTCGTCGCGGCACATCATGTTGCCGGGGTGACAGTCGCCGTGCATGCGGATGTTCTGGTGCGGCGTCGCGGCGTAGACATCCTCGACACGCTTGAGCAGATCGCGGGCCACCGACTCATAAGCCGGCAGCAAACTTTTCGGAATGAAATTGCCTTCGAGCAAAGTGTTCAGCGAGGCGTGGCCGAAGTTCTGTACGCCCAGCGCTTCACGGTGTTCGAACGGCTTGGTCGCGCCGACCGCGTGAATGCGCCCGAGCAACTGGCCGAGGCGATACAGCTGATCAAGATTGCCCGGCTCCGGCGCCCGGCCGCCACGACGCGGAAACAGGGTGAAGCGGAAACCGGCGTGTTCGTGCAGGGTTTCGCCGTTGTGGATCATGGGTGCAACCACCGGGATGTCGACGTCGGCCAGTTCGAAGGTGAATTTGTGTTCTTCGAGGATGGCTTCGTTGGTCCAGCGTTGCGGGCGGTAGAACTTGGCGATCAGCGGTTCGGAGTCTTCGATGCCGACCTGATAGACGCGGTTCTCGTAGCTGTTGAGCGCCAGAATGCGCGCATCACTGAGAAAACCGATGCTTTCAACGGCATCGAGCACGAGATCGGGTGTGAGGGTTTCAAACGGGTGGGCCATGCTGACTCCTGCGCGCAGCAGGCTGCCGCGTCCGGCCCAGCATGGTAGCGCAGATGGCAGCGGGGGAGGTGGTTGGTGTCTTCGCTGACGCTATCGCGAGCAGGCTCACTCCTACATTTGGAATGCGTACCCTGTAGGAGTGAGCCCGCTCGCGATGAGGGCCTGTCAGGCGCCGACGATCCCGCCGTCCTCACGGGTGATCGCCATCACCGACGACCGCGGTTTGCCATTCGGCAAATGCTCCGGGAACGTCGACCCACCGTTCTCCCCCGGATGCTGAATCCCGACAAACAGCGTCTTCTGATCCGGCGAGAAGCTGATCCCCGTCACCTCACAACCAATCGGCCCGACCATAAACCGGCGAATCTCACCGGTCACAGGATCGGCGCACAACATCTGGTTATTGCCCATTCCGGCAAAATCCCCGGCGTTGCTCGAATCGCCGTCAGTCAGAATCCACAGCCGCCCGGCATCGTCAAAACCCAAACCATCGGGGCTGTTGAACATGTTCTGCGGGGTGATGTTCGACGATCCGCCCTTCGGCGTCCCGGCGTGCACACCCGGATTGCCGGCGACCACAAACAGATCCCAGGCGAAGGTGTTCGAGCCGTGATCATCACGGTCGGTGCGCCAGCGCAGAATCTGCCCGTAGACATTCTTCTCACGCGGGTTCGGCCCGCCCACCGGTTGCCCGTCCTCGCCACGTTTGGCGTTGTTGGTCAGGGTGCAATAAACCTGGCCGTCCTTGGGGCTGACGACGATCCACTCCGGGCGATCCATGCGCGTTGCACCGACGACGCTCGCAGCGAGGCGCGCGTGAATCAGCACTTCGGCCTGATCGGCAAAACCGCTGCTGGCGTCGATGCCGTTTTTACCGTGGCTCAGTTCGATCCACTGGCCTTGGCCCTTCGGGTGATCGGGGTTGCTGTCGCCGGCGTCGAACTTGGCCACGTACAAAGTGCCGTGATCGAGAATGTCGCGATTGGCCTTGGCGTTGCGGTGGTTGATCTTGTCGCGGCTGACGAATTTGTAGATGAACTCGCCGCGCTCGTCGTCGCCCATGTACACCACGGCGTGGCCGTCAGCGGTTTCCGCCAGTGCGGCGTTTTCATGTTTGAAGCGGCCCAGCGCTGTGCGTTTGACCGGTGTCGATTGCGGATCGAACGGATCGATCTCGACCACCCAGCCGTGACGGTTGAGCTCGTTGGGATTCTTCGCCATGTCGAAGCGCGGATCGTGCGGGTGCCAGTTGATCTCTTTGCTGGTGGCGACCACGCCGTAGCGTTTTTGCGCGGCGTCGAATTTCTGCTCGGCGTTGCTGCTGCCGAAGCAGTCGGTGAAGTTCTCTTCGCAGGTCAGGTAAGTGCCCCACGGCGTTTTGCCGTTGGCGCAATTCTGAAAGGTGCCGAGGACTTTTTTGCCGCTCGGGTCGGCGCTGGTTTTCAGCAACTCGTGACCAGCCGCCGGGCCGCCAATGCGCAACGGCGAGTTGCCGTGAATGCGGCGGTTGTAGCGCGAGCCCTGAACGAACTGCCACTGACCACTCTTGCGCTGCACTTCAATCACCGACACGCCTTCACAGGCCAGCGCCTTGCGCACTTCTTCGGCCGACTGCGGCATGCCGCCGTGCGGGTAGAGGTAGCGATAGTTGGTGTATTCGTTGTTGATCGCCATCAGCGCGCGGTTTTTGTCATCGGGGAAGGCGAACAGGCTCATGCCGTCGTTGTTGTCGCCGAACTGCACTTCCTGTGCGGCGGCGCTGCCGTTGCCACTCGGGTCAAAGGCCGGGCCGTTCTTGCTCAGCGGCTGGCCCCAACTGATCAGCACCGAAGACTTGTAGCCTTTGGGCAGGCTGATGACGTCGCTGGTCGCGGCGGGAATGCTGTCGAAACCGAGCAGGCTGCTATTGCCGGCGCTGACGCTGGCGGCCAGCACGCTGCGGCTCAGCAGGTTACCGCCAAGGAACATCGCCGCGCCGCACAACGCGCCGGCGCTGATGAAGCCGCGACGGCTGAGGCCGACCATTTTTTCCAGGTCAGTGGATTGGTTTTCTTCTAATAGGCTCACGTCAGGCTCCCTGCTTGGTTTGGCAGCCACCTTAATCAGGGTCTATGACGTTTTTGTTGCAGGCTCGATTTAGAGCGGCGTACCGATCAACACATTCGACGGCGAGAACTGCACCTGCACCGGTTGTTCGACGGTCAGCCCACGGGTGCGCAGATCCATCGGCTCAGCCAGCGCGCAGAGTGTGTGGCCGTTGGGCAGGGAGATTCGCACTTCACTCGGGCCGTCTTCGGCGTCAAGGATCGCTTCGATGGTGCCGGTGAGGAGATTGTGTCCCGGCGTTGCAGATTGTTCAGCGGTGAGCAATTCCAGCCAGCCGGCCTTGATCAGCGCGACCACTTCGGTACCGTTTTGCAGTTCAAGGTGCACGGTGCTGTCGTGGGTGATCTGTGCGTCGAGGCTCAGCCCTTCGGCCAGTTCGAGACGGATCAAGTCATTGCGGCCCTGCGCTTCGATGGCGATGACTTTGCCGTGCAACTGATTGCGCGCGCTGGTTCGCAGCATCAATCGGCCGAGCAGATCGAGATCGCTGGCGTCTTCCGCCGCTTCCAGCACCTGCGCCTGCAAGGCTTGCAGCTTTTGATACAGGCGCAGCACGCGTTCGCCTTCGCTGGACAGCTTGGCGCCACCGCCGCCCTTGCCACCGACGGCGCGTTCGACCAACGGTTTCTGCGCCAGATTGTTCAGCTCATCGATGGCGTCCCACGCGGCTTTGTAGCTCAGACCGGCGCTTTTTGCGGCGCGGGTGATCGAGCCTTGTTCGGCGATGTGTTGCAGCAGGGCGATACGCTGCGGACGACGGACGATGTGCTGGGAGAGCAGGGAAGGCATGGACATGAAGGGGTGCTTTTTAGCCGTGGCGGTGGGGAGTGAAGTTGGCTGCTTGCCACGCGAGAGTCAAGCCCAACCCAATCCCTTGTAGGAGCTGCGGCACGCTGCGATCTTTTGATGTTGTTTTTGAAGATCAAAAGATCGCAGCGTGCCGCAGCTGCTACAGGGGTTATGTGTTGGTTTCAGGTTCCGGGTTTTGGCGTGCGGGCGAGGCAGTAGACATCGACTCTTGCTGCACCGGCATTCATTAGCAATCGGGCTAACGCTTGGGCCGTGGCGCCGGTGGTCAGCACATCATCGACCAACGCCAGATGTCGGCCTTGGACTTTGGCGTCAGGATCCAGACTGAACGCTTCACGCAAGTTACGTTTGCGCGCTTTGGCGTCGAGATCCTGCTGGGCGCTGGTGTTTTGCACCCTGTGCAGCATCCGTTCCTCACAGGGCAAATCCAGCGACGCGCTCAACCATCGCGCCAGCATTGCCGCCTGATCGAAGCCCCGTTGACGCAAGCGCTGTTTCGCCAGCGGCACCGGCAACAACACATCCGGCCTCGGCAGATCCTCTTCGAAGCGATGTTGCAGGTATTGCCCGAGAACGTCGGCGAGCAGGTGGCCAAACGGCCATTTCGCGTTGTGTTTAAACCGCGTAATCAAACTGTCAACCGGGAAGCCATACAACCACGGCACAACGACCTGTTCGAACGCCGGCGGCTCTAGCAGGCACTCGCCGCAGGTTAGGCCCGCGGCGGCCAGCGGCAATGCACAGGTGACGCAGTGGTCTCCGAGCCACGGCAGTTCAGTTTCGCAAGCGACGCAAATTGGCATTTCTGCTTCTGCGGCCTCATCGCACAACAAACATGTCTGTACGTTTTTTAAACAGATGTAAACCGACCCTTTGTATCGTGGTTGACAGCGCATGACTCTTCCTTAAATATGCCGAACATCCGTGTAGCGCCTGTGGGTATTCCGTTTCCCCAGTCGCGAACCAAGCATAACCAAGGAATTACCCATGAGCGCGAGCACCACCGCCACCCTGCGTCACGACTGGTCTTTGGCCGAAGTCAGAGCACTCTTCGTACAGCCCTTCAACGACTTGCTGTTCCAGGCGCAAACGGTGCACCGCGCGCATTTCAACGCCAACCGCGTGCAGGTCTCGACCTTGTTGTCGATCAAGACTGGCGCCTGCCCGGAAGACTGCAAGTACTGCCCGCAGTCCGGTCACTACAACACCGGCCTGGAAAAAGAAAAGCTGATGGAAGTGCAGAAAGTCCTCGAAGAGGCGGCGCGCGCCAAGGCGATCGGCTCGACGCGCTTCTGCATGGGCGCGGCGTGGAAACATCCGTCGGCGAAAGACATGCCGTACGTGCTGAAAATGGTTGAAGGCGTGAAAGCCCTGGGTCTGGAAACCTGCATGACCCTCGGTCGTCTCGATCAGGATCAGACCGAAGCACTGGCCAAGGCCGGCCTCGATTACTACAACCACAATCTCGACACGTCGCCTGAGTTCTACGGCAGCATCATCACCACCCGCACTTACAGCGAGCGCCTGCAAACGCTGGCCTACGTGCGTGAGTCGGGGATGAAGATCTGCTCGGGCGGGATTCTCGGCATGGGCGAGTCGCTGGACGATCGCGCCAATCTGCTGATTCAACTGGCCAACCTGCCAGAGCATCCGGAATCGGTGCCGATCAACATGCTGGTGAAAGTCGCCGGCACGCCGCTGGAAAACGCCGAAGACATCGACCCGTTCGACTTTATCCGCATGCTCGCGGTGGCGCGCATCCTCATGCCGCAATCCCACGTGCGCCTGTCCGCCGGCCGCGAAGCGATGAATGAGCAGATGCAGGCCCTCGCGTTCTTCGCCGGTGCCAACTCGATTTTCTACGGCGACAAGTTGCTGACCACTGCCAACCCGCAGGCGGACAAGGACATGCAACTGTTTGCGCGTCTGGGCATCCAGCCGGAAGCGCGTGAAGAGCATGCCGACGAGGTTCACCAGGCCGCGATCGAGCAGGCGCTGGTGGAGCAGAAGAGCAGCGAGCAGTTCTACAACGCTGCCGTCTGATCGCCCCACGGATTCCATGTAGGAGCTGCCGAAGGCTGCGATCTTTTGATCTTGTCTTTTAAAAAACAACATCAAAAGATCGCAGCCTTCGGCAGCTCCTACACAGTCATTTTTCAGATGTGAGGCCTGCATGTCTTTCGATCTCGCCGCACGCCTTGCTGCCCGTCGTGCCGAAAACCTCTATCGCCAGCGCCCGCTACTCGAATCCCCGCAGGGGCCGGAAGTGGTGGTCGATGGCCAATCGTTGCTGGCCTTCTGCAACAACGATTACCTTGGCTTGGCCAACCACCCGCAAGTCATCGAAGCCTGGCGCGCCGGTGCCGAACGCTGGGGCGTCGGTGGCGGTGCCTCGCACTTGGTGATCGGCCACAGCACCCCGCACCACGCCCTCGAAGAAGCCTTGGCCGACCTCACCGGTCGCCCGCGTGCGCTGCTGTTCACTACCGGCTACATGGCCAACCTCGGCGCGGTCACTGCGCTGGTCGGGCAGGGCGATACGGTGCTGGAAGATCGCCTCAATCACGCCTCGTTGCTGGATGCCGGGTTGTTGTCCGGCGCGCGTTTCAATCGCTATCTGCACAACGACGCCGAAAGCCTGGCCAAGCGCCTGGAGAAAGCCACCGGCAACACGCTGGTGGTCACCGACGGCGTATTCAGCATGGACGGCGATCTGGCCGACTTGCCGGCTCTCGCCCGCGCAGCCAAGGCCAAAGGCGCGTGGCTGATGGTCGATGACGCGCACGGTTTCGGCCCGCTCGGCGCGAATGGCGGCGGCATCGTCGAACACTTCGGTTTAAGTCAGGAGGATGTGCCGGTGTTGGTCGGCACCCTCGGCAAAGCCTTCGGCACGGCTGGCGCTTTCGTCGCCGGCAGCGAGGAACTGATCGAAAGCCTGATCCAGTTCGCCCGCCCATACATCTACACCACCAGCCAGCCACCGGCGCTGGCGTGTGCGACGCTGAAAAGTCTGGAGTTGCTGCGCACTGAACATTGGCGACGCGAGCATTTGCAAACGCTGATCCGCCAGTTCCGCCAAGGCGCCGAGCAGATTGGCCTGGAACTGATGGACAGCTTCACGCCGATCCAACCGATCATGATTGGCGATGCCGGGCGTGCGGTGCGCTTGTCGCAGATGTTGCGCGAGCGCGGGCTGATGGTTACTGCGATCCGTCCGCCCACCGTGCCTGCCGGCAGTGCGCGTTTGCGCGTGACCCTGACCGCTGCGCACAGCGAGGCGCAGGTGCAGCTATTGTTAGAAGGACTGGCCGATTGCTTTGCCCAACTTTCGCTGGAGCCAAGCCATGCGTGATCGCCTGATTCTGTTGCCCGGCTGGGGCCTCGGCGTGTCGCCGATGGAGCCTCTGGCCGCGGCGTTGCAAGGCCTCGATGAACATCTGAAAGTCGACATCGAGCCGCTGCCGGAACTGGATTCCAGTGACCTGCAAGACTGGCTCGACGAGCTCGATGAAAGCATTCCTCAAAATGTATGGCTCGGCGGCTGGTCGCTGGGTGGCATGCTCGCATCCGAGTTGGCGGCGCGGCGTGGCGAGCATTGCTGCGGGTTGCTGACGCTGGCGAGCAATCCTTCTTTCGTTGCCCATGAGCAATGGCCGAGTGCGATGGCGGGCGAGACCTTCGACGCGTTTCTCGCCGGTTGCCAAGCCGACCCGCGCACCACTCTTAAACGGTTTTCGCTGCTGTGTGCTCAGGGCGCGCAAGACCCGCGCGGCTTGTCGCGATTGTTGCTCGGCGGCGCGCCGAATACCGCGCCGTCAGCATTGATGGCCGGGCTGGAATTGCTCGCACAGATCGACACCCGCGATGCGCTGCAGGCGTTTCGTGGCCCGCAGTTGCATCTGTTTGGCGGGCAGGACGCGCTGGTGCCGGCGGAGGCAGCGGGGGAGTTGTTCACTTTGTTGCCGGATATCGAAATTGGTCTGATCGAACAGGCCAGTCATGCGTTTCTTCTGGAAGATCCCCACGGACTGGCGGGTGCGATCCAGGCTTTTTTACATGAGTGCGGTGATGACTGATTTGTCTCTTGTGCTGCCTGGCGGCTTGCCTGACAAGCGTCAGGTCGCAGCCTCTTTTTCTCGTGCAGCGGCCAGTTACGACAGTGTCGCCGAGTTGCAACGTGATGTCGGTACACAGTTGATTCAGCGTTTGCCATCGGATTTCGTCCCGGCGCGCTGGCTGGATCTCGGTTGCGGCACCGGTTATTTCACCCGCGCGCTGGCTTCGCGGTTTGCCGAGGGCCACGGGCTGGCGCTGGACATCGCCGAGGGCATGCTTGATCACGCGCGGCCATTGGGCGGCGCCGAGCATTTCATCGCCGGTGATGCGGAGCGGCTGCCGTTGCAGGATTCGACCTGCGATCTGATCTTCTCCAGCCTCGCGGTGCAGTGGTGTGCGGATTTCGAGGCGGTGCTCAGCGAACCCTTTCGCGTGCTGAAACCGGGCGGAATTTTTGCGTTTGCTAGTCTTTGTGTAGGGACGTTGTTTGAGTTGCGCGACAGCTGGCGGCAGGTCGACGGGATGGTGCACGTCAACCGCTTCCGCGAGTTTGCCCGTTATGAACAATTGTGTGCAGCGAGTGGCTTGCGCACGCTGAGTCTGCAGAATCAGGCGCATGTGCTGCATTACCCGGATGTGCGCAGCCTGACCCATGAATTGAAAGCGTTGGGTGCACACAATCTGAATCCGGGGCGACCGGGCGGTTTGACCGGGCGCGCGCGGATTCTTGGGCTGGTCGACGCTTATGAGCAGTTCCGTGAGGCGTCGGGATTGCCGGCGACTTATCAGGTGGTCTACGCCGTGTTGGAGAAACCCGTATGAGCGCAGCCTATTTCATCACCGGAACCGATACCGATGTCGGCAAGACCACGGTGGCCGCCGGGTTGCTGCACGCGGCGCGCTCGGCCGGGCTGAGCACGGCGGCGGGCAAACCGGTGGCTTCCGGCTGCGAAGTGACGCCCAAGGGTTTGCGCAACTCGGATGCGTTGGCGCTGTTGGCCGAGTGTTCCGTGCCGCTGACTTATCAACAGGTCAATCCGGTGGCGTTCGAGCCGGCCATCGCGCCGCATCTGGCGGCGCGTGAAGCGGGTGTGGCGTTGACCGTGCAATCGCTGCTGGCGCCGATGCGCGAGATTCTGGCGATGAATGCCGATTTCACTCTGATCGAAGGTGCAGGTGGCTGGCGCGTGCCGTTGGCGGATCAGGATAATTTGTCGGATCTGGCGATTGCGCTGAAGCTGCCGGTGATTCTGGTGGTGGGCGTGCGCTTGGGCTGCATCAGTCATGCGCTGCTGACGGCTGAGGCGATTGCCCGGGATGGTCTGCAACTGGCGGGGTGGGTGGCGAACATCATCGATCCGAAGACGTCGCGGCTGGAGGAGAATCTGGCGACATTGGCCGAGCGGATTCCGGCGCCGTGTTTGGGTCGGGTGCCGAAACTCAAGGCGTTGAGCGCAGAGGCGGTGGCCGATCATCTGCAACTGGATTTGCTCGACTAAGTTTTTCACTATGAGCAGGCACTGTGCCATTAGTGTTTTTGACGGGTGTTTTTCTGGCGCGTCTGCTTCAATGACGACTATTGATCCTTCCCAGGGATGAGAACCGTTATGGAAATCTCCGGTAACACAGCTTTTTACGCGGGGCTGAGCTCGATTCAGAGCGGGCAGAACCGTGTGGATCAGGTTGCCAGCCAGATCGCCAACACCACCATCGAACGCTCGGTCACCAGCCAGTCATCGGAGGCTCAGGTTGATCGTCTGCGTGGCGTCGATCGCAGCCAGCAAATGGATCCGGGCAGCGACATGGTGCAGATGGCGCAGGGCAAATTCCAGGTGGATCTGGGCGCGAAGGTCGTCAAGGCATCCGACGAAGTGTTGGGTACGATCATCGATACGTTTGCCTGATTGCTTCTTCATCTGCCTGCTGAACGCCGCGCCTTGTCGCGGCGTTTTTCGTTGTAAGTCCTTCTCCCTCAACTAATCTTTTTTCAGCGCTCGTGGCTCGTTCGAGTCCATGGCGGTTTGCTGTGTCCGGCGTTTGAAAGCTGCGATGACGAACGGCAAAAGATCGACGCTTGACAAGATTTCGGCGTAAACGTATGTTTCAAACAACTGTTTGACCGTCACAACAAATCAACACGGTCGTTCATTCCCGGTTACATCAGCAGAGGTTTATCGCTATGCCTGACTACAAGGCCCCCTTGCGTGATATTCGCTTCGTTCGTGACGAGCTGCTCGGCTACGAAGCGCACTATCAGAGCCTTCCGGCTTGCGCAGACGCGACTCCGGACATGGTTGACGCCATTCTCGAAGAAGGCGCCAAGTTTTGTGAGCAGGTACTGGCACCGCTGAACCGCGTGGGCGACCTCGAAGGTTGCACCTGGAGCGAGTCCGGCGTGAAAACCCCGACGGGCTTCAAAGAGGCTTACAAGCAATTCGTTGAAGGCGGCTGGCCAAGCCTCGCTCACGACGTTGAGCACGGCGGCCAGGGCCTGCCGGAGTCGTTGGGTCTGGCCGTGAGCGAAATGGTTGGCGAAGCCAACTGGTCGTGGGGCATGTACCCAGGCCTGTCGCACGGCGCGATGAACACCATCTCTGAGCACGGCACACCAGAGCAGCAAGAAGCCTATCTGACCAAACTGGTCTCCGGTGAATGGACCGGCACCATGTGCCTGACCGAACCGCACTGCGGCACCGACCTGGGCATGCTGCGCACCAAGGCCGAACCTCAGGCCGACGGTTCCTACAAAGTCTCCGGCACCAAGATCTTCATCTCGGCCGGTGAACACGATATGGCCGACAACATCGTCCACATCGTGCTGGCCCGCCTGCCGGACGCACCGGCTGGCACCAAAGGCATCTCGCTGTTCATCGTTCCAAAGTTCATGCCGAATGCCGATGGCACCGTCGGTGAGCGCAACGCAGTGACCTGCGGCTCGCTGGAACACAAGATGGGTATCCACGGCAACGCCACTTGCGTGATGAACTTCGACGGCGCCACCGGTTACCTGATCGGCCCGGCGAACAAAGGCCTGAACTGCATGTTCACCTTTATGAACACCGCACGTTTGGGTACCGCGCTGCAAGGTCTGGCCCACGCCGAAATCGGTTTCCAGGGCGGCCTGAAATACGCTCGCGATCGTCTGCAAATGCGCTCGCTGACTGGCCCGAAAGCGCCGGAAAAAGCTGCCGACCCGATCATCGTTCACCCAGACGTACGCCGCATGCTGTTGACCATGAAGGCGTTCGCCGAAGGCAACCGTGCGATGGTGTACTTCACCGCCAAACAGGTCGACATCGTCAAATACGGCGTCGATGAAGAAGAGAA
>NZ_JBIUVN010000003.1:0-30442 GCF_044742965.1 Pseudomonas sp. NPDC087804 | reverse complement strand
ACGGCGGCCACGGCTTCATCGCCGCGTGGGGCATGGAGCAGAACGGTCGCGACAGCCGCATTTCGATGCTGTACGAAGGCACCACCGGTATCCAGGCACTCGACCTGCTGGGCCGTAAAGTGCTGATGACTCAAGGCGAGGCTTTGAAAGGCTTCACCAAGATCGTCCACAAGTTCTGCCAGACCAACGAAGGCAACGAAGCCGTTGCAGAATTCGTTGCACCGCTGGCGGCAATCAACAAGGAATGGGGCGAGCTGACCATGAAGGTCGGTATGGCTGCCATGAAAGATCGCGAAGAAGTCGGCGCGGCCTCCGTGGATTACCTGATGTACTCCGGTTATGCCTGCCTGGCTTACTTCTGGGCCGACATGGCCCGTCTGGCAGCTGCGAAGCTGGCAGAAGGCACTGGCGACGCAGCGTTCTACACCGCCAAGCTGCAAACCGCGCGCTTCTACTTCCAGCGCATCCTGCCGCGTACCCGTACCCACGTGGCCACCATGCTGTCGGGCGCCAATAACCTGATGGACATGAAAGAAGAAGACTTCGCGCTGGGCTACTAAGCCTTAACGCAGTCTCTTGAAAAACCGCTGCACCTTCGGGGGCAGCGGTTTTTTTTTGCGCTGGATTTGTCCCCAACTCTGGGGACGTTTCCCCAGCGGAAACGGTGAGCTGAAATCGCGCGGCCCCAGCGTTTATTGATTCAAAATGTTTCACGGAGGGATGGCCAATTAATTGCACTGCGCTGATTGACCGGCGCTCACGAGAAATCCTCTGCTGTTCCACGACACCTCTCGCCCGGCGACTTCATGACAACAACCGTCAGGGTGAAGCACATGAACATCAGTCGACTTGTCTGGCTACCCCTCGCACTCGCAGCTTCCGGCGCAATGGCCGCAACGCCCGCCGAAGTGGATCCTCCGGTACCGGAAGTGCCGCGCCTGCAATCGCTGCGCGGCATGCTGCCGCCCGATCCGTCGGGGACAGAAGGCGGGCGCAAGGTCGACTTGATGACCGACTACGTGCTCAACCGCTCCGCCGCGATTCTGCTCGGTAAAGCGCTGTTCTGGGACATGGAAGTCGGCAGTGATGGCGCCACCGCGTGCGCGTCCTGCCACTACCACGCCGGCGTCGATCACCGCATCACCAACCAGCTCAACCCCGGCCAGGCGCATACCAACGCCAACGTCGCCTCGATTTTCAACAAGCCCTTTGTGGCCTCCGACATCCCCGGTGACGTAGCGTCCTACGCGACCTTGTCCGGCGGCAAGGGCGGGCCGAACTACACGCTGAAGAAAACCGACTTTCCGACTCACGTGCTAAGCAATCCACTGGATCGCAACTCGCCGATCATTTATTCGACTGACGATGTGGTCGGCTCCCAAGGTGTATTCGACGCCAACTTCGTCAAACCCAATCAGCCACGTTTCGACAAATGCACTCAGCAGCCCGATGGCATCTTTCAAGTTGGCGGCATCAATGTGCGCCGCAGCACTGGACGTAACGCGCCGTCGGTGATCAACGCGGCGTTCAACGTGCGTAACTTCTGGGATGGCCGCGCGAATAACGTGTTCAACGGTTTTTCACCGTTCGGCAATCGCGATCCCGATGCCGGGATTTACGTGACCGCCGAACGCAGTACCGTGGCAAGCAAAGTCCGGCTGGCGCTCAATGACGCCTCCGCCGCCTCACAAGCGGTGGGCCCGCCCGGTAGCGGGGTGGAAATGTCCTGCGGTGGCCGCACCTTCGCCGACATTGGGCGGCGCATGCTCGATCAGTTAATGCTCAAGCAACAACGGATTTCCTCCAACGATTCAGTACTCGCTTCAGTTTCCGGCGCGCGGCGTCCGACCTACCGCGAGCTGATCAAAAACGCCTTCCAGCCACGCCTGTGGAACGCCACACAAAACGTGCTGGTGGGCGGTGCGCCGTACACGCAGATGGAGGCTAATTTCCCGCTGTTCTTCGGCCTGGCGATTCAGCTGTACGAATCCACGCTGATTTCCGATCAAGCGCCGATCGATGCCTACCTGCAGGGCGATTCAACCGCAATGAACGCGCAGCAAGTCGAAGGCATGAACCTGTTCCTCAACAAGGGCAAATGCGTCAACTGCCACGGCGGCCCGGAGCTGACCAACGCCGCCAGCCGTTTGCTGATGCACCCGCGTGAACGCATCGAGCGCATGGTCATGGCCGACAACCTCACCACGCTCTACGACAACGGCTTCTACAACACCGGCGTGCGCCCGACCTCCGAAGACCTGGCGCTTGGCGGGTCAGATGCGTGGGGCAATCCATGGTCGTTCAGCCGTCAGTACAACAAGTTGCTGCAGGGCGGCAGCATTGCCGATCCGCTGGACGTCGATGTCTGCACCTTTGAAGCACCGCTAAGCGCCGCGATCCCCTGCGACGCCACGCTCAAACCCAACGTCAACTTCCGCGATTCGGTCGACGGCGCCTTCAAAACCCCGACCCTGCGCAACATCGCGCTGACCGGGCCGTACTTTCACAACGGCAGCCGCTCGACGCTCAAGCAAGTGATGGAGTTCTACAACCGTGGTGGCGACCGCCGTGGTGAGGATGCCAACAACACCAGCGGTTTCGAGCACCCGTCGGCCAATCAGCACAACACCTCGAACCTCGATCCGGACATGACCAACCTCAACCTGACCCCGGACGAGATCGATGCACTGGTGAAATTCATGGAAGTCGGCCTGACCGATCCGCGCGTGGCCTGGGAGCGGGCGCCCTTCGATCATCCATCGCTGGTCATTCCGCAGGGCCATGTCGGTGATGAAAATGCTGTGACTCAACGCCCGGCCAGTCCGAAGGTCACGACTCGCCAGGCAGCGGATGCATCGCTCAATATCAAGCCATACGGTGCCGAGGGTCGCAGCCCGGCGGAAGGCCCGTTGCTGCCGTTCTACAACGATCTTTGAGGGCGATTTTCTGGGCTGGCCATCAGTAATGATGGCCAGCCCGTCGAGCAAGGTAAAAAACTGAGCAAATCGCTCAGAATCCTGGGCCTTCTGCCGTTAAAGAGACTGCATGTGATCTGGATCACATTGTGTGTGCTTAACTGCATGCATTGCAGGCACAATGCCATTACTTTGCCAGACGGTCGGAGCTTTACCCTTGCCGCGTTCTTCCGCTGTACGTTTCAGTCATTTCCTACCCTCACTGCTGTTGTTACTTGCGGGGTTGGCGGCTGCGTACGTCAAAGACCTCAACGTATTCTTCACTTCGCTGTTCAACGTGTTGCCGACGTTGGTGCTGTTGCTGGGTGGGGCTTATTGCGCGGTTTACCGCCGCCAGCGCGAACTGTTTCTGATGCTCACGGTGTACATCGCCTACTTTCTGCTCGACACCCAGACCGACTATTACCGCGACAACGGCAAGGTGCGCGACGACGCTGCCGTCGTGTTTCATCTGGTCTGCTTGCTGCTGCCGTTGTTGTTCGGTCTGTTCGCGGCGTGGCAGGAGCGCACGCACCTGTTTCAGGACATGGTCGCGCGCTTCGCCGTTTTACTCGCCTTCGGCAGCGTCGCATTGGGGCTTGAGCAAAGTTATCCCCAGGCGTTACTGATCTGGCTTTCCGAGATTCGCTGGCCGGCACTGCATGGCGCATGGATGAGCCTGATCCAGCTCTCCTATCCAGTGTTCATCTCTGCATTCCTGCTGCTGGCGTGGCAATACTGGCGCAACCCGCGTCCGTTGCACGCGGCGCAATTGGTCGGTTTGCTCGGTGTGTTCTGGATGCTGCCGAAAACTTTCATCCTGCCGTTCACCCTGAACATCATGTGCAGCCAGGTGATGTTGATGATCGCCGCTGCCGTTGCGCACGAGGCTTATCAAATGGCCTTCCGCGACGAGTTGACTGGTTTGCCGGGACGCCGCGCGCTCAACGAACGCATGCAGCGCCTCGGACGCAACTATGTGCTGGCGATGAGCGACGTCGACCACTTCAAGAAATTCAACGACACCCACGGCCACGATGTTGGCGATCAGGTATTGCGTCTGGTCGCCAGCAAGCTGTCGAAAATCAGCGGTGGCGGTAGGGCGTATCGCTATGGCGGTGAGGAATTCGCCTTGGTGTTCGCAGGTAAAACCCTTGAGGAGTGCATGCCGCACCTCGAAGTGATCCGCGAATCGATTGCGTCCTACAACATTCAGCTGCGCAATCAGGAAAACCGTCCGCAGGATGATCAGCAAGGTCGTCAGCGTCGTGCCGGTTCCGGCGCGTCGAGTGTGTCGGTGACGGTGAGCATCGGCGTCGCTGAACGTCTGGAACAACGCACGCCGGAGCAAGTCTTGAAATCCGCTGACGAAGCGCTCTACAGCGCCAAAGGTGCAGGGCGAAACTGCGTCGTCGCATTCGGCCAGAACCGCCGCGGCGCGGTGCGCATGGACACCGCTGCGGGTTGAGTGATGACGGCGCATTCAGCGTCTGCACAATGATTGTGGGGCGTGGTGGTCGGCAGTAGGTTGAAGCAATCTGCTGACGGAGAAGCCACCATGCCTGAGTACAAAGCCCCGCTGCGCGACATGCGCTTTCTGATCGATCACGTCTTCGACTTCCACGCCAACTACGCCGCCCTCGGCGCGGATGACGCGAGCCCGGACATGATCAACGCGATCCTTGAAGAGGGCGCGAAGTTCTGTGAGAACGTTCTGGCACCGCTCAATCGCAGCGGTGACGAAGAGGGCTGCCATTTCGACAATGGCGTGGTGACAACGCCTACAGGCTTCAAGGAAGCTTTCGCACAATACGTCGAAGGCGGCTGGCACGGTCTGGCGGCGGATCCGGTGTATGGCGGTCAGGGCCTGCCGAGTTCGCTGGGGCTGGTGATCAGCGAGATGGTCGGCTCCAGCAACACCTCGTGGGGCATGTACCCGGGCCTGACCCACGGCGCAATGTCGGCGATTCACGCTCACGGCACCGCCGAGCAAAAAGAAACCTACCTGAGCAAACTCACCGCCGGCCAATGGACGGGCACCATGTGCCTGACCGAAGCGCATTGCGGCACCGATCTGGGCATCATCAAGACCCGCGCCGTGCCTCAGGCTGACGGCAGTTACGCAGTCACCGGCAGCAAGATTTTCATCTCCGCCGGCGAGCACGACATGAGCGACAACATCATCCATCTGGTGTTGGCCAAACTTCCGGACGCACCGGCCGGAACCAAGGGCATTTCGTTGTTTATCGTGCCGAAATTCCTCGCCGATACGGCGGGTGAGGCGGGCGAGCGCAACGGCGTGTCCTGCGGTTCGATCGAGCACAAAATGGGCATCAAGGCCTCGGCCACTTGCGTGCTCAACTTCGACGGCGCCAAGGGTTTCTTGATCGGCGAGCCGAACAAGGGCCTCAACTGCATGTTCACCATGATGAACCACGCACGGCTCGGCACCGGCATGCAGGGTCTGTGTCTGGGCGAGGCGAGTTTCCAGGGCGCAATCAAATACGCCAACGACCGCTTGCAGATGCGCTCGTTGACCGGCGCTAAAGCACCGGACAAAGCCGCCGATCCGATCATCGTCCACCCGGACGTGCGGCGCATGTTGCTGACCATGAAAGCCTTTAACGAAGGCAACCGCGCGCTGACCTATTTCACCGCGCAACTGCTCGATACCGCGCACCTGAACAGCGATGCCGAGGCGCGTCAGGAGGCTGAAGACCTGCTGGCGTTCCTCACGCCGATCTGCAAAGCATTCATGACCGACAGCGGGCTGGAAGTGACCAACCTCGGCATGCAGATATTTGGCGGCCACGGTTTTATTCGCGAGTGGGGCATGGAGCAATTGGTGCGCGATTGCCGGATTGCGCCGATCTACGAGGGCACCAACGGCATTCAGGCGCTCGATCTGCTCGGGCGCAAGGTGCTCGGCAGTCAGGGCAAGTTGCTGCGCGGCTTTACCAAGATCGTCCACAAGTTCTGCGCGGCCAATGTTGACCATCCGCAGTTGGGCAGCTTCGTTGCGCAGCTCAACGAGCTGAATCAGCAGTGGGGCGATCTGACCATGAAGGTCGGCATGGCGGCGATGAAGAACCCGGATGAAGTGGGCGCGGCGTCGGTGGATTATTTGATGTACAGCGGTTACATCATTCTCGGGTATCTGTGGTTGCGCATGGCGTTGGTGGCGCAGGCGCAACTGGAGGCGGGTGAGGGTGAGGCGGATTACCTGCGTGGGAAATTGGCGACATGTGAGTTTTACTTCAAGCGACTGTTGCCACGTACGGCGGCGCATCGGGCGGCGATTGAGGCGGGGAGTGATTGTTTGATGAAGTTGCCTGCTGAACTGTTTTCTCTGTAGGAAAAAGCAAAAGATCGCAGCCTTCGGCAGCTCCTACAGGGAATTTGGGGTTGGCGGGGCTGCGATCTTTTTTCGGTGACTAAAAATAACTAATCAGTCACTGGTTGACCCTATGTGTCGCAAAAGTTGTTGAGGTACACTCGGGCTCAACGAAAACACCCTTCACGAATAACCTGTTTAGATCTTGCGAGGTTTGCCATGGCTGACTACAAAGCGCCGCTGCGCGATATGCGCTTCGTCCTCAATGAAGTGTTCGAGGTCGCCAAACTCTGGGCCGAACTGCCGGCCCTGGCCGAAACCGTCGACGCTGAAACCGTTGAAGCCATTCTCGAAGAGGCCGGCAAGGTCACCAGCAAAAGCATCGCGCCGCTGAGCCGTGCCGCTGACGAAGAAGGTTGTCATTGGGCCGACGGCGCCGTCACCACCCCGGCCGGTTTCCCACAGGCTTATCAGACTTACGCCGAAGGCGGTTGGGTCGGCGTTGGCGGTGATCCAGAGTTCGGCGGCATGGGCATGCCCAAAGCCGTGTCGGCGCAAGTCGAAGAAATGGTCAACTCCGCCAGCCTGTCCTTCGGTCTGTACCCGATGTTGACCGCCGGCGCCTGCCTGTCGATCAACGCCCACGCCAGCGAAGAGCTGAAAGCCGCGTACCTGCCGAACATGTACGCCGGCGTCTGGGCCGGTTCGATGTGCCTGACCGAGCCGCACGCCGGCACCGACCTGGGGATTATTCGTACAAAGGCTGAGCCTCAGGCCGACGGTTCCTACAAGGTCAGCGGCACCAAGATCTTCATCACCGGTGGTGAACACGACCTCACCGAAAACATCATTCACTTGGTGCTGGCGAAACTGCCGGACGCCCCGGCAGGCCCGAAAGGCATCTCGCTGTTCCTCGTGCCGAAGTTCATGGTCAATGCCGATGGCAGCCTCGGCGCGCGCAACCCGGCGAACTGCGGTTCGATCGAACACAAAATGGGCATCCAGGCGTCCGCGACCTGCGTGATGAACTTCGACGAGGCCGTGGGTTATCTGGTCGGCGAGCCGAACAAAGGCCTCAACGCGATGTTCACCATGATGAACTACGAGCGTCTGGGCGTCGGCATCCAAGGCCTGGCGACCGGCGAGCGTTCGTACCAAAACGCCGTTGAATATGCGCGCGACCGTCTGCAAAGCCGTTCGCCGACTGGCGCGCAGAACAAAGACAAAGTCGCAGACCCGATCATCGTCCACCCGGACGTGCGGCGCATGTTGCTGACCATGAAAGCCTCCAACGAAGGCGGCCGTGCGTTCTCCACCTACGTGGCGATGCAACTCGACACCGCCAAGTTCAGCGAAGACGCCACCACCCGTAAGCGTGCGGAAGATCTGGTTGCACTGCTGACGCCGGTAGCCAAGGCGTTCCTCACCGATCTGGGTCTGGAAACCACCGTGCACGGCCAGCAGATTTTCGGCGGCCACGGCTATATCCGCGAATGGGGCCAAGAGCAATTGGTGCGCGACGTGCGCATCACCCAGATCTACGAAGGCACCAACGGCATTCAGGCACTGGATCTGGTCGGTCGCAAGATCGTCGGCAGCGGCGGCGCGTTCTACAAGCTGTTCGCTGACGAAATCCGCCACTTCACCGCCACCGCGAGCGCCGATCTGGGCGAATTCACCAAGCCACTGAACGATGCCGTCAACACCCTCGACGAGTTGACCTCGTGGCTGCTGGATCGCGCGAAAAACAACCCGAACGAAATCGGCGCGGCCTCGGTCGAATATCTGCAAGCGTTTGGCTACGTTTCCTACGCGTACATGTGGGCACTGATGGCCAAAGCTTCGCTGAGCAAAGAAGCGCAGGACGATTTCTATGCGAGCAAGCTCGGCACGGCACGCTTCTACTTCGCCCGTCTGCTGCCGCGCATTCACTCGTTGAGCGCGTCGGTGAAGGCCGGTAGCGAGTCGTTGTTCCTTTTGGATGCGGCGCAATTCTGACGATGTAACGTCATGTAAGCATTTGCTTACATGACGTGCTGCTGTTCTCCCATATGCGTGGATTGGATCCACGGCTAATCTACATTTCATGGACGTCGCGCAGGAAGCGCAAAGCAACAACACGGACACGTAGGATTCTGCCAGGGTGGCGGAGTGAAATGGATGTCAGGGAAACAGTCTGCAAAGCCCCGCTTCGGCGGGGTTTTCTTTTGCCTGTAGAAAAGTAGTCAGACCAAAGGATCGAGCGGCGGCCTGACTTCGCGCTCCATCACTTCTTCCAGCAATGTCTGCAACAGCGCCAACGGCGCCTGCTGGCGCTGCACATCGCGACAGACCAGCCCAACTTTCAGCGGCACCCGTGGTTCGCTCAGCGGCTTCCACAGCAGATCCTGATCGTCGTATTCCTTCTGCGACCGCCCCGGCAGCACCGTCGCCAGTTTGGTGTGCGGCAGACTGTCGAGAATCCCCACCATATTGTTCAGCTCGGCTTGCACCTGCGGGCGACGTCCGAGGGCGGTCAATTGCGCCTGCCAGATCTGGCGGATCTGGAATTCTTCACCCAACAGCAACATCGGCAGCTCGGCGGCCTGGCGCATCGAGACTTTCTTGAATTCGCGCAACGGATGATCCGCCGGGATCACCAGCGTCAGTTCATCCTCGTAAAGCATCACGCCATGCAAGCCGGGTTGGCGCGGCGGTAGATAACTGATGCCAATATCCAGCGAGCCATTGAGCAAACGTCGCTCGATCTCCAGCCCGGTCAATTCATAAATCTGCACCACCAGATGCGGCTGTGCCTTGCGCACGCGCTCAAGCATTTGCGGCACCAGACTGGTGTGAACTGTTTGCAGCACGCCGATCGCCAGCGTGCGCAAGGCTTGGCCCTTGAAGTTGCCCAACGCCTCGCGCGCCCGTTGCAAACCGTCGAGCAGCGGCAGCGCGTGGTTATACAAAGTGTGCGCCGCGAGGGTTGGCAGCAGGCGTTTGCTGCTGCGTTCGAACAGAGTGACGTCGAGGTTCTGTTCGAGCTGGCGGATCTGCTGCGACAGCGCCGGTTGCGAGATCGACAGGCGCTCCGCCGCGCGGCCAACATGACCTTCTTCGTAGACCGCGACGAAATAACGCAGTTGTTTGAAATCCATAAGTAATGCTTATCGAAAATGCTGGAAAAACGAAATGGCCCGAAGCCGTCAGTGCGCCTAGTCTAACCGCATTCACAAGGCTTGCAGGGCCAGAAAGCGCGATGAATAGCGTTCGCTTCGACAGTGTTTACATAGGCAGTTCAAAACACCTCAAACGAGGTTTTTTGCAATGAATCTGTTTAGTTTGCGGCGCCAGACGCCGAGTCTTGATGACCTCGCTTTCGAGGCCAATCCATCTGACCCTAATGAAAATCTCAGCGCCGAGCGCCTGATGCCCAGCGTCGAGCGGCCGCAACAGGTATTTGTCCGTGGGCAAGGTTCATGGCTGTGGGACAGCAACGATCGTGCATACCTCGACTTTTCCCAGGCCGGTGGCGCCAACAGCCTCGGCCACAGCCCTTCGGCGCTGGTGAAAGCCATCAGCAGTCAGGCGCAGGCGCTGATTAATCCCGGTTTCAATCTGCACAATCGCGGCATGCTCAGCCTCGCCGAACGCCTGTGCGCCGCGACCTCCAGCGATCAGGCTTACCTGCTCAACAGCGGTAGCGAAGCCTGTGAAGCGGCGATCAAACTGGCGCGCAAGTGGGGCCAACTGCATCGCGGCGGCGCGTCGCGGATCATTGTTGCGAAGCAGGGTTGTCATGGTCGTAGTCTGGCGACGATTTCCGCCTCGGACAGCTGCAACCTGCACAACCGTTTCGCGCCGCTGCTGCCGGGTTTTGATCTGGTGCCGTTCAACGATTTACCGGCGCTGCATGCGGCGGTCGATGCGCAGACCGTGGCGATCATGCTGGAGCCGATCCAGAGCGATGCCGGTGTAATTCCAGCCACCGAGCATTACCTCAAAGGTGTCGAGCGTCTGTGCCGTGAACTGGGCATTCTGCTGATCCTCGACGAAGTGCAAACCGGCATCGGCCGCTGCGGCACGTTGCTCGCCGAACAGTCCTACGGCGTACGCGCCGATATCGTTGTGCTCGGCAAAGGGCTTGGCGGCGGTGTGCCGTTAGCGGCTCTATTGGCGCGGGGCAAGGCCTGTTGTTTCGAAGCGGGCGAACTCGGCGGCACCCATCACGGCAACGCACTGATGACAGCGGCCGGGCTGGTGGTGCTCGACAGCGTGCAAGACCGCAGCTTTCTCGAACAGATCAACGACAACGGCCAACATCTGCGCGAAGGCCTGGCCCGATTGGCGCACCGCTACGACCACGGCGAACTGCGTGGCCAAGGCCTGTTCTACGGACTGACCCTGTCAGACGATTCCGCCGAAGCCGTCGTCCACGCCGCCCTGCACGAAGGCCTGCTGCTCAACGCCCCGCAAGCCAACTGCCTGCGCTTCACCCCGGCGCTCACCGTGAGCAAAACCAACATCGACGAAATGCTCCTGCGCCTCACCCGCGCCTTCGCCCGTGTGCGCACCGCACAACTGCAATGCCGCAAAGGGATTGCCGTCTGAGCTGAAGTTTCCTACCCAATTTAAAGAACCGTCTCGCGGTATAACGCACGCCCCACGCCTGATTCTTTTGGCGTGGGGCGTTTTTTTGTGGCCGGGTTTTGCAGGTGGCAATTAGTCCTTGAGTGTTCGTGGTACGAATGGTTTTTTAGAAAGCGCCAGCAGGGAATGCGGGTTAAGGCCGATCGATATTTTCGAGACGGATGGCTTTGTAATCTATACCACTGGGTGGTATGTTTTTTGGGAAGGGATACCGATGTCATTCAGGCTGTTCAAAACCAAAGGTTTTGCGATACGAGCCGGCAAGGCATGGATCAGCGACGAGGAGCTTCGGGAGGCGTTTTGCCAGATGCTTGCAGGTCAGGCTGATGATCTAGGTGGTGGCGTCTGGAGGAAGCGTTTGGACGCTAATCGTCATCGCTCGATTGTTTTGGCGAAGGGAGGGCGCTATTGGATCTATCAAGTGCTGTTCGCCAAGAAGGATCAGAGCAACATCAGTTCCACTGAACTGAAAAATTTACGAACGTTAGCCAAAGCGTACGCGCAACTGACCGATGAGCAGATTCGGGATTTGTTGGCGATTAAGGAGTTTGTGGAGATATTTCATGAGTAAGAAATTCAAAAGTGAAGTTTTTGAATCGATACACGAGTCAGCCAGTGCTCTTCTGGCTGTCGGAGCAATCAGCAAGGCAACCATGCGGGAGTTTGATGAGTCTTGCCTGGCAACGGTGCCAGAAGCGATCCCAGCCGATCAGATCAAGGCGCTACGCGAGCGCAATAATGTCAGCCAGCCGGTATTCGCACGGTATTTGAATACCAGTGCATCGACGATTAAACAGTGGGAATCGGGAGACAAACACCCAAGTGGGATGGCCCTCAAGCTGCTGAGTATCGTGCAGAAGCATGGGCTGAAAATTCTGGCTTAAGGCGGTGGGCAGCTATTGCACTGAACCCTGACGAACGGCGCGGGTCGATTAGCTTGTATGGCTCAGGTGAGCCAACCCCCATTCAGGAGCTGCCCCATGGATTTTATTCGGATCATCATCGCTATTTTGTTGCCGCCACTGGGTGTGTTTCTGCAGGTCGGGTTTGGCGGGGCGTTCTGGTTGAATATTCTGCTGACGTTGTGCGGGTATATTCCGGGGATCGTGCATGCGGTGTATATCATCGCCAAGCGCTGAGTCAGATGCATGCCCTGTAGGAGCTGCGGCACGCTGCGATCTTTTGATTTTGATTTGAGGATCAGGATCAAAAGATCGCAGCGTGCCGCAGCTCCTACAGGGAAGGTTTCAGTCTGTTAAGCCCATCACCCGTCGATAGAACTTCCACTCCTGCTCCAGCGCATGCGCCTGATTGGTGGCGCGGCGGAAGCCGTGGCGTTCGTCGGGGTAGTAATGGGCTTCGACCGGGATTCCGTTCTGCTCCAGTGCCGTGACCATGTCGCGGGTTTGCTGCGGGACAACCACCGCGTCCAGTTCACCCTGAAAGAAAATCACCGGCACGCGGATGGTGTTTGCGTGCAACAACGGTGTACGGGCGGCGTAGCGTTCGGCGTCTTTTTCGGGATCGCCAATGAGCCAGTCCAGATAATCGCCTTCGAACTTATGCGTCGCCCGAGCCAACGCCACCGGGTCGCTGACCCCGTAGAGGCTGGTGCCAGCGCGGAACACCTGCTTAAACGCCAGCGCACACAACGTGGTGTAACCGCCCGCGCTGCCGCCACGAATGAATGCCCGTTCGCCGTCGATCAAGCCTTGGTCGGCAAGATACGCGACGACCGCGCAAGCATCCTCGACATCCACCTCACCCCAGCTCAGATGCAACGCCTGACGATATTCCCGGCCATAACCGCTGCTGCCGCGATAGTTGAGATCGGCGACGGCGAAGCCGCGTTGCGTCCAGTATTGGATGCGCGGGTCGAGCATCGGATAGCAGGCCGATGTCGGGCCGCCGTGGATGAACACCACCAGCGGTGGTTTCGTCTCACCGCTCATGGCTGGATAAAAGAACCCGTGCGCCTCACCCATTCCACTCGGATAACGCAACGTTTGCGGACGGCTGATGCGTTCGGCAGGCAAAGGCGCGACGCCACCGGCCAGCACTTGCACTTCACGCGTTGCACGATCAATGGTGATGACCGCCGAAGGACTGATCGGCGAGGCGGCGATGCAGTAAATAAACTGCGCGTCCAAAGCCAGATGACGGAAGCGGCTGTAGTCGCCGGTGTAATCTTCATCGCCCAAAGTCAGGCGACCAAAACCACCTTCACTCCAACTGGCTAAAACCGAATCTTCCACAGGCAACCAGGTGCAGCCGCCCAACTGCCACGGCGCCGGAGCATGATCGGCCGGCGCGGCAGGCAGTGGCGCCAAACCGTCAGAAGTCTCAGCCCAAGGCTGCCAGAATCCACCGCGATCGGTCAGGCAATACAGCCGACCTTCAGCATCAAATCGTGGCTGTTGAATGGACTCTTCAACCTCATCGCCAGCAACGCAGCGCGGCGAACCAAAGCCGCCGTCAGCCAAGCGTTCAGCCACCATCAACCGCGTCGACGTCCACGGCTGATGCGGCCGGCTCCATTCAATCCACGCCAAGCGCCGGCCATTCGGGCTAAGGGTCGGTGCCGCATAGAAATCCGCGCCCTCAACCAACAAATGCCGCACCCCGTCGGCGAGATCAATCGCCACCAGCCGATGCTGATTTTGCTGTTCTTCAACCGCCAGCACTTGGCCGAACGCAAAATGCAGGTCGCCATAACGGCACTCGCCCGACGTCAGCGCCTCAGGCGCTCCATCCAGCGTCTGCCGATACAACTGCTGATCCGCCTCAGCGACGAAAACCACCCCATCCGGCGTCAGACAAAACGCACCACCGCCATATTCGTACACCCGACTGCGCACACTGAAACCATCCGGCGTCAGACGTTTCGCCACACCATCGCGCCAATGCCAGATCCGGCACGCGGCATCTTCGGGGCGATATTCATTCCAGAACAGCCCATTGGCACCGAGCTGCAACTCGGCGAAGTCCATGCCGGCAGCGACGGCTTGCGAAGCGCTGAAAGGCTCAGCCCTTGGCGATGAGGCGTGAGTTTCGTTCATTGCGGAAGGCCAGTTGTTCGATGGTTTGGGTGGCGGTCTCGGCTTCTTCGCGGGCCTTGAGGATCACGCCGTGATGTTCGGATTTGCTGCACACAGGGTCAGCGTTGCTCGCATCACCGGTGAGCATGAATGCCTGGCAGCGGCAGCCGCCGAAGTCTTTTTCTTTCTCGTCGCAGGAGCGGCACGGCTCGGGCATCCAGTCGTAACCGCGAAAGCGGTTGAAGCCGAACGAGTCGTACCAGATGTGCTGCATGCTGTGATCGCGCACATTGGGAAATTGCACCGGCAGCTGCCGGGCGCCATGGCAGGGCAGGGCGGTGCCGTCCGGCGTGACCGTCAGAAAGATACTGCCCCAACCGTTCATGCAGGCTTTCGGGCGTTCTTCGTAGTAATCCGGGGTGACGAAAATCAGCTTGCACGGATGCCTTTCGGCTTCCAGCTTCGCGCGGTATTCATTGGTGATGCGTTCGGCGCGCACCAGTTGTTCTTTGGTCGGCAACAGACCGACACGATTGAGCTGCGCCCAACCATAGAACTGGCAGGTGGCGAGCTCGACGAAGTCGGCTTCAAGCGCAATGCACAGCTCAATGATGCGGTCGATCTTGTCGATATTGTGCCGATGGGTGACGAAATTCAGCACCATCGGATAGCCGTGGGCTTTCACCGCGCGGGCCATTTCCAGCTTCTGCGCGAAGGCTTTTTTCGAGCCGGCGAGCAGGTTGTTCACTTGCTCGTCGCTGGCCTGGAAACTGATCTGGATGTGATCGAGGCCGGCCTTCTTGAAGTCGCTGATTTTCTGCTCGGTGAGGCCGATGCCGGAGGTGATCAGGTTGGTGTAGAAACCCAATTGCCGCGCTTCATGAATCAGCTCGGCGAGATCCTGGCGCACCAGCGGCTCGCCACCGGAAAATCCCAGTTGCGCCGCGCCCATCTCCCGCGCCTCGCGGAAGACCTTGATCCATTGTTCTGTGGTCAGCTCTTTGCCCTGCTCGGCGAAATCCAGCGGATTGGAGCAGTACGGGCATTGCAGCGGGCAGCGGTAGGTCAGCTCGGCGAGCAGCCACAGCGGCAGGCCGATATCAGGCTTGGGCGGCAGATCAGGCAAGTTCGATCCAGTGCTGAGCACGGGCAACCTCCATGAATTGCTCGATGTCATCACCGAGCTCGGGCACGCCGGGGAACTGCTCATCGAGTTTGGCAATGATCGCCGCGACATCGCGCTCGCCGTCAATCAAACCACCAATCAGCGCAGCCGTTTCGTTGAGCTTGATCATGCCTTCCGGATACAGCAGCACATGGCCTTTTTGCGCCGGTTCGTACTGGAAGCGGTAGCCGGGACGCCAGCTCGGTACTTTGCTGCGGTCGAAACTCATAAGGTGATTCCTTTATGCCAGACGCGTTGTTCGGTGACGCTGTGATACGGCGGGCGGTTCAGTTCGTAGGCCATGCTCATGGCATCGAGCATGCTCCAAAGAATGTCCAGTTTGAACTGGAGAATTTCCAGCATGCGCTCCTGGCCTTCGCGCGTCTTGTAGTGCTCGAGCGTGATCGCCAGACCATGCTCGACATCACGCCGGGCCTGACCGAGGCGGGTGCGGAAGTATTCGTAACCGGCCGGGTCGATCCACGGGTAATGCTGCGGCCAGCTGTCGAGGCGCGACTGGTGGATCTGCGGCGCGAACAGTTCAGTCAGCGAGCTGCTGGCGGCTTCTTGCCAACTGGCGCGGCGGGCAAAGTTGACGTAGGCGTCGACGGCGAAACGCACGCCGGGCAATACCAATTCCTGGGAGCGCAGTTGATCCGGGTCGAGACCGACCGCTTGACCGAGGCGCAGCCAGGCTTCGATGCCGCCGTCTTCACCGGGGGCACCGTCGTGATCGAGCAGACGTTGAATCCATTCGCGGCGGATTTCCCGGTCGGGGCAATTGGCGAGGATCGCCGCGTCTTTCAGGGGGATGTTCACCTGATAGTAGAAGCGGTTGGCGACCCAGCCCTGAATCTGCTCGCGGGTGGCGCGGCCTTCATACATCGCCACGTGATACGGGTGGTAGATGTGGTAGTAGGCGCCTTTGGCGCGCAGGGCCGCTTCGAATTCGGTGGGGGACAGCGGGGTGTCAGTCATTGCGGTTCTCCGGGGAACAACCGTTGGAATCCTGGGTGTTTGTTCGGACGCCTTCGCGAGCAAGCTCGCTCCCACAGGTTTTGTGTACGCCACAGATCCAGTGTGGGAGCGAGCTTGCTCGCGAAGAGGCCGGTCGCTACAACACAATACTCATGCCATCGAACGCCACTTCAACATTACGCCGAGCCAGTTCAGCACGCTCCGGCGAATCTTCGTCGAGAATCGGGTTGGTGTTGTTGATGTGGATAAGTACTTTGCGCTGCTCCGGCAACTGCTCCAGCACTTCGAGCATGCCGCCAGGCCCGTTCTGCGCCAGATGCCCCATCTCACGACCGGTACGCGTGCCGACGCCACGGCGCTGCATTTCATCGTCATCCCACATCGTGCCGTCGACCAACAGGCAATCGCTGCTCGCCATGATTTCCAGCAGCGGCGCATCGACCTTGCCCAGACCCGGCGCGTAGAACAATTTACCGCCAGTCTTCAGGTCTTCGACGATCAAGCCAATGTTGTCGCCCGGGTGCGGATCGAAACGGTGCGGCGAATACGGTGGCGCGGCGCTGCGCAATGGCAGCGGGGTGAAACGCAGGTTCGGGCATGCGGCCACGGTAAAGCTCTGGTCGAGTTCGATGCGGTTCCAGTCCAGCCCGCCGTTCCAATGGGTGAGCATCTTGAACAGCGGGAAACCGGTGCTGAGGTCTTCGTGAACCATGTCCGTGCACCAGACCTGATGCGGGCAGCCTTCGCGCAGGCTGAGCAGACCGGTGGTGTGGTCGATCTGGCTGTCCATCAGGATGATCGCGCTGATGCCGGTGTCGCGCAGCGCACGGCCCGGTTGCATCGGGGCGAAGCTTTGCAGCTGCGCGCGGATGTCTGGCGAGGCGTTGCACAGCACCCAGTTCACGCCGTCATCGGAAATCGCGATGGACGATTGGGTGCGGGCCTTGGCATTCAGGCTGCCGTCGCGAAAACCTGCGCAGTTGACGCAGTTGCAGTTCCACTGCGGAAAACCGCCGCCAGCGGCCGAACCCAGAATCTGGACGAACATGAACACTCCATCATTTCAACGCGGAAAATAAAACGCCCCGGCGAGCCGAGGCGTTGCACTGCAGTTCTATGTAAGCAGAACTCAGCGGCTGGCGAAGTACATGGTGACTTCGAAGCCGATACGCAGGTCGGTGTAAGCAGGTTTTGTCCAGGACATAGGGTGTCTCCTCGGGTTGGGTGGGATAGCGCTGTCCATAGGTATAGTCCACGGCAGCGCAAAGATGTTCCAAATAGTTAGGCTGCTATGTTACTCAAAATTTCCGGGTAAATGCCCGTGAATCTTTGAGAAAGCTCCTTGCAGCCTCGGTAATGATCAATTTGCTGCTTGCCATGGCGCGCCGGGCGCGGAATCGGTGGCGAGACAGCGGTAGCCGCCCTCGGCGTTGATTAAATGCTGTGCAGCCGTGAGCAAAGTCTGGCGATCGAGTTGGCCGATGGCAGCGCTCAGTTGCTCGAGATAATCCGACGAGTGGCCAGCGAGTTTCGCCTGCCACAGCAATTCGGCGGCGTCCTTGCCGGACAGGTTGGCGTCGTTGAATTGATCACTGAGGTTTTGCCGGTGCTGGCTGAGACTGGCGTCATCGTGGGATTCGATCAACGCAGGAAGGCCTTCGCTGAATGCTTGAACGTGGCCAAGTATTTCCAGCGCTGAGGCGGTGGGCGATTGCACGCCGAATACGATTGCGGTCTGGCCGTGTATCTGGCGCAAGGCGCTGAATACCGCGTAACCCAGTTTTAACTCAACGCGCAGGCGCTGGTAGAACGGGGTCTGGACAATCAGCGCGAGCAGTCGCCATGCCGCTTCGTCAGTAATGCTGCGACTGGCAGTCGGGCAGCACAACAGCACGGCGTGTTCGCTGGATGCGCTGTCGATCTGGCGCCATAACCGTCGGCTGTCGAGCGCTGACGGAGCAGGCAATTGGTTGTCCGGCGTACCGGGAATGCGGCTCAGAGCGAGGCCCATGGCTGATTGGGTTTGCTGATTGAGGCCCAAGGCGAGGCCGTCCCACCGAGAAGTTGTCCACAGGTGTTTCACTTCGTCGGCTGTCGGCACAGGCTCCAGACAAAACTCCGATAAAGCATTTATCAGTTGGCGGATGGGCATCAACGGCGTTTCTGGCGCACTGCGCGGGGAATTGGCATCAACCTCTGTCAGAGATTTCAGCGCGTGCTCGAGGACATTGGGCATCGGCTCCTGCAATCCGGTGAGCTTCAGCAGCCATTGATTGCCAGTGGCGCTGAAAGTCAGCTCGACGCCGGCCTCGCGCGCGTCCTGCTGAGTTTGCTGAAGACTGCGCTGCAAGCGCGAATGCAGATCAGCGCTGGCGGCGGCCTCAACCTGCCAGCGCAGATAAATCGCGCCCTCATCATTGTTGTCCGGCAACGCTTGGCTGAATTGCATCGGCGAACGCTCACGACGACCGCGCGAGCGATCCTGAGCAAACGTGCGCAAACCACGGTGGGCGCTGGTCTGGCCGCGAATCAGCCCGGCATTGGCCAACGGTTCATTGGCGCGCAGGAAAGGATTGGCTGCGGGCAGATGCCAATGACCGCTGAAGTTATCCACAGTGCCGATTTCGCCGAGGATCTGTGTGAGGGCTTCAACGCCTTTATCGGACAGGCCGATTTCCAATTGTTCACTGTCGAGCCGCGCCCGTTGCAGCGCGCCGCTGACTTGCTGCTGACGTTCAAGCAGGGCCGCATATTCTTTGCGCAGTGCCGACCAATCCTGCTGAGCGAAGAAACTCAGCCAATCGAGTACTTGTTCGCGAATGGCGTTTAACGATTCCGCTCGAGCGGTGAATTCCAGATGCAGCAACGCTTGCCCGTTGAAGTGATAAACCGGCGTGGCTTTCAAGCCATCAGCCAGTTTTTGCTCCTGCAAATGCGCGAGCAGCCCGCCGGGTTTGGCGCTGTTCAGCCAATGGCAGAGAAACACCAAAGCCTCGACGGATGACTCAGGCAAGGCATCAAACGCAAACAGCAAATTGCCGCGTCGCTCACTGACCTGTTGATAACTTTTTACCGCCAGCGGCACGGTTGCCGCCTGCGTAACGTTATCCCCAGCCGGTAAGGCTTGTGAAAACTGCTCAGCCAGCGCTTTCAATTCTTCGAGACTCTGCGGCCCAACCAGACTCAAGGTCATCTGCCCAGTCTGATAAAACTGCTGATGGAAATCTTTGAGCGCTTGTTGAAACGCAGCCTGCTCAACTTGCAGGCTGTCGCGATTCCCCGCATGAAACCCGCGCAATGGATGTTCAGCCGGTAACCCTTCAAACAAGGAAAACTGCTGCTGCGCTGCAGGATCCTGCGACCAAGCGACAAATTCCGCCTGCAACACTTCCCGTTCCCGCAACTGATCGTCCAGATTCATACACGGTTTGGCGAGCATGTCTGACAGACGCTCCAGCCCTGCGCCGAACGAGCGCGTCGGCAACTCAAAGAAAAAGTCAGTGGTGCGTTCGCGCGTGCTGGCATTGACCTGGCCACCGTGACCTTGCACGTAGGCCATCAGCCCTTCGCCCGTAGGAAAACGCTCGGTGCCGAGAAACAGCAAATGCTCGAGAAAATGCGCCAACCCCGGCCACTCCAGCGGCACGTCATGGCTACCGGCAGCCACGCGCAGTGCAGCGGCGCTGCGCTTCAGGCCGGGCACATGACGCAGGGTCAAGCGCAAGCCGTTGGCCAGGGTTTCAGTGTGGGGGCGGGGGTGAGTCGGCGCAGGCATGGGCACTTCCAGAACAGTGAAGTGCCAATGCTAGCGGATTAGCGCCGGTTGAGCGCGCCGTAAAGCTCGGGGCGGCGGTCGCTGAGGTAGCGATTGGCGGCGCGGGAGTCGAGCATCAACTGCCGATCGAGTTCGCCGATGATCAGCGCTTCGTCGAGTCCGGCTTGGGCGATGCGGCTGCCATCCGGTGCAGCGAGGCTGCTTTGCCCGCAATAGTGGATCTCGCCTTCGCTGCCGCAATAGTTGGCGTAGGCCACGTAGCACTGGTTTTCGAAGGCGCGCGAACGCACGGTGACATCCGCGACGAAATCGAACGGAATCATGTTCGCCGTCGGCACCAGAATCAGCTCGGCGCCGGCGAGTGCCAGGCGGCGGGTGTTCTCCGGAAACTCGAGGTCGTAGCAGATGAGGAAACCGAGCTTCCAGCCGTTCAGTTCGACGATGGGGAAATCATCATCGCCTGGGCTGAACATCGAGCGATCCAGATCGCCGAACAGATGCGTTTTGCGGTAATTGCACAAGCGTTCGCCGTGTGAATCGATCAACTGCACGGCGTTGTAAATCTGCCCGTCGGCGGTGCGTTCCGGATAGCCATAAACAATCGCCAGACCTGCAGCCTTGGCGATCCGGCCGATCTGCTGCGCCCATTCACCGTTGTAGACCTCGGCCAAGGTACTCACCGCTTCGGCGCCAATGTTGTAGCCGGTCATGAACATCTCCGGCAGCACCAGCAGGTCGGCGCCCTTGGCCTCCATCGCCACTTGATGCAGGCGGTGCAGGTTGGCGGCGGGCTCCAGTGGCAGCGGTGGACATTGGTAAAGGGCTACACGCATCAGGGATTCCTCTTACTCGGGCAGGGCGATAGGGCCGATGTCTTTGAACACATCACCGGGGCCCGGGTTCGCTTTATGTGTCGACCCGCCAAAATGTTTCATGATCCCCCACACCGCGTTGAGCGAGGTCTGCACCGCGCCTTCGACCCAGGCCGGCGTCCAGGAAACGTCGTCGCCGGCAATGAAAATTCCGCGTTGCTCGGCCGGCATCTCGTCCTGCATGAAGTGCGCGTACATGCGCTGGTTATAGCGATAGTGGCCGGGCAGCGCGCCTTTGAACGCGCCGAGGAAGTACGGGTCGGCTTCCCACGACACGGTGATCGGATCACCAATGATCCGCGCGGCGATGTCGACTTTTGGGTAGATCTTTTTCAACGCGTTCAACGCCAGCTCAACGCGTTTTTCCACCGGGTGCGGGAGCATCTTCAGCGCGTCGCTCATCCACGAATACGACAGGCAGATCACGCCCGGTTTGTCGTCTCCGTTGTCGAACAGATAAGTGCCACGGGTCAGGCGATCGGTGAGGGTCATGCTCATCAAGTCGCGGCCGGTTTCCGGATCCTTGTCCTTCCAGAATGGCCGGTCGACCATCACAAAAGTCTTCGACGACTGCATGTAGCGGGTGCGGTCGAGGGCCATCCACATCTTTTGCGAGAACAGGGTTTCGTCGCATTCGATCTGCGTGGTCAGCAGCCAGCTCTGGCAGGTGGTCAGCACGGCGGCGTATTCGCGGGTGTCGCCATTGTTATCGGTGACCGCGAAACGGCCATCCGGCGCATGAGCGATTTTCTTCACGCCGGAACGCGGCGCGCCACGGTGCAGGGATTTCAGGCTGGTGCCTTCAGGCCAATGCACGCAGCGCTCCGGCACATGACGCCAGATGCCTTGCGGCACTTGCTCGACGCCGCCGACCACCAGGTGTTGGTGATCGTCGCAATTGGTCATCACCACGCGGAAGATTTCCAGCATCGAATTCGGGAAGTCCGAGTCCCAGCCGCCGGTACCGAAACCAACCTGACCGAACACTTCGCGGTGATGGAACGACAGTTTGGCGAAGGCTTCCGAGGTGGCGACGAAGTCATAGAACGTGCGGTCGTCCCACAGCGGCACCAAGGTATTCCACAGCTCTTTCAGGCGCGGCACATCGCGGTCGCGGATGGCTTGCTGGATATCGGCGAACTGCGAGCCGGCCTCCAGCGCATCCGCCCAGGCGTCAGCCACTTCCTGAAACAGTGCAGGAAGATCCGCCAGTTTCTGTGCGTAATGGGTTTTGCCTTCGAGATCGATCACGGTGCTGCCGGAGGCAGGCGTCAACGGGTTCGGGAAAGGTTTGGTTTCGAGGCCGAGCTTGTCGACGTAGTGATAGAACGCGGTGGACGACACCGGAAAACGCATGCCCCCGAGTTCAGCGACGATGCCGTCAGTGCCGTTGAAGGCTTGCGAGCGTAAACGACCGCCCAGCTTCGACGCTTCGTAAACCACAGGCTTCAGGCCGAGTTTCATCAACTCGTAAGCCGCCACCAGACCAGCGATGCCCGCGCCGACAATCGCCACTTCTGCGCCGTGATTGTGCTCGGGAATAGTGCCGAGACCGGCCGGGTGTTCGATCCAGTCGTCAAACGCGAACGGGAAGTCCGGGCCGAAAATGGTGACTGGTTTCTTACCGTCTGCAGGATGGCGATTGTTCTTGTTCATGGCTGACCTTGCTGGCGACCCGACGCGGGATGCGCGTCTGAGTATAGGAAAAGATGCCAGCCATTCTAGGGAGCGTGGAACACGTTAATAAGACGCAAAGTGTCGTCGTTTTGCCAATAACCTGATCAATCTGACGATAATCCGCTACACACTGTCCCTTGTAGGAGCAAGGCTTGCCCGCGAATAGATCCTATCCATCAACCGAAAAATCATGATCAACACTCAGACCGGCTGCCCCCGATCAACCTTGCTACTCAAAATAATCGAAGTCGTCGTCTTCTCCACCCCGTCCACCCCGCCAATCTGATCCAGCAACTGATCGAGCTGCTCCGGCGAATCGCTGCGCAACCACGCCACATAATCAAACTCGCCACTCACTGCACACAGCTGCTGCACCTGCGCCATCGCACTCAACCGGCGCACCACCTCTTTGCCGGAACGCGGTTGCACCTTGATCCCGACGTAAGCCTGCAAGCCGCCATCGACCACCCGCTGACCGAGACGCACGCCGTAACCGGTGATCACTTTGGCCTTTTCCAGCCGCGCCAGTCGCGAAGTCACGGTGGTGCGCGCAATGCCCAACTGCCGGGCAAGCATGGCAACGCTTTCGCGGGCGTTGATTTGCAGGGCGGCGATTAGCTGACGATCGATTTCATCGAGCGCGGGTGGGCGGGTGTCGGGCAAGGGGGCGGTTCCATGGTGTGGGGGGCGGTGAGTTGCGCATGGTACATGCTCAATCAGATTGGGCACACGGGCAACACTAGCGCCGGCACTGGTTTTGGCGGTTGCCCTGGTGTGGTTCAAGCGCTATCATCGGCGCGTCAGCACAGACCGGAACTTTGCAAGCAAAGGGTGTTGATTTCGGTGGCGCAAGCTACACCTAGCCAGTGAGCGGGATAAGCGGGAAACCGTGAAAGGAAAGGCCGATATTGAGATTTACAGAAAGCCCCGATGCGCGAGCATCGGGGCTTTTTGCTTTCTCTCAAACGGATTTCCCCGCATTACGCATTTCCAGTATGTAGCGGACGTTATGTGGTTTTCCTTTCGGCAACTTCGCTCGTCCCCATTCAGCGACCTCGTAGGCGGAAATGACTCGAAGCTTGAGTAGGTTCGTTGTGTTCTGCGGTTTGCTGATCGAAAAAAAGACCGCGTAGTCATGTAAATCAAGGCAGTAATAGCGCTGACTGTTTTCTACGTAGAAAGGCACGGCGAGGCCTTTGAAAAAACGCTTGTGAAGGTAATCCGCGATCTGGCTGCTGCAATGGTGACGATCTGCACAGAAATATCGGGTTTCTCCTCTGTGTCGGAGGGGTTGACCATGACCTTTGTCGTCAGTGAAACAATGGAATCCAAACTCGAATTTGACGCTTAGCTGCTGCTCAGCCACTTCATAGCTCAGTTCGAAAGGCTGTAAATGCGCCATGCAGTATTTGCGTCCGCCAACTATCAGATCTTTCCATTCCATGGTGATTGTCGCCGGACGCACGCAGAGGGAGAAACGTTGATGCACTCCCGATTGAAATTTGAACGCCCCGAAAATTGGAGTCGCATGGACGGCTGCGCAGGCGTTTAACCGTGCCCGTAGTTTCTATCCACAGAAGGCTGATGACTTAGAACCTTCACCACATCATCAATCACCGCTTTACTCATTGCAGCCAAGTAATGCGCAGCCCAGGCATGGCGATCGGTAGCTTTGTCGTAAGCGGCTTCTTCAGCAAAGGTTTTGACCAGAAAGAGAAGATCGGAGGCTTGTGTCAGAGCATCGCCGATTGGTACGTCGGCGCTGACATGGAAGAGGGGTTGGTTGGCGCAGTAGATGAAAGGGGTGAGGCCGATGGTTTTTAAACCTGAGGTCGAGTCTGTTTCAGTCATGGTGAGGCTCCTAATTTTCAAGGGACACCACACTCGTTTCCATGCGAATGGGTGACAGCTGTGCGCAGGTTGGAAACCGGAAAATTAGGAAACCGGCACGTCCGAAGACGTCCCGCGCACAGCCGTCATAACTTTTGATCGCAGCTCTGAATCTTTGCGGTCATGAGGCCGAGCACTGTTGTCATTAATTTAACCGGGTTTCCAAGCCCGACCGCTGATAAGCAGCGACGTCTCGAGAGTATCCCGTCAAACCAACCCCCAACAGGCGCAACACCGCTCAAAACCACAGCTTCGGAACTTGCCTACAGCCTTCGGGGAAGTCTTCCGAACATTGCGCTCGCCAATACTGCCCCCCAACCACTCGCCCAAGAAAAAGCCGCGCATTTAGCGCGGCTTTCAATTTGGTGGGCCCACACGGACTTGAACCGTGGACCAAAGGATTATGAGTCCTCTGCTCTAACCAACTGAGCTATAGGCCCTCAGTAGGCCGCGGATTATAGCGACGGTTTCTCGGCTGTGCTATCCGAAAAATCCGATACGGTCACACGCAGAAACGTTGCGGCGAATTCTTCCGGCGGCAGCGGCAGGCTGACGATGTAGCCCTGGATCTGTTCGCAGCCCTCGGCGGCGAGGAATTGTTGCTGCGCCTGGGTTTCCACGCCCTCGGCGATGACGGTGAATTGCATGCTGCGGCCCAGTGCGATGATGGCGCGCACAATCGCCGCATCGTGGGGGTCGTCGGGCAGTCCGCGGACGAAGGACTGGTCGATTTTGAGGATGTCCAGTGGCAGGCGTTTGAGGTAGCTGAGCGAGGAATATCCGGTGCCGAAGTCGTCGATCGCCAGTTGCACGCCGAGGTGTTTGAGTTGGTGCAGCACGGCCAGCGCCTCTTCGGCCTGACTCATGATGAAATTCTCGGTAATTTCCAGTTGCAGTAAATCCGGCATCAGGCCGTTTTCGTTGAGCAGTTGCTCGATGCGCCCGAGCAGGTTCGGCTGGCGCAGTTGCGCGCCGGCAAGGTTCACCGACAACGGGCCGAGGCTGTCGTAGACCTGATTCCACTCGAACATCTGCCGGCACGCGGTCTCCAGCACCCAGTCGCCGATCTGCAGAATCATGCCGTTCTCTTCGGCCAACGGAATGAAGTGCTCCGGCGGCACATCGCCAAAGGTCGGGTGGCGCCAGCGAATCAACGCTTCGGCACCGACCAGCCGATGGTCGTCGAGGCTGATTTTCGGCTGGTAGTAGAGGTGCAATTCATTGCGCTCGATGGCCCGGCGCAGTTCGTGTTCCAGCGCGATACGCTCGCTGGCCTGCGCGGTGAGGTCGCGGGTGTAGCTTTCGACGCGGTTGCGGCCCTTGGCTTTGGAGCGGTACATCGCCGCGTCGGCGTTTTTTACCAGCGTGGCGACGTCGCAGCCGTCGCGCGGATAGAGGCTGGTGCCGATGCTGGCGCTGATGAAGAACTCATGTTCGCCAGCCTGAAACGGCGCACCGAAACAGTTGAGCAGTTTGGTGGCGATGTTGTCGGCGTCGCTGGCCTGCTGCAGGCCGGGCAGCAGGATGATGAATTCATCACCGCCCAACCGCGCCACGGTGTCGATGTCGCGCAGTTGCTCTTTGAGGCGCACGGCGATGCCCTTGAGCAGCAGGTCGCCGACCGGGTGGCCGAGGCTGTCGTTGATGTGTTTGAAACGATCAAGATCGAGGAACAGCACGGCGCCCTGACCACCGTTTTCCTGTTGTGTGGTCAGCGCCGAGAGCAGGCGACTTTCGAACAGCGTGCGGTTTGGCAGGCCGGTGAGCGGGTCGTGGTGCGCCTGATAATCGAGCTTCGCCTGCGCGTGTTTAAGGCTGGAGATGTCGGCAAACACAGCGACAAAGTGCGTGATGAATTTGTCGCGGTTGCGCACGGCGCTGATGGTCAGCCAGCTCGGGTACAGCTCGCCGTTTTTACGCCGGTTGGAGATCTCGCCTTGCCAATGACCTTCGTCGGTCAACTGGTGCCACATCGCTGCGTAAAACGCGCTGTCGTGCAGGCCGGAGGCGAGCAGGCGCGGGGTGTGGCCGAGGGCTTCGCTTTCGCTGTAACCGGTGATTTCCGTGAAGGCGCGGTTGACTGCGCTGATGTGCTGCTGGGTATCGGTGATCAACACGCCTTCGGCGGTGCTCTCGAACACGGTCGCAGCCTGTTGCAGTTTTTCCTGCATCAGATGACGTTCAGTAATGTCGCGGGCGATGGTCAGCATGCAATCTTCGTCACCGATCGGCAGTGGTCGGCTGGACACTTCGCACAGACGAATCTGCCCATCGCTACGGCGGATATGGCAGGTGAAATCACGCACGAAGCCGTCGCGGTGCAGCAGGTCGAGCATCTGTTTGCGCTCGTTGAGGTTGACCCAGATTCCCAGATCCAACGCCGAACGATCCACCGACATCGCGCTGTTGAATCCGGTGATGCGGCTGAACCCTTCGTTGACCTCCAGCAGCAGGCCATCGCTCTGCCGCGACAGCAGCAAACCGTCCGGCGAGGCGTGGAAAGCCTTGGCGAATTTCTCTTCGGAGGTTTGCAATTGCTGCTGGGTTTCTTTGAGCTGGGTAATGTCGCGCACCACGACCACCAGCGCCGGCGTGGTGTCGAGGTCGAACGGCTCGGCGGAAATCAGGCCGGTGAACACTTGGCCGTTATTGCGCCGAAAGGGCATTTCCAGATTGCGGATGCTGCCGGCCTGCAAGCGCTGGAGCAAACCGGGGCCGACGCCGGGAATGCCCCAGATATTCAGATCCGTGGCGGTGTGGCCGATGACTTCTTCGGCCTTGAGTCCAATCTGTTCCTCGAAGGCTTCATTGACCTCCAGCAAACAGCCGTCGGACAGCCGCGCAATCACCAGAATGTCCGGGCATTGCTGGAAGACTGAGGCGAATCTTTGCTCCGACAAACGCAGCGCTTCTTCAGTGCGCTTGGTTTCGCTGATGTCGATCATCAAACCGCGCATCACCGGCTCATGGCCGTGTTCGATGAGGCTGACGATGTCGCGCACCCACAGGCAGCGGCCATCGGCGGTAATCACTCGGTAATCGAGGCTGTGATCGCGACCGGCCAGCACCTCGTGATCACAAAAACTCTGGGCGCGAGTGAGGTCGGCCGGATGAATGATGTTGCGCCAGAACCCCGGAATCAGCCAATGCGACAGTGGATAACCGAGCAAGTCTTCGGCGTGCGGTGACACATAGCTGTAGGTGAAGTCGCTCATGCGCGCTTCCCAAGCAATCGCCGACAAACTTTCGACCAGCCCACGGTAGTGATATTCGCTGCTGCGCAGTTCCTGTTCGAGGTCGATGCGCCGGGCGATTTCCGAGCTGAGGCGGCGGTTGATGCGGATCACCACGGCCAGCACGATCATCAGCAATAACAGGCCGGGCAAGCCGTAAACCAGCAGGTCTGACCAGAATGTCCGGTGATCGAGGACGTTACCGACCCAGTGTTCCTGAATGGCGCTGATTTCGGCGGGGCTCATGTCGGCGAGAACTTTGTCGAGAATCCCCACCAGCACTTTGTTTTCGCGCGGCACGCCCATCGCCAGTTGATAGCGATACGGGGTTTCGCCGCTGACGTAGAGGCCGTCGAGTTTGAGCTGACGCAGGCTCCAGACGCTGGAGGCGAGATCCCCCACCACGGCGTCAACTTCGTCGGTCGCCAGCGCCTGCAACGCCGAACTGACGTTGGGCATGGCCACCAGATTCAGATCCGGGTGGTGGGTGCGCAGAAGTTCGTGCGGCGCATAGTTTTCCACCACGGCGATTTTTAATCCGTACAGATCATCGAGTTTGCGCGGTTGCGCGCCGCCGACGTGGGCGAGGATGACAATCGGGAAGTCGAGGTAGGGCCGGGTGAATGACAGATAGTTCTGCCGTTCCGGAGTGGACATGATCCCCGGCAGCAGATCGATCTTGCCGGTTTTGACCTGCTCCAGCACCTCTGTCCAGCTGATGGGCTCAATCGGCGTGAGTTTGATCGCCAGACGTTGGCGAATCACGTCGATGTAGTCAGCCGCCAGGCCCTGATAACGGCTCTGGTCGTCACGAAACTCAAACGGTGGCCACGATGCATCGACACCCAGGCGCAAGTCCGGGTGAGCCGCCAGCCAGCTACGTTCTTCATCGGTCAGAGTCAGCGCGTTAGCCGTTGCGGTCCAAATCATCAGTGACAGCAAGAAAAGCACGGGCGCCAGTCTGGGCATAACGCTCTCGTTATGGCTCGGGGGTGATTGTTTCGAGTGTAGACGCGGACTGCAGCGGGGAGGGTGGTGCGAGGAATTTAATCTGCCTAAAAACAAAACCCCCGGCCTGGGCCGGGGGTTCTGGTATCACTCGTCGAGGAAGGAGCGCAGATGCTCGCTTCGCGTCGGGTGGCGCAGCTTGCGCAGCGCCTTGGCTTCGATCTGACGGATCCGCTCACGCGTTACGTCAAACTGTTTGCCCACTTCTTCGAGTGTGTGGTCGGTGTTCATGTCGATACCGAAACGCATGCGCAGTACTTTGGCTTCACGGGCAGTGAGGCCGGACAGCACTTCGCGAGTCGCTTCTTTCAGGCTCTCAACAGTGGCGACATCGATTGGCGACTGCATGGTCGAGTCTTCGATGAAGTCACCCAGATGGGAGTCTTCGTCATCACCGATCGGCGTTTCCATGGAAATCGGCTCTTTAGCGATCTTCAATACCTTGCGGATCTTGTCCTCAGGCATTTCCATGCGTTCGCCCAGCTCTTCCGGGGTCGGTTCGCGACCCATTTCCTGCAACATCTGCCGGGAAATACGGTTGAGCTTGTTGATCGTCTCGATCATGTGCACCGGAATACGGATGGTGCGGGCCTGGTCGGCGATCGAGCGAGTGATCGCCTGACGGATCCACCAGGTGGCATAAGTCGAGAACTTGTAACCACGACGGTATTCGAACTTGTCTACCGCTTTCATCAAGCCGATGTTGCCTTCCTGGATCAGATCGAGGAATTGCAGGCCACGGTTGGTGTACTTCTTGGCGATCGAGATCACCAGACGCAAGTTGGCTTCAACCATCTCTTTCTTCGCGCGGCGGGCCTTGGCCTCACCGATCGACATGCGACGGTTGATGTCCTTGATTTCAGCGATGGTCAGACCGGTTTCGGTTTCCAGCGCGATCAGTTTCTGCTGGCAACGAATGATGTCCGGCTGTACGCGACCAATGGCTTCAGCGTACTTGCTCTTGCCTTTAGCCAGGGCGTCGGACCAGCTTTCGTCGACTTCGTTACCCGGGAACTGACGCAGGAAATCAGCGCGTGGCATACGTGCATCACGTACACACAGTTGCATGATCGCGCGCTCTTGCTGACGCAGACGATCAAGGGCACCGCGAACACGTTCAACCAAACCTTCGAATTGCTTCGGTACCAGTTTGATCGGCATGAACAGCTCGGCCAGCGCCAGCAATTCGGCAATCGTTGCCTTGTTGCTGCGACCGTGCTTTTTCAGGGCCTTGCGGGTGATTTCCATCTGGTCGGCGACCGCGCCAAAACGCTGGGCGGCGATAACCGGATCCGGACCGCTTTCGGCTTCTTCTTCGTCATCGGAAGATTCGGCTTCTTCGTCGTCGGTTTCGTCGTCGGCTTTCGCGACTTTCGCTTCGACAGGCGGCGGTACCTCGGCAGGCGGCGCAATGCCGTCGTCCGGGTCGATATAACCGCTCAGGACGTCGGACAGGCGGCCACCTTCGGTGGTCACACGAGTGTACTCGGAGAGAATATGGTCAACCGTGCCAGGGAAGTGCGCGATTGCGCTCATCACTTCACGGATGCCTTCTTCGATTCGTTTGGCGATTTCAATTTCGCCTTCACGAGTCAGAAGCTCGACCGTACCCATTTCACGCATGTACATGCGCACCGGGTCAGTGGTGCGACCGATATCGGTCTCCACCGCTGCCAACGCGGCGGCTGCTTCTTCCGCAGCGGCCTCGTCGGTATCGGCGTCGGCCAACATAAGGGCGTCCGCATCCGGAGCACTCTCGTGTACGGGGATCCCCATGTCGTTAATCATGCGGATGATGTCTTCCACCTGCTCTGGATCTGAAATATCCTCGGGCTGGTGGTCGTTGACCGCGGCGGATGTCAGATGCTTCTGCTCACGACGCAGTG
>NZ_JBIUVN010000002.1:371256-374790 GCF_044742965.1 Pseudomonas sp. NPDC087804 | reverse complement strand
GGTCCGTTCGGCATCTTGCCGCAACTGTCCTTCCTCTGGTTCGCACTGAAGACCGCGTTCTTCATCATGCTGTTCATCCTGCTGCGCGCGTCTATCCCGCGTCCGCGTTATGACCAGGTGATGGATTTCAGCTGGAAATTCTGCTTGCCACTGACCCTGATCAATTTGCTGGTGACCGCTGCGGTCGTGTTGTGGAACACGCCTGCAGTCGCGGTTCAGTGAGGATTTGACCCATGTTCAAATATATTGGCGACATCGTTAAGGGTACTGGTACCCAGTTGCGCAGCCTGGTCATGGTCTTCGGCCATGGCTTTCGCAAGCGCGACACCCTGCAATACCCGGAAGAAGCGGTCTACCTGCCACCACGCTACCGTGGTCGTATCGTCCTGACCCGTGACCCCGATGGCGAAGAGCGTTGCGTTGCCTGCAACCTGTGCGCCGTGGCTTGCCCGGTGGGTTGCATCTCGCTGCAGAAAGCTGAAACCGAAGACGGTCGCTGGTACCCGGACTTCTTCCGTATCAAAATCTAGCGCTGCATTTTAAGAGGTCTCTGCGAGGAAGCCTGTCCGACCACCGCAATCCAGCTGACACCGGATTTCGAGATGGCCGAGTTCAAACGTCAGGATCTGGTGTACGAGAAAGAAGATCTTCTGATCTCCGGCCCCGGCAAAAACCCTGATTACAACTTCTATCGTGTTGCAGGTATGGCAATCGCTGGCAAGCCGAAAGGCTCCGCACAGAACGAAGCCGAACCGATCAACGTGAAGAGCTTGCTGCCTTAAGGAAGAACGATGGAATTCGCTTTCTATTTCGCATCGGGTATCGCTGTTGTGGCCACGCTACGTGTGGTCACCAACACCAACCCTGTGCACGCCCTGCTCTACCTGATCATCTCGTTGATCGCTGTGGCCATGACCTTCTTCGCACTCGGCGCACCGTTCGCCGGCGTGCTGGAAGTGATCGCCTACGCCGGCGCCATCATGGTGCTGTTCGTGTTCGTGGTGATGATGCTCAACCTCGGCCCCGCCGCGGTTCAGCAAGAACGCGCCTGGCTCAAGCCCGGTATCTGGGCAGGGCCGGTGATTCTCGCCGGGCTGCTGCTGGCCGAACTGCTGTATGTGCTGTTCGCTCACCAGAGCGGTCAGGCCATCGGCCACACCACCGTAGACGCGAAAGCCGTGGGCATCAGCCTGTTCGGCCCGTACCTGCTGGTGGTCGAACTCGCCTCGATGCTGCTGCTCGCTGCAGCCGTCACGGCGTTCCATTTGGGCCGTAACGTGGCGAAGGAGTAAGTCATGCCTGCTATCCCTCTCGAACATGGACTGGCCGTTGCCGGCATCCTGTTCTGCCTTGGTCTGGTCGGCCTGATGGTCCGCCGCAACATTTTGTTCGTGTTGATGAGTCTGGAAGTGATGATGAACGCCTCTGCACTGGCGTTCATTGTCGCGGGCGCCCGTTGGGGCCAGCCGGATGGACAGATCATGTTCATCCTGGTGATCAGCCTTGCAGCTGCCGAGGCCAGTATTGGTCTGGCGATCCTGCTGCAACTGTATCGCCGCTTCCATACGCTCGATATCGACGCTGCCAGTGAGATGCGCGGATGAACCTGATCTTTCTGACTTTCGTATTCCCTCTGATCGGTTTCCTGCTGCTGTCGTTCTCCCGTGGACGCTGGTCGGAAAACCTCTCGGCGCTGATCGGCGTGGGTTCCATTGGCTTGTCGGCGATTGTCGCCGCTTACGTCATCTGGCAATTCAACGTCGCACCACCCGAAGGCGGTCACTACACCCTGGTGCTGTGGAAGTGGATGGCGGTCGAAGGCTTCAAGCCTGACTTCGCCCTCTACGTCGACGGCCTGTCGATCACCATGCTTGGCGTGGTGGTGGGCGTCGGTTTCCTGATCCACCTGTTCGCGTCCTGGTACATGCGCGGCGAAGCGGGTTACTCGCGCTTCTTCTCGTACACCAACCTGTTTATCGCCAGCATGCTGTTCCTGGTACTCGGCGATAACCTGTTGTTCCTGTACTTCGGCTGGGAAGGCGTGGGCCTGTGCTCGTACCTGTTGATCGGTTTCTACTACAGCAACCGCAACAACGGTAACGCCGCGCTCAAGGCCTTCATCGTGACCCGTATCGGCGACGTGTTCATGGCCATCGGCCTGTTCATCCTGTTCCAGCAAGTGGGCACGCTGAACATCCAGGAACTGCTGGTGCTGGCACCGCAGAAATTCCAGGTCGGCGACTTCTGGATCACCCTGGCAACGCTGATGCTGCTGGGTGGCGCGGTCGGTAAATCGGCGCAACTGCCGCTGCAAACATGGCTCGCGGACGCGATGGCCGGCCCGACCCCGGTTTCGGCACTGATCCACGCCGCGACCATGGTAACTGCCGGTGTTTACCTGATCGCCCGTACCCACGGCCTGTTCACCCTGGCGCCGGAAATCCTCCACCTGGTGGGCATCGTTGGTGGTGTGACCCTGGTACTGGCCGGTTTCGCCGCGCTGGTACAAACCGACATCAAACGTATCCTCGCCTACTCGACCATGAGCCAGATCGGCTACATGTTCCTGGCGCTGGGCGTTGGCGCATGGGATGGCGCGATTTTCCACCTGATGACCCACGCCTTCTTCAAGGCCCTGCTGTTCCTTGCTTCCGGTGCGGTGATCGTTGCCTGCCACCACGAGCAGAACATCTTCAAGATGGGCGGTCTGTGGAAAAAACTGCCACTGGCCTACGCCAGCTTCATCGTCGGCGGCGCGGCACTGGCTGCCTTGCCACTGGTCACCGCAGGCTTCTACTCCAAGGACGAAATCCTTTGGGAAGCGTTCGCCAGCGGCAACCACGGTCTGCTTTACGCAGGTCTGGTCGGCGCGTTCATGACGTCGCTGTACACCTTCCGCCTGATCTTCATTACGTTCCACGGTGAAGCCAAGACTGAAGCCCACGCCGGTCACGGCATCGCTCACTGGCTGCCGCTGTCGGTGCTGATCGTATTGTCCACCGCCATCGGCGCGATGATCGTTCCGCCACTGCACGGCGTACTGCCAGAAAGCGTTGGCCATGCCGGTGGCGAAGCCAAGCACAGTCTGGAAATCGCGTCGGGCGCCATCGCCCTGGCCGGTATCCTGCTGGCAGCGCTGCTGTTCCTCGGCAAGCGTCGCTTCGTCACGGCGATCGCCAACAGCGGCATCGGCCGTTTCCTTTCGGCCTGGTGGTTCGCTGCCTGGGGCTTCGATTGGATCTACGACAAACTGTTCGTCAAGCCTTACCTGGCGATCAGCCACGTACTGCGCAAAGACCCGCTCGACCAGACCATCGGTCTGATCCCGCGTATGGCCAAGGGTGGTCACACTGCCCTCAGCCGCACCGAGACCGGTCAACTGCGTTGGTACGCTGCTTCGATGGCTGCTGGTGCCGTGCTGGTCATTGGCGCCATCGTGCTGGTAGCGGTCTGATATGAACCTTGCGAATTTGCGAAAGGAAACGAGCCCGTCATGATTCTGCCTTGGCTAATCCTGATCCCCTTCATCGGCGG
>NZ_JBIUVN010000002.1:367877-371246 GCF_044742965.1 Pseudomonas sp. NPDC087804 | reverse complement strand
GGCGCTACCCTCCCGCGCTGGATTGCGCTGTTGACCATGACCCTGGAACTCGCCCTCGGCCTCTGGCTGTGGGCCCACGGTGACTATTCATTTGCCCCGGCGCCTGGCGCCGATCCGACCTGGGCGCTTGAGTTCAAGCACATCTGGATCGCGCGTTTCGGCATCAGCGTGCACCTGGCCCTCGACCTGTTCATGTTCTTCTTCTTCTGGGAAATGATGCTGGTGCCGATGTACTTCCTCATCGCGCTCTGGGGTCACAGTTCTTCGGACGGCAAGAAAACCCGGATCTACGCGGCGACCAAGTTCTTCATCTTCACTCAGGCGTCCGGCCTGATCATGCTGGTGGCGATCCTCGGTCTGGTGCTGGTCAACTTCAACAACACTGGCGTGATTACTTTCAACTACGCCGACCTGTTGAAAACCAAGATGTCGATGACCACCGAGTACATCCTGATGCTCGGCTTCTTCATCGCCTTCGCGGTCAAGCTGCCAGTCGTACCGTTCCACTCGTGGTTGCCTGATGCTCACGCCCAGGCGCCGACTGCAGGTTCCGTCGACCTCGCCGGTATCTTGCTGAAAACCGCTGCTTACGGCCTGCTGCGTTTCGCCCTGCCGCTGTTCCCGAATGCCTCGGCCGAGTTCGCGCCGATCGCCATGACCCTCGGTCTGATCGGTATCTTCTACGGCGCGTTCCTCGCTTTCGCGCAAACCGACATCAAGCGTCTGATCGCCTTCTCGTCCGTTTCCCACATGGGTTTCGTGTTGATCGGCATCTACTCCGGCAGCCAACTGGCCCTGCAAGGTGCAGTGATCCAGATGCTGGCGCACGGTGTGTCGGCGGCGGCACTGTTTATCCTCAGCGGTCAGTTGTACGAGCGTCTGCACACTCGTGACATGCGTGAGATGGGCGGTGTGTGGTCGCGTATCGCTTACCTGCCGGCAATCAGCCTGTTCTTCGCAGCCGCGTCCTTGGGTCTGCCGGGCACCGGTAACTTTGTCGGTGAGTTCCTGATCCTGATCGGCTCTTTCGCGAGCTGGCCGTGGATTACTGCGATTGCCACTTCCGGTCTGGTGTTCGGTTCGGTCTACTCGCTGATCATGATCCACCGTGCTTACTTCGGCCCGGCGAAATCGGATTCGATCCTGCACGGTATGGACGCTCGCGAACTGATCATGGTGCTAGGCCTTGCGGTGTTGCTGATCTACATCGGCGTCTACCCGCAACCGTTCCTCGACACTTCTGCCGCCACGATGCATGGCGTTCAGCAGTGGCTCGGCACCGCCTTCACTCAACTCGCTTCGGCCCGGTAAGAGCGCTATGGAAATCACGATTCAACACTTTATTGCGCTTGCGCCACTCTTGATCACCAGCCTCACCAATAACGTGGTGATGCTGGCAATCGCCTGGCGCCGCAACCACTCGCAGACCTTCCTGATTTCGGTGGCGGGTCTGAACCTGGCCCTGTTGTCGATCCTGCCTGCCCTGAAAGTCGCGCCTCTGGCCGTGACCCCATTGCTGCAGATCGACTCGTTTGCCTGCCTGTACATGGCGCTGATCCTGGTCGCCACCCTCGCCTGCGTTACCCTCGCCCACGCCTATCTGGGTGATGGCGGTTCGGGTTACCCGGGCAACCGTGAAGAACTGTACTTGCTGATCCTGATGGCCGCCGCCGGTGGTCTGGTTCTGGTCAGCGCGCAGCACCTGGCCGGTTTGTTCATCGGTCTGGAACTGCTCTCGGTACCGGTTTACGGTCTGGTGGCTTACGCCTTCTTCAACAAGCGTTCGCTGGAAGCCGGCATCAAATACATGGTGCTGTCGGCGTCCGGTTCCGCGTTCCTGTTGTTCGGTATGGCCCTGCTCTACGCTGACGCTGGTTCCCTGAGCTTCACCGGTATCGGCCAGGCACTGGCCGCGACGGGTCTGCCTAGCCCGCTGGCACAACTGGGCCTGGGCATGATGCTGATCGGTCTGGCGTTCAAGCTGTCGCTGGTACCGTTCCACCTGTGGACGCCGGACGTCTACGAAGGTGCTCCGGCGCCGGTGGCCGCGTTTCTTGCGACCGCGTCGAAGGTTGCAGTGTTTGCGGTGATGGTGCGTCTGTTCCAGATCTCCCCTGCTGCCAGCAGTGGCGTACTGAGCGACGTGCTGACCGTTATCGCTATCGCCTCGATCCTGTTCGGTAACCTGCTGGCCCTGACCCAGAGCAACCTCAAGCGTCTGCTCGGTTACTCGTCCATCGCGCACTTCGGCTACCTGCTGATCGCACTGGTGGCGAGCAAGGGTCTGGCGGTGGAAGCCATTGGCGTGTACCTGGTGACTTATGTGATCACCAGCCTCGGCGCCTTCGGCGTGATCACCCTGATGTCCTCGCCGTACAACGGCCGTGACGCGGATGCCCTGTACGAATACCGCGGCCTGTTCTGGCGCCGTCCGTACCTGACCGCCGTGCTGACGGTGATGATGCTGTCGCTGGCCGGTATTCCGCTGACCGCTGGCTTCATCGGCAAGTTCTACATCATCGCCACCGGTGTTGAAGCGCACCAATGGTGGCTGGTCGGTTCGCTGGTGCTGGGCAGCGCCATCGGCGTCTTCTACTACCTGCGCGTGATGGTCACCCTGTACCTGATCGAACCAAACCTGCGTCGCCACGACGCCCAGCTGCACTGGGAACAAAAGGCAGGCGGCGTGATGCTGCTGGCCATCGCCCTGGTCGCATTCTTCCTGGGTGTGTACCCGCAGCCATTGCTGACACTGGTTCAGCAGGCGGGTCTGGCGGGCTGATTGCTCGGCTGGCTAGAAATGAAAACGGCACCTTCGGGTGCCGTTTTTGTTTTTGTGGGATTTAACATTTTCATTGCCTGACCCACCGCTTTCGCGAGCAAGCTCTGCTCCTACGGGTTATGTGTCGTGCACAAATTCTGTGGCCATCCCGGATCATTGTAGGAGTGAGCCTGCTCGCGAAGGCGTCGGCACATTCAACATCTTCATTGCTTGACCCACCGCTTTCGCGAGCAAGCTCTGCTCCTACGGGTTATGTGTCGTGCACAAATTCTGCGGCCATCCCGGATCATTGTAGGAGTGAGCCTGCTCGCGAAGGCGTCGGCCCATTCAACATCTTCATTGCCTGAACCACCGCTTTCGCGAGCAGGCTCGCTCCCACAGGTTATGTGTCGTGCACAAATTCTGTGGCCATCCCGGATCATTGTGGGAGCCGGGCGGGCCCGCGAAGGCGTCGGCACATTCAATATCTTCATTGCTTGACCCACCGCTTTCGCGAGCAAGCTCTGCTCCTACGGGTTATGTGTCGTGCACAAATTCTGTGGTCATCCCTGATCATTGTGGGAACTGGGCTTGCTCGCGAAGGCGTC
>NZ_JBIUVN010000002.1:131084-367779 GCF_044742965.1 Pseudomonas sp. NPDC087804 | reverse complement strand
TCGGCACATTCAATATCTTCATTGCTTGACCTACCGCTTTCGCGAGCAGGCTCTGCTCCCACAGGTTATGTGTCGTGCACAAATTCTGCGGTTATCTCGGATCATTGTGGGAGCTGGGCTTGCCCGCGAAGGCGTCGGCACATTCAATATCTTCATTGCTTGACCTACCGCTTTCGCGAGCAGGCTCTGCTCCCACAGGTTATGTGTCGTGCACAAATTCTGCGGTTATCCCGGATCATTGTGGGAGCTGGGCTTGCCCGCGAAGGCGTCGGTACATTCAACATCTTCATTGCCTGCCCCACCGCTTTCGCGAGCAAGCTCGCTCCCACAGGTTATGTGTCATGCACAAATTCTGTGGCCATCCCGGATCATTGTAGGAGTGAACCTACTCGCGAAGGCGTCGGCACATTCAATATCTTCATTGCTTGACCCACTGCTTTCGCGAGCAAGCTCTGCTCCTACGGGTTATGTGTCGTGCATAAATTCTGTGGCCATCCCTGATCATTGTGGGAGCTGGGCTCGCCCGCGAAGGCGTCGGCACATTCAATATCTTCATTGCTTGACCCACTGCTTTCGCGAGCAAGCTCTGCTCCTACGGGTTATGTGTCGTGCACAAATTCTGCGGTTATCCCGGATCATTGTGGGAGCTGGGCTTGCTCGCGAAGGCGTCGGCACATTCAACACTTTCAATGCCTGACCCACTGCTTTCGCGAGCAAGCTCTGCTCCTACGGGTTATGTGTCGTGCACAAATTCTGTGGCCATCCCGGATCATTGTAGGAGTGAGCCTGCTCGCGAAGGCGTCGGCACATTCAATATCTTCATTGCTTGACCCACCGCTTTCGCGAGCAGGCTCGCTCCAACAAGTTATGTGTTGTGCACAAATTCTGCGGCCATCCGGGATCATTGTGGGAGTGAGCCTGCTCGCGATGGCGTCGGCACATTCAACCTCTTCACAGCCTGACACCCCGCCGCTATCGCTATTCGGGGCTGGACACTACTGCGGATTGTTCTGACACGTGAGTTGCGAAGCTCTTCACAGATTAGTCGAACGATCCTACCTCTCCCGTCTACTCGTCCTACAGGTGATTTTACGACCGACGTCTACCGTTGAAAAAGGGGAGAAAAGCAAGGCCAGCAGGCCTTGACCTATTCGATTATCGAGACAACACTATACGCAGGCAACGTACAGAACATGGATGCTCTATTTATCGAACTACCTGCGTTTCAGAAGCATCGAGACGATTATCTGGACGATGAGCTGTTTCGCAGCTTCCAGTTGGAATTGCTGAAAAACCCGGAAGCAGGCGACCTCATAGAAGAAACCGGAGGGCTGCGCAAAATTCGTTTTTCCGACCAGCGCAGAAACAAAGGCAAGCGTGGTGGTTTGCGGGTGATCTATTACTGGTGGTCCGGTTACGACCAGTTTTGGCTTTTCACCGTTTACAGCAAGAACGAACAGGACAATCTGACGCCTGCCCAGAAAAAACTTTTCAGACAAACGCTGGATAAAGAACTCAACACGAGAACCCACTATGAAACGTGACATTTTTTCTGAATTGATGGACGGCCTGGAAGCCCTTGCTGACGAGCGCCAAGGCAAAATAACGCTACATACCCACAAAGTTCAGCTGCCGAAACTGGTACCGATTACGGCTGAAGAGGTCGTCGCCATCCGTCAACAACTCAACCTTTCCCGATCAGTATTCGCGATGTATCTGCGCACTAACACCCGCACGCTCGAAAATTGGGAACAAGGACGCGCGACACCTAACGCTCAAGCCACCACCCTCATCCGACTGGTTGAGCGCTTTCCGCAAACCATCGATCAACTCGCAACCTTGAGCTAGACGAAACCTCCCAGTCCACATGACGAAATTGTAATTCCCTCATCACCTTGGCGTTATCCGCAGCTTGCAACGATGTCACCCGGCGACCATGCCGGCGGGCCCTCGCCCGTCGAACAATAAAACTCACGCCGAAGCACGTTCCCGTTCTGCCGAACTCCAGGAGTGACTGATGCTTAACCCTACAAAAATATCGATGGCCGCTTTAACGGTGGCGATCAGCGCCGGATCATCCATGGTAGTGGCGGAGGAAAAAGCCGAAGGCTTTATCGATGGCAGCAGCCTCACCGTCCTCAACCGCAATTACTACTTCAATCGTGATCATCGCAACGGCCAGTCCAGCCCTACTGGCAATGGCTATTCCGAAGCCTGGGCGCACGCAGTGATCAGCAAGTTCGAATCCGGATTCACTCAAGGCACTGTCGGCTTCGGTGTTGATGCGTTTGCCATGATCGGCCTGAAACTCGACACCGGTGACGGCCGTAACGGCGCTCGGAGCTCCTTCGATGTGTTGCCGGTCAACAGCGATGGCCGGGCGCAGGACGAGTACACCAAATTCGGCGGCGCCGCCAAAGTGCGCGCGTTCGATACGATCGTGCGAGTAGGCGATGTGTTCCCTGCCACCCCGGTGGTCGCCGCTGGTGACTCGCGATTGCTGCCCGAGAGCTTCAAAGGCGTGACAGCCATCAACACCAGTATCGAAGGCCTGTCGGTACAGGGTGGTCGACTGCATGCAATGAGCCAACCGACCTCCAGCGACCTCAACGATAACTTCGCCACCTTCTACGCCGGCCCGGTCAATTCCCCGTGGATCGCCTACGGCGGCGGCGATTACGCGCTGAACAAAAACCTCACGTTCAGCCTGTATTCCAGCCGTCTCAAGGACGCTTGGAATCAGTACTACGCCGGCACCGCGTGGACGTATCCATTGGCAGATGACCTGTCATTGTTCGGCGACCTCAACTACTACAAGGCCGTCGACGAAGGCAAACAACTGCTCGGCGAATTCGACAACAACATCTGGAGCGGCCGCGTCGGCGTCAAACTCGGCGCCCACTCCGTCGCCCTCTCCCACCAGCGCAACAACGGCAACGACGACTTCGATTACCTGCGCCAGTCCGACTCGATCTTCCTTGACAACTCCATCCAGTACAGCGACTTCAACTCGCCCAAAGAACGTTCCTGGATGGTGCGCTATGACCTCGACATGACCCCGTACGGCGTGCCGGGTCTGTCGTTCATGACCCGTTACGGTCGCGGCACCGATGCTGATTATTCCAACGCCAACGCGGTGTACATGCGCCGCGACGCGGAGGGTAATCCGCTCACCGATCAGAAGCGCTGGGAGCGCGATGTTGAAGTCAAATACGTGGTGCAAAGCGGCTCGATGAAAGACCTGTCACTGCGTTTGCGTCAGGCCACGACCCGCGCCACAGCGTTCGAGTCCGATCTGGAAGAAGTGCGGGTGATCGTCGAATACCCGCTGGCGATTCTGTGAATTTCATGAGCGATCAGATTCACCTTTAGAAGCTCCTTGCTCCTTTGGAAAGAGGTGAATTTTTTGGCGTCCTTCGGGGCGCCTTTTTTTACTCTGTGAAACACGAAAAACCTGTAGGAGCTGCCGAAGGCTGCGATCTTTTGATCTTGAAAGACACAACCAAAAGGTCGCAGCCTGCGGTAGCTCCTACAAGTTTTGGCGATAAACCGGTTATCTGTTGAGCGAATTTGATCTAAGAAAACTGCATCACCCTGTCAGGTCTGACAGGTTACACCGCCAGTCTTTACCGCTAGCGTTAACCCGCCGGGCATCCTATCGATGCCACCCATCTGGCAGGGAGATTCACTGATATGGCCGTCGCCACCTCCATCATCGCTTACATACGTTTCACGGCCAGACGCAACGGCGGTTCGCTATGAGTGAGCAACCGCAGCAACAGTCAACGATGCAGATCAACACTCCCTCCCTGCCCAAAATGGGCGGAGCCATTCAAAGCATCGGCAAGGGTTGGGGCGGCGTCGGCACCACCGGCGCGGCATCGCTTGAATTGCCCCTGCCGATTTCCCCCGGCCGTGGTTTTGCCCCGGCGCTTGGGCTGGGTTACAGCAGTGATGTCGGCAACGGCCCGTTCGGCATCGGCTGGCACCTGACGGCCAACGCCATCACCTTGCGCACAACCAAGGGGGTTCCGGCCTACACCGGCAACGATATTGTCACCGGCCCCGGCGGCGATATGTGGATGCCCGAGCGCAGTGACGGTGACGGCAGCGTCATCTCCAGAAACGTCATGCGCTACAACGGCATCGATCTGGGCGTACAGCATAAGGTGGTGCGCTATTGGCCGAGAGTTGAAGGGGCTTTCAGCCTCATCGAGCACTGGTCAACCGCCACCGACGCAAGCGGATTCTTTTTGATTCACGGTGCCGATGGCAGCCTGCTTATCTACGGCAAAACTCCCGACTCACGCCGAGCCGACCCGGCCGATCCATTGCGCGTCGGCGCGTGGATGATCGACGAAAGCCTCAACACGCGCGGCGAGCACATCGTCTACCAATACAAAGCGGAAACTGACGCCCCCGCCCCGCCGCAACTGCGCGACTACCGTGCGCAGCGCTACCTCAAATGCGTGTATTACGGCAACGCCAAGGCCCATCCGCACCTGTACGCCTGGGTCACCGACAGCTGGAAAGCCGAGCAATGGCACTTCCATTTACTGTTCGATTACGGCGAACGCAGCACTACCCTGGAAACCGCCCCCACCTACGCAGAAACACAACCGTGGCCCGTACGCAGCGATCGCTTCTGGAATTACAGCTACGGCTTTGAACTGGGCACCCAGCGCCTGTGCCGGCAAGTGCTCATGTTTCATCACTTCCCCAAAGAACTCGGCGATACGCCCGTGCTGGTGCAGCGCCTGTTGCTGGAGCACCGGGCCAACCCGCTCGGCTACAACCATCTGACCGCCGCGCACATTCAAGCGTATGACGCACTCGGTCAGGTCGAAAGTCGCCCGCCCATGGAGTTCGGCTACAACGCTTGCGAGCTCGACCCCAAACATCCGGGCTGGACACAGTTTCCCGACATGCCCGGACTCAATGACGGCCAGTTCTATCAACTGGTCGACTTGTATGGCGAAGGCCTGCCGGGGGTGCTGTGTCGTTATGATCAAGCGTGGTATTACCGCGAACCATTGCGCTGCGACAGTGGCGGCGACGACGTCTGCTACAGCGACTGGAAACGGCTGGAAAACATTCCGGTGGCCGACAGCAGCAAAGCGATTCACCAATCGCTGACCGACCTGACGGGCGACGGCAAGCTCGACTGGGTGATCGCCATGCCCGGAATGCACGGCTTTTTCACCCTTGGCCCGGATCGCGACTGGTCAAACTACGTACCCTTCAAGGCGTTCCCCAACGAATTCCTGCATTCAATGTCACGCCTGACTGATCTGGTCGGCGACGGCCTCAGCGACCTCGCACTGATCGGCACCAACAGCGTGCGTCTGTATGCCAATCGCCGCGAGCACGGGTTCGCCGACGGCGTCGACGTGCCTCATCGTTATAAATTGCCCGACGGTGACGACGATGAGCTGCCGTCATTGCTGCATACGCAAACCGAAGTGGTCGCGTTCGCCGACCTGCTCGGCAGTGGCCAGCAGCATCTGGTGCGCATCCGCCACAACGAAGTCAAAGTCTGGCCGAATCTGGGGCGCGGGCGCTTCGGCAAAGGTTTCGTGCTGTGCGCGCTGCCGTTCACCTACAGCGAGTTCAATGCGGCACAGGTTCTGTTGGCCGATCTCGACGGCTCCGGCGCGGCGGATCTGATCTACCTGGAACCCAAGCGTCTGCGTGTGTTCATGAACCACGCCGGTAGTGGATTCGAGCAAAGCAGTGTCGACCTGCCGTGGCCCGAAGGCGTGCTTTACGACCGACTTACCCAGGTCAGCACCGCCGACCTGCAAGGGCTGGGTTGCTCAAGCCTGATCGTGACGGTGCCGTACATGGCCCCTCGACACTGGCGCTACGATTTCGTCAAAGCCAAGCCGTATCTGGTCAACCGCACCTGCAACAACATGGGTTCCAGCAGCGGCGTGACCTACCGCAGTTCGGCGCAGGAATGGCTGGATGAAAAAAACCAGCAACACGCGGCGGGCATCGAAAACCCGATCTCCCAATTGCCCATGGCGTTGCATGTGGTCAAGCAGCAGACCCAGCACGATGAGATCACCGGCAACACGCTGACGCAGGGTTTCAGTTATCGCGGCGGTTATTACGACCGCTTCGAGCGCGAGTTCCGTGGCTTTCGCCTGCTCACGCAGACCGATACCGAAGCGACGCAAGCTGAACGCGCAACCGCCGGTTTCACCGCACCGATCCTGAGCAAAACCTGGTTCCACACCGGCGAGGATATCGACCCTTCCCGCGACGGTTATTACACGGGCGACCCGTCTGCGGTAGCCCTGCAACCCACGCTGCTACACGATCACGCGGCGCAACCCATCGAGTCACCAGACGAAGACCTCCAGCGCGAAATAGCTCGCTGTCTGAGCGGCAGAGTCCTGCGCTCGGAGGTCTACGCCGCAGACGACGATCCCGCCACTGCCGTGCCTTACGCTGTTCAGGAAAGCCGCGTCGCCGTGCGCGTGTTGCGGCCCAAAGGTGAGCACAATCCTTACGCGGTGGTGCAGCCGCTTGACCTGGAATCGATCAGTTATCAATACGAGCCAGACATCGCCGATGACCCGCTATGTCAGCACACACTGAACCTGGAATGGGATGAGTACGGCAGCGTCATTCATGGCTTTACCGTGCACTACGCACGGCGCAAAACCTTGAGCGATACACCGCCGTTCAGCGACGAATATCACCAAACCTGGTGGAAGGATGCCCACGACGATGCCCAACAAAAGTGGTACCTGACGCAAACCAAAGCGCTGCACCTTCACCTGCCAAATCCAGAAGCCTGGCGCCTTGGCCTGCCCTATCAGGCGCGCGGCAACGCACTGGTGCTCGACAAATCGGCACTCACCGCCGCCAACATCACCCATGAGTATTTTCTGCGACAAAGCGCCGACGACGGCGCGTGGGCGAAACAATCAGTGCTCACAGGCTTGTCGATGCAGCTCTACATGAACCCCGTCAACAACCTGCCCTTTGCACCCGGCCAAGCGACGTTCGAAGGTTTGCCCGCGCACATAGAAACGGCGGAGCTGGATGCCATCGCCCTTAGCGCCTACGACAAACTCAAGGACGCCGAGGGCAACATGCCCTTCAACCTGAAAGAAAAACTCGAGTCACCGGAAGTCGGTTACCACATCATGGATCTGTTCCTGCCTGAAGTGAAAAACACCCCACCGACCGATCCGGACGATGCAAAAAATTACCTGTGGTCGGTGCGCAAAGGCTTCCCCACCTATCACGCGCTGGATGGTTTTTTTAACATCCAGAAGTATCGCGAAACCCTTAGCCACGGTGAGACCCAGGTCTTTTACGACGACTATTGGTGCCTGACCAATGCCGTCACCCTGCCCGATGGCTGCACGACCCGCACGCTCGATGTGGATTACCGGAGCTTTCTGCCGGCCGCCATCGAAGACGCCAACCGCAATATTCAGGAGGCGCGTTACGACGCATTAGGCCAAGTGTTGGTCACCAGTTTCCACGGCACGGAATTAGGCCTGCCGGTGGGTTTTGATCGACTGGAAACCTACGTCCCGCCTCCCGACCGCCACCCGGCGATTGCCATTGCCGACCCGAAAAAAGCCATCGGCAATTTCGCCAGTGTCAGCTTCAGCGATCCTTTCAGCTGGATGGGCCATGTCTCACGCACCTCACCGCCCTCCCCTGAATGGCAGGCATGGGCCAGACGTGAAGGATTCATCCTGCCCGGCGGCCACTTCTGCGACAGAGCGCGGCAGCATCTTGCCGCCGTGCAAACCCCAGACGCAAACGAGAAAATCCTCAAGGAACAACTCGACGCGGCCCACCGCGAACCGATCCATGCCGTCGCGATGTTGGCTGACCGCTACCCCGGTGATCCGGAGATGCAAGTGCGGGTCAGCATCGCCTGCTGGGACGGCTTCGGTCGGTCGCTGCAAACCAAACAGGAAGTCGAGCCAGGCAAGTCGTGGCAGGTCGGGGAAAACGGTGAATTAATCCTCGACTCCGACGGCAAGCCTGTCGAGGCCGATGTGCCACGCCGCTGGCGTGTCAGCGAGCCGGTCGAGTACAACAACAAGGGCGAAAAAGTACGCATCTACCGACCCTACTTTGCCGATCAACCGCGCTACATCAACGATCATTCAATGCGCGTGCATGCCTTCCATGATCAGCAGTTTTACGATGCGGCCGGTCGCCAGACCGAAACCATACTGGCGAAAAACATGCTCCAGGGTATTCCGCCGCAAATGAAGCCGTTACGGCGGGAGACGTGGTACTGGATCTGGTGCAACGTGGCGTTTGATGAAAACGATTTGTTTGAGCCGCCGCCGGAACAACCGCGCAAGAAGTTTCCATTCATATGAGTTCAGGGATTGATGCTTTTACCCCGAATCTCACTGCCACCGATAGCCGTGGTTTGCCAGTACGGCAGATTGCCTATTGGCGGCAGGATGTCAGCCAGCGTGAAGCGCGAGCCACGATTCAGCAGCATGACGCTGTTGGTCGCCTGGTGGCGCAACAGGATCCGCGACTGTTGGTGCATGCTTCGGCACCGGCCAATCTTGTGTCGATTTATTCGCTGTCCGGGAAGGTATTGAGCACGGTCAGTGTGGATGCCGGCTGGCGGCTCAGCTTGTCGGGTGAAGCGGATCAAGCGTTGTTGGGATGGGATGGTCGGGGGAGTCAGCGCTGGACGGAGTATGACGACCAAATCCGGCCAATCGCGGCGTTTGAGCACGCAGTTGATGCTGGTTTTTTGTGTGCCGAGCGTTTTGCCTATGGCGACGACGATCCGGCATTTTCCGCGCGAAACCAGTGCGGGCAACTGATTCGCCACGACGATCCCTCAGGTACGCAATTGTTCGAACAGTTCGGTTTGGCGGGTGAGGTGTTACAGCAGACACGCCATTTTTTGCAGACGCTGAAGTCCCCCGACTGGCCGGCGTCCGTTTCCGAGCGAGACACGTTGCTTGAGCCCGGTGCCGGATTCACGGCCCGCGCACGTTTTAACCCGCTGGGCGAGGCCATCGAACAAACAGACGCCAAAGGTAACCGGCAGATGATCAGCCACGCTGTCGACGGCCTGTTGCGCGAGGTTCGTTGGCAACTGGCAAAGGACGTCGCGCCGAAGGTATTGGTCAGCGCCATTCAGTACAACGCCCACGGTCAGACTGAGCGGGAAACGGCCGGCAATGGCGTGATCACCTCGCTGGAATACGCCGCGCAGAGTGGTCGCCTGACACGACTTCAGGCCAAACGTGGCAACGACGCTTTGCAAGATTTGCGCTATGGCTACGACCCGGTAGGCAACGTAGTCAGCATTGAAGACGCCGCTCTGCCCATTCGCTACTTTGCCAATCAGCAGATCGAACCGATCAACCGTTACGTTTACAACAGCCTCTATCAGTTGATCAAAGCGACGGGATGGGAGGCTGGCGGTTCTGATCAAGGCCCGGCATTTTCGCGGTTTGACGATCCGGCATCGTGTGCCAATTATTCGCAAACCTACCGCTATGACCATGGCGGTAACTTGCTGGAACTGACGCATGACGGGCCGCAAGGTCACGGTCATCGACTGGTGGCGGCTGCGCAGAGCAATCGGTGTTTGCCGGTGATCAATGGCATGGAACCGAGCGAAGAGGACTTTCGCAACAGCTTTGATAACAGCGGCAATTTGCTCAACCTGCAACCGGGGCAATCTCTACGCTGGGATCTGCGCAACCAATTGCGCGAAGTCAGCCCCGTGGCGAATGACCGTGAGCGTTACGTTTACGGCGCCGACGGTATGCGCGTTCGTAAAGTGCGCTCTACACAGACCAACGCCCGAACGCTGATTTCGGAAGTTCGTTATCTGCCAGGTCTGGAACTGCGCACCCACAGCGGCACGGGGGAAGCGTTGCAGGTGATCACCGTTCAAGCCGGACGCAGCAGCGTGAGGGTTTTGCATTGGGAATCCGAGCCACCCAAAGACATCGCCAACGATCAATATCGCTACAGCCTTAATGATTATCTCGGTTCCTGCGCGCTCGAGCTGGACAGCTCAGGCGACATCATCAGCCAGGAGCGCTATCACCCGTTTGGCACGACCGCATGGTTTGCCGGGCGCAGCGAAATCGAAGCGGGTTACAAAACCATGCGTTATTCGGGGCAAGAGCGGGATGCCACGGGGCTTTATTATTATGGGTTCAGGTATTACGTGCCGTGGTTGCAGCGCTGGCTTAATCCTGATCCGGCGGGATACATAGATGATTTAAATATGTACAAAATGGTAAGAAACAATCCTATTGCAATGGTAGATCATCAAGGCCTTCAACCGGAATACGTCGATCACGGTCATGTATGGGCCCGCGATAAATGGGACAAGGCTATTGCTGACAGGTGGCCAGTCAGGGTAAGAACGATCGCCCCTGGAATGATCTACGTGAGTATTGCTGCGCCCGAGAAGACTTTGGCTTCTATGGGTATCAATTTGGAAAGGCAAGCATTGACTTTACGTAAAATTGACTATCTTTCGATAGATTGCAGTTATCAAAGTAAACTTGCAGGTAAAGATTCGCTACTTCCCCTGAAGGCCATGACTCCGAGTGATATCCACGCCGCAACGGGTACAGGAAATTCTCAAAATATAGCTTTCATAAATGGTGCCTTTTTTAACATGTTAAACAGGGTCAGCGCTTCCGCCCCCGAACATGCCACCATCGGAAAGAGTATTATTGATGGACGGCACATGCCGGAATTGCCTATCCCCCGAGCCTATGCGGACAAATATACCTCAGTTACCATGAGCGACGGGTCGATGTTTCATTCAGCACCACAACTATCGGGTAGCGGCAGACAGTTGTTCACAAGCGACGAACTTCTAGAACCAAGATTTAAATTTGATCCCGACGACAATCTTCCAGGAAATCTTGGTCACGCGGGCGATCCCAACTCAAGATCAGCGATCAGTTTCGCGGGAACTGGCTCAACAAACCCAAGGACTCGATTGATCCTCGGGCGAGTCCCCGGAGGGAAGGAGTACGACGTTGCAGGCTACACCCTAACTGAATGGGCGCACGTCACTAATAGACTGGATTCATTGAATTCTGTTCCAGGAAGATCAGTAAATTTGGATGGCGGCGCCTCAACAGTTTTAGGTGCAATCAATCGTGACCGTGGCTTTATGGCCGACTTAAAAACAGCTCGCGACCTACAAAGAGGCATGGCTAACTTCTTGGTGTTTTACAAATAGCTATTGTGTAAAGCCCCAACATGCGCGCCACTCTTTAAGCTGTAGCAATACTCCATTGATCGATAGATTTCCGAGTGTTCTTTACGTTCGTATTATTTAGATGTGGCGCACTTCAATAAGGGTAAACGATGAGCATCGATTCAGTTACCCCAAACGTCGTAGTAAATGACAGTCGTGGCTTGCTGGTGCACCAGATTGCGTATTGGCGCCAGGATCTTAACGAGCCTGAGGCGAGGGTGACGATTCAGCAGCATGATGCAGCTGGTCGTCTGGTGGCGCAGCGGGATCCGCGGTTGATGGCGGATGCTTCGGCACCGGCCAATCTTGTGTCGATCTATTCGTTGTCCGGGAAAGTATTGAGCAGTCTCAGCGTCGATGCCGGGTGGCAAGTCAGTTTATTGGGTGGGGCCGATCAGACTGTGTCGGGATGGGATGGTCGGGGGCGTCAGCGCAGGACGGAATATGACGATCAGGTTCGACCGCTGGCGGTGTTTGAGCAGGGGGTTGATGGCGAGTTGTTGTGTACCGAGCGTTTTGACTATGGCGACGACGATCCGGCATTTTCCGCGCGTAACCAGTGCGGACAACTGATTCGCCACGATGATGCGGCGGGTACACAGCTGTTCGAACAGTTCGGTTTGGCGGGTGAGGTGTTACAGCAGACACGCCATTTTTTGCAGACGCTGGAATCACCCGACTGGCCGGAGCCCTTTGCCGAGCGTGACACGTTGCTTGAACCCGGTGCCGGATTCACGGCCCGCGCACGGTTTAACCCGCTGGGCGAGGCCATCGAACAAACAGACGCCAAAGGTAACCGGCAGATGATCAGCCACACCGTTGACGGCCCGTTGCGCGAGGTTCGTTTGCAACTGGCAAAGGACGTCGCGCCGAAGGTATTGGTCAGCGCCATCCAGTACAACGCTCACGGTCAGACTGAGCGGGAAACGGCCGGCAACGGCGTGATCACCTCGCTGGAATACGCCGCGCAGAGTGGTCGCCTGACACGACTTCAGGCCAAACGTGGCAGCAACGCTCTGCAAGATTTGCGTTACGTCTACGACCCGGTCGGCAACGTGCTCAGCATTGAAGACGCTGCCCTGCCCGTTCGCTACTGTGCTAATCAGCGGGTTGAGCCGGTTAATCGCTACGTTTACGACAGCCTCTATCATCTGATCAACGCGACAGGATGGGAGGCTGGCGGTTCTAATCAAGGCCCGACATTTTCGAGGTTTGACGATCCGGCGTCGTGCGCCAACTATTCGCAATCCTACCGCTATGACCGTGGCGGAAACCTGCTGGAACTGACGCATGACGGGCCGCAGAGTCACGGTCATCGACTGGTGGCGGCTGCGCAGAGTAATCGGTGTTTGCCGGTGCTCAATGGCGTGGAACCGAGCGAAGGGGACTTTCGCAACAGCTTTGATAGCAGCGGCAATTTGCTCAACCTGCAACCGGGGCAATCTCTACGCTGGGATCTGCGCAACCAATTGCGCGAAGTCAGCCCCGTGGCGAATGACCGTGAGCGTTACGTTTACGGCGCCGACGGTATGCGCATTCGTAAAGTGCGCTCTGTGCAAACTAACGCCCGAACGCTGATTTCGGAAGTTCGTTATCTGCCAGGTCTGGAACTGCACACCCACAGCGGAACGGGGGAAGCGTTGCAGGTGATCACCGTTCAAGCCGGAAGAAGCAGCTTGCGGGTTTTGCATTGGGAATCCGAGCCACCCAAAAACATTTCGAACGATCAATATCGTTACAGCCTTAATGATCATCTCGGTTCCTGCGCGCTCGAACTGGACAGCTCAGGCGACATCATCAGCCAGGAGCGCTATCACCCGTTTGGCACGACCGCATGGTTTGCCGGGCGCAGCGAAATCGAAGCGGGTTACAAAACCATGCGTTATTCGGGGCAAGAGCGAGATGCCACGGGGCTTTATTATTATGGTTTCAGGTATTACGCGCCGTGGTTGCAGCGATGGCTGAATCCGGATCCAGCAAAAACAGTTGACGGGCTGAATCTTTATTTATTCGCAAAGAGCAATCCCTCCAGCGGGTATGACTATCAGGGAATGGTATATATCGGAAAAGGCGACGATATTGAAAACGAGGTACTCAAAGAAGGATCCTATTCAATCAAATACAGAGGAAACAGTGACGCGCTTAAATCAGACAATACAGAGTTCGCGCAAACGAATGAAGCCGCGATGGAACTGAGCATTCATCTTATACAAAGAAGCATCAACGAGTTAGAGGCAAAACAAACACAAAAGCTAACTCGTTTTTTAAGAGGAAAAAATGCAAAAGACCACCCAAATTATTTAATCAAAGAAACGGCAAATACAGCTCTAAACATCTACAGGACTACACATCAAGAAGCACTCCGGTACCAGAAAACAGGAGATCGACACGACCAAATCGTGTACCTGGCAGGCGAGTCGGATCAATTGAAACCTAGTGCACTCACCAACCCCCGAGATCCACATGGACGAATTTTCGTGACAGAAGAGTTTGCGCAGAGGAACATAATCGGAAAGGCCTTTACTTTCATCCACGAGCTAACTCATCTTGCCGAAGATACACCGGATCATTTCCCCTACCCTGTCCACCTCAGTAAATTTGTTTCAAACAAAGAAGCACAGCTTGAGATCGCCAACCTGAAAAAAGTGTCTGACAGCGTTCATAACATTAAAAGAAATGACTTCAACACCCTTGAAGATTTTGAGCCTCACCAGATAACTAATGCCGACACATTAGCAATGTATCCACTTCTACAACTGAAAGACTCCGAAGTTAAACGCATCCTCGAAAAACCCACTTTTTCTCATAGTGGCAAGCCAACGATAATTCAAACCATCAAGAAGAACCTGAAACTGTAAACTACCGATTCGATTTTCAATCACCTCAACCTTAGTATGCCGCGCCTCCCGGCCTTGTCGTCGGCTGTACTAACGTCTTGTTACTACAGAAGCTGCAATCTGACTGCAGTTGAAGTCTGGTAGCAAGGCTGCTCGCGAATGTTTCGCACAGGCGACATCTTCATCGCCTGACGCATAGCCATCGCGAGCAGGCTCACTCCTACAGGGGTTACGCGGTGGGATCGACGTTATCCAGTGCCTTGTTTACCGCCAATTCACCGAGCATGACCAATTGCGCAATACCCAGCAGGGTCTTTCGATGCGTGCCTTCGAGCATGGCTGCGAAGTCGCCGAGCATGACGGTGGCGGAGGCGAGGGATTCGCAGGCGTTGGCCAGCAGGGATTCGGTGTCGGCTTTGGGATTGACGTAGAACATGTCGTTTGGCGTGTAGGGCGTGGACATGATCTGGGCCGCAGGATTGAGGTAGAAATCGAGCGCGCGTTCGGCGGCGGCGTGGAGCTTTTTGGTGTCGACGGCGGCGTAGGGGGATGTTGAATGCGTGTCCGGAACGGGATCGGTTTCGGGCGGGTTTGGTGTTGGTTTTATCATGATGTTTTTCTCCTTCGGAACATTGAAGCTGCCCCATTCGGTTCCACGCGAAGGGGTGGCAGCTGTACGCAGGTTGGAACCCGGGGAACGGAGAAACCCGGCAGACTCGAAAGTCTCCCGCGCACAGCCGCCATAACAAGCTGCACACCATGAAAGTGCGCAAGCATACGTCATGAAAGACGCGATGGCGCTGATACGTTCTCCGGGGTTCCAATCCCGATCGCTGAATTGGCAGCGACCGACACAGGCTAGAGGGCCGACGTCCGACGGACAACCTGAAAACAGTGTGGGAAGGTTCGACTTTTCCCAAACAGGTTTTAAACATCACGAATTGAAATACGCACCGTGATTGTGAAATCCGTCCCTGTAGGAGCTGCCGAAGGCTGCGATCTTTTGATCCTGGTTTTTAAGATCAAAAGATCGCAGCCTTCGGCAGCTCCTACAGGGGATTGTGGTTTTTTTCAGGTTCCGCCGTTGCGACACACGCCCGCCACGCTGTATTTGATTGTGTTGAGCTGTCCCTTCGAATCTTCGTATGTCATCGCCGTCGGCACCACTGCGCAGGCCGCTTCGGGCTTGACCACGCTCACCACTTTGACCACGTCGAGCTTCATCCCGTACGCGTAATCCTTCACCACCGGCGGCGCTTTGCCTTGGCTGGCGGCGTACTGTTCCATGGCTTTGGTGTTGGCGCTGAGCGCGCGTTCGAAGGTGCGATCACCGCCACCCTCGGCCAGTGCATTCACCGACACTGCCATCGCTGCAGCGAACGCCATCCGTTTAAAAATCTTCATGTCCATTGCCTCATCGAAAAGCCCGGCATCGGCAGTCGATGACAGGCTTGCTCATTTTCCGAACGCTTACAGCGCTTTGGTTTTCTCGTCTTTTTTCTCGTTCAACACGACAGGGTCGCGGGCCTGTTCCTTGGCGACGAAGAGTTCGACGGAGCGGTCGTTGGCGGCCATCATTTTTTCGAAAGTGCGGTCACCGCCACCTTCGGCCATGACCAGGGAAGACACCGCGAGCGCGGCTGCGAAGGCACTGAGTTGGGCAAGTTTCATGGTTGATTCCTCGTTTAAGTAGCTGACGGGATCAAGGTAACAAGGTGAACCTTTCGTGACGGTGGCGGGGAAATTACAGATCCGTTATCTGCCGAAACAGCCTTTTAAGTCCGCACACAAAACCAATGTGGGAGCGGGCTTGCTCGCGAATGCGGTGTGTCATTCAAATAATGTTTTGACTGATACACCGCTTTCGCGAGCAAGCCCGCTCCCACAGGGGGATTACCTATTTAGTTGGAACGTCGTCCTCATCCCGGCGATGCGCGAGCTGGTAGAGAGCCGGCAAGATCAGCAGTGTGAGGATGGTCGAGGAGAGGATCCCGCCGATCACCACGGTCGCCAGCGGACGCTGCACTTCAGCACCGGTGCCAGTCGCGAGCGCCATTGGAATGAACCCCAGCGACGCCACCAGCGCTGTCATCAACACTGGCCGCAAGCGTGTCAGTGCGCCTTCGTTAATGGCATCGGAAAGCGAACGCCCCTCCTCGCGCAAATTACGAATAAACGCGATCATCACCAACCCGTTCAACACCGCCACACCCGACAACGCGATAAACCCCACCCCCGCCGAAATCGACAGCGGAATATCCCGCAGCCACAGCGCCATCACGCCGCCGGTCAGCGCAAACGGGATCCCGGTAAACACCAGCAGACCATCCTTCAGATTTTTGAACATCATGAACAACAACCCAAACACCAACAGCAACGCCACCGGCACGACAATCTGCAAACGCTTGGCCGCCGATTGCAGTTGTTCGAACTGCCCGCCCCAACTCGTCCAGTAACCAGCGGGCACCTGCACGTCACGCTCAATCACTGCGCCGGCTTCGCTGACAAACGAACCGATGTCACGCCCACGCACGTTGGCGCTGACGATCACCAGGCGTTTACCGTTTTCGCGGCTGACCTGATTCGGGCCGAGCACCAGGTCAAGGCTGGCGACTTCCTTGAGGGCGATAAAACCAATCTGACTTGCCGAGCCGTTCACTGAAGGCACCGGAATCAGCAGCGCCGAGAGCCCGTCGATGTCCTTGCGCATCGCATCGGACAAACGCACAACCATGTCGAAACGCCGATCGCCCTCATACAAAATCCCCGCCTGACGCCCACCCACCGCAACGGCGATCGTGTCCTGCACATCCCCCACATTCAGCCCATAACGCGCCGCTTTATCGCGATCAATATTGATGGTCAGCACCGGCAAGCCAGTGGTTTGCTCGACTTTGACTTCAGACGCGCCGTTGACCTTTTGCATCGCTGCGGCAATTTTCGCGGCGGTGGCATTGAGCACGTCCATGTCATCGCCAAACACCTTCACTGCGACATCGCTGCGTACGCCGGAAATCAGTTCGTTGAAGCGCAACTGAATCGGCTGCGACAGCTCATAGTTGCTGCCCGGCAAGGTCGCGGCAGCGGCTTGCAACTCGGCCATCAAGGTTTCGCGCGACTTGCGCGGATCCGGCCACTGCTCTTTCGGCTTGAGCATCACGTAGCTGTCGGAGATGTTCGGCGGCATCGGATCGGAAGCGATTTCGGCAGTACCGGTACGGGCAAAGACGCGTTCGACTTCCGGCACTTTCGCCAGAATCACCCTCTCCAGTCGCTGCTGCATGTCCACCGATTGCGTCAGGCTGGTGCCCGGCACGCGCAGCGCTTGCAGGGCAAAATCCCCTTCGCTGAGGCTCGGCACAAACTCGCTGCCCATGCGACTGGTGAGCACGCCGCTGAGCACGATCACGGCCAACGCAGCGCTCACCGCGACAGCGCGATGACTCATCCCCCAGGCCAGCGCCGGCGCATAAACGCGGCGTGCACCGCGCATCACCGCGCCCTCTTCTTCCTTGACTTTGCCGGTCACGAACAACGCAATCGCCGCCGGCACAAAGGTCACCGACAACAGCATCGCGCCAAGCAAAGCGATGACCACGGTGAACGCCATCGGATGGAACATTTTCCCTTCGACGCCGCTCAACGCGAAGATCGGCAGGTACACGACCATGATAATCAACTGCCCGAAAATCAGCGGTCGCCGCGCTTCTTTCGCCGCCGCAAACACTTCCTTGAAACGCTCGGCGCGCGTCAATAAACGCCCATGATGCTGCTGCGCATGGGCCAATCGCCGCAGGGTGTTTTCAACGATTACCACCGCACCGTCGACAATAATCCCGAAGTCCAGTGCGCCGAGACTCATCAGGTTGGCGCTGACTTTGTTGCTGAACATCCCGGTGAAGGTGAACAGCATCGACAGCGGAATCACCATCGCAGTAATCAGCGCCGCGCGGATATTACCGAGGAACAAAAACAGAATCGCGATCACCAGAATCGCGCCTTCAATTAGGTTCTTTTTCACCGTGGCGATGGCTTTTTCGACCAGGTGTGTACGGTCGTAAACCGGCACGGCTATCACGCCTTCCGGCAGTGATTTATTGATCTGTTCAAGCTTGCTGGCCACCGCTTGCGAGACCGTTCGACTGTTCTCGCCGATCAGCATGAACACCGTGCCGAGCACCACTTCGCGACCGTTTTCCGTGGCCGCCCCGCTGCGCAGTTCACGACCAATTTCTACCGTCGCCACGTTCTTCACGCGGATCGGCGTGCCGTCGACATTGGCCATGACGATATTGGCGATGTCCTCGGTGCTCGCCACTTGCCCCGGTGCGCGAATCAGCAATTGCTCGCCGCTGCGCTCGATGTACCCGGCGCCGACGTTGGCGTTGTTGCGCTCCAGCGCGGTGACCAGATCAGTGAGCGTCAACTTGTACGCCGCCAGCCGTTTCGGATCCGGCGCGATCTGATATTCCTTGGCGAAACTGCCGATGGTGTTGATCTCGGCCACACCCGGCACGTTGCGCAATTGCGGCTTGATGATCCAGTCCTGAATCACCCGCAAATCGGTCGGCGTGTAGCTTGTGCCATCGTCCTTGAGCGCGCCCTCCTTGGCTTCAACCGTCCACAGAAAAATCTCGCCGAGCCCGGTGGAAATCGGCCCCATCATCGCTTCCGCGCCTTCGGGCAATTGCTCCTTGGCGATCTGCAAACGCTCGTTGACCAACTGACGGGCAAAGAACAGGTCGGTGCCGTCCTTGAAGATCACCGTCACCTGCGACAGGCCCGAACGCGACAGCGAACGGGTCTGTTCCAGTGCCGGCAAACCGGCCATTGCCGTTTCAATCGGGAAGGTGATGCGCTGCTCGGTTTCCAGTGGCGAGAACCCGGCAGCGCCGGTGTTGATCTGTACCTGGACGTTGGTGATGTCGGGCACGGCGTCGATCGGCAGTTTTTGATAACTGGCGATGCCGAGGCCGGCCATAAGCAGAACGGCGAGCAGGACGATGATGCGCTGCTCGATGGCAAACTGGATCAGGCGTTCGAACATGGGATTCTTCCGGATCAGTGGCTATGCTCGGCTGAGGCTTTGCCCAGTTCCGATTTGAGGACGAAGCTGCCGGCGCTGGCGACTTGCGCGCCCGGCTCCAGCCCTTGGGTGATTTCCACCTGGCCGGCTGCGCGACTGCCCAACTCCACCGGGCGCGCTTCGAAACCATCGTCGGTGCGCACGAACACCGTGGGTTTGTCCTCGACGGTCTGGATTGCGGTTTCCGGTACGGCGACTTTCGCTTCGCGGCTTTCGGTAGCGACCAGCGCGGTGACGAACAGACCGGGGCGCCATGAGCCTTGCGGGTTTTCCAGGGTCACGCGAACGGTTGCAGTGCGGGTTTGTTCGCCGAGCAAACTGCCAACATAAGCCACGCTGCCGACGACTTCCGCGTTCAATTCCGGCGCACTGACGGTGACCGCTTTACCCACTTGCACCTTGGTCAAATCCTTCGGTGAAACGCCGAACGTCACCCACACCCGCGACAAATCCGAGAGCGTGAACGCTGCCGTGGTTTCATCGACCACTTCGCCAGGCGTCAGGTGTTTTTCCACCACGACACCGTCGAACGGCGCGCGCAGTTCATAGCGATTGCCGCCGGTGGCGACCACGCTGCCGCTGAGCACGCTGATCTTTTGCCGCGCATTGCTTACGGCGATTTCGGCTTCTTGCAGAGCCTGACGCGCCTGGAGGAAATCCTGCTCGGCGGAGATCTTGTCCTGCCAGAGTTTTTTCTCCCGTTCATAGGTCGTGCGCGCCAATGCCAAACGCCGTTGCGCCGCCGCTTGTTCGCTGCGCTGATCGGAGATCTGCTGACTGGCGATCACCGCGAGCAGCTGGCCCTTCTTCACCGTCTGCCCGAGGTTGACCGAGACCGCCTCGACCACCCCCGGCACACGCGGCACCACATGAGCGGTGCGGTCTTCGTCGAAACGCACTTCGCCGGGGAACGGCAAGCCGAGGCTGATGTTTTGCGGTTTCGCTTCAGCCAATTGAATGCCGGCAGCGGTGATTTGCTCGGCGCTCAATTCGATGTGCCCTTCTTCGCCATGCTCAGCCGCAGCGCCTTCTTCAGCGTGATCGGCGTGATCCGCCGCTTCATCGGCATGCGCGTCGATGGAGGCAGTGCCCGACCACATCGAGCCCACACCAATGCCCAACGCCAATGTCGCCGCAGCGACCACAATCAATTTTTTATCCATGGAAACTCCTCTGCGCCGTGCCATCGCGCAGTGCTCAAAAAGATGAAATTCAAGGGCTGACGGCGAGCTCGCCGAAGATCCGTTCGATGCGTACGCGGGCGTCGGTGGCTTCGCTGACGGCCTGGATGTATTGGCTGCGCGCGGCGATCAGCGTGCGCTGCGCATCGAGCACATCGAGGAAGCCGAACTTGCCCATTTCAAAGCCGCGCGTGGCGCTGTCGACCGCACGTTGCGCGGCGGGCAGGATGGTCTGGTTGAACGCTTTGACTTCACCGTTAGCGGTCTGCCATTGCTCGAGACTGGTCTGGATTTCAGTGCGCAAACGCAGTTCGGTAGCGTTGCGCAGATCCCGTGCCTGATCGGTGCGACGCGCGGCGGCGAGCACGTTGCCTTGATTGCGATTGAACAGCGGAATCGGCATCGACAGCCCGACCACGTTGACCCGTTCGCGCTCCGTTTCGCTGTATTGGCTGCCCACGCTCACGGTCAGATCGGGGATGCGCTGGGACTTCTCCAATCCCAATGAGGCTTCGCGCTGATCGATCTGCAACCTGGCCAGACGCAGTTCAGCGGTCTCGTTCAGACGCTCGAGTAATCTTGTCGGCGGTGGAACAGCCATCAGGCTTTTCGTCGGTGCCTGCACCTTGGTCGATGCCGGCAAAGGCGCGCCCATCACCTGCGCCAATTGTTGGTAAGCGTTGGCCTGATCGCGCTCGGCGCGGCTCACTTCAAGACGTACTTCCGAGAGCTGCACTTGCGCCCGCGTGCCTTCAACCGGCGACGATTTACCGGCCTCAATGCGCCCGTCAGCCACGCGCAAACCCTTTTCGGCGAGTTGCAGCGATTGTCGAGACAGATCCAGGCGTTGCTGTGCGGTTTGCGCACTGTTGAATGCTTGAATCACATCGGCGCGCAAGGCATTGCGCTTGCGCTCCAGCTCGATACCGGCGGCGTCCTGCGCGCGGCTGGCGACGTCGATCCGTGCACCGCGTTTACCGCCCAGTTCAATCGGTTGGCTGAGCATGATCGTCGTGGTGCGCGAATCGCGGCGAGTGTCTTCGGCCTCCCAGGAAACTTCGGGATTGGGGATCAAACCAGCCTGCACACGATCGCCTTCAGCAATGCCGATTTCCCACTGCGCGGCGGCCAGATCGGGGTTACCGGCGAAGGCGCTTTGCAGGGCTTGATCCAGCGTCAGCGTCGAGGCATTCGCCAGGCTGGCACTGGCCAGTAACAGCAGGCCGCCGAGTGTTTTTTGCAGGCGTGATCGCGCCGTCAGTTCAATTAAACCGGGCAATGGCAGACTTCCTTTATTCAAGAATCTTTGATGCCGCCACGGTAGGGTTTTGAACTTATCGACAAGGTGACTGGAACATTACAAATCCGTTATCCACGGTTTGAACTAGTTGTTTTGTTCTAGGATGCGAAGTGCGAACGCTGTTGTCGTAATACATGGAAAAAAATGCGGGTTAGATATCTGCTGAACAGCACTTGTGTAGATCAATGTCATGGGGGTTTTGCAGTTTGTGCTGCGACAGGCTGTCGCAGAGCGCCGTTTTAAAGCGCTTGGCGGTTGACCCTGTAGCCACTACAACCTTTATTGTGCGACTTCCCCTCACCCCAGCCCTCTCCCGGAGGTAGAGGGAGCCGATCGAGTTGTCTGGCGTTATTTATCGACCTGTTACATCAAGCCGATTATGGATTCATCAAAGCTTTTTCACGTCGGCGTAGTTCTGAAATATCCCCCATTCAATCCCCTCTCCCTCCGGGAGAGGACTAGGGTGAGGGCCCTTTTAAATTAAATACCCATTAAATATAAGTGGTGAAAGATCATGCGAATCCTTGTCGTCGAGGACGAGCTCAAAGCTGCCGAATACTTGCATCAGGGATTGACCGAAAGTGGATATGTGGTGGATCACGCCGCCACCGGCGCCGATGGTTTGCACCTGGCGCAACAACAGGCCTATGACCTGATTATTCTCGATGTGAACCTGCCCGAACTGGACGGCTGGGGCGTGCTGGAACAACTGCGCAAAACCCACGCCACGCGGGTGATGATGCTCACCGCGCGGGGACGTCTGGCCGACAAGATTCGCGGCCTCGATCTGGGTGCCGATGACTATCTGGTCAAACCGTTCGAATTCCCCGAACTGCTCGCGCGGGTACGCACCTTGATGCGTCGCAGCGAAAACATTCCGCTGCCGCAGGTGCTGAAAGTCGCCGATCTGGAACTCGACCCGGGCCGCCATCGCGCATTCCGTGGCGAGCAACGCATCGACCTGACCACCAAGGAATTCGCCCTGCTGCACCTGCTGATGCGCCAGTCCGGCGAAGTGCTGACGCGTACGCAAATCATCTCGCTGGTGTGGGACATGAATTTCGACTGCGACACCAATGTGGTCGAAGTGTCGATCCGCCGCTTGCGCGCAAAAATCGACGACCCGTTCGACAGCAAACTGATCCACACCCTGCGCGGTGTCGGCTACGTGCTGGAGGCGCGCGAATGAAACCGGCCAGCCTGTCGATGCGCCTCGGTTTGACGGTGAGTATTCTCGGCGCGCTGCTGGTGGTGTTTCTGGCGATCCTTGCCTATTTCGCCCTGACCCATGAGCTGAATGCGCTTTCCAGAGACAGTCTGGAAAAGAAGATGCAACAGGTCGAGCACAGCCTGTCGTTGTACGTCGACGCCAATGAAATCAGCGGTAAACCACATATTTTGCTCGATCAGGTGATGGGCCATGACAACCTCACGCTGACCATTTACGACCGCCTCAATCAACGCTCGCCGCTGCTCAAATCCGGCTCGGGACTGGCCGAGCCACGGGTTGAATTGAAGGCGGTTCGCGCCACCACAGATCAGTTGACCTACAGCGACAGCACCGACGCTGACGGCAAGAAATTCCTCACTGCCTCGAAACTGATTCGTCTCAAGGACGGCAACAGCGTGCCCGTGCTGCTGTCGGTGGATAACGCCCACGATGAGGCGTTGCTCAGCGCCTACTTGCGCTCGACGCTGATTGCCTTGCCGCTGTTGCTGGTGTTCATCGGCCTCACGGCGTGGGGCGCGGTGCAGCGCGGACTGGCACCGATGCGCGAGTTTCGCAAGGTCGCGGCGATGGTCTCGACCCAGGATCTGGATCATCGCCTGTCGGTGGTGAACATGCCGCAGGAGTTGAGTGAACTGGCGCAAGGCATCAACTTCATGCTGCATCGACTGGACGCCGGGGTACAGCAGCTGTCGCAGTTCTCCGACGATCTGGCGCATGAATTGCGCACGCCGATCAACAACCTGATGGGCAAGGCGCAAGTGACGCTCTCACGCGAACGCAGCGTGGAGGAATACAAGGATGTGCTGGTGTCGTGCACCGAAGAACTGGAGCGCGTGGCGCGGATTGTTTCCGACATGTTGTTTCTGGCGCAAGTGAGTCATCCGTCAGCGCTGGCGCCGTTTGAATCGGTGGCGCTGGAGGTTGAAGTGACGAAGGTGGCGGAGATGTTTTCGCTGTCGGCGCAGGACAAGGGCATTCATTTGAACGTGGTCGGGAGCGCGACGGTGCTGGGTGATCGGCTGATGATTCAGCGGGCGATTTCGAATTTGTTGTCGAATGCTTTGCGGCACTGCCCGAACGGGAAAACCGTCACGTTGTTGATAGAACAAGGTGCGACGCAGACGTCGTTGCTAGTGAGCAATCCCGGCGCCGGGATCGAAGAGGCGCATTTGCCGTATCTGTTTGACCGCTTCTACCGCGTTGATAGCAGCCGCTCGAGATCGCAGGGCAGCACCGGGTTGGGGTTGGCGATCGTGCGCTCGATCATGAGCCTGCATCAGGGGGTGGCGGAGGTGAAGAGCTTGCCGGGGGTGATGACGGTGTTCCGCCTGGGCTTCCCCACCACCGAATCCTCCCTGTAGGAGTTGCCGCAGGCTGCGATCTTTGCTCTTTTTTTTTAGATCAAGATCAAAAGATCGCAGCCTGCGGCAGCGCCTACATAGATTTTCGGAGGTCGTGTCGGTCGATATTTTCGTACGACTTTTTACCGGTTTGCTCCCGTCCCTACGCAAACACCGAAAGCTCTCGCCGCAACCTCCGTTTTGTCCTACAGCCAGATTTGAGTAGGTAGTTCTATGGTGGTGGCCTTGGCAGATGGAATATCGACGAGAGGCAACAAATGAACAGGGATATCGTTTGCGAATGGGCTGAAGAAGTCTATGAATTGGCAGTGCTGAAATATTCTGGCTATATTTGTCCAGAATACAGGGGTGAGCCGATGATCATCGTTCCGCTGGCTGAAGCAAAAAACAATTTATCCAAACTCGTCGATGATGCCGCTGCTGGCAAAGTCATTACGATTGCCAAGCATGGCCGAGCGATGGCTCGCCTCGTTCCCGTAGGAAAACCCAGCGCACAGCGAATTGGCGCAATGAAAGGCAAACTGGTGTTGCCCGACGATTTCGACTCACCATTGCCCGATGACATGCTTGATGCATTTGAGGGCACTCAAGCATGAGGCTTCTGCTCGACACGCACATTTTGCTCTGGACGCTCAGTGATGACGCGAGACTGTCCGGCAAAGCCAGAAAACTGATTGAGAACGCTGCCGATGTCTACATCAGCGCCGCCACCTTTTGGGAAATGGCGATCAAGGTCGGGCTCGGCAAGCTGAATGTTGATCTGGAAGAAGTCCGCCAATCTTGCCTTGATAGCGGCTTCATCGAACTGCCGGTGACTGCAGAACACGCCATCGCCGTGAAGGATCTTGAGCACCATCACCGGGATCCGTTTGACCGCATTATCGTGGCCACAGCAATGACCGAACCGATGAAGTTGCTCACGGCTGATCCTTCGGTTGCTCGGTACACCGACCTGGCTGTTTTGGTTTGACCTGATACCCCAGAAGCCTCAGGGCAGATGGCCTGCAAGCGATAGCGGTGGGTCAGTTGATTTCGATGGTGAATGGTAGGCCGCAATCGCTTGCAGGCAAGCTCCCACAGTAATTTGCGGCGTGCGCGGAGTCTGTGGTCACCGCAGAAAAATGTGGGAGCCAGCCTGCTGGCGATGGCGGTGGGTCAGTCAATTTTGATGTTGGATGGTAGGCCGCAATCGCTTGCAGGCAAGCTCCCACAGTAATTTGCGGCGTGCGCGGAGTCTGTGGTCACCGCAGAAAAATGTGGGAGCCAGCCTGCTGGCGAAAGCGGTGGGTCAGTCAATTTTGATGTTGGATGGTAGGCCGCAATCGCTTGCAGGCAAGCTCCCACAGTGATTTGCGGCGTGCGCGGAGTCTGTGGTCATCGCAGAAAAATGTGGGAGCCAGCCTGCCGGCGAAAGCGGTGGGCCAGTCAATTTTGATGTTGGATGGTAGACCGCATTCGCGAGCAAGCCCGCTCCCACAGTGGTTTGTGGCGTACCCAAATTTTGTGAACACTGCAAAAACCTGTGGGAGCCGGCTTGCTCGCGAATGCGGTGGGTAAGTTGATTTCGTTGTTGAATGTGAGGCCGCTTTCGCGAGCAAGCTCAGCTCCTACAAAAGCAAGATCAACAGATCGCAGTCTTCGGCAGCTCCTACATGGAATCGCGTTGAACCCAATTAGGCCGAGTGTCAGCTCGCCTGCTTTTGATCTTAGAGCCCGTCGGGAGGCTGAGTGGAGGGATTCATACGGGGAAAGCATCGAGAGGAGGTGCAGCGAAGCAAACCGTAGGCGATGCCCCCGGATGAACCCGGAGCGAAGGAACCCGAGCCTTAGCGAGGGCCGGACGTCAGGGCAAAGCGTTTTGGTTACTTTTGGGCGTCTGCAAAAGTGACCCGCCGTAAGGGCGGAACCCTAACCAGCCACCCCCGCAGCAACGGATATGTACACCACCAGCCAAAAAAAAACGGCACCTCCCAGTGCCGTTTTCCAGCTTCAATGTTTACTTCCGCGCATCCGCCCAAGATTTCAGCAGCTCGTTATAACTCACCGTCTCCCCCTTAGGCTTCTCATTCGCCAACTTAGGCTTCGGCGCCCCCGGCTGATCAAACCAATACTGCGCATCCCGCTCCGGATTCATCTTCGGCGCACACACCGCCTGCGCCTTCGAACGCTCCAGACGCGTCATGATCGCATCCTGATCCTTGGCCAACCCATCCAGCGCCTGCTGCGGCGTCTTCTCACCACTCGCCGCCTCAGCAATATGACTCCACCACAACTGCGCCAGACGCGGATAGTCCGGCACGTTAGTCCCGGTCGGCGTCCACTGCACCCGCGCCGGGCTGCGATAAAACTCAACCAGACCACCGAGCTTCGGCGCCAGATCAGTCATCGCCTGCGAGTTGATGTCCGACTCACGAATCGGCGTCAGCCCGACAATGGTTTTCTTCAGCGACACGGTTTTCGACGTCACAAACTGCGCATACAACCACGCCGCGAGTTTCTGCTTCTCAGGCGTCGACTTCATGAACGTCCACGAACCCACGTCCTGATACCCGAGCTTCATGCCTTCCTCCCAATACGGCCCGCGTGGCGATGGCGCCATCCGCCACTTCGGCGTGCCGTCGGCGTTGACCACCGGCAGGCCCGGTTTGGTCATATCGGCGGTAAACGCGGTGTACCAGAAAATCTGCTGGGCGATATTGCCCTGCGACGGCACCGGCCCCGACTCGGAGAAGGTCATGCCTGCCGCTTCCGGTGGCGCATAAGCCTTCAGCCAATCGACATATTTCTGCGTGGCGAACACAGCGGCCGGGCCGTTGGTGTCGCCGCCACGGGTCACGCTGGAACCGACCGGATGGCAGTCCTCGACGCGAATCCCCCACTCGTCCACCGGCAAACCGTTGGGCAAGCCCTTGTCGCCGCCACCGGCCATGGAGAACCAGGCATCGGTGAAGCGCCAGCCCAGCGACGGGTCTTTCTTGCCGTAATCCATGTGCCCGTAAACGCGCTTGCCGTCGATTTCCTTGACGTCTTCGCTAAAGAATTTGGCGATGTCTTCATAGGCCGACCAGTTCACAGGCACGCCCAATTCGTAGCCGTACTTTTCCTTGAACTTGGCTTTCAGATCGGCGCGCTCGAACCAGTCAGCGCGGAACCAGTAAAGGTTGGCGAATTGCTGGTCAGGCAGTTGATAGATCTTGCCGTCCGGCGCGGTGGTGAACGAAATGCCGATGAAGTCCTTGATGTCGAGGGTCGGCGAAGTGAAGTTCTTGCCTTCGTTGGCCATCAGGTCGGTGATCGATTCGGTCTTGCCGTAGCGAAAGTGCGTACCGATCAGGTCCGAGTCGTTGACCCAGCCGTCATAGATATTTTTGTCGGACTGCATCACCGTCTGCATTTTCTCGACCACGTCGCCTTCTTGCAGCAGGTCGTGGGTGAGCTTGATCCCGGTGATTTCGGTGAAGGCCTTGGCGAGCACTTTCGACTCGTATTCGTGGGTGGTCAGGGTCTCGGAAACGACCTTGATTTCCATGCCGCGAAACGGCTCGGCGGCCTTGATGAACCACTTCAATTCTTCGAGCTGCTGTTCAGCCGTCAGGGTCGACGGTTTGAATTCACTGCCGATCCATTTTTTCGCCGCGTCTTCGTAGGCATCGGCCCACGCGGCGGCGCTCAAACCGCTGAGTGCCAGCATGGCTGCCAATGAAATGCTATGTCGCAGCTTATTGTTTTTGTCGAACATAGAGACCTCCTGTTTAGGATTTCGGAGCACGGTTGCCGATTGACTCGACTAGCCCCAACGCATCACAGCCAACAGCCACACCAGGGACAACGCGGACGCCACCCAGATGCTCCAGTCGGTGGCGCCGATCACCAGCAAATGCAGGTAGGCGCTGCCGAGAAGACCGATAAACAAACGATCGCCACGGGTGGTGGCAATCGGTAGAAAACCTCGCCGCAAGATGCTCGGCGAACGCAATTCCCAGGTGGTCATGCCGACCAGCAGCAGACCGATGACGATGAAAAATGCTGCGGTGGGCGTGGTCCAACTCATCCATTCCATCATCAGCTCCTCAGACCCGACCGAGGGCAAAGCCCTTGGCCACGTGGTTGCGAACAAACCAGATCACCAGCATGCCCGGCAGAATGGTCAACACCCCCGCCGCCGCCAGCACGCCCCAATCGATACCCGATGCTGAAACCGTACGCGTCATCACCGCCGCTATCGGCTTGGCGTTGACCGAGGTCAACGTGCGCGCCAGCAGCAGTTCGACCCAGGAAAACATGAAGCAGAAAAACGCCGTGACACCGATACCGGAGCCGATCAGCGGGATGAAAATTTTCACGAAAAATTTGGGGAAACTGTAGCCGTCGATGTAGGCGGTTTCATCGATTTCCTTGGGCACGCCAGACATGAAACCTTCGAGAATCCACACCGCCAGCGGCACGTTGAACAGGCAGTGCGCCAAGGCCACGGCGATGTGCGTGTCGAACAGCCCAATCGACGAATACAACTGGAAGAACGGCAGCAAAAACACCGCCGGTGGCGCCATACGGTTGGTCAGCAGCCAGAAGAACAGATGCTTGTCGCCAAGAAAACGGTAGCGCGAAAACGCATACGCCGCCGGCAGCGCCACGCTCAGCGAAATCACCGTGTTCAGGCTCACGTAATACAGCGAGTTGAGATAGCCGTTGTACCAACTCGGATCGGTGAAGATCACTTTGTAGTTCGCCAGCGTGAAGTCCTGTGGGAAAAGTGTCAGGCCGCCGAGGATTTCGGTGTTGCTCTTGAAGGACATGTTCAGCAGCCAGTAGATCGGCACCAGCAGGAACAGGATGTACACCAGCAACGGAATAAGCTTTCTTTTGCTCATGGCCGGGCCTCAGCGGTTGGCGTCGGAGTGCGTCATGGCGGTGTAGAACAGCCAGGACACCAACAGGATGATCAGGAAGTACACCAGCGAAAACGCCGCTGCCGGACCGAGGTCGAATTGCCCTACGGCCATCTGAGTCAACGTCTGACTCAAGAAGGTCGTGGCATTACCCGGCCCGCCGCCGGTGAGCACGAACGGCTCGGTGTAAATCATGAAACTGTCCATGAAGCGCAGCATCACTGCGATCAGCAGCACGCTCTTCAACTTGGGCAACTGAATGTGCCTGAACACCGCCCAGGCCGAAGCGCGGTCGATGCGTGCGGCTTGGTAATACACGTCGGGAATCGCGCGCAAACCGGAGAAGCACAGCAACGCAACCAGTGAAGTCCAGTGCCAGACATCCATCACCAGCACCGTCACCCAGGCGTCCATTGTGTTCGCCGCGTAGTTGTAGCTGATGCCCATCGCGTTGAGGCTCGACCCGAGCAGACCAATGTCCGCACGGCCGAATATTTGCCAGATGGTGCCGACCACGTTCCACGGGATCAGCAACGGAATCGCCAGAATGATCAGCACCACCGACGACCAACGGCCCTTGGTCGGCATGGTCAGCGCGACGGCAATGCCCAGCGGAATTTCAATCAACAACACGCACGCCGAGTAGATGAACTGACGCAGCAACGAGTCGTGCAGACGCGGGTCGAGCAGCACTTGCTTGTACCAGTCAGCGCCGACGAAGTAGCGGCTGGACTGGTCGAAGATGTCCTGCACCGAATAGTTGACCACGGTCATCATCGGGATCACCGCACTGAACGCCACCAGCAGGAACACCGGCAACACCAGCCACCAGGCCTTGTTGTTCTGCACCTTGTTCATGGCTGCACCTCGCCGCTGTCGGCTTCAAGCAGAAACTCATCGGCATAAACCATCAGCCACTGCGCCGGAAAACTGATGTACGCGGTGCCCTGCGGCACCGGTTTGTCTTCGGCCAGACGCACTTTCAACGGTGCGCCGTCGAGGTCGAGGGTCATGATCTTGTAGGTGCCGAGGTCTTCGACGTGTACGACGTTTGCCTGCATCGCGTCATCAAACGGCTCGTCCCACACGTGAATGAATTCAGGACGGATACCGACCTTCAGATTTTTCCACTGGCCGTGCTCGATATGTCGCTGCATGGCGTCGGACAACGGCAAGTGCGTCGAGGCAAAACCGACGCCACCGGGTTGCGGCTGCACTTCGATCAGGTTCATCCCCGGGCTGCCGATGAAATAGCCGACAAAGGTGTGGCTCGGCCGTTCGAACAATTCCCGTGGTGTGCCGAACTGCACAATTTGGCCGCCGTACATCACCGCGATCTTGTCGGCGAAGGTCGAAGCCTCGAGTTGATCGTGGGTGACGTAGACCATGGTGATATTGAACTGCTCGTGAATCTGCTTGAGCTTGCGCCGCAGTTTCCACTTCAGGTGCGGGTCGATCACCGTTAGCGGCTCGTCGAAAAGGATCGCCGAAACGTCATCGCGCACCAGACCACGGCCCATCGAGACTTTCTGTTTTTCGTCGGCGGTGAGGTTGCGCGCCTTCTTGCTCAGGAGGTTTTGCAGGTCGAGCACTTCGGCAATTTCCTGCACCTTGCTGTGCACTTTCGCCTCGGCCATGCCCTGATTTCGCAGGGGGAAGGCGAGGTTATCGAACACGGTCATGGTGTCGTAAACCACCGGAAACTGGAAAACCTGGGCAATGTTGCGCTTCTCCGGCGTCAGGTCGTTGACCGCTTTGCCGTCGAACAAGACGTGGCCCTGCGAGGGGCTGAGCAATCCGGAAATGATGTTGAGCAACGTCGACTTGCCGCAACCCGATGGGCCAAGCAAGGCGTAAGCGCCGCCCTGCTCCCAGACGTGATCCATCTCGCGGATCGCGTAATCCTCCGCGCCGCTCGGGGTTTTGCTGTAGCTGTGGGCGAGGTGCTGCAAACGGATTTCGGCCATCAGGCAACCCTCGCGACACGCCGGCCCGGTGCTTGCACCAGACGGCCCTGCGCATCGAAAACGAACAGTTTATGGGTCGGGATGTAAATGCGGATCGGCGCATCGACGTCGTATTCGTGAACGCCGGGCAGGTGCAGCACCAGCAGAAAATGCTCGTTGCGCACGTGCAGGAAGGTTTCCGAACCGCTGATCTCGGCGACTTCGACGGTGACCGCCAGTTCGAGATCGTCATCGTTGCTCGGCACCAGCGAGATGTGGCTGGGGCGCACACCGAATCGGAACTCGCCCTCGCCTACTGGACGCAGATCGACGTTTAACGGGAAATGCACATAATTGGCGAAGCTGACTTCGTTGCCGGCGATGCGCCCCGGCATCAGGTTGATCGGTGGCTCGGAGAACAATTCGGCAGCGAGCACGGTTTGTGGCTGGTGATACACCGAGGTCGACGGGCCGCTCTGAATCACTCGGCCTTCGTGGAGGATGGTCGTGGTGCCGCCGAGGGCCAGTGCTTCGTTGGGCTCGGTGGTGGCGTAAATCGCAATGGTGTGGCGCGCCTTGAACAGCTCGCGCATTTCCTGGCGCAGTTCTTCACGCAGTTTGTAATCGAGGTTGACCAGCGGCTCATCGAACAGAATCAGCTCGGCGTCTTTGACCAAGGCGCGGGCCATGGCGGTGCGCTGCTGTTGTCCACCGGACAGCTCCAGCGGATAGCGCTGCAGAAACTTCTCGATGCGCAACATCCGCGCGGTTTCCTGCACTTTGCTGTGGATGATCTCTTTCGACACACCGGCCTGCCGCAGCGGCGAGGCGATGTTCTCGAACACGGTCATGGTCGGGTAGTTGATGAACTGCTGATAGACCATCGACACGTTGCGCAAACGCACCGGACGCTGGGTGACATCGACGCCGTTCATCAGGATGCGGCCGCTATCGGGCTTGTCCAGACCAGCCATCAAGCGCATGAGGCTGGTTTTGCCAGACAGGGTGCGACCGAGCAAAACGTTGAACGAACCGGCTTCGAATTTCAGGCAGGCATCGTCGATCCAGGTCTGGCCCTCGACGGTGCGGCTGACGTGCTCCAGGGTGAGTGACATGGCTCGGCCTTTTTATTATTGGAGTCAAGCGACCTGTGCACGGGAGCGAGTTTCGTGCCAGAAATGGCAAGTGATTGATTAGTCGTGAAAATCGTTGAAAGCGTGGCGAACGAGCGTTCATTGCTGAACACATTTGAACAGTCGGGCGATTGACAATGAACAATAGTGAACAACACTCTATGAACGCTTTTTACCCAATTCTGTGAACGCCGTAGATCCATTGTAGGAGTGAGCCTGCTCGCGATAGCGGTGAGTCAGTCGATGCAATTTTGTCTGATAGACCGCTATCGCGAGCAGGCTCACTCCTACAGGGGATCTGTGCAGGTTCCGAAGATCGGGCCCATAACAACAATAAAAATCGCTGCATCAGAGGCTGACTGCCATGGCCGCACCTGCCCCGCCGCTGTCCCACGACGCGATCGTCCAGAATTCCTGGCAACGTTGCCGCGCGTTCGGTCTCGACCACCAAACCACGCCCGCCTTCGACCAGTTGCCCGCCGCCGGCATCACGCACCTGCTCGACCGCCATCATTCACTGGTGCAGACCACGCATCAGGAAGTCCTGCCCTATTACGAAAACATCCTCAGCAACTCCAACTGCCTGATCATGCTCGCCGACAATCAGGGCCAGGTGCTGACGTCGTGGGGCACGCAGCGCTTTATCGAGCCGAATCTGGCCCGGGGTTTTCAGGCTGGTGCGAGCTGGATGGAGCGCTGCAGCGGCACCAATGCGATCGGCACAGCGCTGGCCTGTGAGCAGGCGGTACACATCGAACACGACGAACATTTTCTGAAAGCCAACCGTTTCATGACCGGTTCCGCCGCGCCGATTTTCGATGCCGAGCGCAAGGTGATCGCCGTGCTCGATGTGTCCAGCGACAGTTATCTGCCTCCGTCGCACACCTTGGGCATGGTCAAGATGATGAGCCAGACCGTGGAAAACCGGCTGATCCTCAACCTGTTCCATGGCCAGCATTTTCAACTGACCTTCAACACCGGATTGAACAACCTCGACAGCCAGTGGGCCGGGTTGTTGATTTTTGATGAGAGCGGGCAAGTGCTGTCGGCCAATCGTCGGGCGGATAACCTGCTCGGTGTGCGCTTGTCGCGGGTCAGTGTTGAGAGTTTGTTTAATGTGTCGTTGCTGGAATTGCTCAATCAGCCGGATGATCTGCCGTTTGCCTTGCAGACCTCTGGGCGCAACCGTTTTCAGTGTCTATTGAAACGGCCGAAGCAGGCGTTGGTTCAGCCACGGGTGTTTGTTGCGGAGGCCAAAGCGGCCGCACCATCGGGCATCAGCCTCAACACCTTGCACTTCGGCGACAGTCGCGTGGAAAAAGCTGTACGTCAGGCTGAGCGTTTGTTGGAGAAAGACATTCCACTGCTGATCCACGGTGAAACCGGTGTAGGCAAGGAAGTCTTCGTCAAAGCCCTGCATCAAGCCAGTTCGCGCAGCAAACAGGCCTTCATCGCCGTCAACTGCGCAGCGATCCCCGCCGAACTGGTCGAATCCGAACTATTCGGCTACGAGAAAGGCGCGTTCACTGGAGCCAATCAAAAAGGCAGCATCGGCCTGATTCGCAAGGCGGACAAAGGCACGCTGTTCCTTGATGAAATCGGTGACATGCCGCTGCCGACGCAGGCGCGGTTGTTGCGGGTTTTGCAGGAGCGTTGTGTGCAACCGGTAGGGAGTAGCGAGTTGTTCCCGGTGGATTTGCGGATTATTTCGGCGACTAATCGCTCTTTACGTGAACAAGTGCAATTGGGCCTGTTCAGGGAGGATTTGTATTACCGCATTGGTGGGCTGACGCTTGAGTTGCCGCCGCTGCGGGAGCGCAGTGATAAAGAGGCGTTGTTTAAACGCTTGTGGGAGCAGCATCGCGAGCCGACGCAATGGGCGGGATTGAGCCAGGAAGTGCTGGATTTGTTTGATCGGCATCCGTGGCCGGGCAATTTGCGTCAGGTCAGCAGTGTGATGCAGGTGGCGCTGGCCATGGCCGAGGAGCAGCCAGTAAGACCGGAGCATTTGCCGGATGATTTTTTTGTCGATCTGGAGATGGAGCCGGTGGAAACCTGCGCCCCGTTAGGGATTGATCTGAACGATGTCGAGGCGTTGAACCGGGAGCTGAAGGCTTCCGGGGGCAATATCTCGCATTTGGCGCGGCGGTTGGGGGTGAGTCGCAATACGCTTTATAAGCGGTTGCGGCAATTGGGGGGTTAGCAGCGCAGATCAAAAGATCGCAGCCTTCGGCAGCTCCTACAGGGATCGTATGTAGGAGCTGCCGAAGGCTGCGATCTTTTGACTTTAAATGGCTGGCTCAACCTGCACAGCCGAAGCCGCCGCCAATGTGCGCAACCCCACCCGCACAACGACCACCATCATCAAACCCGCACCAATAGCCACCGCAAATCCCGCTCGCGCGCCAAAGGCATCAATCACTATCCCCGCCAGCATGCCGCCGAGCGCAACACCCACGCTGATACCGGTAGTCATCCACGTCAGCCCCTCGGTGATCCGCGACGGCGGGATAATGATCGTGCCCATTTTCATCACCACAACCATCGTCGGCGCAAACGAGATGCCGGCGATAAACAGCGCGGCGGTCAGCACATAAACGTCCGTCGCAAAAACCGGCAGCACACCGGTAAACGCCGTGACCAATATCCCGATCAGGAACTGTTTTTCAATCGCCAGGGAAACCCTCATCGCCCCGAACGTCAGGCCTGCCACCAGCGAACCAAAGGCATAAGCCGCGAGAATGAATGTCGCCGACGCTGGCCAGCCTTGCGCATTGGCGAACGCAACGACGGCGACATCGATTGCCCCGCCGATAACGCCCATCGCCAGCAGCGCCAAAACAATGGTGCGGACGCCAGGGATCAGCAAGGTTGAGCCGGCATGACTGCTGTGGCCCACGACAACCTTGGGTTCGGTCTGGCGTTGCAGTACAAACGCCGTGACCCCGATGGCCAGCAATCCGACCGCGACCAGCGGCCCCGCTTCGGCGAAAAAGCTCACGCTCAGTCCGATTGCCAGTGGCGGGCCGACGATGTAGGCCATTTCGGTCAGAACCGTATCCAGCGAAAACGCCGTGTGTAACTGCGGCTTGCCCCGGAATAGCTGCGTCCATCGGGCGCGGATCATCGACGGCATGCTCGGCATCGTCCCCGCCAGAGCCGCCAGAATAAACAGCCATGCGGCGGGCGCGCGAATGTACACGGCGATGATCAACGCCAACAGCATCACGATGCTGAAAGCCGTCACGACCGGCAGCACGCGGCTCTGGCCGCGCTGGTCAACGAGTTTCGAGATATACGGGCCGAGCATTGCATTGGCCAGGGTAAAAGTGCCGGCGACTGCACCGGCCAGCCAGTACACACCGGTTTGCTGAACCAGCATGGTGATGATGCCAATGCCGATCATCGCCTGCGGCAACCGCGCGATGGAGCTCGCGAGCACTAACCCGGTGGCGCCGGGGGTCGCGAACAGTTCGCGGTAGTGATTGGCCATGATTTCTCCGTTGCAGAATCGTCATCGACGCAGCATCCGGCTGCGTCAGACATCAAGACCTACGCGCAGAGCAAAAGCAACCTCGGCTAAAAGCACAGATCAAAAGATCGCAGCCTTCGGCAGCTCCTACATGAGACGCGATTTCTGTAGGAGCTGCCGAAGGCTGCGATCTTTGATCGTTCCCACGCTCCGCGTGGGCATGCAGCCGGGGACGCTCCGCGTCCCTGCAAAACCGAACGCGGAGCGTCCGAAGAGGCATTCCCACGCAGAGCGTGGGAACGATCAAAACCAGTCGATTACGGATTCGGTACAGCACGTTCACGTCGGCGTATCTCGTGAGCATCCCCCACTCAGTCCCCTCTCCCTCCGGGCGGTCCGACGTTTCGGGAGGGTTAGGGTGAGGGGCTCTTCTCGCGGCCAAACAAAAACCCGCACAAGGCGGGTTCTGTTTTGCAGCAATCAAGCTATCAGTCAGCCAGACGCCAGGTAGTCCCACCCTTGCCGTCTTCCAACACAACACCCATCGCCGTCAACTGATCACGAATCCGGTCCGACTCAGCCCAATCCTTCCCGGCCCGAGCCGCCAGACGCGCCGCAATCAGCGCATCAACTTCAACCGCATCGACACGCCCTTCGGCGCCCGCCTGCAGGAAGTCATCGGCTTCCAACTGCAACACACCCAACACGCTCGCCAGTTCTTTCAAACGCGCCGCCAGACCCGCCGCCGCATCGAGATCGCTCTCACGCAGACGGTTGATCTCCCGCACCATCTCAAACAGCACCGCGCACGCTTCCGGGGTACCGAAGTCGTCGTTCATCACGGTAGTGAAGCGTTCAACAAACGCTTCGCCGCCCGCCGGTGCAACGGTCGGCAAGCCTTTGAGCGCGTGGTAGAAACGCTCGAGTGCGCCTTTGGCGTCCTTGAGGTTGTCTTCCGAGTAGTTGATCGCGCTGCGGTAGTGGCTCGACACCAGCAGGTAACGCACGACTTCCGGGTGGTATTTTTCCAGCACGTCGCGGATGGTGAAGAAGTTGTTCAAGGACTTGGACATCTTCTCGCCATTGATGCGAATCATGCCGCAATGCATCCACGCGTTGGCGTAGGTCTTGCCGGTCGCCGCTTCGCTCTGGGCGATTTCGTTTTCGTGGTGCGGGAACTCGAGGTCGCTGCCGCCGCCATGAATGTCGAAGGTCTCGCCGAGGCAGCAGGTGGACATCACCGAGCACTCGATGTGCCAGCCCGGACGCCCGGCGCCCCACGGCGATTCCCAGCTTGGCTCGCCCGGTTTGGTGGCTTTCCACAGCACGAAGTCCAACGGATCCTGCTTGGCTTCGTCGACTTCGATGCGCGCGCCGATACGCAGGTCTTCGATCTTCTTGCGCGACAGCTTGCCGTAGCCCATGAATTTGGCGACGCGGTAGTACACGTCGCCATTGCCCGGGGCGTAGGCGTAACCCTTGTCGATCAAGGTCTGGATCATGCTCAGCATGCCCGGAATATGATCGGTGGCACGCGGCTCCATGTCCGGTTTGAGGATGTTGAGACGCGCCTCGTCCTCGTGCATCGCGGTGATCATGCGCTCGGTCAGCGCGTCGTACGGCTCGCCGTTTTCGCGGGCACGATTGATGATCTTGTCTTCAATGTCGGTGATGTTGCGCACGTACGTCAGGTTGTAACCGCTGAAGCGCAACCAGCGGGTCACCAGGTCGAACGCGACCATGCTGCGGCCGTGGCCGATGTGGCAGTAGTCATACACGGTCATCCCGCAGACGTACATGCGCACATTGTTGCCATCCAGCGGTTTGAAGACTTCTTTGCTCTTGGTGAGCGTGTTGTAAATCGTCAGCACTTTTAATTTCCTTGACGCTGAATCACTGGCCCCACGAATCACGCAGGGTCACGGTACGGTTGAATACCGGCTGACCTGGTTTCGAGTCCTTCAAATCGGCGACGAAGTAGCCTTCGCGCTCGAACTGGAAACGGTCTTCCGGCTGCGCATTGCCAAGCGATGGCTCCGCACGACAACCGGTGAGCACCTGCAGCGAATCAGGGTTGATGTTGTCGAGGAAACTTGCGCTGTCTTCAGCCTTCTCAGGGTTCGCCGAACGGAACAGACGATCGTACAGACGCACTTCGCACTCGACGCTGGCCGCAGCCGGTACCCAGTGGATCACGCCCTTGACCTTGCGGTCTTCAGGGTTTTTACCGAGGGTTTCCGGGTCGTACGAGCAACGCAGTTCGACGATGTTGCCGTCAGCGTCCTTGATCGCTTCGTCGGCACGGATCACGTAGCTGCCGCGCAGACGTACTTCGCCGGCCGGTTCCAGGCGCTTGTAGCCCTTTGGCGGCTCTTCCATGAAGTCGTCACGGTCGATGTAGATTTCCCGGGCGAACGGCAGCGCGCGCAAGCCCATGTCTTCTTTCGGGTGGCGCGGCAGTTCGAGGTTCTCGACCTGGCCTTCCGGGTAGTTGGTGATCACGACTTTTAGTGGACGCAGCACGCACATGGCACGCGGCGCAGTGTGGTCGAGGTCATCACGGATGCTGAATTCGAGCATGCCGAAGTCAACCACGCCGTCGGAACGGTTGGTGCCGACCATTTCGCAGAAGTTGCGGATCGATTTCGGCGTGTAGCCACGGCGGCGGAAACCCGACAGCGTGGACATGCGTGGATCGTCCCAGCCATGCACGTGCTTTTCATCGACCAGTTGCTTGAGCTTGCGCTTGCTGGTGATGGTGTAGTTGAGGTTCAGACGGCTGAACTCGTACTGACGCGGGTGCGCCGGCACTGGCAGCGCGTCGAGGAACCACTCGTACAGCGGACGATGGCTTTCGAATTCCAGGGTGCAGATAGAGTGGGTGATGCCTTCGATGGCGTCCGACTGACCGTGGGTGAAGTCGTAGTTCGGGTAGATGCACCACTTGTCGCCGGTCTGGTGGTGATGAGCGTGGCGGATGCGGTACATGATCGGGTCGCGCAGGTTCATGTTCGGCGAGGCCATGTCGATCTTCGCACGCAGCACGCGGGCGCCGTCCGGGAACTCACCGGCGCGCATGCGGGCGAACCAGTCGAGGTTCTCTTCGACGGAGCGGTCGCGGAACGGGCTGTTTTTGCCCGGCTCGGTCAGGCTGCCACGGTATTCCTTGGCTTGCTCCGGCGTCAGGTCGTCGACGTAGGCCTTGCCAGCCTTGATCAGCTCAACGGCCCAATCGTGCAACTGGTCGAAATACTGCGAGGCGTAGCGCACTTCGCCGGACCATTCGAAGCCCAGCCATTTGACGTCGGCTTCGATCGCGTCGATGTATTCCTGGTCTTCCTTGGCCGGGTTGGTGTCGTCGAAACGCAGGTGCGTGACGCCGCCGAACTCCTGGGCCAGGCCAAAGTTCACGCAGATCGACTTGGCGTGGCCGATGTGCAGGTAGCCGTTGGGCTCAGGCGGGAAACGCGTGACGATCTGGGTGTGCTTGCCCGAGTCCAGGTCTGCCTGGATGATCGGCCGCAGGAAATTGACCGGCACGGCGGGGCCGGACTTGGCATTCGAGGTAGGGTCGACAGTGGGCTTGCTCATAGGATCCTTGACTTACAGGTGCGCGGCCGCAGTGGGGGCCAGACAAAACAAAGCCGCTATCATAGCCGATGCTGTCAAGGGGCTGACAGAGCAGGCCCTATAAAGGCATGCATTTAATCGCCGGGATTTGAAAAACTGCCTCGAAATTCGCGCCTGTCACGCTAAACTGCGCACCTTGGCCCACGCTGGCTGAACCGGTTTGGGGGCTCGATGTCCCAAAACCACGAATTCCTCTAAAGAGAAGCGATCATGACTCAAGTCAAACTGACCACCAACCATGGCGACATCGTCATCGAACTGAACGCTGACAAGGCGCCGATCACCGTCGCCAACTTCATCGAGTACGTGAAAGCCGGTCACTACGAAAACACTGTTTTCCACCGTGTCATCGGTAACTTCATGATCCAGGGCGGCGGTTTCGAGCCAGGCATGAAAGAAAAGAAAGACAAGCGTCCAAGCATCCAGAACGAAGCTGACAACGGTCTTTCCAACGACAAGTACACCGTTGCCATGGCTCGCACCATGGAGCCGCATTCGGCTTCCGCGCAGTTCTTCATCAACGTTGCCGACAACTCTTTCCTCAACCACAGCGGCAAGAACACTCAGGGCTGGGGTTACGCGGTATTCGGTAAAGTGACCGCCGGCACCGACGTTGTCGACAAGATCAAAGGCGTGTCGACCACCATGAAGTCCGGCCACCAGGACGTACCAGCAGACGACGTGATCATCGAGAAAGCCGAGATCATCGAAGCGTGATATTGCTGATTTCAGACTTGCATCTGGAAGAGGAGCGCCCGGACATCACCCGGGCGTTTCTGGATTTGCTCGCCGGACGCGCCCGCTCGGCGAGTGCGTTGTACATTCTTGGCGACTTCTTTGAAGCGTGGATTGGCGACGACGCCATGACGCCCTTCCAGCGTTCCATCTGCCAGGCCCTGCGCCAATTGAGCGACAGCGGCACGGCGATTTTTCTGATGCACGGCAATCGCGATTTCATGCTCGGCAAGGCGTTCTGCAAAGAAGCCGGCTGCACGCTGCTGAAAGACCCGAGTGTCGTGCAGTTTTACGGCGAGCCGGTGCTGTTGATGCACGGCGACAGCCTCTGCACCCGCGACGTCGGCTATATGAAGCTGCGCCGCTATCTGCGCAATCCGGTCACGCTGGTTATCCTGCGCAATCTACCGCTGAGCAGCCGCCATAAACTGGCGCGCAAACTGCGCAGCGAGAGCAAGGCGCAGACGCGGATGAAGGCCAATGACATTGTTGATGTCACGCCGGAGGAGATTCCGCGGATCATGCAGGAGTTTGGGGTGAAAACCCTGATCCACGGCCACACCCATCGCCCGGCGATTCACAAGTTGCAGATTGGTGATGAAGCGGCAAAGCGGATTGTGCTGGGAGATTGGGATCGTCAGGGTTGGGCGTTGCAGGTGGATGAGAGCGGCTATGCGCTGGCGCCGTTCGATTTCGCCCCACCGCTGGCATTGCCGCACGGCTGAAGATCGCCACCCCCTCACCCCAACCCTCTCCCGAGGGAGAGGGAGCCGATTTGTGGGCTTTTCAAAACCTGAGTTCGACTCGGTATTGCAAGTCGGTGTAGTTCAAACATCCATCTCGGTCAGTCCCCTCTCCCTCCGGGAGAGGGTTAGGGTGAGGGGCTTTTGACCTCAGTGCCCCGAAGCGGCAGGGCCTGCCTTCGCGGCAAACGGCGGCTTCGCCAGCCACACAATCAAAATCAACCCCATAAACCCCCACCCCAGCAGCGTGAAGTAATCCACGGTCGACAGCATATACGCCTGACTGGTCAGCACATGATCCAGTTGCGCATACGCCGGGTTGCTCGCCCCGCCCAACTGGTTCAGCGCCTCCCGCGTCGCCGGTTCATACGTGCTGATGCTCTCGCTCATATACGCATGATGCTGGTCAGCCCGACGAATCCAGATCCACGTAGTCAGCGAAGCCGCGAAGCTGCCGCCCAACGTCCGCAGGAATGTGGCAAGACCGGCGCCGTCGGCGATCTGGTTCGGCGGCAAGTCCGACATCAGAATGCTCAGGGTCGGCATGAAGAACAGCGCCACGCCAATGCCCATGAACAGTTGCACCAGCGCGATATGCTGGAAATCGACTTCGTTGGTGAACTCGGCGCGCATAAAGCAGCTCAAGCCAATCGCCAAAAACGCGATGCCGGCGAGTAATCGCAAGTCGAACTTGTGCGCGTATTTGCCGACAAACGGCGACAGCAGCACCGGCAGAATCCCGATCGGCGCCACGGCCAGACCGGCCCAGGTCGCGGTGTAGCCCATTTGCGTTTGCAACCACTGCGGCAGGATCAGGTTGATGCCGAAGAAGCCGGCGTAACCCAACACCAGCACCAGCGTGCCGATGCGGAAGTTGCGGTAAGCGAACAGCCGCAGATTCACCACCGGGTGGCGGTCGGTCATTTCCCAGATCACGAACACCGCCAGCGCCACCACGGAAATCGCCGCGCCGATGATGATGAAATTCGACTCAAACCAGTCGAGGTCGTTGCCCTTGTCGAGGATCACCTGCAAGGCGCCGACGCCGATGATCAGCGTGATCAGACCGACGTAATCCATCGGCTGACGGCTGGTTTCCACCGGCCGTTTGGCCAGTTGCGAACGCACCACCATCACCGCAAAAATCCCGATCGGCACGTTGATGAAGAAGATCCACGGCCAGCTATAGCTGTCCGTAATCCAGCCACCGAGAATGGGGCCTGCAATCGGCGCAACCACCGTGACCATCGCCAGTAACGCGAGGGCCATGCCTCGCTTCGCGGGGGGATAGACCGCGATCAACAGGGTTTGCGTCATCGGATAGAGCGGCCCGGCGACCAGGCCTTGCAGGACGCGGAAGCCGATCAGTTCCGGCATCGACGTCGAGATACCGCAGAGAAACGAGGCCAGCACGAACAGAATCGTGGCCCAGAGAAACAGTTTCACCTCACCGAAACGCCGACTGAGCCAACCGGTCAACGGCAGCGCAATCGCGTTACTCACGGCGAACGAAGTGATCACCCAAGTGCCCTGCTCCGAACTCACCCCGAGGTTGCCGGAAATCGTCGGCAACGCCACGTTGGCGATGGTGGTGTCGAGCACTTGCATGAACGTCGCCAGCGACAGACCGATGGTGCTGAGCAACAGGCTGGGCGGCGTGAAAGAAGCGTTATTGCTCATTGTGAATCCTATGGAACCTGATGGTCGCCGCAGCCCTGTAGGAGTGAGCCTGCTCGCGATAGCGGTGTATCAGTCGAGGAAATTGGGTCTGACACACCGCTATCGCGAGCAGGCTCACTCCTACAAAGTCAGTGCAGGTCAGCGTTGCGCGGTTTTGCTCGCCGCGGCGCTGTTGTCGTGGATCAGTTGCGCGATCATCGCGTCGGCGTCGGCCAGTTGCTGATCGTAGATATTGGTGGTGAACGAGGCCTTTTGCGGTGGCTGCTGCGCCAGCATCGGGCCGCTCTGGTCGTGCAGGTTCACTTCAACGTTGGTCGACAGACCGACGCGCAGCGGATGCTTGGCCAGTTCTTCGGCGTTGATGTGGATGCGCACCGGCACACGCTGAACGATCTTGATCCAGTTACCGGTGGCGTTCTGCGCAGGCAGTAGCGCAAACGCACTACCGGTACCCGCGCCGAGGCTGTCGACGGTGCCGCTGTATTTCACATCGCTGCCGTACACATCGGATTCGATATCCACCGGCTGACCGATACGCATGTCGCGCAGTTGGGTTTCCTTGAAGTTGGCGTCGATCCACAGTTGATCCAGCGGAATCACCGCCATCAGCGCAGTACCCGGTTGCACACGCTGACCAAGTTGCACGGTGCGCTTGGCCACGTATCCAGTGACCGGCGCGATCAAGGTGCTGCGCGCATTGGTCAGGTACGCCTGACGCAATTCAGCCGCGGCCTGCATCACGTCCGGGTGCGAGGAGACCACGGTGTCATCGACCAGCGCGCTGGTGGTTTTCAATTGCTGTTTGGCGTTGGCCAAGGCGTTTTGCGCCGAGGTCAGGTCGTCGCGAGCGTGGGACAGTTCTTCCTGAGAAATCGCGCCACCAGCGGCAAGGTTCTTCCGGCGATTGAAGTTGTCCTGGGCCTTCTGAACTTCGGCCTGTTGCGCGTTGACCTGGGCTTTCATGCCATCCACGTTGCTGTACAGACCGCGCACCTGACGCACGGTGCGCGCCAGTTTCGCTTGCGCACTTTGCAGGCCGACTTCGGCGTCGTTGGGGTCGAAGTTGATCAGCACCTGACCTTCGTGAACCAGATCACCGTCGTCAGCACCGATGCTGACCACGGTGCCGGTGACCAGCGGGGTGATTTCCACAACGTTACCGTTGACGTAGGCGTCGTCGGTGCTTTCATTAAAGCGCCCGATGAACTCGTGATACGCCCACACGCCAGCGCAGGCGAGCAGGACGACAACGGCCAGCACCACCAGCATCACTTTGCGTTTGCGCGGGTTGCCGTTGTCCGGGGTGTTGTCTTGAGCTTGAGTGTTTTCGGCAGTGGCCATGACAATTACCTTGAATTAGTTGTGCGGCGTGGCTGGGGTGGCGTTGGCTGCGGTCAGGGTCTGCCCCTGGAAGCCGCCGCCCAGCGCTTGCATCAGTTGAATCGACAGGTCGATCTGCTCGGCATTGAGGTTGGCCAGTTGACGCTGGGCCTGCAGCAATTGCTGCTCGATGCTGAGCACGTCCAGGTAGTTGCCGATGCCGGAACCGTAACGCTGGACGACGGTGTTGTAAGAATCCTGAGCAATCTCGGTGGCGTGTTGCTGCGCGCCGATCTGCCGGCCGATATCACGCAACTGGTTGATCGTGTCGCTGACATCGCCCAGTGCTTGCACCAGATTTTTGTTGTACTGCGCCACTGCCAGATCGTAATCGGCGTCGCGCGCGTCGAGGTTGGCGCGCAGGCGTCCGCCGTCGAAGATCGGCACCGAAATGGTCGGGGCAATGTTGAAGAATCGACTGGCCGAACCAAACATCGCGTCACCCAACAAAGATTCGGCACCGGCCGAGGCCGACAGGTTCAAGTTGGGATAGAAGCGGGTTTTCGCCGAGTCGATGTCTTTGCTCGCGGCTTCTACGCGCCAACGTGCGGCGACCAGATCCGGACGACGACCGAGCAGCTCGGCCGGCAATACCGACGGCACCGCGACGGCGCTGGCTTGCAGGACTTTCGGCCGGGCAATTTCATTGCCGCGATCCGGGCCTTTGCCGAGCAGCACGGCCAGCGCAATTTTGGCGCTGTTCAGGCGTTTTTCCGCGTCGATCAGGTTGGCCTCAGACGTGGCTTCCAGACTTTGCGTTTGTTGGTATTGATACTGGCTGTCGATCCCCGCACTCAAGCGACGCTGGCTCAGGTCGAGCATTTGTTTGGTGCGTTTGAGGTCGTCGTTGGACAGGTCATAAACGATGTGCGCCTGACCGAGATCGCTGTAAGCGCGAGCGACGTCGGCAGCGAGGGTCAACTGTGCCGCCTGACGATCGACTTCGGCGGCGCGGGCCTGACCGAGTGCAGCTTCCCAGGCATCGCGCTGGCCGCCCCACAGATCGAAGTTGTAATTGAAGCCGGCGCTGACATTACGCACGGTGGCGTAGGCATCGCCCTGCCCCAGCGGATCCTGATCCTTGGCCAGACGCGAGCGGCTGATGCCGGCGCTGGCGTCGAGGGTCGGATAGCGTTCGGCATCGGCGGCATAGGCGGCGGCGCTGGCCTGGTGGGCGCGTGCTGCGGCGATCTGCATGTCCGGGCTGTCGTGCAGGGCTTCGCGGATCAAGCCGTCGAGTTGCGGATCGCCGAGGCTGGTCCACCAATCGCTTTTCGGCCATGCGGCTGGCGACAGGGTCACGCCGTTGAGGGATTGGCCGACTTTCAGGCTTTTCGCATCAAGGTTCTGGCCTTGAGTGTCGAGGCCGCTGTAGTTGGCGCAACCGGCGAGGATCATCGCCGACAGCACCAGCGTCAGGCTGCTGCGCAAGGTTTTACCGCTCATTGTGTTCACCTAACCGCTGGATAGTGATCGGGTCACCGGCTGCCAGCAGGATTTTCTTGAGGATGTATTCCAGGGTCTTCAACTCGTCCGGAGTGACGGCGCCCGCCAGTTCATTCATCGCGTCGGCGCCGATGTGCGGCAGGCGATCGGCCAGTAACTGGCCTTGCTCGGTCAGGGTCAGTTGCACCTGACGGCGGTCGCCTTCGCTGCGTTGGCGAGCCAGAAAACCTTTCTGCTCCAGACGATCGAGCATGCGCGTCATCGAACCGCTGTCGAGCGACAGATGCCGGCACAGTTCGGCCGGGGTATCGACGCCGTACTGGGCCATGATGATCAACACCTTGAACTGCGCGGCGGTGATGCCGTGGGGTTCCATGTGGGTGTCGATGATCCGGTCTTTGAGCAGCGCAGCACGGCCAAGCAACAGGCCGAGATGGCAGTGTTTGAATTCGTCCGGGGTGAAATGCTTCATTTGCTCACCTAATAACTGCCTAGGCAGTGAATGTATGTCGAGATGTTACTGCCTAGGCAGCGAATGTCAACGCAATAGTTAGGTTGCTTAGCAATTAGTTGACCAGTGGGCTTGGTTTTTGTGTTGCCCCGTGCGGACGCCTTCGCGAGCAAGCCCGCTCCCACACTGGATCTCCGTTCGATGCAAATTTTGCGTCTGTTGGAGACCCAGTGTGGGAGCGGGCTTGCTCGCGAAGGGTACAACTCGGTTTAGGAGGAAGCGCGGTCTAGAAATCGCGCTTGTAGAAGATATGGCTTGGTCTTTGTGCTGCCTGCGCGGACGCCTTCGCGAGCAAGCCCGCTCCCACACCGGATCTCCGTTCGATGCAAATTTTGCGTCTGTTGGAGATCCCCTGTGGGAGCGGGCTTGCTCGCGAAGGGTGCGACTCGGTTTTGGAGGGAGCTCGGTTAGAAATCGCGCTTGTAGAAGATATCCAGCGAACTCGCGGCTTGGTTTTTGTGCTGCCCGCGCGGACGCCTTCGCGAGCAAGCCCGCTCCCACACTGGATCTCCGTTCGATGCAAATTTTGCGTCTGTTGGAGATCCCCTGTGGGAGCGAGCCTGCTCGCGAAGGAAGCGACTCGGTCTAGGAGGGAGCGCGTTCTAGAAATCGCGCTTGTAGAAGATATCCAGCGAACTCGCGACGCCACTCGCCGCTTCGACGTAGACCTTTTTGCTCAGCTTGTAGCGCAAGGCAATGGTGCTGGCCGGTTCAAACACGCCAACGCCATAACGCAAACTGAGCTTCTCGGTAATATTGCCGCTGGCCACTACGCTGGTGGCATCGCCGCTGCCCGCCGTGTCGAGCTGGAAGTCCTGAATCCCCAGATCTTTAGCCAGGCTGCTGGTCACCCCGGCACTGCCCATCAAGCCCAACCCCAACGCCGCTTGCGCGAGCATGTTGTTGTCTTCGCCGTTGGTGCTCAGCGGACGGCCGAGTACCAGATAGGACAGCGCCTGCTCCTGGCTCATCGCCGGTTCGGAGAAGACCTGCGTGGTCGGCTGTTCGGCGCTGCCGCTGAGGCGGATACCGGCGATCACGTCGTCGGTCTGGCGAATCGCTTCGATGTCCAGGTATGGCTGATCGATGGGCCCGGCGAACAGCAGGCGAGCACGCCGCACGGACAAGCGCTGACCGTAAGCACTGTATTTGCCATCGTTGAGCCACAGTTCGCCACGGGTGTCCATGTTGTCGCCGATGTGCACATGACCCTGCACGTTGGCGGTCAGGCCAAAACCGGCGAAGGCGAGTTTGTCGTCGCCAACCTCCACGTCGATGTCCATTTTCATCGCGACTGGCGGCTTGCCCTCTTCGGTCTGCGCGCCGACGATGATCGTGTCGTCAGAGACTTTCACCGTCGATGGCGGCAGTTCACGCACGGTGATTTCGCCTTTCGGCACCCGCACTTTACCGGCGATTTTCAGCTCATCGCCGGCCATGGAAATTTTCAGATCCGGCGCCATTTCGAGTTTGGCGTACGGTTCGACAGTGACCGGCAACTGCGTGCCTTTCAGCGCCAGATCGACCACCAGCGCCTGACCCCAGGCGACGTTACCGTTCAAGCTGCCCTGCCCGCTCTTGCCGCTTTTCCAGCCGCCGTCCAGACGCACCGATTCACCGGCGATCAATGCGGTGAGTTGCAGATCCTGCAGCTCCATCGGCAACTCGGCGCCGGACACTTCGCCGTCACTGAGTTGCACCGTGCCGTTGACCAATGGCGCCAGCAGGCCACCGGAGATCGTGCCGCTGCCGTTCAGGCGCCCGGTGAGTTTCTCGACCATCGGCACAAACGGCCGCGCCACCGACAGATCCAGACCGGTGAGGCGGAACGAGCCGCTTAGCGGTTTGTTTTTCGGCAGCGGGTTGAGCTGCGCCTGCACCATCAGTTCGCCGAGCTTGCCGCCGACGAAGTTGAGGTCGGTGTCGACGCGCTTCGGCGTGAGTTTGCTGGTGAGCTTGAGCGTCTGGTACGGGAAGTCCAGCCACTGATCCTTTTCTTTCATGCGCAAAGTGCCGCCGCTGGCGTCGATGCTGACCACGCCGTTCGGGCCGCTGGCCGGCAGATCCAGTTGCAGATCGGCGTTGAGCTTGCCCTGCCAGGCGAAATCCTTCGGCAGCCATTGCGCGAGGCTTTCGATCGGGAACTGCTTGAGGTGATAGCGCAGTTTCGGCTCGGGCATCAGGCGCTGATCTTCGCCGCACAGGCTCGCGCCGCCGGACAGCCAGCAATGCGCGCCGAAGTTGATTTTGCCGTCAGCCAGACGCTCGAGTTTGGCCGGGTTTTGCAGCTTCCAGTCCTGGCCACCGGCCTGAATATCACCGCTGGCCAAACGGCCGCGCCAGTTGCCCTTATCCAGATTGCCGTCGAGACCGAGGGCCAGTTTCAACTTCGGCCCAAGCAGGTCGAGGCTGAGTTTCTGGCTCTTGATGTCGCCTTGAGCGCTGGCGGTCAGCGTGCCCAAAGACGTATCCCCGGCCTGAATGCCACTGCCCTTGAGGTCGATTTTCGCCCGTTGCGCACTGTCGAGGGTGGCGTCGAGGTTGAGGCTTTGCAGGCGATTATCCTGGAACGCCAGTTGTGAACCTTGCAGACCGAGTTTGCCCTGCGGGGCTTTCAGCGTGCCGGCGACGTCGACGCGGCCATTAATCTGCCCGCGCAGTTCTGGCCAGAGCTGGGCCAGACGCGCCAGTTTGATGTCGATCTGCCCGGTGAGTTTCTGTTGCAGGCTGCCCTTGCCGTTGATGCTGTTGTCGCCGAGGCGAATTTGCAGGGCATTCAGGTTCCACTGTTCGCCAGCGCCGTCGGCCTTGGCTTGCAGGATCGCCGGTTGCCCGCGCAGTTTGCCTTTGAGGTCGAGATCAGCGGTCAGGCTCAGACGCTCATTCTTCATCTCGCCTTCGCTTTTCAGCGGCCCGGCCAAGGTGCCCGGTAATTCGGCAACCCAGTACGCCGGGTTCAGCGCCGAGAGATCCAGCGCGGTGTCCCAGGCGATGCCGTCGGCGAACTGCACGTTGACGTGCCCTTCAGCCTTGCCCTGCCCGGCTTCCATTTTCAATTGCGGCAAAGCGATCTGCTTGAGGTTGCCGCTGAACGGACTGCTCAGAGTGAACGCGCCCGCCGGGCCATCCAGTGCGGCGGCGAAGTTGCCGAGGTATTGACCGTCGGTGTAGGAGACTTCGCCAGTGAAGGTACGTAAAGCGACTTGTGGCTCGTCGATTTCGTTATAGAGCCGGTGCCACGGGAAGTCCTGCCAATTGATGTTGGCTTGCGCCATGAGGCCTTTGCTCCAGTCGACGCTGCCGGTGAGCTTGAGGCTTTGCTTGTCGTTGGCGCTCAGGTCGAGGCCGGCGATTTGCGCGCCACTGGCGTCAACTTTGCCTTTGAGTAACAACGCGACCGGGCCTTTATCGGCGGGCAGCGCAGCGTTGCCGTTTAACTGGTAACCGTTTTTCAGGTCGCCTTCGGCGGTCAGCAGCAGTTGATTAAGTTGCAGGGTGTCCGGCAGATCGGCGCTTGGTTTGAACGCGTCGCTGGTGATACGCAGCTTGGCCGGCAGGTTTTCCACCAGCGGTTGCAACTCGCCGCTCAATTGGCCGTCGAGGTAGCCACGACTGTCGGCGTGCAGGTTGAGGGTTTTCAGCAGGTCGCCGTCGATTTTTAGCGCCAGCGTCCATGGGCCCTTATCCGGCGATGGCAACGTCAGGTCACCGGCGATGTTCAACGGCCAGTTACCGGTCGGCGCGAGGGTGCCGGACAGGTTCAGGCTGAGGTCGTCGCGCTGCAATTTGATGCTGTCGATCTGCATGCCTTGCGCCGTCCAATACGCCGCCAGTTGCAAACCTTTCAGTTGCTCGCTGCCGTTAAACAGCAGACTGCCGACCTGCACGTCGCCCAGCTCGATCGCTACCGGCAATTGCAGATCCGGCAGTTTGATCGGGCCGCTTTCAGTGGTTTCTTCACTTGGCGGAAATTGCAGGATGACCTGATCAGCCTTGAGCTGTTCGATGCACAACGTCATGCGCGTCAGGCACAGCGGCGACCAGGCGAAAATCGCCTTGTTCAGCTCGACGCGGCTGGTGTCTTGCTGCCAGAGCAGATGATCGGCGCTCCACTGGCCACCGAGACGACCCTGAAAATTCTCGACGCTGAGGCCCGGCACCAGACCCAACACCCAACGGCTGCCGGCCTGTGTGCCGAGCACCGTGGCGACGCTCAATACAATCAACAACACCAGCGCCGATAGCGTGAGTGCCGTTATTTTCAAACCACGCTTCACAGCTCAGGCCCCATGGAAAAGTGCAGCCGGATGCCGCCGTCGTCGTCGAGTGCGTGGGCCAGATCGAGGCGGATCGGCCCGACCGGCGAGACCCAGCGCACACCAATACCGACCCCGGTCTTGAGGTTCGGCAGTTCGAGTTTATTGAAAGAGTTGCCCTGATCGACGAAGGTCGCCACGCGCCATTTTTCCGCGATCGAGTATTGATATTCAACGCTGCCGGCGACCATGTAACGGCCACCGATGCGATCGCCCTCGGAGTTTTCCGGGGACAGGCTCTGGTAGTCGTAACCGCGCACGCTCTGATCGCCACCGGCGAAGAAGCGCAGCGACGGCGGCATCGATTTATAGCCGTTGGTGGCGCTACCGCCGACCTGCACGCGACCGAGCAAGCGGTGTTTGTCGAACACCGTGGTCAGGCCTTTGACCAGCGCGGTGCCATATAGAAGGTTGTTATCCGAACCGAGGCCTTCTTTCGCCACTTTGCTTTCGAAGCTCAGGCGATAGCCGTTGTGCGGGTCGATGCGGTTGTCGCTTTTCAGGTACGAGTAGCTGATGCCAGGCATCAGCAAAGTACTCAGGCCTGAGTCGTCACCGAGTTCGTACTCTTCGCGCTGCCATTTCAGGGAGATCACCCGCTGCCAGCCGCTCGGCAATTTGCTGTGCCATTCCGGTCCGAAGGTCAGCAGCTTGCTCAACGTGTCGGAGCCGTCGATGTCTTCAAATTGATAGCCGCCGGCCCAGCGCAGTTTGTCGGTCAGTGGCGGGTCGAGCGGGATATCGTAGAACAGCCCGACGTTTTGCCGTGGCGCCGAGAGTTCGGCCTCCCAGCCATAACTGTCGCCCTGCGGGTTGACCCAGTGGCGCGTCCAGTTGGCTTTGATACGTGGGCCGACGTCGGTCGAGTAACCGAGGCCAAGGCCCATGGTGCGCGGTTTGCGTGTGTCGAGTTTGACGTCGACCGGGATCACATCATTCTTCGCGGCAGTCGGTGCGGCATCGACGCGCACGCCTTCGAAATAGCCGCTCGATTGCAGGTCGCGGTTGAGTTCGGCGATCAGCTCCGAGTCGTACGGCTCGCCTTCCTTGAACGGCACCATTCGTTGCAGTAGGTCTTCGTCGAACGGCGTGTCGCCTTCGAATTTGACGCGGCCCAGCGCATAACGCGGGCCGCTGTCGTAGATCAACTCAACATCGGCGACACCCGCGCGCGGGTCGACCAGGAGTTTTTGGCTGGTGAAGTGGCCGCTAAAGAAACCGAAGCGTGAAGCCTGATTCTGAATAATTCTTTTGGCGTCTTCATAACGCCCATGATTGAGCACCGCGCCGGACTTGAGCACGTCGCTTTTCGGTACACGAAAGGATTTGAGGGAGGCAGCCGGGCCGTCGACACGGATGGTGACGTTGCGCAGACGAATCGGTTCGCCGGGATCGATGTTCAGCACCAGGCGCGGTTTTTCGCCGCCCTTCACGTCACTTTCAATCTGCGGCTGGTAGTAGCCCAACGCCTGGGCCGCTTTGCGCGCCTGCTCTTCGGCACCGCGACTGAAGCGCAGCAAGGCTTCTTCGTCACGGTCACCGAGGCTGCCGATATAGCCTTCTATATTGGCCTTCAGTTCATCGTTGGACGGTTTGATCCGCACATCCAATTCACTTTGCGCCAGCGCCGCGCAGCTGGATAACAGCATGAGCACGCCACTGGTAAATCTTCCTGGAAACTTCATAGGCGCGGATGCTATCACGAGCTTGGGAGCGTGATAGATCAAGACTTGTCTCGAAAAGTTCGACGCTTAAGCAGTCGCCGTTTGTAACACTTGCGGATTGGCGTGGAAAAATACGTGTTCTCGCACCGGGCCGACGGCAACCTCGCCGATCTCCTCGTAACCCTGCCTTTTATAGAATTCCAGATAACGTGGATTGCCGGTGTCGAGCACCACGCCTTGCGAGGTTTCATCGACGGCGCACCAGTTGTGCACGGCGGTCAGCAGTTGCTCACCAAAGTGTTTGCCCTGGAACTGCGGATGAATGCCCAGCAGCGGCAGCATGTGCACTGACTCGGTCGGCACGCACGCGGAAACGGCGTCGTGGTATTCGAGATAGCGGCGGGTGCAACGGAAACCGGTGCTGAGCACCATGCGCAGGCGCCAGGCCCAACTTTCGGTGATGCCCAAGCGTCGTTGCGGTGGCGCGATCAGGGCGATGCCGATCAAGCGGTCGTTGACCAACAGGCCGATGGCCGGCAAGTCCTGGAGGAAATGTTGTTTGACCAATTCACGCACGGTGGCGCGAACGCGTTGCTCGTAGCCTGGGCGCTCGGCTTCGAACAGGTAGCCGAAGGTCGGTTCGTGGCGATAGGCCTGATAAAGCAGCGATCGGGCTTCGCGGGAATAACCGCGGTCGAGCATATGAATGTCGGCGATGGCGGTCTGGGTTTCAGGCATGACAGTGATTCTCCCCGGGGCGCGTCAAATGGCGGCGCTCTTGTTGGTACGAACCTTTTGGCGTTGGCACAGTTCCCCACAGGTATAGACCAAGCTTGGATCTTCATCGACCGGGCGGACCCTATCGCGAGCAGGCTCACTCCTACATTTGGAATGAGTTCCCCTGTAGGAGTGAGCCTGCTCGCGATGGCGCCTTTGCACACACCACAAATCCCACAGCCAAAAATGATTTCTCCCACCCCACACTGGCCCATCTCCCCCATGTCAGCTAGCATCGCCCTTTTGCCAGGACTGCCGACCATGAAGATCGTTTCCTTCAACATCAACGGACTGCGCGCCCGTCCGCATCAGCTGGCAGCGCTGATCGAAAAACACCAGCCGGACGTGATCGGCCTGCAGGAAACCAAAGTCCACGACGACCAGTTCCCGCTCGAAGAAGTCCGCGCCCTCGGCTACCACGTGTATTTCCACGGGCAGAAAGGTCACTACGGCGTAGCGATGATGTCGCGTCAGGAACCGATCGCCATTCACAAGGGTTTCGCCACCGACGACGAAGACGCCCAGCGGCGCTTTATCTGGGGCACCTTCGCCGACGCCAATGGCGTGCCGGTGACGATCATGAACGGCTATTTCCCACAGGGCGAAAGCCGCGACCACCCGACCAAATTCCCCGCCAAGCAGCGTTTCTACAGCGACCTGCAAGCACTGCTGGAAAGCCAGTTCCACAACGAACAACCGGTCGTGGTGATGGGCGATGTGAACATTTCCCCGGAAGACTGCGACATCGGCATCGGCCCGGACAACATGAAGCGCTGGCTGAAAACCGGCAAATGCAGCTTCCTGCCGGAAGAGCGCGAGTGGATGGCGCGCCTGAAGAACTGGGGCCTGACCGACAGCTATCGCCACCTGAACCCGGACGTGACCGATATGTTCAGCTGGTTCGATTACCGCAGCCGTGGTTTTGAGGATGAGCCGAAGCGCGGGCTGCGCATTGATGTGATTCTGGCGTCGCATGGTTTGTTGCCGCGGGTGAAGGCGGCGGGCGTGGATTATGAATTGCGCGGGATGGAAAAGCCGTCCGACCATGCGCCGATCTGGCTTGAATTGAGCTAAAAATCAAAAGATCGCAGCCTGCGGCAGCTCCTACAATTGGAATGCGTTCCCCTGTAGGAGCTGCCGCAGGCTGCGATCTTTTGATCTGTCATCTTTTGGTCATGCGCCTGACTTAATCTCCCCGGCAATCCCCTTGGCTTGATTCGGTGCCGGCATGACCCTGCGTGTTCTGTGCGTCTTTCTCTTGAGTGCGTGGCTGACGGTGTCGGCCGCCGGTTTGCCGGTGCCCGACGACGGCCCGGCGTTGCGCATTCAGGGTTCCAACACCATCGGCGCCGAACTCGGCCCAGCATTGGTCGAAGGTCTGCTGCAACAGCAAGGCCTGCTGAAGATCCACCGCGAAACCCCGGGCACCGCCAACGAATTGCGCATTGTTGGCCAGACGGCTGAAGGCAAACGCGTGCTCATCGACGTCGCCGCTCACGGCTCCAGCACCGGTTTCACCGCCCTGAAAAACGCCAGCGCCGACCTCGCCGCCTCCTCCCGCGAGATCAAGGACAGCGAGCTGCTCAGTCTGCAATCCCTCGGCGATCTGAAAAGCGCCGCCGCCGAACAAGTCATCGCCATCGATGGCCTGGCGATCATCCTTCACCCCGAAAACCCGTTGCAGCAACTCGACACTGAGCAACTGGCGCGGATCTTCGCCGGCGAAGTGAAAACCTGGGAAGACCTCGGTGGTCGCGGCGGTGCTATTCATTTATATGCACGGGATGATCAGTCCGGCACCTATGACACGTTCAAGGAATTGGTGCTCAGTCGTCGTGGGAAAACCCTGAGCAGTGCGGCGAAACGTTTCGAATCCAGCGAGGAATTATCCGACGCGGTGAGTAGTGATCCGCAGGGCATCGGTTTCATTGGGTTGCCTTACGTGCGTCAGGCCAAAGCCGTGGCGATTGCCGATGGCGCGTCGCAATCGATGCTGCCGCTCAATAGTCTGATCGCCACCGAGGACTATCCGCTGTCTAGGCGACTGTTCTTTTATCTGCCGCCGGACAGCAGCAATCCATGGGCAAAAGCGCTGGTGGCGTTTGCGCAAAGTCGTCAGGGTCAGGAGATTGTTGCGCGCAACGGTTTTATCAGTCAGACCGTGCACGCCATGACGGTCGCGCCGAATGCGCTGATGCCCGAGGGTTATCAATCCCTCAGCCGTCACGCCCAACGTCTGACGGTGAACTTCCGTTTTGAAGAAGGCAGCGCGAGTCTGGACAACAAGGCGCGTCAGGATCTGGCGCGGGTGTTCGACTATATAAAGCGCCATGACAAGACCGATCGTGCGGTGACGCTGGTGGGCTTTGGTGATGTAAAGGACGACCCGGCGCGTGCGGATTTGCTGTCGAAATTGCGGGCGATGGCGGTGCGACGGGAGTTGGTGAAGAGCGGCGTGGTGTTGCGCGAGGTGCGCGGGTTTGGCGCGCAGATGCCGGTGGCGACCAACAGTGCGGATGAGGGAAGGATCAAGAATCGGCGGGTTGAGGTTTGGGTGTATTGATATCCGCCAAATCGTTCCCACGCTCCGCGTGGTAATTCCGCCATGGACGCTCAGCGTCCATGGCGGAATTACCACGCGGAGCGTGGGAACGATCAAATGTTCAGGCCCTTTCGCGAGCAGGCTCGCTCCCACATTAAATGTGTGAACGCCACAGATCCTGTGGGAGCGAGCCTGCTCGCGAAGAACGATAACGCAGTGCTGGATCAGCGCTCGCTACGCAGCATTTCCTTCGGCACGTATTTGCCGATCTCAAACTTGCCAATCGCCGCACGGTGCACTTCGTCCGGGCCATCGGCCAGACGCAATGTCCGTTGCATCGCATACATATAAGCCAGCGGGAAATCGTTCGACACCCCTGCCCCGCCATGCATCTGGATCGCCCGATCAATCACGCGCAGCGCGACGTTCGGCGCAACCACTTTGATCTGCGCGATCTCGCTTTTCGCGATTTTGTTACCCACGGTGTCCATCATGTACGCCGCTTTCAGCGTCAGCAGACGCGCCATGTCGATCTCCATCCGCGAGTCGGCGATCTTGTCGATGTTCCCGCCCAGACGCGCCAGCGGTTTGCCGAAAGCAGTACGGCTTACCGAACGTTTGCACATCAATTCCAGTGCACGCTCAGCCATGCCGACCGAACGCATGCAGTGGTGAATCCGGCCTGGGCCAAGACGACCTTGGGCAATTTCAAAGCCGCGTCCTTCACCCAACAGTACGTTTTCGTACGGCACACGCACGTTGTCGAACAGCACTTCGGCGTGACCGTGCGGCGCATCGTCGTAACCGAACACTGGCAATGGACGAACGATTTTTACGCCCGGCGTATCGACCGGCACGAGGATCATCGAGTGCTGCGCGTGACGCGGTGCATCGGGATTGCTCAGGCCCATGAAGATCAGAATCTTGCAGCGCGGATCGCAAGCACCGGACGTCCACCATTTTTTGCCGTTGATCACCCACTCGTCGCCATCACGCACGGCGCGGGCGGCCATGTTGGTGGCGTCGGAGGAGGCAACATCGGGTTCGGTCATGGCGAACGCCGAGCGGATCTCGCCGCGCAGCAGCGGTTCCAGCCAGCGTTGTTTTTGCTCTTCGTTGGCGTAACGCACCAGCACTTCCATGTTGCCGGTGTCCGGCGCCGAGCAGTTGAACGGCTCCGGGCCGAGCAGTGAGCGGCCCATGATTTCCGCCAGTGGCGCGTATTCGAGGTTGGTCAGGCCGGCACCCAGTTCCGACTCAGGCAGAAACAGATTCCACAGGCCCTCGGCTTTGGCCTTGGCTTTGAGTTCTTCCATGATCGCCGTCGGCTGCCAGCGATCGCCTTCGGCAACCTGGCGCTCGAACACGGCTTCGGCCGGGTAAACGTAAGTGTCCATGAACGCGGTTACGCGCTCACGCAGTTCTTGCACCTTGGGCGAATAAGCGAAATCCATGAGCAGCTCCCGATGGTTAAGGCAGTTCTTGAGCAGAGGTTGTTTAGGTCATGCAATCGATGCTAGAACAGCGCTGATAATTTACCTAGCCTATTCTCGGCGTGTATAAACATTCATCACCGATATATGATCGGCTGATTGCCAGCCCCCCAAACACCGCACTAAATAACAAGAGAAGCCGCGTTATGAATCTGAGCAAGGTCGACCTCAACCTTTTCATCGTCTTCGACGCGATCTACACCGAAGCCAACCTGACCCGCGCCGGGCAGATTGTCGGCATCACCCAACCGGCGGTGTCCAACGCGCTGGCACGGCTGCGCGAAACCTTCAACGACCCGCTCTTCGTGCGCACCGCTCAGGGCATGGTGCCGACGCCGATGGCGCAGAACATCATCGGTCCAGTGCGTAACGCGCTGTCGCTGCTGCGCGTGTCAGTGCAGGAAAGTCGTATTTTCAACCCGGCGCAAGCGGTCAAGACCTACCGCATCAGCATGACTGACCTCACCGAAGCAGTGATTTTGCCGCCGCTGTTTCAACGCCTGCGCCGTCTGGCACCGACCGTGATTATCGAAAGTTTCCTGTCGAAACGCCGTGAGACCACCAAGGAACTGGCGGCCGGGCGTCTGGATTTCGCTGTGGATGCGCCGCTCAACACCGACCCACAAGTGCGCCACGTCAAGCTGATGGAAGACCGTTACGTCTGTGCGATGCGCAAGGGCCATCCGATGGCGGGCAAGGAAAAGCTGTCGCTGGATGATTATTTGTCGCTGACCCATATCCATATTTCCAGCCGCCGTAGCGGTCTGGGCTATGTCGATCTGGCACTGGGCAAAATGGGCATTCAGCGCAAGATCGCCCTGCGCTCGCAGCATTATTTGATGGCGTCGCAGGTGATGCAGCAGACGGATATGGTTATGACCGTGCCGGAACGCTTTGCCCGTCGGCATGAGCTGCAGGCGTTTAATCTGCCGGTGAATGATGTGCCGCCGGTGGAGACGCATCTGTATTGGCATGAAAGCACTGACCAGGATCCGGCGAATCGCTGGATGCGCGAGCAGATGATTGAGTTGTGCCAGCAGGTGACAGCGCAGGAGAAGAAGCTGGATAAGCAGGTGGTTTGAGGAAAGATCAAAAGATCGCAGCCTTCGGCAGCTCCTACATTTGGAATGCGTTTTACTGTAGGAGCTGCCGAAGGCTGCGATCTTTTTCTTGCTTGACGTAAACGTCAACCTGCCATTAGCTTAGCGCCAAGACCTTTTTCCGAGCGCTTCCATGAGCAGCCAGACTTACAGCATTTCCGACCTCGCCCGCGAGCTGGACATCACCACCCGGGCGATCCGCTTTTATGAAGAGCAAGGCCTGCTCAGCCCTGAGCGCCGTGGCCAGGAACGCATCTATTCGCCGCGCGACAAGGTCAGCCTGAAGCTGATCCTGCGTGGCAAGCGCATCGGTTTTTCGCTGGCCGAATGCCGCGAACTGATCGAACTCTACGACCCGTCCAGCGGTAACACCAAACAGCTCAACAGCATGCTGGCGAAAATCACCGAGCGCCGTGAGCAACTGGAGCAGCAGTTGCTGGATATCGAGCAGATGAAACTGGAGCTTGATACCGCTGAAGAGCGCTGCGTGCAGGCGCTTGAACAAACCCTCAAGAGCCAGCAGGCGATCTAACCGACAACACAAATCCCCTTGTAGGAGTGAGCCTGCTCGCGATAGCGGTGTGTCAGATAATATTTGTTCGACTGACACCCCGCTATCGCGAGCAGGCTCACTCCTACAAAGGATCTCCACGAATTCAAAAGAGCAGGTCAGCCGCCATGTCCCTCCCCTCCCAAGTACGCCTGATCGAAGTCGGCCCGCGCGATGGCCTGCAGAACGAAGCCCAACCGATCAGCGTCGCCGACAAGGTGCAACTGGTCGACGCGCTCAGCGCCGCTGGCCTTGGCTATATAGAAGTCGGCAGTTTCGTTTCGCCCAAATGGGTGCCGCAAATGGCCGGTTCCGCCGACGTGTTCGCGCAGATCCAGCGCAAACCCGGCGTGACTTATGGCGCACTGGCACCGAACCTGCGCGGTTTTGAGGATGCGATTGCTGCCGGAGTCAAGGAAGTCGCGGTGTTCGCCGCCGCGTCCGAAGCCTTCTCGCAGCGCAACATCAACTGCTCGATCAGCGAAAGCCTGGCGCGCTTCGCCCCGATCATGAATGCGGCGAAGCAACACGGCGTTACCGTGCGCGGTTACGTGTCCTGTGTGCTCGGCTGCCCTTACGAAGGCACGGTCGCGCCGGAGCAAGTGGCGATGGTGGCCCGCGAGCTGTACGCGATGGGCTGCTACGAAGTTTCGCTGGGCGACACCATCGGCACCGGCACTGCTGGCGCGACTCGCCGTTTATTTGAAGTGGTTTCGGCGCAGGTGCCACGGGACAAACTCGCCGGACATTTCCACGACACCTACGGTCAGGCGATGGCCAACATCTACGCCAGTCTGCTCGAAGGCATTTCGGTGTTCGACAGCTCTATCGCGGGCCTCGGCGGCTGTCCGTACGCCAAAGGTGCGAGCGGTAACGTTGCGACTGAAGATGTGGTGTACCTGCTCAACGGCCTCGGTATCAAGACCGGAATCGACCTGGACGCCTTGATTGCCGCGGGTCAGCGGATCAGCGCGGTGCTCGGTCGCCCGAGCGGTTCGCGCGTGGCGAAGGCGCGCAGCGCACAGTGAGGGGAGATGGTGTTACCGCTGTGTCCGGAATGTGGGCTCAAGCGAGTAACACGGAAACAAATTGTCTGGATTGGCCTGATCGAAAAATCCTACAAAATCACAAACCATTGATTTACAAGGCTTTTTAAAAGTTGGCACGCGTAATGCTATCTCTATGGCATAACAAGAATAAAAAGCAGCAAACCAATAAAAATAAGACGTACCGACTCTGACATAACAAAAACAACACGGCAGAGACGCAGCTAACAGATTTTTTTGGAGAAGGTGTGCTTTTCAGGGTGCTCTCAGGAGTGACCCGCAACCGGGCAGAGAACAATAAAACTACCTTCAGGTAGCTCCCGAATCGGTTGGATCGTTTAACGAGAAAGCAGATCAGCGCTCAAAAAAATACGTTTGCTCTTGACCCCGGATGGGGGTCGCCAAAAACAGCGGTAAAGGGCCACGGTTGCCAAAAACAACAACAGACCGACCCTCAATAATAAAAAAGAGCACGCGACGACAAAATTAAAGGGGAGCCTCGGCTCCCCTTTGTGCTTTCTGCAATTCCTCTTTTCAACGCATATCCCTTGTAGGAGTGAGCCTGCTCGCGATAGCGTCGTGTCAGTCGATGAAAATATTGACTGGGACACCGCTATCGCGAGCAGGCTCACTCCTACAGGGGTTTGGTGTCAGGCGTGCTTTTCGCGAAGCTCTTCGATGCTTATTTCACGCATCCTGAATTTCTGGATCTTCCCCGTCACCGTCATCGGAAACTCTTCGACGAACTTGAAGTGCCGTGGCGTCTTGAAGTGCGCGATGCGTTCCTTGCACCAGGTTTGCAACTCCAGCTCGGAGGCGTTGTGGCCGGGGTGAAATTTGATCCAGGCGACAATCTCCTCGCCGTAACGCGAGCACGGAATGCCGATCACCTGCACGTCCGCCACCGCCGGATGGGTGAAGAAAAACTCTTCCAGCTCACGCGGATAAACGTTCTCGCCGCCGCGAATGATCATGTCCTTGTTACGCCCGGCGATGTTGACGTAACCCTCCTCGTTCATGCTCGCCAGGTCGCCGGTGTGCATCCAGCCAGCCTCATCGATAGCTTCAGCGGTGGCTTGCGGGTTTTGCCAATAGCCGAGCATCACGCTGTAACCACGGGTGCACAGTTCGCCGATAGTGCCGCGCGGCACGAGGTTGCCGGCCTCGTCGATGATCTTGCTTTCCAGTTGCGGCTGGGTGCGGCCGACGGTGGTCACGCGCAGTTCCAGTTCATCGTTGGGGCCGGTTTGCAGCGACACCGGGCTGGTCTCGGTCATGCCGTAGGCGATCTGCACTTCGCTCATGTGCATCTCGCTGATGACCCGGCGCATCACTTCAATCGGGCAGGTGGCGCCGGCCATGATCCCGGTGCGCAGGCTCGACAGATCGAATTCGGCGCGTTGCGGCTGATCGAGCATGGCGATAAACATGGTCGGCACGCCGTAGAGGCCGGTGGCTTTTTCTTCGGCGACGGTCTGCAGGGTCAGCAACGGATCGAACGCATCGTTGGGGTAAATCATCGTGCTGCCGTGAGTGACGCAGCCGAGATTGCCCATGACCATACCGAAGCAGTGGTACAGCGGCACCGGGATCACCAGGCGATCGTGCGGGGTCAGGCCGATGCTTTCGCCGACCATGTAGCCGTTGTTGAGGATGTTGTAGTGGCTGAGGGTCGCGCCTTTGGGGAAACCGGTGGTGCCGGAGGTGTATTGAATGTTTACCGGTTGATCGAAGTGCAGGCTGTCGCTGCGTTCGTTGAGTTGTTGCGGGGAGATGCTCGCGGCCATATCAGTCAGTTGCGACCACGGCAGGAAACCTGATGGCGGTTGCGCTTCGAGACTGATCACCCCGCGCAATTCCGGCAGGCGCTCGCTGCGCAGTTGGCCAATGGATTGTTCGGCCAGTTCTGACACCAATCCTTGCAACATGCCGTGGTAGTTCGACGACTTGAACGCGCCGGCGCAGACCAGCCATTGGCAGCCGGATTGTTTGAGCACGTATTCCAGTTCGGAACTGCGGTAGGCCGGGTTGACGTTGACCAGGATCACGCCGATTTTCGCCGTGGCGAACTGGGTGATGCACCACTCAGCGCAGTTCGGTGCCCAGATGCCGAGGCGATCGCCGGCCTGTAAACCCAGGGCGAGCAGCGCTCTGGCGTGCACGTCGACGGCATCGGCCAGTTGTCGCCAGGAATAACGCAACTGCTGATGGCGCACGACGAGCGCTTCGCCGTCGGGATATTGCGCGACGGTCTGATCGAACTTCTGCCCGATGGTCATCGCCAGCAAGGCTTTGTCCTGTGAGCCACGGGTGTAGCTGCGCTGCGGGTTTGCACTGGGTTGATCCATGACGACCCCTATTGTCTTTATTAGTGGGTTTACCGGATTGCACTTTTTGTGGAGAGCTTTGTGGTTGGCCTTTGTGGCGAGGGGATTTATCCCCGATGGGTGGCGAAGCCGCCCCTGCATATCTCCTGACAAATCAGATTTACAGATTTCACGACTGCTTCGCAGCCGAACGGGGATAAATCCCCTCACCACAAAAGCCCGCTCCCACAAAAAAGCGATCCGTTTTCAATCTTGAACTGCCCCCTACTCTCGCTCAAGTTGACGTTAACGTAAAGGGTGATTGACAGCCATTCGTCACAGGCTTACGTTAACGTAAAGGTGAGAGCCGAGCGACCGCCCTCCCCACCCTACAAAAAAGCCAAAAGGTGACCCATGAGCTATCCATCCCTGAATTTTGCCCTCGGTGAAACCATCGACATGCTGCGCGATCAGGTTCAGTCCTTTGTCGCCAAGGAGATCGCCCCGCGTGCGGCGCAGATCGACAGCGACAACCTGTTCCCCGCCGACATGTGGCGCAAATTCGGTGACATGGGCCTGCTCGGCATTACCGTGCCAGAAGAGTACGGCGGTGCTGGCCTCGGTTACCTGGCACACGTCGTGGCGATGGAAGAAATCAGCCGCGGCTCGGCCTCGGTGGCGCTGTCCTACGGCGCGCATTCGAACCTCTGCGTCAACCAGATCAATCGCAACGGTAACCACGAACAGAAAACCAAGTACCTGCCGAAACTGATCAGCGGCGAGCACGTCGGCGCATTGGCGATGAGCGAACCGAATGCCGGTTCCGACGTGGTCTCGATGAAATTGCGCGCCGACAAACGCGGCGACCGTTACGTCCTCAACGGCAGCAAAACCTGGATCACCAACGGCCCCGACGCCAACACTTACGTGATCTACGCCAAAACCGATCTGGAAAAAGGCCCGCACGGCATCACCGCATTCATCGTCGAGCGCGACTGGAAAGGCTTCAGCCGCAGCAACAAGTTCGACAAGCTCGGCATGCGCGGCTCCAACACTTGCGAGCTGTTCTTCGATGACGTCGAAGTGCCGGAAGAAAACATCCTCGGCGTGCTCAACGGTGGTGTGAAAGTGTTGATGAGCGGCCTCGATTACGAGCGCGTGGTGCTCTCTGGCGGCCCGACCGGGATCATGCAGTCGTGCATGGACCTGATCGTGCCGTACATCCACGACCGCAAACAGTTCGGTCAAAGCATCGGCGAGTTCCAGCTGATCCAGGGCAAAGTCGCCGACATGTACACCCAACTCAACGCCAGCCGCGCTTATCTCTATGCAGTGGCGCAGGCCTGCGAACGCGGCGAAACCACGCGCAAAGACGCCGCCGGCGTGATCCTCTACACCGCTGAACGCGCCACACAAATGGCCCTCGACGCGATCCAGATTCTCGGCGGTAACGGTTACATCAACGAATTCCCGGCGGGCCGTCTGCTGCGCGACGCCAAGCTGTACGAAATCGGCGCTGGCACCAGTGAGATCCGTCGCATGCTGATCGGTCGCGAACTCTTCAACGAAACGAAATAAATTTCGTCAGCTGCGAGCTGCAAGTTTCAAGCTGCAAGAGAACAGCTTTAACTTGCCGCTCCAAGCTTGCAACTCGTAGCTGCTTACGGAGTAAGCCATGATTCTGCATACACAGCTCAATCCTCGTTCAGCGGAGTTCGCCGCCAACAGCGCGGCGATGCTCAAACAGGTCGACGCCCTGCACACCCTGCTCGCCCAAGTGGCGCAGGGTGGTGGCGCGAAAGCTCAGGAGCGTCACACTTCACGGGGCAAATTGCTGCCGCGTGAACGCATCAACCGTTTGCTCGATCCGGGCTCTCCGTTTCTGGAAATCAGCCAACTGGCGGCCCACGCCGTGTATGGCGAAGACGTGCCGGCGGCCGGTGTGATTGCCGGGATCGGCCGGGTCGAAGGCGTCGAATGCATGATCGTCGCCAACGACGCGACTGTTAAGGGTGGCTCGTACTACCCGCTGACTGTGAAAAAACATCTGCGCGCACAAACCATCGCGCAGCAGAATCGTCTGCCGTGCATCTATCTGGTCGACTCCGGCGGCGCCAACCTGCCGCGTCAGGACGAAGTGTTCCCGGATCGCGAGCACTTCGGGCGGATCTTCTTTAACCAGGCCAACATGAGCGCGATGGGCATTCCGCAAATCGCCGTGGTCATGGGCTCGTGCACTGCGGGCGGCGCTTACGTGCCGGCGATGGCCGACGAAGCGATCATGGTGCGCAATCAGGCGACGATTTTCCTCGCCGGCCCGCCGTTGGTGAAAGCCGCGACCGGTGAAGTGGTCAGCGCCGAAGACCTCGGCGGGGCCGACGTGCACTGCAAGATTTCCGGGGTTGCCGACCATTACGCCGAGAGTGACGAACACGCCCTCGCCCTCGCCCGCCGCAGCGTGGCCAACCTCAACTGGCGCAAGCTCGGCGAAGTGCAACAGCGCGCACCGATTGCGCCGCTGTATGCCAGCGATGAGTTGTACGGCGTGGTTTCGGCGGACGCCAAGCAGCCGTTCGACGTGCGCGAAGTGATTGCACGACTGGTCGACGGTTCGGTGTTCGATGAGTTCAAAGCGCTGTTCGGCGCCACGCTGGTTTGCGGTTTTGCGCATCTGCACGGTTACCCGATCGCGATTCTGGCGAACAACGGCATCCTCTTCGCCGAAGCCGCGCAGAAAGGCGCGCACTTCATCGAGCTGGCCTGTCAGCGCGGCATTCCGTTGCTGTTCCTGCAAAACATCACCGGCTTCATGGTCGGCCAGAAATACGAGGCCGGTGGCATCGCCAAGCACGGCGCGAAACTGGTGACGGCCGTGGCTTGCGCCAAAGTGCCGAAATTCACCGTGATCATCGGCGGCAGTTTCGGCGCCGGTAACTACGGCATGTGCGGCCGCGCTTACGATCCGCGTTTTCTGTGGATGTGGCCGAATGCGCGCATTGGTGTGATGGGCGCTGAACAAGCGGCCGGCGTGTTGGTGCAGGTCAAACGCGAGCAGGCTGAACGCAGTGGCCAAAGCTTCAGTGCCGAGCAGGAAGCCGAGATCAAGCAACCGATCCTCGACCAGTACGAAGAACAGGGTCACCCCTACTATTCCAGCGCACGGCTGTGGGACGACGGCGTTATCGACCCGGCGCAGACCCGCGATGTGCTGGCCCTGGCCTTGTCCGCGTCGCTGAACGCGCCAATCGAACCGAGCCGCTTCGGCGTGTTCCGGATGTGATTCGATCCTGTAGGAGCAAGGCTTGCCCGCGAAGGCGATGTGTCAGTCACATCAATGGTGGAATGACTACTTTCGCGGGCAAGCCTTGCTCCCACAAGAACCGTGGAGACGGAAGAATATGAGCGACTTCAACACCCTCGAACTGCAAAGCGACCCACGGGGTTTCGCCACCCTGTGGCTCAACCGCGCGGAGAAAAACAACGCGTTCAACGCCGAGATGATCCGCGAACTGATCCTCGCCCTCGACAAAGTTGCCAGCGACGCCAGCCTGCGTTTCCTGCTGGTGCGCGGGCGTGGCAAGCACTTCAGCGCCGGCGCCGATCTGGCGTGGATGCAGCAATCGGCCGAGCTCGATTACCACACCAACCTCGACGACGCCCGCGAACTCGCCGAGCTGATGTACAACCTCGCCAAGCTGAAAATCCCCACCGTGGCCGTGGTGCAAGGCGCGGCATTCGGTGGCGCGCTGGGTTTGATCAGTTGCTGCGACATGGCGATCGGTGCCGACGACGCGCAGTTCTGTTTGTCGGAAGTGCGCATCGGTCTGGCGCCGGCGGTGATCAGTCCGTTCGTGGTGCAAGCCATTGGCGAACGTGCAGCGCGGCGTTATGCGCTGACCGCTGAACGTTTTGGCGGTCAGCGGGCACGGGAAATCGGTTTGTTGTCCGACAGCTATCCGGCCGCTGAACTGGAGCAACAGGTCGAACAGTGGATCAACAATCTGCTGCTCAACAGCCCCGCTGCCATGCGCGCCAGCAAGGATTTGTTGCGTGAAGTCGGCAACGGCGCGTTGACCCCGGCGCTGCGCCGCTACACCGAAAATGCCATCGCTCGCATCCGCGTCAGCCCGGAAGGTCAGGAAGGTCTGCGGGCCTTTCTGCAAAAACGTCCGCCGAGCTGGCAAGCCGAAACCACCACCAAGGAGCCGCGTTGATGAGCGCACCCGTTCTCACCACCCTGCTGGTGGCCAACCGTGGCGAAATCGCATGCCGCGTGATGCGCACCGCCAAAGCCTTGGGCCTGACCACCGTCGCCGTGCACAGCGCCACCGACCGTGAGGCGCGGCACAGCCGTGAAGCGGATATCCGCGTCGATCTCGGCGGCAGCAAAGCGGCTGACAGTTATTTGCAAATCGACAAACTGATTGCGGCGGCCAAGGCCAGCGGCGCGCAGGCGATTCATCCGGGTTACGGCTTTCTGTCGGAGAACGCCGGGTTCGCCCGCGCGATTGAAGCGGCCGGGCTGATTTTCCTCGGCCCCCCGGCCTCGGCCATCGACGCGATGGGCAGCAAATCGGCGGCCAAGGCGTTGATGGAAACTGCCGGCGTGCCTTTGGTGCCGGGTTATCACGGCGAAGCGCAGGATCTCGAGACCTTCCGTGCTGCCTGCGAACGCATCGGTTATCCGGTGTTGCTTAAGGCTACGGCCGGCGGCGGTGGCAAAGGCATGAAGGTTGTTGAAGAGGTCGGCCAGCTCGCCGAAGCACTCGCCTCCGCACAGCGTGAAGCGCAGTCGTCGTTCGGCGATTCGCGGATGCTGGTGGAGAAATATCTGCTGAAACCGCGTCACGTCGAAATTCAGGTGTTCGCCGATCAGCATGGCAATTGCCTGTACCTGAATGAGCGTGATTGCTCGATTCAGCGGCGGCATCAGAAAGTCGTTGAAGAGGCGCCAGCACCGGGCCTGTCCGCTGAACTGCGTCGGGCGATGGGCGAAGCGGCTGTACGTTCGGCGCAGGCGATCGGTTATGTCGGCGCCGGCACGGTGGAGTTTCTGCTGGATGCGCGTGGCGAATTCTTCTTTATGGAGATGAACACGCGCCTTCAAGTTGAACACCCAGTGACCGAGGCGATCACTGGTCTGGATCTGGTCGCCTGGCAGATTCGTGTGGCGCGGGGTGAAGCGCTGCCGATCACTCAGGAGCAGGTGCCGCTCAATGGCCATGCGATTGAAGTGCGCTTGTATGCCGAAGACCCTTCGAATGATTTTCTGCCGGCCACCGGGCGTCTGGATTTGTATCGCGAGTCGGCTGAAGGGCCTGGGCGTCGAGTGGACAGCGGGGTTGAGGAAGGTGATGAGATTTCGCCGTTCTACGACCCGATGCTCGGCAAGCTGATTGCCTGGGGCGAGGATCGTGAACAGGCGCGCCTGCGTTTGTTGAGCATGCTCGATGAATTTGCGATTGGCGGGTTGAAGACCAACATCAACTTTCTGCGGCGGATCATCGCGCATCCGGCGTTTGCGGCGGCGGAACTGGATACCGGGTTTATTCCGCGCTATCAGGCGCAATTGCTGCCAGCGCCGAGCGAATTGAGTGACGGGTTCTGGCAGGCGGCGGCGCAGGCGTTTGCGCAGAGTTTGCCGAGCGTTGTGCGGGCGGATGATGCTGCTTCACCGTGGTCGCGGAACAGCGGATTGCGCGCGGGTTTGCCTCGGGAAATTACCCTGCATTTGAGTTGCGAAGGGCAGGATCGGGCGTTGACGCTGGGGGCTGGCGGTGATGCAAAACTGCTCGGCGATTCGCTGGTTGTTGAACACGAAGGCGTGCGTCGGACCTTGCGGGCTATTCGTCAGGGTGATGCGCTGTATCTGCAATGGGAAGGCGAGTTGCGTCGCGTCGAAGCTTACGACCCGATCAGTGCGGTGGAAGCCAGTAACAGTCATCAGGGCGGTCTGACGGCACCGATGAACGGCAGCATCGTGCGGGTCTTAGTCGAGGCCGGGCAAACGGTCGAAGCCGGTGCGCAACTGGTGGTGCTGGAAGCGATGAAGATGGAGCACAGCATCCGTGCGCCGCATGCCGGGGTGATCAAAGCGCTGTATTGCCAGGAAGGTGAAATGGTCGGCGAAGGCAGCGCTTTGGTTGAACTGGAAGCAGTGTGAATAAAGAGACCGATCCTACACCTGGCGAGGATCGGTCTGACTAGAAGCGCGCCGTTGCCTGCACCACCACGCCGAGGATTCGACACTCATCGGTGAACAAGGCTTTCGGCCAAGTCGGATTGAGCGGTATCAGGTAACGCTGGCCGCCCTCTTCGTCGAGCTTGCGGAAAATCGCTTCATGGCTGTCCGACCACTGGGCGATCACCAGTTTGCCGGGGACTGCCTCTGCCTCCGGATCGACCAGAATCAGCATGCCTTCGGGGATGCTCGTGCCTTTGGGCGCGGTCATCGAATCGCCTGACACCCTCAGCCAGAACGCGGCGCCGCGAGCGTGATAATCCGTCAGCTCGAAGCGTTGCCTGTCCTCGTGTTTGCCGTAGGGCTGCGGCGCACTTTCCCGCGCTTGCAGTGGCGCGCTCCATTCGCTCACCGGGTAGCGAAAGTAAGGGTTATATTTCTGCGTCAGCGGCATGTCGTCGTTCGCCACGGGCTGCGGCTCGCGAATGACCATCGCCACTTCGAGAAAATCCATGCCCAGCGCTTGCAGCACGCGGTTCATCTCCGCGACGCCCGGTTCACGACGCTTGTTCAGCCAATGGCCGATGCCGCCCTGGGACATGCCAACACGCTCTCCGAGCTCTGTTTGAGTGATTTTGAGTTCACTCATTTTGGCCTTGACCAACTCAATCCATTTATCCATGTGCGGCACCTTACGCGGGACGCCTTCGGCCAGCAAAACACAAATTGTCGTATTTAAATTCTGGTCACAACTACGCATCGTACTATGCTGATCGCACGGACAGTTAATCAAACAAGGAGTGGCCCTTCATCATGAACATCAGCAGCAAAGACTTGCCCGACCTGCAAATGGACACCACGTTCACCTCGCCCCAAGGCAACGCCGCCGCGCAACGAGCGCTGGACTATTACTTGAAACCAACTGTGTCGACACCCGAGGTCGATGAGCGTTTTTTCGACGTCAATCGGCATGTCAGCGGCGAAGAAGCACTGGTACACGCCTCCGACCTATTGCGCTGCGCAGCCGCCACCGCTTTCAAGGCAGCAGAAAACCTGCAAGGCGCGAGTCGCGATCTGGCATTTTCGGTGGTGCATATGGTGGATATGGCGCGGGCGATGGTCGACCACTCGCTGGATGGCGATGAAGTTTGAGGAACGGGGGTTCGAACGGACAGGAAAGAATTTTCCAATCGCGCAGATAAAAACATTTGACTTGCAAATGATAATGATTATTATTGCATGCAGCTGATCGCGAGATCAGTCGATGGACCAGAGACCTTAGGTCGGTCTTCTGGACTATCTCCTCATCAGGCTAATCACGGTTTTTGACCCGGATTTTTTCCGGGTCTTTTTTTTACCCGTTTTTCGGGCTTGTGGCTTCAGGCTAATGAAGTCTTTAGGTGCTGCAAATTCGATGGCGCGGATAATATCAAAAGAATATCGATTGGCAAGCCAAGCCCGGCCGCATTGGGGCAAACTAACGACAAATAGCACTTGAGAATCAATCGCATAATCTCTAAGCTGCCTCCGCGTCATGGAGGACGCCCCCGCCACAACCCCGCAATTACCCTCGGTTTCAGCCCAATCTTGTGTAAAGTATCGGCCATAACAATCCTGATCAGGAACCGATATGACCGTGGCCAAATCTTCGTTCGACATCAGCGCCAATTTCGACAGCGGCAACATCCAAGTCATCGACATCAGCAATCCGCTCAGCCCGGTTCTGGCTATCCGCCCGGACACGCGCAGCGCCCATTTTCAGTGGTTCCACTTCAAGGCCAGCGGCTTGCACGTCGGTCAGGAACACTGGTTCCGTTTGAACAACGCCAGCCAGTCCTCGTACAACAAAGCCTGGGATGGCTATCAAGCCGTGGCCTCCTACGATCACGTCAACTGGTTCCGCGTACCAACAATTTTCGAAGGCGATTGCTTGCGCTTCTGCCTCGAAGCCACGCAGACCCACGCCTGGTTCGCCTACTTCGAACCGTACAGCCGTGGCCGTCACGACTGGCTGATCGAGCAGGCGCTGACCAAGGCCGGCACTGAACTGCTCGCCACGGGCAAAAGCGTCGAAGGCCGCGACATCCAGTTGCTGCGCAAAGGCTCGGGCGCTGGAGGCCAGCGCAAAGTCTGGATCATCGCCCAGCAACACCCCGGCGAGCACATGGCCGAATGGTTCATGGAAGGCATCATCGAACGTCTGGAACGTCACGAAGATCCGGTGCTCAACAAGCTGCTGACCAGCGCCGATCTGTACCTGGTGCCGAACATGAACCCGGACGGCGCTTTCCACGGCCACCTGCGTACCAACGCCATGGGCCAGGATTTGAACCGCGCCTGGCAGAACGCCAGTCAGGAAGTCAGCCCCGAGGTACTTTTCGTACAGCAGCAGATGGAAAAGTATGGCGTCGATTTCTTCCTTGACGCACACGGTGACGAGGAAATCCCTCACGTGTTCACCGCCGGTTGCGAAGGCAATCCGGGTTACACGCCGCGCATCGAGAAGCTTGAAGAACACTTCCGCAGTCACCTCAAGCACACCACCAAAGACTTCCAGACCAAGTACGGCTATGTTCGCGACGAACCGGGTCAGGCCAACATGACCCTGGCTTGCAACAGCGTCGGCCAGAAATACGACTGCCTGTCGCTGACCCTGGAAATGCCGTTCAAGGATCACGACGACCATCCCGACAAAGAAACCGGCTGGTCGGGCAAACGCTCGAAACAACTGGGCAAAGACGTGCTGACCACCATCGCCGACATGGTCGACACCCTGCGCTGATCCCCTGCCCTCCACGCAAAAAAAAGATCGCAGCCTGACTGCGATCTTTTGCTTCAGGCCGTAGCTTTACGCGCCGGCCCGCCCCCTGACTCACTCAATGACGATCGCGACCGCGCAACATGCTGTCGAGCACCTCATCGCGGCGCACCCAGCCATGAAACAGCGCCGCCGCCAGGTGCAGCAGCACCGTCAGAAACAGCAGGTACGCCAGATAACCATGGGCCTTGCGCAGCCACGCAAACAACTGCGCATCGGCCGGCACAATCGACGGCAACTGCAGCGTAGTGCTGAGCATCACCGGTTCACCCGAGGCGCTGATCATCGCCCAACCGAGCAGCGGCAACACCAGCATCAACGCGTACAACAACAGATGCGAAGCCTTGGCCGCCAATACCTGAAAGTCCGGCAGATCCGCTGGCAAAGGGGGTTGGCGCGTGGTCAAACGCACCAGCAGACGCACGACAACCAATACCAGAATCGCAATGCCCAACGGCTTGTGCAGATGGATCAGCCATTCATGCCGCTCTGAAACAGACGTCACCATCCCCGCGCCAATAAACAGCATGGCGATGATCATCAGCGCCATCAGCCAGTGCAGCAGTCGCGCCAACAATACGAAATGCGTCGGTTGAGTTCTCATGGGCGAGCCTCCTGTTTGGCGGCGGGCAACTGGCTGACTTCGCTGGTGCGACGCAGGTAAGAATCGGCGTAACCGGCGGAGCGCGCGGCGAGCAACGGATCGGCGGTGCCTTGAATCCCGGCCGGCAACACAAGAGGGTCGTAGTTGATGTCGCGACACTCGCCACTGAGTTGTGGCTGGGTTTTCTCCAGCACCAAGGTGCCGGCGTTGACCACTTTGCGCCCCGCCGGCCAGGTTTTACTGGCGTCGTTGACCGGATCCTCAGGATTGGCCAAGGTGATATTCAACTGAAACCGCAGCGGCGCGGCGGCCAGTTTTTGCACCAGATCCTTCTCAAGAAAATCGCCGCCCTCAGGTGCCGTCGCCCCTGCTGCATCCTGCGCCAACGGCGTCATGCTCCAGCGTACCGCCTGCTTTTTGCCGCTGGCGTCGACCAGATAAAACGCGTTGACGCTGTTATAGGTTTCCGTGGCGTAACTGGCCGACGGCTTGGCGGTTTTCACCCACGTCAAAAACGACACCGCTTCCGGGTGCGAGGCGAAAAAGGCTGGTACCTTGCTCGGATCCGGTTTGCCCGTCGCGGGATCCGGCGACTGCGCCTGTTGCAATTGATAGAACGCCTCGGGCGTGCCGACCGGGAACACCGGCATGCTGTTCATCCCGGTGCGCCACTGCTGCCCGTTGGCCTGAGTGAAACGCAGCGCCAGACTGCGAATCGGCACGCTGCTGTCCGGCGCATAAGGGTTGCCCGCCGGCAGTGCGAAACGTCCGACCACCGGGGTACTCGGATCATTGAACACCTGGGCGGTGGAGAACACCCGCGCCTCGCCGCTGCTCTCGAAATGGCCGATCACGCAGACGCCTTTGGCATGATTACGGCGAAATCCCGGATGCACGCCGTTGTTCTTTTCCAGCACATCGACCAGCGCTTTCGGCGTCAGACGCTGTGGGTCAAAGTTGCCATGCACGTAGGCAAACGCCCCGGCTACGGCGGCGACCACCACGGCGATGCCGCCTAGACGCAAGATCAGGCTCGCGGCACTCAAGGGCGGGCGCTGCGGCCTTTCGGGCGGGGCAGCGTTGGGGGATGAGCGATCAACCATGAACGACTCCAGGGCCATCGGCCACGAGTAGGAAGAATCAGCAAGACGCGCCCCGTCGCGGTTTATTCCACGGCCCGGTATTTATTTTTCCGAACGTGGAATAACCTGCCACGGCGGACGTCTCCCTAGTCCACAGCGTAGTGACTAGCAGAACTTCATGAGCGAATTCGACGAACAGTTGAGAGAAATCATTCCCAGATTGCGCCGCTTTGCCGTGTCGTTGACGCGCAACAGCAGCAGCGCAGACGATCTGGTGCAGGCGAGCCTGGAGCGCGCCCTGTCGAGTTGGGGCGATAAACGTGCCGACGGCGATTTGCGAGCCTGGCTGTTTGCGATCCTCTATCGACAATTTCTCGACGCCCACCGCCGCTCCCGGCGCTATGCGCGGATGCTCGAATTTTTCACCGGACGTGACGACGCCGAACCCTCGGTCGAGCGCACAGTGATCGCCCAATCGACCCTGCAAGCCTTCGACCGACTGCCCACTGAACAGCGCGCCCTGCTGCTGATGGTCTCGGTCGAGGGCCTGACTTATAAAGAGGTCGCCGAGATTCTTGGCGCCCCGATCGGCACCGTGATGTCGCGCCTGTCCCGCGCCCGCCAGGCCTTGCGCCAACTCAGCGACGGCGAAATCAGCAGCCCTTCTTTGCGGATACTCAAATGATCAGCCTGCCTCCCAGCGAGCGTGATTTGCACGCCTACATCGACCACCAACTCAGCGACGCCGACCGGCGTGTGCTGGAGACCTGGCTGGCCGCTCACCCGGATGAAGCCGCGCAAGTGCGCGCCTGGCAACAGGACGCCCAGCAACTGCGCGCGGCACTCAGCGGCGCGTTGCAGCAACCAGCCAATCCGGAGCTTGACCCGGCGCTGATTCGTCAGCGCCGCCAGCGTCAGTCACGGCGCCATCTGGCCAGTGCGGCGATGTTGCTGATCGCGGTCAGCATCGGTGGTTTCAGTGGTTGGCAGGCACGGGAAATGACCCTTGTGCGTTCTTCGATGTTGCCGATGACCGACGCCCTTCAGGCCTATCGATTGATTGCCCAGCAAGGCATGTTGCCGGCGGATTACAAGGTCGACAGTGACGGCGACATGCAGCGTTGGCTTGATCGATATTTCAATCAGGCCAGCCGTTTGCCAGATCTGAAAGCGGCCGGGTTTGAACCGGTCAGCGGGCGCCTGCTGAGCACCGATGAAGGCCCGGCGGCGATGGTGCTGTATGAGGATGGCAGCGGGCACAAGGTGAGTTTCTACGTGCGCCCGCCGGGGCCGAAGAACACCTTTTTGCCGCGCGGTAGCCGCAGTGACGGGGATTTGCAGGCTGAGTACTGGTCGGGTGGCGGGTACAACTATGCGGTGGTGAGCCCGATCGAACTCAAGCCATCACTGCCATTCTGAAAAACACCGCAAAAACCCTGTAGGAGTGAGCCTGCTCGCGATATCGGTGTATCAGCCCCATCATTTTCAATGACACACCGTTATCGCGAGCAGGCTCACTCCTACAGGGGATCGCGTGCGATTAAAACCCGACGTCGAGTACTACGTTATCCAGGTAGGTGCCTGCCGGCGGCGTGGTCTGGTCGGTGTAGATTTTTGCGTTGTAGGTGAAGATCTGGCTGCCTGTGCCCAGTCCGTTGCCGGGGTTGACCTCGGCATCGGTGCTCGACCGACGTGCCGTGCCGACACTGCCCCAGCGCGTTGTCCCGGCGCTTTTGAAGATGTCGTAGGCCATATAATTGCTGCCGGAAATCATCCGCCGCCGCCCGCCCACGCTTACTGCATTCTGCCCGTCGCTCAAGCCCACGGTGTAAGCGCTGCCCTTGGTGCACGCCAGATTAATGGTCTGCCCGCTCACCGGGGTGAACGCACTAATCACTGGCGCGCTGCCGAAGGCGATGTTCGGCGCGGTGATCGTGCAGTCATTGGACACGGTCAGGCTCACCGTCAAAGTAGTCGTAGCGTTGTTGATATCGCGACCGATGCAGATCGCCCCAATGCCAATCCCCGAACAGTAATTCCAGTTCCAGAAAATGCTCAGCGTCTCGGTGTAGACCCCGGCGGCGACGTTGCTGCCAATGGTTGTGCCCAAATACAGCGGCACGGTTTTCGGCGTCGTGCCGTTGAGCAGGCCCAAGGCATCAATGATGCCGTTGCGGGCGAAGTCATAAGCGGTGCCACGGGTCAGCGGGTAGCTGGTGCTGTTGTTGGCGTAAATCGTGTAACTGATGACATCGCCGGTCGGCCCGACCAGACCACTTTGGGTCGAAGTCACGGTACCCCAGAAATGGTCGTTGCTGGTCAGCAAGGACAGCAGCGATCCGGTGCAGCTCAACCCGCCATTCAACGTCGAACTGGGTTGAGAGGTGGTGCGCACGGCGATCGAACTGATCGAACCGAATGACGCTGGGGTCGTCCCCACCACCGAGCACAACGCCTGCGCCGCCCCCGGCAGCATCAGCGCCAGCCACAAAAACATCCGTGCAACCGTCATTGGCACACCAGTGGGCCGATCAGCGGCACCTGGTTCTGCTGCATATCGACCGGGAATTGCACTCGACAGGTGCTGCCATCGGCCAACGTCACTTGCAGGGAATTCTGCGCTTCGAGATTTTCCAGATAGACCAGGCCATCCCAGCCCACCACCGTCCGCGCGCCGCTCTGTTCGTGCAGCACGCCAGCGCCCAACGGCAGTTCGCGTTTCTGCGCGTCGATCAGCACGATGCTCGCGGCAATCACCCGCGTCAGCGGAAACTCCAGCAGATAACCACTGCCACGCCGCACGGCAATGCGCTGTTCGACGTTGGGGCTGCGCACATTTGGCGGCAGGTTGAGCGGATCGATCTCGTATTTGCCGCGGTAATAGGCGCTGCTCCACGGCACCAGCAAATGGCCGTTCTTGTCCGTCTCGCCGACTTGCTGATTTTCGTAGCGCACCGGAATGTTGGAAAAACCTTCAGTGCTGACCACAACAAAAGCATCGTCGATGCGGTTGGCGGCGAACACTTGCTTGTCCATCCACACCAGCGAACCACTGGCATCGGCCCAACGGGTTTCGGCGTCGGACGAACCGTAAACCCCGGCCTGCAACTGCACCGATTGCAGACGCCAAGTCACGTCGGCCTGTCGATAGTCCGGGCCATCGCCCTTGGCGTAACCCAGATTGAAACCTACGCCGCCCTCGGTCGGCACCGCCCGGCTGTAGTTGACCCGCTGCTGGCTCTGCCCGGTTTTGCTGCGCTCGGTGCTGATCGCCAGGCTGCCGCGTAAATCGAACGGAATCACCACTTGCGCCTGCACCGCCCAGTTGCTGTCGCCGATTTCGCGGTTGGCTGACAGGTAGAAACTGCTGTTGCGCCACAGCGGTTTGCTCCAGCTCAGGTTGAGCAATTGTGTGCGTGAATCGTCCGCCGCGCGCACATCGAAATACCCGGCGCCGAGGCTGCCCCAACGGTCGAGGTTAACGCTGAGGGTCGCCTGTTCACTGCGCCGACTGAGGCTGATGTACGGCGTGTCGACCACAGTCAGGTCAGCGTATTGATCGTGGCGTTGCAGGCGCTGATAAGAAAAACTGAAACGCTGATTGCTGTACTGGTAACCGAGGCTTAACTGCTGACCGCCTTCGCCGTCGAAACGACTTTGACTCATGGCGCTGTTGAGCACACCGAAATTACCCAGCCGCAGATTGCCGCCGAGGCCACCGAGGGTCAGCGAGTCGGAGGCTTCAGCGTGGCTTTCCAGGGTAAAACTGTCGCTGACGCCGTAGCGCAGGCTGCCGGAGGTTACGCCCGGGCCGTAGTTGAAATCCTTCAAAGCGTAATCGCGACGCAGGGAACCGGCGGCCACGGAAAAATCGCTCAAGCCTTTTTGCAACAAGCTGCTGGTGACATAGAACGGCACCGTGGTCGACACCTGTCGACCCAACGCATCCGTGGTCACCACCACGGCTTCTCCCGCGCCGTTGATAAATGGAATGTTGGTCAGCGTGTACGGCCCCGGTTGCAGTTCGGCACTGCTGGATTTGTAGCCGTTGATAAACAGATCGACCGAGGACGGCACCGCCGCTTCGCCGGCAAATTGCGGCAACGGATAGGTGACCAGATCCGGGCGCACGGCGAAGTCCCGCGAGAACTGCACGCCACCGAGACGCACCGAACTGCTCCAAGGCAAGGCGCCGCTGATCACGTCGCCGGCCTCGTAAGTGAGCATTCGCTCGTCATCGGAATAACGCCAGGTGGTGTCGTAGCGCAGGTAACCGTTGTCCAGTGTGCTGACTGAATCGCCGGACAACGTGCGTCGATATTGCCCGGTGTTGGACAGCGTGCCCCAACTGTCGAACAGGCGCACTTCGTTCCACGCCGCTAAATAGGTGCCGGCATCATCGGTGTCGTTGAGATAGAGGTCGTAGTTGAACAACGCGCCGAAACTGCTCAGCGCCGGAGTGCGCGGATAGGCTTGGCGATTACCGATGAACTGTTCTGGCAGCCATTCCGGCGGCACGTTGAGCAGCAAGCGTTGACCGACGCTGTCGTATTCGCTGTGCAGACCGGGCAGGCTGTCGAGGTCGACTTCAGTGCCGATGTTTTCAGGCAGTTTCATACCGGTTTCACGCAGCGCCGTGGCGGGTAAAAACAGGCGCCCGCCGCGCTGCTGCACCGCCACCACTTGCCCGGTATTCATCTGGTTGACCACCAGTTCGAGAAACAACTGTGCATCGCTGACGGCCTCCATGCCGCTGGGCGGTGGCGGCAGTTCGCCGGCCCCGGACGGTTGAACGAACACCAGGCAGCACGCGCCGGTGAGATACCACAACGGACGCTGAATACGGCGAGCCCATCCTCGGCTCATACGCGCTTTACGTCCGTCAATGGACTGAATCCTCCTGATACTGCGGGTGGCCATGACCACTTTCACTGTGGTCAGTGAACCCTGTGGCACTGGTGAATCCCTTTGCCATGACACCGAATCAGCCCATTCACTTCGCCGGGGTAATGCTCTGCACCTGCGCCCCGCCATTCACCCGCACCTGCAACGCCGAATCCCCCGCCAGCCCTCCCGGTGCCGGCCAGCGCATCACCGCGCCCGGTAGCACGTAGCCGAGCAAGCCTTCCGCCAACGGTTTGTTCTGCCCACCCTGTTTGATCGCGACATCCGTCAACCGCGCATGCACCGCACCTTGATTGCGCACCTCGACATACGGCCGGCCGTCCACCGCCACCGTGCGCCAGGTCAATTGTGGCAAACCAATGCCCTTGGGATCGCGCTGGCGGGTGCTGTCTTCTTTGCTCCACAGACCGGCGCCGTAAGCGAACAGCGGTACCGAATAGCGCATCTGAAAACGAATCGCCGCCGCTGTTTTGCCACCTTCAGCACTGGGCGGTTGTGCGGACGGGATTTCGTCGATGATGATTCGGTAGGCCAGTTCCTGCCCGGGCGGCACGTCCTTGGTGCGGGTCAGGCGCACCAGTTGTTTCTGACCCGGCTCGATCTTCGCCACCGGCGGGCTGCCGATCACATCGCGCTGGTTCTGGTATTGCTCCTCGTACCCGTTCTGGCTCCAGCCGAACACGCGGATCTGCAGGTTGGCGGTTTCAGTGCCGCGATTTTCCAGCCACAACGCGCTGGCCTGTTGATCAGCCTCCAGCACCGGATCGATCGGCCAGATCAACACCGAACTGGCGGCGTGCGCATAACCTGCCCCGAGCGTGAACAGCGCCAACACCGCGCGCCGCATGAACGTAACTGCCCCCATAAACCTGCTCCTTGTCGGCACATCAAACCTCGCCTCACCACGACAGTTGCACCTGCAACACATCGCTGTACGTCCCCCCAGGCTGATTGCCCGGCAATTGCACCTGACCGTAAATCGGCAGGCGGATGTTGTTTGCATCGCTGTACGCCACAGCCACACTCTGGCCAATGCCCAGACTCTGGCTGTACGCCGCATCGCGGAACAGCGTGTACGCCACCCGCGCGCTGCCACTGTTGACCTGCATGTGCCGGCCACTGCTGTTGTACTGGCCGCCGTCGACGCTCATGTTCAACGTCACCCCCGGCGTGCATTGCAACTGCACGCCGCCAGTCAGTGCGACCTGCACCGTGCCGGTGGCCAGCGCCGACCGTGAACCGAAATTCAGCCCGCCATAGTTCGACACCCCGCCCACCACCAGGCACCCCGCCGTGACCGTGGCGCTGACCTGAAAGCTCTGGCTGGTCGCCGCCGTCAGCGGCAGCGGTGCACTGCCCGCACAGAGCAGGAGTAACGCGATGCCGCCATGGCGGAACATGGCATCAGAACGTCAGTTCAACAGCGACGGTGTCGGTGTAGGTGCCGGCCGGCAAACCGGCCTTGCCCACGGCCTGACCGTAGATATTCACGGTCTGCGCGACACCGGTACTCGCGGCGAGATTGATCGTCCCGTCGATCGCCAACAGCTGCGAATGCCCGGCATCGGTGTAAAAGTCGTAGGGCACGTAATTCGCCACGCCGTCGTACAACGCACGGGTGCCACCCGGCGACATGCCGTCATGGGCACCGGCGCGCACTTTTACCGTGGGCGTGGTGCCGCTGGAGCACAGAATCGACAGCGCCCCGCCGCCACCGCCGAGCACTTGCCCGGTGGCCGTGGTGAACAGGCTGTTGGCGGTGCCGAAGTTCAAGGCACCGAAGTTGAGGCCGGTGGAGCCACCGGCGCCGTTGACCTGACAGCTGCTGATCAGGATCAGGCTGGAGGTGATCTGGCCAGTGACCGTGGTGGCGGCGTTGGCGCTGGAAACCAGCGCCAGACCGAGCAGCGGCAAACCTATCCTTGATGCAAACGTACGCATGGTGTCCGTCCTCTACGGGGTTACCAGTCGAGCGTCACCGTCAGGGTGTCGGTGTAGACCCCTGCCGGAACCGCGCGGGTATTCGCCACCACCGAGCCAAATACCGGAATGGGTATTTGCGCAGCGCTGGTGACAGCGAAATTGTGTTGTTGGCCGATGCTGTAGCTCTGCGCGCCCGAGGGGTCGAGAAACAGCTGATAAGGGAGGGTCTGGCGACCGTTGCTCAGGCGCCGGGTGTTGCCGTCGCCATGGGTGCCGCCGTCGATGGTGACGGTAAAACCGGTGACCGAAGGGTTGCAGGCGACATTGAGTTTGCCGCTGGTGTCGCCGTCGAGGGCTGCTTTGATCGGCGCGTTCCAGGTCGGCCCCTGCTGACCGAAATCCAGCGTGCCGAGATCGCTGACCGGACTGGCGGGATTGGAGGTGTTGGTGACTTCGCAGCCGGCGATCAGGATCAGCCGCGCGTGGATCTGCCCGCTGACCGCTGCTTGCGCATCGTCCGCGAGCAGCGCCAGCGTACCTGCTGCCATGACCATCCAGTATTTGCCTGCCATTGCGCCCGTCCCTACTCCTTCAGCGACTGCGCTCATCATTGAGCGCTGCGTTGTTACTGTCCGTTGCGATCACCAGGTGACCGTGACTTTCACTACATCCGAATAGCGGCTGACCTTCGGCACTTGCGCCAGCCGCTCGATCCGCGCATACAACGGCAACTCCACCGTGCCCGTGTCCGGCACCCGCCCGCTGACCGCTACGTCCACCACCAGCGGCACTCGCCGCGCCGCATCCTGATACAAGCGGTAAGGAATCGGCTTGCTGCCCTCCGTCCCGGCCATGTATCGCACCTCACCGACACCGCCGTGCAAACCGCCGTCAACGCGCATCTGATAAGGCGTGTCCGGGTTGCATTCCAGCCGTGGCAAGCGTTGATTGGTCAGCGCCGCACTCAATGGCCCGTCAGGGTCGTCGAGGCGCGCGGTGCTACCAAAGTCGAGCACGCCGAGCTGCTCAATCCCGGCCTCGCGCTGCTGGCCGATCAACTGGCAGCCGCGCTGCACGTCGACTCGCACTTCGACCTGTAGATCCGCCGCGTATGCAGGTGCAGCAAGCACACCCAGCAGGCCCATGACCACTCGTTGATTCACTGCGCCATTCCTTGTCAGCACTGGCTTGCGCTGTCGTGACTGTGTTTCAGGTTAGCAACGCACGGCGATTGCGCCAGTCGATTGGATCCATGGAGCGGTCGGGTTATGTTTCGAAAGGTTGGCAACACGCAGAAAATGTTCTGTCACCGAACGGCCTCGACAGCCCGAGGTAGAAGCCGTTGACGTCGCCTGGTTACAATGTCGCGCCGCACTCCGGGGAGGCGGCATGACCGATACGGAGTGACCGCAGAGTGCCCGCCCGACCGCCGAAACGATCACACCTGAGCCAACGCTGGCCGGTGCTGCGCCGCTTGTTCGGCAAGGGCATTGGCGCCAGCGCCGGGCACGAGGCGAGCGCACAGTCGATCCGCGATTATTTCCGCAACAAGGCGCACCAGCAGGGTTACACCCTCAGCCACAGTCAGCAGCGCGTCATCGATTGCATGGCGCAACAGGCCAGTCTGCTGTTCGGCGCCACCGCACAAACTCCGCCGAGCCTGTACCTGTACGGCGCGGTCGGGCGTGGCAAGAGCTGGCTGCTCGACGGTTTCTTTCAGGCGCTGCCGATCACGCAAAAGCGGCGGCTGCACTTCCATCAGTTTTTCGCGCAATTGCATCAAGGCATGTTCAGCCACCGCGAGCAGGAAGACGCCCTCGCCACCACCCTCGATGAGTTGCTGCAAGATTGTCGGGTGTTGTGTTTCGACGAATTTCACGTGCATGACATCGGCGACGCGATGCTCATCACCCGGCTGTTCAAAGCGCTGTTCCAGCGTGGAATTCTGCTGTTGGTGACCTCTAACTATCCGCCCGAAGGCTTGCTGCCCAACCCGCTCTATCACGCGCGTTTCAAACCGGTGATCGAGTTGATCAATACGCGCATGCAGGTCATGGAAGTCGGCGGCCCGCATGATTACCGCAGTCTGGCGCGCAATCATGAGCATCAAGTATTTACCCATGGGCATTATGTCTGGCCGGGTACGGCCGCTCAGCGCATGGCCCTGAACCTGCCGGCACAGGATGCCCCGCCATTGTCGCTGGCTGTCGGTACCCGGCTTTTTCGGGCGCGACGGTGTGACGACAGAAGCGTGGCTTTTACCTTCGATGACCTGTGCGAGCAGCCGACGGCGGTGATGGATTATCTGGAGTTGTGCCGGCGTTTCGATCACTGGGTGATCGATGATTTGCCACTGCTGGGCGACTGCTCGATTGCGGCGCAACAGCGCTTCATTAACTTGATCGACGTGCTTTACGACCAGGATAAACACCTGACGTTGATTGGCCGGTTGTCGCTGTGCGAAAGCCTGGGCGGCGATGCGATTGATCTGGGGCGTACGCGTAGCCGGTTGGGGCAGCTTCAGGTTATCCCTCAACTAGCCTGACGCCAGCCTCTGTAGGAGCTGTCGAGTGAAACGAGGCTGCGATCTTTTGACCCTCGGTTTGCCAAGTCAAAAGATCGCAGCCTGCGGCAGCTCCTACACCTGCATTAGCTTCTGCCGTTATCATGTCGTCCATTCCGAGCGCCTCGTGCCTTTGTCCTCTTTCTAAAGTGAACACCTACATGCACACCCTTGCTCAATTGCGCGCCGGCGAGTTGTCGGGCATCACGCGGCTGGATCTGTCGTGCGGGCTGACCGAGTTTCCGCAGGAGATTTTCGAGCTAGCCGACACCCTCGAAATCCTCAATCTCAGCGGCAATAACCTGAGCAGTCTGCCGGATGATCTGCACCGTCTGACCCGCCTGCGCGTGCTGTTCTGCTCGGACAACCCGTTCACCGAACTGCCCGCTTGCCTCGGCCAATGCGCGGCGTTGACGATGATCGGTTTCAAGGCCAACCGCATCGTCAACGTCCCCGGCGCTGCGCTGCCGCCGCTGTTGCGCTGGCTGATCCTGACCGACAACTGCATCGAAACCTTGCCGACTGAACTGGGCGAACGCCCCTATCTGCAGAAACTTATGCTGTCAGGCAATCGTCTGCATGCGCTGCCGCCGTCGCTGAGCCAATGCCACCGACTCGAGCTGCTGCGCATCTCCGTCAACCAATTCAGCGAATTGCCGCAATGGCTGCTGAGCCTGCCGAGCCTGACGTGGCTCGCCTACGCCGGTAATCCGCTGGAAACCGAAGCCGATGCTGCCGCCCTCGAAGCCACGCCACTGATCGACTGGTCAGCGTTGCGGCTGGAGCAGAAGCTGGGCGAAGGCGCTTCCGGGGTGATTTATCGGGCGGTTTGGCGGCGTGCTGATCACACCGAGGAAGCGGTCGCGGTGAAGTTGTACAAAGGTGAGATGACCAGCGATGGCTCACCGCTGCACGAGATGAACGCGTGCATCACCGCCGGCTTGCACCCGAATTTGATCCGCGTTGAAGGGCGAATCGACGGCCACCCCGACGGTCAGCAAGGCTTGGTCATGCAGTTGATCGATCCGAGCTTTCGCAACCTCGCCGGGTTGCCAAGTCTGGCGTCGTGCTCGCGGGATGTTTACGCCGATGACCTGCGCTTCACGGCTGACGTTGCGCTGCGCATTGCCAAGGGCGTTGCCTCGGCGGCGGAGCATCTGCATGAGCAAGGCATCACCCACGGCGATCTCTACGGGCACAACATTATGTTGAACGACCGAGGCGATTGTTTATTGGGGGATTTTGGCGGGGCGTCGTTCCATGCCACGACGGATAACGCGCAGACGCAGGCGCTGCAACGCATTGAAGTGCGGGCGTTCGGGGTTTTGTTGGGGGAATTGCTGGCGCGTATCGATTCGGGGTTGAGTGAAGAGCGGCGTTTGCAACTGGAGGAGCTGGAGCGGCGTTGCTGTCAGGCGGATGTGCTGGCGCGGCCGGGGTTCAGTGAAGTTTTGCGGGATCTTGAAAATTTGTGACCGCTGCGCGGTCAATCGCGAGCAGGCTCACTCCTACAAGTGAAATGCGTTCCAATGTAGGAGTGAGCCTGCTCGCGATGAGGCCATCAGTGGCGACGAAAATCAGCCAGCCAGCCCCACAAACATGTCTTGCACGTCATCATGGTTGTCGAGGCCTTCAAGGAACGCCTCAACTTCAGCCATCTGCTCATCGCTCAACCCGGTCACCGGGTTTTTCGGCTGGTAGCCGAGCTTGGCCGACAACACGGTGAAGCCTTGCTCCGGCAGGGCTTTCTGCACGGCATCAAGGTCAGTCGGGTCGGTCAGGAACAGTGTCGCGCCGTCTTCGCCCGGCTCGAAATCCTGAGCACCGGCTTCGATCGCGGCCATTTCTGGATCGGCGTCCGGGGTGTCCGGCGACGCTTCGATCATGCCAACGTGATTGAAATCCCACGCGACCGAACCGGAAGCGCCCAGTTGGCCCTTGCGGAACGCGACGCGGATTTCGGCGACGGTGCGGTTGACGTTGTCGGTCACGCACTCGACGATCAGCGGCACCTGGTGCGGGGCGAAACCTTCGTAGGTCACGCGATGGTATTGCACCGCTTCACCGAGCAGACCGGCGCCTTTCTTGATCGCGCGATCGAGGGTTTCTTTCGGCATCGAGGCTTTCTTGGCCTGTTCAACCACCAGACGCAAGTGTGCGTTGGTGGTGGTATCGGCACCGTTACGCGCAGCAATGGTGATTTCTTTCACCAGTTTGCCGAAGATTTTGCCCCTGGCGTTGGCTGCCGCTTCTTTGTGTTTAACCTTCCACTGTGCGCCCATTACTCACTCTCTTGATCTGTGGCGCCGAGACATCTATTGGCCGACGCGTGGCGCCAAGTTTATACGGCCTAAAGTCGGCAATCGACCAAAAATATTGATTGGCGAATCGACATCTTCACCACAACGTGTAGGGCGATTCTGAAAAGCTGCCTTGCGGTGACTATTCCGCGCTGCGGTTTCGTACCCTCTGCCGTCCGTATTGACCGACAGAACCTGTACGAATGCTCAATGACATGGAAAGTCCCTTCACCCTGACCCTGATCGATGGCGGATTGTGCCTGCCGGTGGTGCGTTTCAGCGGTGATGAAGCGCTCAATCAGCCCTTTCGCTTCGAGGTCGATGTCATTGGCCTGGCGCCCGCCGTCCTGCCCGACAGCTTGCTGGAGCAACCGGCGTATTTACGCCTGAGCGAGCAGCACGGTGTGCATGGCCTGATCCACAGTGTCCGTTGCGAACATCGCGGCACGCACCGGATCGGTTATCGATTAGTGCTGGTGCCTTATCTGCAACGTCTGGCGCAATCGCTTAAACGCCGGGTGTTTGTGCAGTTGAGTGTGCCGGCGATCCTTGCACAATTGCTCACCGAGCATGGGCTGCCAAAGAACAGCTTTCGCATCGAAATGACCGTCGGCCACTACCCCGTACGGGACTTTTGCATTCAATACGAGGAAAGCGACCTGGCGCTGCTGCAACGTCTGTGTGAAGAGGAAGGCATTCATTATCACTTCGAGCATCGGCCTGACGGGCATGTAGTGGTGTTTGCCGATGACAGCCTAAGCCTGCCGCAGGAACCTACGCTGCTGCCCTTCAGTCTCGACGATGACACGCCATCGCCACGGGTCTGCGCGCTGTTTCAGCAACATGACGCCGCGCCAATTCGAGCGCTGCACAGGGTGCGCAATCGTGGCCAACAGGCGTCGGGCGAGGACTCGGCCAATCAAACCGTGCCTGTCCTCGCACCGCAGATGTTGTCCCTTGAACAACGTCATGCCGAACAACGCAGCCGCCGTCATCTGGAGCGCCAGCGCTGCCAGTACCGCTCGATTCACGGTCGCTGCGACAGCCCCGGATTGAACAGCGCCGACCTGCTGCAAGTGACCGAACATCCGATCAATGCCTTCAATGAACAATGGTTGATCACGTCGGTGCGCCATCAGGGTCAGCAACCTTGCATCCTTGATCCGGCGCCGAGTGTTTATCGCTATCACTGCGAGTTCACGGCTTTGCCATGGTCGACGGATTTTCGCCCGGCGCTGAAACAATCACGGCCGAGCATTCCGGGGATTCACTTGGCGCGAGTGCTGGGCATGAAGGGGCAACCATCGAAACTGGATGACAAGGGGCGCATCAAGGTGAGTTTGTGGCCGAGGCCAACATCGCCTGATTCTGAGGGGATTTGGCTGCCAATTGCGTTGACCAACGCCAATGGCCGCATTGCCGCGCATGAGTTGCCCCGTGCGGGCAGTGAGGTGTGGGTGAGTTTTCTCGACAGCGATCCGGATCGACCGATTTTGTGTTTGGGAGCGCAGCGCGAATCCGCGCCGGTTGAAGCACCGCCAGCACGCGACAGCAGCCTGCTTCTCGACTGGCTGATCAACCGCTCCTGACCACAAATCGAGACCTGTAGGAGCTGCCGAAGGCTGCGATCTTTTGATCTTGTTTTTTACAATCAACAGCAAAAGATCGCAGCCTTCGGCAGCTCCTACAGGGGTTGTTTTCAACCCTTCAGGCTTTGTCGGCTTTGCCGGCGGCAGCGGCGAATTTCGCCAGGCGCACGTCCAGATGCCGTGGCCGGTGGCCGTGATCTTCGGCGCGTTCCTTGCGGCGGATGGCGTTGCGTACCATCAGCGAACCGAGGTAACGAATCGGCTCCGGCGGGAAATACCCCAGCGGCCCGTTCACAATCGGCGAGCGCGTCCAGGCGTTATCCAGCCCCTGCACCAGCGACGCCAGAATCTGCCCGCCCATGTGACAAGGCCCAACCCCGCTGCCGGAATAGCCAAATCCGTAAAACACATTGCCGCTGCTGCTCATTTGCCCAAAAAACGGCAAACCGGTCACCGAGCGATCCGACGGCCCGTTCCACGTCGCATCGACTTTCACATCGCTGAACGCCGGGAAGAAGTCATCGAGGCTGCGCTTGAGCAACCCGGCATACGGCGACGGCTGATCGAACACCGGCAGCATCCGCCCGCCAAAGGCAAAGGTGTTGCCGCCCTTGCCGAGCATGATCCGGCCGTCCGGGGTGTTGTGGTAGTAGTGCACGAAAATCCGCGAATCGAGCACGGTCACACCGCTGGTCAAACCGATCTCCTGCAACAGATCCGGACGCGGCTCGGTGATCAGCATGTCGCTGGAAACAATCGCCACACTGCGTTCGAACTGCGGAAAGGCCCGGGCCATCCACGCGTTCATCGCCAGCACCACGCGGTCGGCAATGATGTTGCCGTTGGGTGTCTGAATGCGCGCCGGGCGCCCTTCCTCCAGACCGGTCATTGCTGTGTTTTCATGGATCGTCACGCCCAGTTGCAACGCCACGCGGCGCAACCCGCGCACCAGTTTGCCCGGTTGCACACTGGCTGCCGCTGGCGAAAACCAGCCTTCCAGGTGTTTGCTGGAACCTGCCATGCGCTGCACATCCGCGACCGGCCGCTGGGTGAACGAGTTGATGCCGTTACGCTCCAGCGCCGCGATCACCGCATCGGTCGAGCCGACCTGCGCACGGTTAGTCGCGGTGTACAGCGTGCCGTCGAGGCGGTAATCGGCATCGACGCCGTACTGCTCACAGAACTCGCCGATCGCATGAATGCTGCGCTCGGATTCCTTGACCAGACGCACCGCCTCCTCGACGCCAAACAGGCGTTCCAGGGTGAAATATTTCGCCGACCATGACAGCGCACAACCGCCGTTACGCCCACTGGCGCCAGCGCCGCAGATGTCGGCTTCGATCAGCCGCACATCGAGTTCAGGGTTCTGTTGCTTGAGCATGATCGCCGTCCACAACCCGGTGTAACCGCCGCCAACGATGCACACGTCGGTGCGCACTTCGCCTTGCAGCGGCGGGCAAGTCTCGGACGTATCAGCCTGCAAGGCCTGCTCCAGCCAAAACGGTCTCATGGGATTTCTCCAGTCAGTGGGCCACGGCGCAGCCTGCCGCGAACATCGCAGCAGGCCACAAGGCAGCGGGTTTTCAGGTACGCAGAGGTTTGATGGTCAGCGGGCAATTGGGGATCGAGGCGCGTGGTTCCATGACGCCGACCGGGCGGCTGTTCCAGTGCGGGATCAGCACCAGTGCCGAAAACAATGCGCAACCGGCGAAGACGATAAACACCGTCACCGAGTCGAAGTAACCCGGCAGCAAACCACCGAGTACCGCGCCGACCGAGCCGCAACCGTTGACGAAACCGGCCGCCGTGGCGCCCGCCTTGGCTTTACCGAAATCGATGGCGGCTGCACCGCTGATCATCGAGTCCGGGCCATACAGGGTCAGGCCCATGACAAACAGCAGCGCGACCACCAGCAACACACTGCCGGTTTGCAGCGCGGCCATAAACAGCGCCAGCGTCACGGTCAGCGCCAGCAAACTGATGACGCAGGCGGGCATGCGCCGCGCACCGAAGAGCTTGTCCGAGGCCAGACCGATGAGGATCGGCCCAAGCAATCCGGCCAGTTCGAACGAGGTCGGAATAATCGCCGCGCCGACTTTGCCGACACTCGGCATCTGTTCAAACACGATCACCGGGCCCCATAACAGAATCGCGTAACGCGCCGGTTTCAACATGAAATACGCCAGACCGAGCACCAACACCGTGCGGTTGCGCAGGATTTCCTTGAGCGGCTCCCACACGCTGAGTTTGCTGTTGGCTGCGGTTTCCTCAGCGGTCAGTACCGGCTCCGGATCCACTTCCGGCAGGCCGACGTCTTCCGGTTTATTGCGCTGGAAGATAAAGAACAGTACCGCGACCACTGCCACCACCACCGCGCTGGAAATAAACGCCGCGTGCCAACTGCCGATCAACGTATACGCCCACCAACCGGCGAACGGCGACGCGACCAGACCGCCAAACGCGTAGCAGGAACTCCACAAGCCAAGCACCCGCCCGCGTTCCTTCGCAGGAAAGAAACTGCCAAGGTTTTTACACAACCCCGACCATCCGGTGGACTGCGCCAGGCCTTGTATCAGCATGCAGGTGGCGAAAATCGGAAGCGTGGCGTAACTGCCCATCACCAACGCGGCTGCGGCGGAAATCAGCAAGCCGCCGAGCACCACGACCCGTGGGCCAAAGCGGTCGGCGAGCATGCCCCAGGTGAATTGGCCCACGGCATACGCCGCCAGATAGATGGCGTCGAGGTTGGCCATGGCCATTTTGTCGAGCATGAAGGTCGGGTCTTCGGCGATGCCCAGTTTGGCCACCGAAAAGGCTTTGCGGGTGAAGTAGAAAGCGGCGTACGCAAGCCAGGTAATCGCGAAAATCTGCACGCGCCAACGTGCGATGGTGCCGATGTGCTTGTTCATTGTGGTTCTGACCTCAGGGTGTGAGTGTGCCGGCAGAATCGTTAAGCAAAACGCCTGTGTTTTTATTGTTGAGCACTGCGATACCACCCTTCCCTCTGGCGGTACCGGTCAGATGAGGCCTGCTGTTGCACGCACAGGCTCATGGCCAACGCCGCTGCTCGACCGAGCAGTCAGCGATGGCGTGAGCCGATCAAAGCAATTACTGTTTAATAAATAAAATCGATTTATCGTATTTCACTCATAAGCTCAGCTTGTTACTGAACTGATCTCGCACCAGGAGTCGCCATGGCAGTCTCCCACGCCCAACTCAAAGCCTTCCACGCCGTCGCGGTGCATGGCAGCTTCACCAAAGCCGCCGAGCGGCTCTACCTCACGCAACCGGCGATTTCCGACCAGGTACGCAAACTGGAAGAACGCTTTGGCGTTTTGCTTTTTCACCGCAATAAACGTTCCGTGCGCCTGACCGATCTGGGCGAACGCTTGCTGGCGATCACCCAGCGGCTGTTCGTGATCGAAGCCGAAGCGCAGGAATTACTCCAGGAATCCCAGGCCTTGCAGACCGGCAGCCTGATTCTGGCGGTGGATGCGCCGGTGCATGTACTGCCGCAGATCGCGCGGTTCTGCGAGCGCTATCCGGGGATCAGCGTGAAGATCGAGACCGGCAACACCGACGAATCGCTGTTTCGTCTGTTCAACTATCAGGCCGATCTGGCCCTGCTCGGGCGTGATGTCAGCGATGAACGCTTGCTCTGTGTTCCGTTGCGTAACGATCCGATGGTCGCGTTTGTGTCGCGTAATCACCCGTGGGCCGAGCGCGAGTCGATCTGCCTGGCGGATCTCGATGACACGCCGTTGGTGTTGCGTGAACACGGTTCGGTAACGCGGCAAACCCTGGAAGAAGAAATGGCCCGGGCCGGGTTTCGCATTCGTCCGGCGATTCAGGTCGAAGGCCGGGAAGCGGCGCGAGAGGCCGTGGTGGTGGGGATTGGTGTCGGGGTGGTGTCGGCGGCAGAATTTGGGGCGGATTCGCGGGTGTGCGCGTTGCCGATTATCGACTGCACGCGACGCCTCACGGAAACGTTGGTGTGCCTGCGCGAACAGAGTTCGCGGCGCGTGGTGGCGACGTTTCTGGAGATGGTGCGCGAGAGTCTGGCGTAACGTCGGAATTTTCGTATTCAGTCGGATCGAGATCGTCGGCTACACTGGCGCCTGAGCTCCTGTGACAAATTATTTCCCAACACCTTTCGCAGAGTTGCGATCACGGAATCGAAGAACGCATCGTGAAAAAACTAATCAATTCCGTTCGAGATCATTTCTGGAAGAAATGGATTCGCCAGCACGATTGTAAAGTCGCCGGCGGCATTTCCTCGTTGCACAAGCGATCCAGGCTGACGCTCGAGGAGCACGTGTCCATCGGTTATGTGGTGATCGAGTCGAAACACCTGACCATCGGTGCGCACACCTACATTCGCAGCGATTGCGTGCTGTCCGCCGTGTCCTCGATTGGGCGGTTCTGCTCGATCAGCACCCGCTGCTTTATCGGCCAGCAAAAGAGCTCACATCCCACTGACTGGCTCAGTTCCCATCCCTTCCAGTACACCGACACCGCCCTGACGTTCGACCCGGTGGTGGCCGACGTCACCATCGGCCACGACGTCTGGATCGGGCACAGCGCGATGATTCTTGAAGGGGTACAGATCGGCACTGGCGCGATTATCGCGACGCGTGCGCTGGTGACGCAGGATGTGCCGCCCTACGCGATCGTTGCCGGCACCCCGGCGAAGATCATCAAGTACCGGCATGACCCGCAGACCATCGAACGGTTGCTCAAAAGTCAGTGGTGGAATCTCGATGTGAAGCTGTTGCAGACGCTGCCGTTGAACGACCCGGCTGCCGCGCTGGATCTGCTCGAAGGTATGCAGTTGAAGCAGGCCGATTACCCGAGAATCGAGGTCACGCGCAAAACTACAGCGATCCTGCCGGCGCAAGCGCAGTTGGCGATTGCCTGATTCAGGCCGGTGCCAAACCGAAAAAAGCCTGAATCAAGCGCAATTCCCGACGGCGCTCCATGCAACCGATCATGTGCCGGTTGACCAAGCCGTCGCCGACAATCGGAATCGCCACCACGCGCGGGTCATGGCTGACCTCCACCGATGACACCACGCCGACGCCCAACTCGGCGGCCACCGCTTCCGTTACCGCCTCGCGGCTGTCCAGCTCCAGCAGCACACGCGGATGGATTGCGGCCTGCGCACAGGCCTCGTCAAACGTTCGCCGGGTGATCGAACTCGGTTCACGCAACACCATGATCACTTGATCCAGCTCGTTGAGTTTCACCTCGCCTTGGCGCGTTGCCCACGGATGCGCGGCGGGCACCAGTGCGCAAATCCGCGACTCGCTCAGCGCTTGCAGGTGCAGGCCTTTGCGCGGCTCGACTTCGGTCAGCACCGCGACGTCCGCGTGCTCGGATAACAGCGCCGCCAGGGTTTCCTGAGCATTGCCCAAACGCAGATTCACCGTGATCCCCGGATAACGCGCGCGCAGGCTCGCCAACATCGGCATGACCATGTGCGGGCCGTCCGCCGCCACTTCGAGGCGCCCGGTGAGCAATTGCCGATTGGCTTCGAGCATGGTCTGCGCCTCTTCCGCGAGGCCGAACATCGCGCGGGTGATCGCCGCCAGTTTGGTGCCCTCCTCGGTCAGTTCCACCCGTCGCGCGGTGCGGCGCAACAGGGTGATCTGGTAGTGCTCCTCCAGCGCCTTGATGTGCCCGGTGACCGCCGGCTGACTGATGAACAACCGCGCAGCGGCACGGGTGAAGCTGCCTTCGCGGGCCACAGCATCGAAGGCGCGCAGTTGGAACAGGTTCATGGATAACTCTCACTGATGGCTGGCATAACAACAAACAATTTGATTGATGCAACGCCGAATTGCAACGTATGCCCCGTAGCTTCATCCCACAGCGCTATCCGAGGACACACGAATGAGTATTGCCGAACCCATCCTGCTCACTCCCGGCCCGTTGACCACTTCGGCCCGCACCCGCCAGGCGATGATGGTCGACTGGGGTTCATGGGATGACCGCTTCAACCAACTGACTGCCAGCCTCTGCGAACAATTGCTGGCGATCCTCAACGGCGCCGCCACTCACCATTGCGTGCCGTTGCAGGGCAGCGGCACCTTCGCCGTCGAAGCGGCCATCGGCACCCTGGTGCCGCGCGACGGCAAAGTCCTGGTGCTGATCAACGGCGCTTACGGCAAACGTCTGGCAAAAATCTGCGAAGTGCTCGGCCGCTCGTTCAGCACCTTCGAAACCGCTGAAGACGAACCGACCACCGCCGCTGACGTCGACCGCTTGCTGCGCGCCGACAGTGATATCACTCACGTCGCGCTGATTCATTGTGAAACCAGCACCGGGATTCTTAATCCGCTGCCAGAGATCGCCCACGTCGTCGAACAGCACGGCAAACGCCTGATCATCGACGCCATGAGCTCCTTCGGCGCCCTGCCGGTGGACGCACAGAAAGTGCCGTTCGACGCGCTGATCGCCGCGTCCGGCAAGTGTCTGGAAGGCGTGCCGGGGATGGGTTTTGTCTTCGCTCGCAAAGAGGCGCTGGCCGCTGCGGCTGGCAATTCGCACTCGCTGGCGATGGATCTGTTTGATCAACACGCTTATATGCAGAAAACCGGTCAATGGCGCTTCACCCCGCCGACCCACGTGGTCGCGGCGCTGCATGAAGCCTTGCTGCAATACAACGAAGAAGGTGGTTTGCCGGCACGGCATGCGCGTTACGCCGCCAACTGCCAGGCCTTGATGGAAGAGATGGGCAAACTCGGTTTGCGCAGCTTTCTGCCGGCAGCGATTCAGGCGCCGATTATTGCCACGTTCCATGCACCGAGCGATCCGCGTTTTCAGTTCAAGGATTTCTACGAACGGGTCAAAGCCAAGGGTTACATCCTTTATCCGGGCAAGCTCACTCAGGTTGAGACCTTCCGTGTCGGCTGCATCGGTCATGTCAGCCCGGACGAAATGCGCCAGGCCGTGGCGGCTGTTGGTGACGTGCTGCGTGAGATGGAAGTCCTCGAAATCTGAACTCCACACAAATCCCCTGTAGGAGTGAGCCTGCTCGCGATGAGGCCGTGTCAGTCGACGACGATGTTGAATGAACAATCGCTATCGCGAGCAGGCTCACTCCTACAGTTTGAATTGCATTGCCATTACAGGAATTTGATCAACATGAACTACGTCAATCCAAGCAAGCTGCAAGCCGCGATCCTCGACTGGGCCGGTACCGTGGTCGATTTCGGTTCGTTCGCGCCGACGCAGATTTTCGTCGAAGCCTTCGCCGAATTCGATGTGCAGGTCTCCATCGAAGAAGCCCGTGGCCCGATGGGCATGGGCAAGTGGGATCACATCCGCACTCTCTGCGATCAGCCGCAAGTCGCCGAGCGTTATCGCAAAGTGTTCGGCCGCACGCCGACCGATGACGACGTCACCGCGATCTACAACCGCTTCATGCCGCTGCAGATCGAGAAGATCGCCGAGCACTCGGCGCTGATTCCCGGCGCGCTGGAAACCATCGCCAATCTGCGTCAGCAAGGGATCAAGATCGGCTCCTGCTCCGGCTACCCGAAGCAGGTCATGGACAAAGTCGTCGAACTGGCCGCCACCAACGGTTATGTCGCTGACCATGTCGTAGCGACTGACGAAGTGCCGAACGGTCGCCCATGGCCGGCCCAGGCACTGGCCAACGTGATTGCCTTGGGCATCGACGACGTCGGCGCCTGCGTGAAGATCGACGACACCGTGCCGGGCATCCTCGAAGGGCGTCGCGCCGGGATGTGGACGGTCGCGCTGATCTGCTCGGGCAACGCGCTGGGCCTGGATTACGAAGGCTTCCGCGCCTTGGGCAGCGATGAACTGGCCAGCGAACGCAAGCGCATCCACGCGCTGTTCGAAAGCTCACGTCCGCACTACATGATCGACACCATCACTGATTTGCCGGAAGTGATTGCCGACATCAACAAGCGTCTGGCCAAGGGTGAGATGCCGCAATCGAGCTGATTGCCCGGCCCGCAGTAAACAAAAACGCCAGCGTCTGCCCGACGCTGGCGTTTTTTTTCATGAAACCCGTGACACAGAGCATTGAAAGTCCGATCAGCCTCAGGCAAATCCGCCAAAGCGGATTACAGTTAAAGCATGCCGTCGCCCTAGAACGGCAGCGTTGACCCTGATCTGTGAGGAAACACCGTATGCCGTGGACAAGTTCCGAATCTCGCTACAGCACCGTGTCGGTTCTGCTGCACTGGCTGATGCTGGTGTTGTTGGTGCTGGTGTATGCCAGCATGGAATTGCGCGGCTTCTTCCCCAAAGGCAGCGGCGGCCGCACGCTGATCCGCGAAGTGCATTACATGCTCGGCCTGACCGTGTTCGTGCTGGTGTGGTTTCGCCTGCTCGCGCGCAGCCTCGGCCCGGCACCGAAAATCTTCCCCGCTTCGCCACAATGGCAAACCGTACTGGCGCGGCTGATGCACTGGGCGTTGTACCTGTTCATGATTAGCATGCCGATTCTGGGCTGGCTGATCACCAGCGCCGAGGGGCATCAGGTGATGTTCTATGGTTTTGATCTGCCGCTGCTGGTGGGTGAGGACAAAGCCTTCGCCAAACAGGTGGAGGGCTGGCACGTGCTGATCGCCACGATCGGTTACTGGCTGATCGGCCTGCATGCGCTGGCGGGGATCTATCACCATTATGTGGTGAGGGATAACACGTTGCTGCGGATGATGCCGAAGCGCGGGTGAAGTACCTGCGGTTATGCAGTTCATTGTGGCGAGGGGATTTATCCCCGATGGGCTGCGAAGCGGCCCCAAAACCTCAGCATGCGGTGAGTCAGGCTGAACTATGGTGGCTGGATTGGGGGCTGCTTCGCAGCCCATCGGGGATAAATCCCCTCGCCACAAAAATCTCACCTATCGGGGCTGGAAACCGCGTCTGCCTTGTAGGCCGCCGGTGTGGACGAAGACCAGTCGTGTGCCACTGGCAAATCTGCCCGCGTCTATCTGTTCCTTGAGGGCCAGCAGCGCTTTGCCGGTATACAGCGGTTCCAAGGGCACACCGCTAGCCTGTTCGGTCTGTTCAATAAACGCGAGCAACCCCGGATCAACCTTGGCAAAACCACCTCGGCTGGCATCAATCAATTCATACCCCGCATCCACCCGCCCCGCTTCTCGCAGAATCGACTCAACCTGCGGCGCCACACCGTGATCTTCCGGCACCGCCAACGCACCATAAACCGTATGCGCCCCCGCCTCGGCAAGCACCAATCCCGCCAGCGTCGTCCCGGTGCCGCACGCCAGCCACCAGCCGTGGTAATCACTCCAGCCCAATGAATGCAATTGCGCGTCGACTTGCTCCTTAAGCGTCACGCAACCGAGCGCACCCGATAATCCCCCGCCACCCTCCGGCACCGCATGCAACTCTGGATACTGCGCCCGCCACGGTAACCAGAACCCCGGCTCATGCCGTGCCCGGTAACCGGCAAACCCCAACCAATGCAGGTGCATGCCGAACGCTTGCAGATCCTTCACCGTCGGCGTTTCCTGGGCATGCCCGCGCAACAGCCCCACGGTTTTGAACCCCAGCCGTTTTCCGGCCGCTGCCAATGCATGCAGATGATTGGAATGCGCGCCGCCAAGGCTGATGATGCCTTCGGCGCCCGCACGGTCGGCAGCTTTGAGGTGTTCGCTGAGTTTGAACCACTTGTTGCCACTGATCAGCGGGTCGATCTGGTCGAGACGCAGGATCGCCACTTCGATGCCGGCGGAAGTCAGCCAGTCCAGATGAAGAGGTTCGAGGGGGGCTTGGGGAAACATGAGCACTGCGTAATCTGAAAAAAACACATACTAGTAGGAGCTGCCGCAGGCTGCGATCTTTTGATCTTGTCTTTAAAAAACAAAATCAAAAGATCGCAGCCTGCGGCAGCTCCTACAGTGGGTGTTTACAGCTCAGCGGCGAGGCGCGAGCCTTGGTTGATCGCGCGTTTGGCATCCAGCTCTGCCGCGACATCCGCGCCGCCGATCAGGTGCACATTCTGCCCCGCCGCGACCAGACCATCGTGCAGCTCACGCAACGGATCCTGCCCCGCGCAAATCACGATGTTGTCCACCGCCAGCAGTTGCGGCTCGCCGGTTTCGCCGATGCGAATGTGCAGACCGTCATCATCAATGCTCAGGTATTCCACGCTGTTGAGCATCTGCACCTGCTTGTTCTTCAAACCGGTACGGTGAATCCAGCCAGTGGTTTTACCCAGACCGTCGCCGACCTTGGTTTTCTTGCGCTGCAACAGGAACACTTCACGCGCCGGTGCATGCGGCGCCGCTTTGATCCCGGCGACGCCACCGCGTGCTTCCAGTTTCGTGTCGATGCCCCATTCTTTCCAGAACGCGGCGCGATCCTGACTGGTCGCAACGCCTTCATGAACAAGGAATTCCGAGACGTCAAAACCGATGCCGCCCGCACCGATCACCGCGACACGCTTGCCAACCGGTTTGCGCTCAAGGATCACGTCGATGTAGTTCAACACCTTGGCGTTCTCAACGCCGGGAATCGCCGGCAGACGCGGGGCGATGCCGGTGGCGAGGATGATTTCGTCGTAGCCGCCTTCAACCAGTTTGGCCACATCAACGCGAGTGTTCAGGCACACCTCAACATTGGTGGTTTGCAGCTTGCGCTTGAAGTAGCGCAGGGTTTCGAAAAACTCTTCTTTGCCCGGCACACGCTTGGCGATGTTGAACTGACCGCCGATTTCGCTGGCCGAATCGAACAAGGTCACCTGATGGCCACGCTCGGCGGCCACGGTCGCGGCAGACAAACCGGCAGGGCCAGCACCGACCACGGCAATCTTCTTGATCTGCTGCACCGGCAGATAGTTGAGTTCGGTCTCGTGGCAGGCACGCGGGTTGACCAGGCAACTGGTCAGCTTGCCGCCGAAGGTGTGATCGAGGCACGCCTGGTTGCAACCGATGCAGGTGTTGATTTCGTCGGCGCGGCCTTCAGCAGCCTTGTTGACGAAGTCCGGATCAGCGAGGAACGGCCGCGCCATCGAGACCATGTCGGCATCGCCTTCAGCGAGAATCTGCTCGGCGATTTCCGGGGTGTTGATGCGGTTGGTGGTGATCAACGGAATGCTCACCGAACCACGCAGCTTGGCAGTGACCTTGCTGAACGCGGCACGCGGCACTTTGGTGGCGATGGTCGGAATCCGCGCTTCGTGCCAGCCGATGCCGGTGTTGATGATGGTCGCGCCGGCCTGCTCAATGGCTTTGGCCAGGGTGACGATCTCATCCCAGGTGCTGCCGCCCTCGACCAGGTCGAGCATCGACAGACGGAAAATGATGATGAAGTTCGGGCCCACCGCTTCGCGCACACGGCGGACGATTTCCACCGGCAGGCGCATACGGTTTTCGTAGCTGCCGCCCCAGCGGTCGGTACGGTGGTTGGTGTGCGCGGCGAGGAACTGGTTAATGAAATAACCTTCCGAGCCCATGATTTCGACGCCGTCGTACTCGGCGGTTTGCGCCAGCACCGAGCAAGTGACGAAATCACTAATCTGCTTCTCGATGCCTTCCTCGTCCAGCTCTTTCGGTTTGAACGGATTGATCGGCGCCTGAATCGCGCTCGGTGCCACTTGTTTCGGGCTGTAGGCATAACGACCGGCGTGGAGAATCTGCATGCAGATCTTGCCGCCCGCGTCATGCACCGCGCGGGTGACGATGCGGTGCTTGAGCGCTTCTTCTTCGGTGGTCAGCTTGGCCGCACCAGAATAAACGCCGCCCTCGTCATTCGGGCCGATCCCGCCAGTCACCATCAGGCCAACACCGCCGCGCGCACGCTCAGCGAAGTACGCCGCCATGCGCTCGAAACCGCCCGGTTTTTCTTCCAGGCCGGTGTGCATCGAACCCATCAGGGTGCGGTTGCGCAGCGTGGTGAATCCCAGATCCAGCGGGGCCAACAGGTGCGGGTAATGAGCGGCGGTCATCGGTAACTCCACAACGAGCAATCACGGAAAAGTTGCGGGAGCTCTGCGTCCCCCGTCAGTCATGTTCGACAGACTAAGAGCCGCACCGTGATCACTCAATGACCGTAACTGACAACTTAATGATCTAAATGCACACCACCTACGTCGGCGCTGGTTCACTCGAACAGCTAAACCCGGACATTGCGCCCTGGCAACGATGTGCGCTGGCTGTTCTCCCAATCCTGCACCAACCCCACCGGCGCCTCTGACGGCGGCAACATCGCCCGCCCGCGCAGCAGATCACTGGCGCGTTCGGCGAGCATGATGGTCGGAGCATTGAGGTTGCCGTTCGGCTCGCTCGGGAACACCGACGAATCGATCACGCGCAGGCCATCGAGGCCGTGCACGCGCAGTTCGGAGTCCACCACCGCCAGCGCGTCCTCGCCCATTCGACAGGACCCGCACGGGTGATAGGTGCTTTCGAGGTTTTCGCGAACGAAGGCATCGAGGTCTTCGTCGCTGTTAACCAAAACGCCGGGAGCGATCTCGCTGTCGCGGAAACGATCCATGGCTTTCTGGCCGATGATCTCCCGGGTCAGGCGGATACAGCGGCGAAAACCTTCGCGGTCTTCTTCGCGTTGCAGGTAATTGAACTGGATCTGCGGATGCTCGTACGGATCCGCCGAGCGTGCGCGCACATAGCCGCGACTTTTGGGCTTATTCGGCCCGGTGAGCACCATGAAGCCATGGCCCTTGATCGGCTTGTTGCCGTCGTAACGCATGGCCGCCGGCAGGAAGTGAAACTGGATGTCCGGCCAACGCAAACCCTTGTCCGAACGGATAAACCCGCCAGCCTCGAAATGGTTGGTCGCGCCGAGGCCATCCTTGAACAGCATCCAGCGCAAACCGATGAGCAATTTGCTCAGCGGATCCATTTTGCTGTTGAGGGTCACCGGTTCCTTGCAACTGAACTGGATGTACACCTCGGCGTGATCCTGCAGGTTTTCACCGACACCGGGCAGATCGTGGCGCACCTCGATGCCAGCCTTGCGCAGCACGTCGGCCGGGCCGATGCCGGAGCGTTGCAGCAGGTGCGGCGAGCCGATTGGCCCGGACGAAACCACTACTTCGCGCCGGCAATAGACCTCGTGCGTCTGGCCGTTGTGGTCATAGCTGACGCCGACCGCACGTTTACCGTCGAGGAGGATCTGCCGGGTCATCGCGTGGGTGATCACGGTGAGGTTCGGACGCGCCATCGCCGGGCGCAAATAGGCGTTGGCCGTTGAACAGCGCACACCGTTTTTCACGGTCATGTGCATCGCGCCGAAACCTTCCTGCATGTAGCCGTTGCAGTCGTCGGTCTTGATGTAACCCGCCTCGGCGCCGGCCTGCACCCACGCGCCGTACAGCGGATTTTTCATGTGGTTGCCGTTGGTGGTGTGCAGCGGCCCGGTCTGCCCGCGATAGTTATCGCCGCCCGCTTCATAGTGCTCGGCACGTTTGAAATACGGCAGGCAATTACGGTAGCCCCATCCTTGCGCACCAAGGGATTCCCATTCGTCAAAATCGCAGGCGTGACCGCGAATGTAGACCAGCCCGTTGATCGATGAAGAACCGCCGAGTACCTTGCCGCGCGGGCAATGGATGCGCCGTCCGTTGAGGAATGGCTCCGGTTCGGTTTCATAGCGCCAGTTGTATTTTTTGGTGTTCATCGGAATCGAAAAAGCGCTCGGCATCTGGATCACCACACTGCGATCGCTGCCACCGAATTCCAGCACCAGCACCGAGGTGTCCGGGTCTTCGCTCAAGCGGTTGGCCAATACACAACCGGCGGAGCCGGCACCGATGATGATGTAGTCGTATTTTTGCGTAGCCATGCTTATCTCCCGGCCGTCGATGGCTTGGTAGCGGGCGACACGCGTCGCGTCAGCGAGTCGCCGGTGGTGTATTGCGGAGAGGTTTTTTCGATCTGGCGGATCACGGTTTCTTCACTCGCCAGATCGATCGAACGGCTGAACCAGTAATACGCCAGTCCCGACACGATCAGCCCGACCAGCCAGGCGATGTCGATGCTGCCCAGCGCTCTGGCAAGCGGGCCGACATACACCTCGCGCTGTTCAACGCCGTCGTAGATGTAGAAAAACGGGATCATCGCGACAAACCCGATGGCGTACGCGGCGATGCCGCGCAGGCCCCAGCTGCCGTAGATGTTGCCCTTGGGCATGAAGAAGTGCGGGATCGCGTAGCGGCCCTTGCGCACGAAGAAGTAGTCAGTGAGGTTGACCGACGTCCAGGGCACCAGGAAGTACAGCATCACCACCAGGTAAATCCCCAGCACCGACAAACCTTTGCCCGTGCTTTGAATACTCAGCGCCACGCCCAATTGCAGGAGGATCACGAAGGTGATCGCCAGCACCCGTGCCTTGCGTGTGGGTTGGATTTTTTTGATCGAGTCGACGCACGTCAGCGTGGTCAGTTTGGCGCTGTAGATGTTCATCGCAATCACCGGCAGGATCGCCAGAATCGTGATCACCACCACGGCCGTGCCAACCAGTGGCGACATCACATTGCCGACCTGTCCGAGCGCCACCAGCACGTCGGTGGAATGCAGGTGATCGGCGAGCCAGCCGCCCACGGAAATCATCCACGCGCCGGACAACGAGGCGCCGACAAACACCACGGCAATCAGCTTGCCGCTGGAGGTGTTCTTCGGCAGATACCGTGAATAGTCCGAGACATAAGGCGCGTAGGCGATGTTGTAGCTGGCGGCGGCGGCAAACTGCGCGATGAAACCGGTCCAGTTGAACCCCAGTGGCGGTGGCGCGATGTCCCCGGCGGCGAGCACGGGCAGCGGCGCATCCGGCACCCAGCCCATCAGCACGGCCAACGTCACCAGACCGTACAACGGAATCGACAGGCACAACGCCCATTTGAAACTGCGGTGCATCCAGTCATGGCCGAGGATCGCCAGAATCGCCGCCGGAATCGTCACTGCCACGGCAACCAACCATGGCTCGAAACCGAACAGCGTGTGCATGCCCTGCATCATCAACACCAGATTGACGATGTTGAAACCGGCGAACACAAACAGCGTCGCCAGCAGCACCAGAATCACCCCGCGATAACCGAACTGCGCCCGCGACTGGATCATTTGCGGCAACCCAAGGTGCGGGCCTTGCGAGCCATGAAACGCCATGAACAGTGTGCCGAACATGATGCCCAGCGTGCCGGCGAGGGTCGTCCAGAGCGCGGTCAGTCCGACACTCGGGCCAACGAAACCGATGGTCATGGTGAAGAAAGTGAAGTTGCCCAGAAACCAGAACGGCCCCTGACTGGATAACTTGTCGGTGCGTTCGTTTTCCGGAATGAAATCGATCGAATGACCCTCGACGACAGGTTTGTCGCCGAGGAGTGACACACCAGGAGCGGCTTTGGCTTCTATGTTCATGATGGGCTCTTATTGTTGGAAGATCATGACGAAGTAACGGCATCCTTTCGGGTTGCCCCTCCCCGTGGAGAGGGGTTGTTCAGTGCGTTCTCCTTGAGGCCTGCCGGGTCAGGGCAGCGTGATCCAGACCGCTTTGGTTTCGAGCAGATGGTCGAGTTGCTCGGCGCCGAGATCCTTGCCGAAACCGGACTGTTTGTAGCCACCGAACGGCATCGACGGGTCGAGAGTGCCGTGGGCGTTGACGTAAACCGAACCGGCCCGCAAACGCGGAATCAGGCTGTGCACCTTGCCCAGATCATTGGAATACAGCGCCGCCGCGAGGCCGAATGCCGAGTCATTGGCCAGCGCCAGCGCTTCTTCGTCATCGTCGAACGGCGCGGTCACCAGCACCGGGCCGAAAATCTCCTCCTGAACAATGCGCATGTCGTTGCGGCAATGGGCAAAAATCGTCGGTTCTACAAAGAAGCCAGGGCCTTCAATCGGTTGGCCGCCATAGACCAGTTCGGCGCCCTCCTGCTTGCCGGTCTCGATGTAATCGCGCACGCGCTGCTGTTGCACGGCCGAGACCAACGGGCCGATAAAACAGTCGGGATCCAGCCCCGGGGCGATCTTCAATGTGCGCGTGTAGGCAATCAGTTCACCGAGGAATTGTTCGTAGACGCTGCGATGCACATAAGCGCGGGTGCCGGCATCGCAGACCTGTCCCGAGTTGAAAAACACGCCATTGGCGACCGCTTGTGCCGCCGCCGGAATGTCCGCATCGGCGAAGACGATTACTGGAGATTTTCCGCCGAGTTCCAGCGTCAGTCGCTTCATTTCGTCGACGGCGGCGCGCCCGACCGTACGGCCGACCGGCGTCGAGCCGGTGAAGGTCAATTTGTCGATGCCCGGGTGCGAGGCCATCGCCGCGCCAACCACGGTGCCGCGCCCGCAGACGATGTTGATGACGCCGGCGGGGATCCCGGCTTCCTTCACCAATTCGGCAAAACGCAACGCCGACAGCGAGGTCAGTTCGGCCGGTTTGACCACCACCGTGCAACCGGTGGCAAGCGCCGCGCCGAGTTTCCAGGCCATGGTTTGCAGCGGGAAATTCCACGGCACGATTGCGCCGACCACGCCCACCGCTTCTTTGCGCGTGTACGCCAGATAGTTGCCGGGCAGCGAAGGCTCGACCGTACGCCCGTGAAGTTTGGTCGCCCACCCGGCGAAGTAGCGCAGGGTGTCGACGGTGCCCTGAATATCGACGTCCTTGGCGAAGGCCACGGACTTGCCCATGTCGATCGATTCGATTTCTGCCAGTTCGTCGGCGTTCTGCTCAATCAGATCTGCCAGACGCTGGATCAAGCGTTCGCGTTCTGCCGGTTTTGCCTGGCGCCACGCACCGCCGTCGAACTGTGCGCGTGCCGCTTGCACTGCGCGATCGAGATCTTCGACGGTGCCCATCGGAATCCGCGTGATCAGGCCGGCGGTCGACGGTTCGATGACATCAGCGGTTTGCCCGTCGCTGGCATCGACAAACGCGCCACCGATAAACAACTTCTGCGCCTTGCCAAGGAAGGTTTGCGTTGCTTCGGATACACCGAATTTCTGCAGGTACTGCTTAACGATCGTGTCCATGTTTATTCTCTCTGCCGGACGGCTCAGGCGGGGGTGGCAACGCTGTCGGCGGCGCGCACTTTGGCCCGTTCGTGGAAGATGAAACCGATGCTGTTCAGCAACAGTTGCGCGGCCAGAATCGAGGTCATGCCGGTCGGGTCATACACCGGCGCCACCTCCACCAGATCCATGCCGACGATGTTGCCTTGGCTGCGTTTGGCCAGCGCCTGAATGATTTCCAGCACTTCGTAATAGAGGAAACCGCCGTGGCTCGGCGTGCCGGTGCCGGGGGCGATGGACGGGTCGAAACCGTCGATGTCGATGGTGATGTAGTAGTTGATGTTCTGCGGGATCAGCGCCAACACGCCTTCCACCCCGAGGCGGCGTACGTCGCGCACCGAGAGGATCTTCGAACCCGCCGCATGGGCTGCTTCGTAGTCATCACGATTGGACGAGGACACGTTGCGGATGCCCATTTGGGTCATGCCGACAATGTGGTTCATTTCCGAGGCGCGGCGCAGCGGGTTGCCATGGCCATAACGAACGCCGTGGCGCTCATCGACGAAGTCCAGGTGCGCATCGAAGTGAATGATGTGAATCGGCCCGCGTCCCTCGAATGCCTTGATCACCGGCGCGTGCACCGAATGATCGCCGCCAAGCACCACCGGCATGACACCGGCATCGAGGATCTTGCGCACCGCGTATTCGGTGTTGAGATTGCTGGTGACCATATCGGTGTGGACGATGTCGGCATCACCGACGTCGACCATGCGCACATCGGCGGCGGTCAGGTACATCACGTCATCTTCGTGATCGTAGGCACCGGCGTGACCGAAGGAGAACAGCGTCGACGCCTCGCGTATACCGCGTGGCCCGAAACGTGCGCCGGAGCGCCATTGCGTGCCCATATCGTTGGGCACGCCGAGCACCGCGACATCTGCATCGAGCGCATCCCAGTCGGTGCACACCGGTGATTTGCCGAAGGTGCAATGCCCCACGAAAGGCAGGTTCAGGCGCCCGGATTCATAACCGTTATTGGACATTTCAAGCCTCTCCACTTGTTGTTATCGGCTCGGCGGACTGCAAGGCGACCGTCGTTGCAGTGACTATGGGCGCAGGTTTTCGTGGAAAAAATGCCAAACATCAGATACTCATATCGGCATTACCGATGCATCCACACGCGGGAGGTTCCAGGTGATTCAGCTGCACGATGTCGATTTGAAGTTGCTCAGGGTGTTTGCCACGATTGTCCGCTGTGGAGGTTTCTCCGCAGCGCAGGCGGCGTTGAATGCCGGCCAGTCGACCATCAGCGAACAGATGTCGCACCTGGAAACCCGCCTCGGCGTAAAGCTCTGTCAGCGCGGGCGCGGCGGTTTTCGCCTGACCGAGCAAGGCGTGGCGATCCACGAAGCGACCCAGCGCCTGTTGTCGGCAGTGGAGAATTTCTGCATGGACGCTGACGTGCTCAAGCAGCACATCAGCGGCAAGCTCAACCTCGGCATAATCGACACCACCATCACCGACCCCGACTCGCCGCTGCCACGTACGACGCAGCGTTTCGTTTCTCGCGGCCATGACGTGCATCTCAATGTGTACGTCGGCACCCCCGCCGAACTCGAAGAACGCGTGCTCGACGGCAGACTGCATTTGGCCATCGGCCATTTCCCGATCCATGTGCCGGGCCTGCTGCACACGCCGCTGTATCAGGAAGCGCTGGGCTTGTATTGCGGGCGCCGGCATCCGCTGTATGGCAGCCAGGCCGAAGGGGCTGAACTGCTGGAGGCGATTACCGAGAGTCGCATTGTCGTGCGCGGTTACATGCAGCAATACGATCTTGAGCACCTGGGCGTGAGCAAAGCGGCGGCCACGGTGGATAACATCGAGGCGCTGGCGATCCTGCTGATCTCCGGTGCCTACCTGGGCTTCCTGCCGGCCCATTTCGCCCGACAATGGGTCAAGACCGGCGAGATGCACCAATTGGCCCCGGACAGCCTGCAACTGGTCTCGCCGTTCGACGTGATCACCCGGCGCGGCATCGCGCCGCCGCCCATTCTCGAAGCGTTTCTCGAGGATCTGGCAGCCTGTTCACAGCACGCCGTCGGCGCTCTGCAATGAGTGTCAGGCGCAGGCATGGCCCCGTGCCTGCGCCCTCGCCCGGCACTATTGAGGTATCATCGACCCGCGTCACACCATGCACCCGGTTCTGTTGGAATTCATGCGCAAACTTCTGTACCTGACATTTTCCATGGCCCTCGTGGCCGTCCTTGCTTCCTACGCCATGTGGGCGGCAGACCGCCCGGCGGGACATTACCTGTCGGATCTGCGAATCAAACTCGCGGTCGATCAAGGCACACCCGCCGACCGTGGCAATCTCTTGGGCATCCAGCCCGAACTCTACCCCACCGACTATCAAAGCCCCGAGCGCCTGCACCGCAAGCTCGCCGCGTATCTGCAGCAAGCGCAGGATCAAGGCTTGTTGAATGACAAGACAATCGTCGTATTGCCCGAGCACGTCGGCACCTGGCTGATGATCAGCGGCGAAAAAGACGAGCTGTATCAGGCGCCCACGCTCACCGAAGCGATGAACTGGCTGGCGGCGAGCAATCCGTTGTTGTTTGCCCGTGCGTGGCTGACGGCCAAGGGCAGCAACCGACTGAACGACGCGCATCTGCGCATGAAGTCCAAGTCGATGGCCAAGGATTACCAGGCGCTGTTCGGCGGTCTGGCCAAGGAATTTCATGTAACGCTGGTGGCCGGCTCCATCGTGCTGCCCGAGCCGAGTATTCGTGACGGTCAACTCAAACCCGGCAGCGGCGCCCTGTTCAACAGCAGCGTGGTGTTTGGTCGTGACGGCGTGCCGCTCGGCCAGCCACAACGGCAGATGCACCCGATCTTCGATCAGCGCGACGTGCTTGAAGGCGAAGATCAACACGCCATCAACGTCGTCGACACCCCGGCCGGGCGCCTCGGCATCCTGATCGGCAGCGACAGCTGGTATCCGGACAACTACCGCAAGCTCGACGCGCAAGGCGCGCAACTGGTGGCGGTGCCGGCGTTTGTCGTCGGGCACAACGTGTGGGATCAACCGTGGGGCGGCTACAAGGGTTCGAGTACACCGAGTTCGGTCAGCCTCAAACCCGGCGAAGTCAGCGAAGGTCAGGCCTGGCATCGCCTGACCCTCACCGCGCAACCGCCCGCCAACAACGCGCTGGCCGGCATGAGCGTGTTCCTGCGCGGGCAGTTCTGGGACAAGTTGAGTTCGGGGCAGAGCTTCCTCAGCAGCAACGGCCAACAGTTCGCCGACGGCGAGGCCCGTGGCGCACGTTTGCTGAACGTCTGGTTGTAAGCCATGAAACCGCAGCCGATGCGTCTGGGCGATTTATCGGTGGGTTTCGTGCACAGCCTCGCCGATGCCGTGCGCAGTCATGACGCCGATCCGCTGCCCTTGCTCGAGCAATACGGTCTGGATGCTGCGCGATTGGCCGAGGCTGGCGCGCGGTTATCGATTCCGCGCTACATGCGTTTGGGCCATGCGGCGATTCAACTGACCGGTGATGCGGCGTTGGGTTTGCGTATGGGCCAGCTCAGTCGCTTGAGTCAGGCCGGATTGGCTGGCGTCACCGCCGCACAAGCGCCGACCGTGCGTGAAGCGGCGCGTTGCCTGATTCGTTTCGAACCGCTGTACGGCTCCAACTATCGTGGCCAATCAAGTTTTCACGAAGACGCGAATGGCGCGTGGCTGCGTTTCTATTCGATCAGCCCGTACAACGCCTACAACCGTTTTGTGGTGGATTCGATTATCGCTGGATGGCTGCATCAGCTCGCCAGTGTCAGCCGTGAACCGCTGCGCGCCGAGCGCATCGAGATCGAGTTCGACGCGCCGGATTACCGCGACGCTTACAGCGTGCTGGGTGAATGCCCGATCCAGTTCGCTGCCGAGCGCAATCAATTGCGCCTGAGCCTGAGCAGCCTCGCCCAACGTAACCCCGAACACTGCCCGAGCACCTGGCGGCACTTGCTGCAATTGTGTGAGCGAGAACTGGAACAACTGACCCGCACCCGCAGCCTGCGTGAACGCATCACGCAGTTATTGGGGCCATTGTTGAATGGTGGCCGGGAACCCGACCTGGAAGAAGTGGCGGCGCGCTTGAAGCTGCCGACCTGGACATTGCGGCGCAAACTGACCGAGGAAGGCACGCAGTTTCGCGCGATCCTCAATGACACTCGCCGTGATCTGGCGATGACGTACATCCGCGACACGGAACTGGCGTTCGGTGAAATCGCCTACCTGCTGGGGTTTGCCTCAGCCGAGGCTTTTCAGCGTGCATTCAAACGCTGGAGCGGCCAGACCCCGGGCGAATTCCGCCGCAGTCACCGTAAAACCGCGTGACGCTTACAGCTCGGTAGCGTCTTCAGCAGGTTCAGGCTGATCCAGTTCGTAGGCGTGAAATTCGAGCAGCTCTTCTTGATAGTCATCCATTGCGTAATCCCCCTACTGCTCTCTGAAAAATGGCCTGATCAATCGACCCGTGCCCCGAGCATAAAGTGCCCGTGTGAAGGAAAAATGAAACGCGCCCTTCATGGATAAAACGTAGCAGCAGGTCAGGAATTTATCGCGGGATTATTGTCAGCGGAATGTAACGAAATCTTATACCACCCAAAAACCACTGTGGGAGCGAGCCTGCTCGCGAAAGCGGAGTGTCATTCAACATAAAAGCTGGCTGACAGATTGCATTCGCGGGCAAGCCTTGCTCCTACAGAAGTTCGGGCTGGATTACTGGCCGGAGGCTGGCATCGCCGGGATTGGCTCGGACGGCGGCGGGATGTCTGTTGGATTGGCCGGTGGCGTGATCACTTCCGGTGTTGGCGCGGGTTCTGCGACTGGAGCCGGGGTGATTGGCGCGGACTCCGCAGGTGGGGCAACAGGTTCAGAGCTGACCGGGGCAACTTCGGCTGGTGCCGGCGCCGGTTCTGCAGCAGGTGCAGGCGTCGCAGCCGGGGCAGGCGTCGGGGCTGGAGCGGTTTCTGCCGCCGGCACCGGTGCCAATGGCGCAGCCACAGGTTTCGGCTCAGGTACGCCCAGATCAGCCTTCGGCTTCTCTTCGATGTGCGCCGCTTTCTTCGCATCCGCCGGCAGGAACTGTTCGACCAACGTGAAGAAGCGCTCATAGAACTTCTGCGAAATCACTGTCTCGCTGGCGACTTTCACCATCGAGTCGTCCGACGAGCCGATCGGCATCGACACCGAGCCCAATACGCCAACACCGAGGCTGGCCGAGTTGTTGGTCTTCTTCAGTGCATAGCGATCCTGCAGGGCGTTGGCGAACATTGTCGCGTGATGCTTGCCGCTGCTGTCTTCGGCGCAGACCACGTTGAAGCTGATCTCCAAGTGCGTATCGCCGGTCTGCTGGAAGCTCTTGTGGCCACTGACCAGTTTCGGGTCGCTGCTGGTAATGATGTAACCCTGGCTAAGCAACGCACGCCGTGCGGCTTCGCAACTGGCGGTGTCGGCGACCGGGTAATTACGCGAAAACATGCCGGAATCGTCGAAATTCTCATGCTCATACATCGGCTTGTCTTTCGAACAGCCGGCGACAGCAGCCACCAACAACGCCAAACCGACAACACGCAAGGGAGTGGAAATCAACATTAAACATCCTGGGGGAAAACAGTCCGGGGCGTATTGTGCAACAGATCGCTGACCCGCGCCGTATGGATTAGTGTCTTGAAACAGTTACAACTCTATCCGACCTTCATTTACCGGAAAAAGTCGCAACGCCAAATGATCGATGAAAACCCGCAACTTCGCGGTGGCGTGGCGACTCGACGGCCACAACACCCAGAACTGCCCGACATGTTGCAGATGCGTATCCAGCACCCGATGCAGCAATCCTTGTGATTCCGCGTCGCGGGTCATGAAATCCGGCAGGCAGGCAATGCCCATCCCCGCCAGCGCCGCGTGGCTCACCGCCTCAATGGACGTACTCACCAGCCGGGTCGGCAATTTCGGCTCATCCGCACCCTCCTCACGCCGTAGCGGCCACGGCTCGAGTTTGCCAGTGGCGTGAAAGATGTGACGCAAACAGGCGTGATCGGCCAGCTCGGCGGGCCGTTGTGGCGTACCCCGCTGCTGCAGATAAGCGGGACTGGCAACTAGTACCATCCGAAATTCGCCCAACGACCGCGCCATCAACCGCGAGTCACGCGGTTTGCCGGTGCGAATCACCGCGTCGAAACCCTCTTCAACCACGTCGACCATGCGATCGGTTAAATCCAGATCCAGTTCAATCTGCGGGTACAGCGTCATGAACTCAGTCATCACCGGCATCACCAGACCCAACACCTGCGGCACGCTGATACGCAATTTTCCCTGCGGTTGCGCAGCGGCATCACACAGTTCGAACTCTGCAGCCTCAACATCCGCCAGAATTTTACGGCAACGCTGTAGGAACAATGCCCCCTCGCTGGTCAGCGTGATGCTACGCGTGGTGCGATGAAACAAGCGCACCCCCAGCCGCGCCTCCAGACGCGCAATGCTTTTACCAACCGCCGACGAAGACACACCCGTCAACCGCCCCGCCTCAGTAAAACTGCGCGTCTCGGCGACCTGAATGAATACCGAAATACTGCCAAGGCGATCCATACACCCTCCCGATTCAAGACATCCGTGTCCGATATGTTCGGAACCTTAACCTGTTTTTCACCAGGGCGCAGCGCCCTACCCTGTGCACTCGTTGACCTTTGCCCACGGATGAATGCTCATGAACGACGCACAACTCACCTGCCGCCCACTTGAAGCTTCGCTCCAACAACGCGAACGCTTACCCCTCGGCGCCCTGCTGGCCTTGGCCACCGCCGGGTTCATCACCGTCATGACCGAAGCCCTGCCCGCCGGCCTGCTGCCGCAAATGAGCAGCGGCTTGAACGTCTCCCAGGCACTGATCGGACAACTGGTGACGATGTACGCCATCGGCTCAATACTCGCCGCCATTCCACTAACCCTCGCCACCCGTAGCTGGCGCCGACGCCCTCTTCTACTGTCCGCCATCGGCGGCTTCGCCATCGCCAACAGCATCACCGCCCTTTCGGAGCTGTACTGGCTAACCCTGATCGCACGCCTGATTGCCGGCATATTCGCTGGCCTGCTCTGGGCACTACTCGCCGGCTACGCCAGCCGCATGGTCGCCCCCCATCTGCAAGGCCGCGCCATCACCGTCGCTATGCTCGGCGCTCCCATCGCGCTGTCCCTAGGCATCCCGGCCGGCACCCTGCTCGGCACCTTGATCGGCTGGCGCCTGAGCTTCGCCATCATGACCGCCCTGACCGTGCTGCTAGTGATCTGGGTACGCTGGCAAGTCCCCGACTTCGCCGGAGAACCCGAAGGAAAACGTCTGCCACTGCGTAAGGTATTTACCCTCCCAGGCGTACGACCGGTGCTGTTCGTGACCTTGACCTACGTCGTCGCACACAACCTGCTCTACACCTACATCGCCCCGTTCCTGAAACCGTCCGGACTCGATGCCTCAGTTGACCGCGTGCTGCTGGTGTTCGGCCTGGCGTCGGTGCTGAGCTTGTGGATCGTCGGTAGCCTGATTGATCGCTGGCTACGCGAATTGGTACTGATCAGCGCAGCACTGTTCATGCTGTCGGCGATTGCGTTGGGTTTGTGGCGCGAGTCCGCCGGCGTGATCTATATCGCTACGGCAGTTTGGGGCCTCGCATTTGGTGCGATGCCTTCGCTGCTGCAAACAGCCTCGGCGAAAACGGCGAAGGACGCCGCAGATACTGCGCAATCGATGTTGGTGACGTTGTGGAATGTCGGGATTGCGGGGGGTGGATTGGCGGGAGGGTTGTTGCTGGATAATTTGGGGGTTGGGGTATTTCCGTGGATTGTGGGCGTGTTGTTGCTGATGAGTCTGTGTGCGACGGTGACAGCGAGAACCCATGGGTTTCCGCGAACCAGATAAGGGTGAACACAGGCATTTAGACTTTGGCTGGCTGACAGGTTGCCTTCGCTAGCAGGCTAGCTCCCACAGTGGGACTGGGTTAATGCCGTTAGATAATAGTGTCTGGTCGGCCGCCTTCGCGAGCAAGCTCTGCTCCTACAAAATCAAGATCAAAAGATCGCAGTCTTCGGCAGCTCCTACATGAAATCGCGGCGAACCCAAGCCAACCACTAGGCCGAGTGTCAGCTCGCCTGCTTTTGATCTTGATCTTAGAGCCCGTCGGGAGGCTGAGTGGAGGGATTCATACGGGGAAAGCATCGAGAGGAGGTGCAGCGAAGCAAACCGTAGGCGATGCCCCCGGATGAACCCGGAGCGAAGGAACCCGAGCCTTAGCGAGGGCCGGACGTCAGGGCACAGCGTTTTGGTTACTTTTGGGCGTCTGCAAAAGTGACCCGCCGTAAGGGCGGAACCAACAGCAGCCATCCCCCAAAAAACGGATATACACCCCCCCCCAACCAAAAAAAAGCCCCAACTCACGTCAGGGCTTTCTCCAAAACTCAGTCAACGATCAAAACCGCTTGATCTCAGCCTGAGCTTCCAACTGCTTACGATACGCCGCAAAGTCCTGCTGACCTTCACGCGACGCCAGGAAGCGACGGTACTGCGCCTTCTCTTCATCCGTCGGTGCAGCCGCTTCATTCACGCCATTCAGACGCACAATCATCAAACTACCATCCGGCAACGTCACACTGCTAAACGTAGGCTTGTCCTTGGCAGCCGGCTTCGGCATACGGAACAACGCCTGCAGAACCGCCGGATCAACACCTTCCTGCGCACGAGTAGCCGCTTGGGTGACTTTCCAGTTCTGCGCATCAACCTCTTTGCCTTCACGCAGATCAGCAATCAGCTTCTCGGCCTGAGTCTTGGCAGCCGCGCTGGCGTGCTCTTTGGTCAACTGGGCGCGGATAGCCACGTTCACGCTTTCCAGAGGCAATTGCGCAGGCTTCAGGTGTTCCTTGGCACGCAACACAACCACGGTATCCGGGTCCAGCTCGATGGCGGTGCTGTTGGCGCCTTCATCAATCACTTCAGTGCTGAACGCAGCGGTGACCACGGCACGGTTGGCCGCCAGACCTTCGCCACCTTCACGGCCAAACGGCTTGGAGGTGTGCACCGTCAGTTTCAGATCCGCCGCTGGCTGCGCCAGGTCGGATGCTTCGAACGCGGAGTCTTCCAGTTGCTTGGTCGCCTCGACGAAACGCTGCTCAACCTGCGCGGCTTTCAGATCGCGGGTCAGCTTGTCTTTCAGGCTGGCCAGGGTTGGCACTTCTGGCGCTTCAACACCCAGCAGCTTGATCAGGTGGTAACCGAAATCCGTGCGAACCGGCTCGGACACTTGATCCTTGTTCAGCGAGTACAGGGCTTTTTCGAAGGCCGGGTCGTAGACGCCAGGGCCTGCGAAACCGAGGTCACCGCCATTGTTGGCCGAACCCGGATCCTGCGAGAACTCCTTGGCCAGCGCTTCGAATTTCTCGCCCTTGGCCAAACGCGCCTGGACGTCTTCGATCTTCGCTTTAGCCTGAGCTTCAGTAGTCTTGTCGTTCACTTCGATCAGGATGTGCGCGGCACGACGCTGTTCCGACAGGTTGGCGATATCTTTCTGATACGCCGCCTGCAGGTCTTCGTCTTTCACGGTGACCTGGTCGAAGAACGAAGCCTTCTTCAGCTCAACGTAATCGACGATCACCTGATCCGGAGTCATGAACTCTTTGGCGTGTTCGTCGTAGTAAGCCTTGACCTCATCGTCAGTCAGCTTGACCGAGGCTGGGTCGGCTTTGACGCTCAGGGTGGCGAAATCGCGGGTCTGTTTTTCCAGGCGGGCAAAGGCCAACACTTCAGCGTCGGTGACGAAACCGCTGCCACCGATACCGGCACGCAGTTGGCCGATCAGCATTTCCTGAGCCAGCATCTGGCGGAATTGCATACGGCTATAGCCCAGTTGACGGATCACCTGGTCGAAACGATCGGAGCTGAACTTGCCGTCCACCTGGAATTCAGGGGTTTGCAGGATCACCTGATCCAGAGCGCCTTCGGAGAAAGCGAACTTCGATTGTTCTGCGCCTTGCAGCAGCAGCTTGCGATCGATCAGACCCTTGAGGGCCGATTCGCGAAGCATTTTTTCATCGAGCAGCGAAGCGTCGAAATCTTTGCCCAGCTGTTGCATCAGCTGACGGCGTTGCATATCAACGGCCTGGCTTAGCTCGTTCTGGCTGATCTCTTCACCATTGACCTGGGCCGCCTCGTTCTTGTGAGTCGTGGCCTGGAAAATGGCGTCGAAACCGGTCAAAGCCATCAGCAAAATGATGGCCCCGATAATGGTCTTGGCAATCCAGCCTTGTGAATTGTCCCTGATATTCTGCAGCATGCGTCCCCCAGAAACGGTTGAACTTCAAATTAGGCAACCGTGGAGCGTGGGTAGAATCCGGATAGAAGAAAGGCGCATCCGAGGATGCGCCTTCTCGTAACTGGCGGAGCGGACAGGGCTCGAACCCTCGATCCCGGCGTTACAGGCGCCTGTTTCAGCGACCTGCTCTACCGCTCCGCTGCCAAGTCAGGGATGACCCCGACCCGGATGGGTAAAAACTTGTAACGAACTTAGTTAACCGCTTCTTTCAGTGCTTTACCGGCTTTGAAGCCTGGTTTTTTAGCAGCAGCGATTTGCAGCGTCTTGCCGGTCTGTGGGTTACGACCAACGCGAGCTGGACGATCAGTCACGGAGAACGTACCGAAACCAACCAGAACAACGGAGTCGCCAGCCTTGAGAGCGCCAGTGACGGATTCGATTACAGCGTCCAGCGCACGCCCAGCAGCAGCTTTCGGGATATCAGCGGATGCAGCGATAGCATCAATCAGTTCCGACTTGTTCACTCTAAGTCCCCTTATATCTATTTTGAGATGATTCTAAGTTTTTTGGTGAAAGCAAAAACGAGTGCTGAATGGCCTACAGACACTTAAGAGCCGCTTTATAACAAGGGCTCTAAAAAGCTGTCAAGGAAGCCACCCAGGCAAAAGCATACTAATGCGTGCTAATTCTTTCCTTAGCATCAGACTCACGTTTTTCATCCTTGGCAACTATCTCCGGAGCCACATCCGGCAAGGGCTCCGGCGCGTATTGCAGCGCAATTTGCAGGACCTCGTCAATCCATTTAACCGGTTTAATCTGCAGATCCTGCTTGATGTTGTCCGGAATCTCCTTGAGATCACGTACGTTTTCTTCAGGAATAATCACAACCTTGATTCCACCGCGGTGTGCCGCGAGCAGTTTTTCCTTCAGACCACCAATTGCCAGCACTTGACCGCGCAAGGTGATTTCACCGGTCATGGCGACATCAGCGCGCACCGGAATGCCGGTCAATGCCGACACCAGGGCCGTGCACATGCCTACACCAGCGCTAGGACCGTCTTTCGGGGTCGCGCCTTCCGGCATGTGAATGTGCGTGTCGCGCTTCTCGTGGAAGTCCACAGGAATGCCCAGGCTCTTGGCACGGCTGCGCACGACGGTCAGGGCTGCGGTGATCGATTCGACCATCACATCACCCAGCGAACCGGTCTTGATCAGTTGACCTTTACCCGGCACGACAGCGGCTTCGATGGTCAGCAACTCTCCGCCAACCTGAGTCCAGGCAAGGCCGGTCACTTGACCGATCTGATCCTGTTGCTCGGCCAGACCGTAACGGAATTTACGTACGCCGAGGAAGTGTTCCAGCAAGTCAGCTGTCACTTTTACCGAGAAGCGTTTTTCCAGCGCGTGCTCTTTCACAGCCTTGCGGCAGACCTTAGCGATCTGACGTTCGAGGCCACGCACACCGGCTTCACGGGTGTAGTAACGGATGATGTCGCGGATCGCCTCTTCATCAAATTCAATCTCGCCCTTCTTCAGACCGTTAGCGGTGATCTGTTTTGGCGAGAGATATTTGACGGCAATGTTGATCTTTTCGTCTTCGGTGTAGCCCGGCAGACGGATGACTTCCATGCGGTCGAGCAGCGCCGGCGGGATGTTCATCGAGTTCGAGGTGCACAGGAACATCACATCCGAGAGGTCGTAATCGACTTCCAGATAGTGATCGTTGAAGTTGTGGTTTTGCTCTGGATCGAGCACTTCCAGCAACGCCGACGCCGGATCGCCACGCATGTCGCTGCCCATTTTGTCGATTTCATCGAGCAGGAACAGCGGGTTGCGAACGCCCACTTTTGTCATCTTTTGAATCAATCTTCCCGGCATCGAACCGATGTAAGTCCGGCGGTGACCACGAATTTCCGCTTCATCCCGCACACCACCGAGGGCCATGCGTACGAATTTACGGTTGGTGGCGTGAGCGATCGACTCGGCCAGCGAGGTTTTACCCACGCCCGGAGGACCGACCAGGCACAACACCGGGCCACGAATTTTTTTCACACGTTTTTGCACGGCGAGGTATTCAAGGATGCGTTCCTTGACCTCTTCGAGGCCGTAGTGGTCGGCGTCGAGAATGTCTTCAGCGCGCGCCAGATCAAGGCGTACCTTGCTCTGTGCCTTCCACGGCACCTGCACCAGCCAGTCGATGTACGAGCGCACCACGGTGGCCTCAGCGGACATCGGCGACATTTGCTTGAGTTTGTTCAGCTCGGCCGTGGCTTTGGCCAACGCGTCTTTCGGCAGACCGGCAGCGTCGATACGCTTTTTCAGGTCTTCGATTTCGTTGTGGCCTTCGTCGCTGTCGCCGAGTTCTTTCTGAATAGCCTTCATCTGCTCATTCAGGTAGTACTCACGCTGACTGCGCTCCATTTGCTTTTTGACACGGCCACGAATGCGTTTTTCGACTTGCAGCAGATCGATCTCGGCATCCAGCAGCGCCAGAACGTGCTCGACCCGGGCCGACAAATCGATGATTTCGAGGATTTCCTGCTTCTGCTCGATTTTCAGCGCCATGTGCGCGGCCATGGTGTCGACCAGACGACCCGGCTCATCGATGCTGTTGAGCGACGACAGGACTTCAGCCGGGACTTTTTTGCCCAACTGCACATATTGTTCGAACTGCGACAGCAGCGTGCGCACGAACACTTCGGATTCGCGCTCGGCAGCGTCGACTTCTTCGATCAGCGAGACTTCAGCGCGGCAGTGGCCGTCAACTTCGCTGAAACGCTCGACAGTACCGCGCTGTTCACCTTCGACCAGCACTTTGACAGTGCCGTCAGGCAGCTTGAGCAGTTGCAGAACGGTAGCGATGGTACCTACGCGATAGAGAGCGTCTTCACCGGGATCGTCGTCAGCCGGGTTTCTCTGGGCCAGCAGCAGGATCTGCTTGTCGCCCGTCATCGCGGCCTCGAGGGCTTCGATGGATTTCTCGCGCCCCACGAACAGTGGGATAACCATGTGCGGATAAACCACGACATCACGCAATGGCAGGAGAGGCAATTCGATGGTTGTCTTCATGATTTCGCCTCTACGGCGGCCATATGGCCGTAATCAGATGGAATTGAGCTTGAAACCAAGATGGGGGCTGCCTTGAAAAAAAACAAGCGCAAAGCGGATGTAAAAAATGCCATAAAAAAAAAGAGGCCCGAAGGCCCCTTCTTTGTTGCGGCAGGGTGGACGCTTACGCGTCCGGTGCTGCCTTGGCTGCCGGCTCACTGTTTTCGTAGATATACAGTGGCTTGGACTTGCCTTCGATCACGCTTTCATCGATCACGACTTTGCTCACCTCAGACTGCGAGGGGATTTCATACATCGTGTCGAGCAATACACCTTCGAGAATCGAGCGCAGGCCACGAGCACCGGTCTTGCGTTCCAGGGCACGTTTGGCGACGGATTTCAGCGCGTCAGCACGGAATTCCAGATCAACGCCTTCCATCTCGAACAGCTTGGCATACTGTTTGGTCAGAGCATTTTTCGGCTCGGTGAGGATCTGCATCAGCGCAGCCTCGTCGAGCTCGTCCAGCGTCGCAAGTACCGGCAGACGACCGACGAATTCCGGGATCAGACCGAACTTGACCAGATCGTCAGGCTCGACTTCACGCAGGGATTCACCGACTTTCTTGCCTTCTTCCTTGCTGCGCACTTCTGCGTTGAAACCGATGCCGCCTTTGGTGGAACGGTTTTGAATAACCTTTTCCAGACCCGAGAACGCACCACCGCAGATGAACAGGATGTTACGGGTGTCGACCTGCAGGAACTCCTGCTGCGGATGCTTGCGGCCACCTTGCGGCGGTACGGAAGCGACCGTGCCTTCGATCAACTTGAGCAAGGCCTGCTGCACGCCTTCACCGGAAACATCGCGGGTGATCGACGGGTTGTCGGACTTGCGCGAAATCTTGTCGATTTCATCGATATAGACAATACCCATCTGGGCTTTCTCTACGTCGTAATCGCACTTCTGCAGCAGCTTCTGAATGATGTTCTCGACGTCTTCACCTACATAACCCGCCTCGGTGAGGGTGGTTGCGTCGGCGATGGTGAACGGAACGTTCAGCAAGCGGGCCAGTGTTTCGGCCAGCAGGGTTTTACCGGAGCCTGTCGGGCCGATCAGCAGGATGTTGCTCTTGCCGAGTTCGACGTCGTCAGCCTTTTTGTCACGCTGGTTAAGGCGCTTGTAGTGGTTGTACACCGCTACGGCCAGAACCTTTTTCGCACGCTCCTGACCAATGACGTATTGATCAAGGATGCCGCTGATTTCTTTAGGCGAAGGCAATTTATGCGCGCTGCTCTCGGCCTGTGCTTCCTGCACCTCCTCGCGGATGATGTCATTGCACAGGTCGACGCACTCGTCGCAGATAAAGACCGAGGGGCCGGCAATCAATTTGCGCACTTCATGCTGGCTTTTGCCACAGAAGGAGCAATAGAGCAGCTTGCCGTTGTCCTCGCCGTTGCGGGTGTCAGTCATTCGTTCGATCCAAATCCGATAGGCTTGCAACACAAGATGAAGGCTATTGCGGGCTTTTTCAAGCCCGCTGGCGAACAGACTCGCCGACCAAGCCTATTTTGAGTTGCTTATTTTAAGCTGGGCGCTGGTTGATCACTTCATCGATCAAGCCGTATTCCTTCGCAGCTTCTGCACTCATGAAGTTATCGCGGTTGGTATCACGCTCGATTTCTTCAAGGGTACGCCCACTGTGCTTGGCCATCAGCGTGTTCAGGCGCTCGCGGATGAAGAGGATTTCCTTGGCATGGATTTCGATATCCGACGCCTGGCCCTGGAAACCGCCCAGTGGCTGGTGAATCATCACACGCGAGTTCGGCAGGCAGAAACGCTTGCCAGGTGCACCGGCGGTCAACAAGAACGCGCCCATGCTGCAGGCCTGACCGATGCAGGTGGTCGACACATTGGGTTTGATGAACTGCATGGTGTCGTAGATCGACATGCCAGCCGTTACCGAACCGCCCGGGGAGTTGATATAGAGATGGATGTCCTTGTCCGGGTTTTCCGCTTCAAGGAACAGCAGTTGCGCACAGATCAGGTTGGCCATGTAGTCCTCTACCGGCCCAACCAGAAAGATCACTCGCTCCTTGAGAAGGCGCGAATAGATGTCGTAGGCGCGTTCGCCACGAGCGGACTGCTCGACAACCATCGGGACCAGGCCGCCTGCGGCCTGGATATCAGAGTTCTGCTGAATATACGAATTACGGAACATGCTCTGCAGTCACTCCCAAATAGTTATGTCTTGAATACGCATAAGCCAGCTCGAAAGCTGGCTTATGTGTGTATTTCTTAACGCAAAAACAATCAGTCGGCTTGTGGAGCTTCTACCGGCTTGACTGCTTCTTCGTAAGAGACCGACTTGTCGGTCACACTAGCTTTCTGCAGAACAGTATCCACAACTTGTTCTTCCAGCACAACCGAACGCACTTCGTTCAGTTGCTGCTCGTTCTTGTAGTACCACGACACAACCTGCTCAGGCTCCTGGTAAGCGGAAGCCATTTCCTGAATCATTTCGCGAACGCGAGCTTCGTCAGGCTTCAGGTCGAATTGCTTGACCACTTCAGCAACGATCAGACCCAGCACAACGCGGCGCTTGGCTTGCTCTTCGAACAGCTCGGCCGGCAGTTGATCAGGCTTGATGTTGCCGCCGAACTGCTGAACAGCCTGCACGCGCAGACGGTCAACTTCGTTGGCCAGCAGAGCCTTAGGCACTTCGATCGGGTTGGTGGCAAGCAGACCGTCCATTACCTGATTCTTGACCTTGGATTTGATCGCCTGACGCAGTTCACGCTCCATGTTCTTGCGAACTTCGGTGCGGAAACCGTCGATGCCGCTTTCCTTGATGCCGAATTGAGCGAAGAACTCTTCGTTCAGCTCAGGCAGCTTAGGCTCGGACACAGTGTTGACGGTCACGGTGAACTCGGCGGTTTTGCCAGCCAGGTCCAGGTTCTGATAGTCCTCTGGGAAGGTCAGGTTCAGAACGCGTTCTTCGCCAGCCTTAGCGCCAACCAGACCTTCTTCGAAGCCCGGGATCATGCGGCCGGAACCCAGTACCAGTTGGGTGCCTTTGGCGGAACCGCCTGCGAATACTTCGCCGTCAACCTTGCCAACGAAATCGATGTTCAGTTGGTCTTCGTTCTGGGCAGCGCGATCGGCCACTTCAAAACGGGTGTTCTGCTTGCGCAGGATGTCGAGCATTTTGTCCAGGTCAGCGTCAGCCACGTCAGCGCTCAGGCGCTCAACAGTGATGCCGTCGAAGCCAGCAACGGTGAACTCCGGGAACACTTCGAACACTGCAACGTATTCCAGGTCCTTGCCAGCTTGGAGCGACTTAGGCTCGATCGACGGCGAACCGGCCGGGTTCAGCTTCTGCTCAACCACAGCTTCGTAGAAGGAGGACTGGATCACGTCGCCGACAGCTTCCTGACGAGCATCAGCACCGAAACGGCGCTTGATTTCGCTCATTGGCACTTTGCCTGGACGGAAGCCAGCAATCTTGGCCTTTTGGGCAGTCTGCTGCAGACGCTTGTTGACCTGGCTCTCAATGCGCTCAGCCGGCACGGTGACGCTCATGCGGCGCTCAAGAGCAGTAGTATTTTCAACAGAAACTTGCATGGATATTCCTCGTTGCACAGACGTTAGCCGGCCGTTTCCGACCCCAGAATCAAGGGCATGCATTCTAGTGGGTCAAACTCAAGAAGTCACCCTACTGAAAACGGGTAAAAAAACAGCAGGCAATTTATCGGTGCGAATACACGAATGCATCGCGCACCACAGGCGAATACAACCAATCACGCCAAGGCTCTGCGGCAACCTCTTCTATATATAGAAGGGATGCCGATCATTCCCTGACGGCCGACCCTGCAAGCAAGACCGGCGGGCAGCGCGGCATCATCCAGAAACATCAATACGACGAAACGCCCTGCCCTGCGACCCGAAAACCGCGGTCGCCGATTTCTCAAACCGCTAAAACAAAAAAGGCGCCAGACTGTTAAATCTGGCGCCTTTCGAAATATGGGGTGGACGATGGGGATCGAACCCACGACAACGGGAGTCACAATCCCGTGCTCTACCAACTGAGCTACGCCCACCATATTGCGTAACAAAAAAGCCGTTTAACTTCTTTGTTGAACCTCATCAAGCCAACGGCATGAATGAAGCTTGTTTGGTGCGGATGAAGAGACTCGAACTCTTACGCCTCGCGGCGCTGGAACCTAAATCCAGTGTGTCTACCAATTCCACCACATCCGCGGATGAAGCTTTTAAAGCAAAGGCGCCAGACTGTTACATCTGGCGCCTTTCGAAATATGGGGTGGACGATGGGGATCGAACCCACGACAACGGGAGTCACAATCCCGTGCTCTACCAACTGAGCTACGCCCACCATATCGCGTTACTTGTGCCAAAGCTGCCTAATGGCGCACCCGGCAGGACTCGAACCTGCGACCATCCGCTTAGAAGGCGGATGCTCTATCCAGCTGAGCTACGGGCGCCTTATTAATCTGTACTCTAAAAGAACTACAAACTAAGTGCTTTCCAGTCTTCGCAAAACCGTAATCCTGCTCGACCTTCTTAACCAGTGCTAGGCTGTGCCCGACAAGTGCGACGAATAGTATAGAGCGCTCCGAAGGTCGTCAAATCCTTTTTGAAAAAAATTCATTTAATTAAAGGAGTTAGGGGAATTTGCTGACCAAGCGCCTTTGCCCTCACCGCCCGACATGCGAGAATGCGTTCTCTTTTTTTCCCCTCTCGATGGTTAATCACGCGCAATGACTGCACAACTAATCGACGGCAAATCGATCGCCGCCAGCCTGCGCCAGCAGATCGCCAAACGAGTTGCCGAGCGTCGCCAGCAAGGCCTGCGCACTCCCGGCCTCGCGGTGATCCTGGTCGGCAGCGATCCTGCCTCTCAGGTTTATGTCTCGCACAAGCGTAAAGACTGTGAAGAGGTCGGCTTCCTCTCTCAAGCCTACGACCTGCCCTCCGAAACCACGCAACAAGCGTTGACCGATCTGATCGATCGCCTCAACGACGACCCTGCGATCGACGGCATCCTCCTGCAACTGCCGCTGCCTGAGCACCTGGACGCCTCCAAATTGCTGGAGCGCATCCGCCCGGACAAAGACGTCGACGGTTTCCATCCTTATAACGTCGGCCGTCTGGCCCAGCGCATCCCGCTGCTGCGTCCGTGCACGCCTAAAGGCATCATGACCCTGCTGGAAAGCACCGGTGTTGATCTTTATGGTCTGGACGCGGTGGTCGTTGGCGCTTCCAACATCGTCGGTCGCCCGATGGCGATGGAACTGTTGCTGGCCGGTTGCACCGTGACCGTGACCCACCGCTTCACCAAGGATCTGGCCGGCCACGTTGGCCGTGCTGATCTGGTGGTTGTGGCCGCCGGCAAGCCGGGCCTGGTCAAGGGCGAATGGATCAAGGAAGGCGCGATCGTCGTTGACGTAGGCATCAACCGTCAGGACGACGGCAAACTGGTCGGCGATGTTGTTTACGAAACCGCCCTGCCCCGCGCTGGCTGGATCACGCCAGTCCCGGGCGGTGTTGGCCCGATGACCCGTGCCTGCCTGCTGGAAAACACCCTCTACGCAGCAGAAACCCTGCACGCTTAAGTCGGTTTTTTCGCAGCATCAAAACCCCGCCCCGTGCGGGGTTTTTCGTATTCGAGAAAAAACTATAACCGTTCGCCGGAAACCCCTCTTTTTACAGGCCTTTTCACGAGATTTTCAGGTCGATCAAACAACCATCGACAGATCTTCAGCCATACTCCTAGAATTCGACGCTTTGAAGAAATAACCCGTTACAAACTAACGGAATATCCAACCTTTATGAGTTCGCCCGCGTGAAAATTCGTCTTTCGATTCTGAGCCTGTTTTTTGCTTTCACAGGCACATTCATCACGCCAACGATCAACGCTGCGGAAACCACCGCTGCCCCGCGTGACGCTTCGACCCTGAAGATCGCTTCCGGCAGCGCCCTGCTCATGGATATGCAGACCAACAAAGTCATTTATTCCAGCAACCCTGACGTGATCGTGCCGATCGCTTCCGTCAGCAAGCTGATGACTGGCCTGGTGGTGGTTGAAGCCAAACAGAACATGGACGAATGGATCGATGTCGACATCAGAAACACGCCAGAGATGAAGGGCGTGTTCTCCCGAGTCAAACTGAAAAGTGAACTGCCGCGCCGCGAGATGCTGCTGATCGCTTTGATGTCCTCGGAAAACCGCGCCGCCGCCAGCCTCGCGCATCATTATCCGGGCGGTTATGCAGCCTTTATCGCGGCGATGAACGCCAAGGCCAAGGCGCTGGGCATGACCAACACTCACTACGTCGAGCCGACCGGTTTGTCCGAGCGCAACGTTTCCACGGCGCGCGATTTGAGCAAGTTGTTGGTCGCAGCGAGCAAGCACCCGATCCTCACTGAACTGACGACCACCAAGGAAAAGACCGTGTCGTTCCGTAAACCCAATTACACCCTGGGTTTCCGTAACACCGACCACTTGGTCAACAAGGCTGACTGGGACATCAAGATCACTAAAACCGGCTTTACCAATCCTGCTGGTCACTGCCTGGTATTGGTGACGCGCATGGGCAATCGCCCGGTGGCGCTGGTGATTTTGGATGCGTTCGGCAAGTACACGCATTTTGCCGATGCGAGCCGGATTCGTAGCTGGGTTGAGACTGGGCGCAGTGCCAGTGTTCCGGCGGTGGCGCAGCAGTACAAGGCCGACAAGAACCTGAAGAATCGCCAGAGTGGCGTGGTTGAGGCTTCGAAGTAGGACACTGGATTTACGCTACGTGTGGCGAGGGGATTTATCTGTGGCGAGGGGATTTATCCCCGATGGACTGCGCAGCAGGCGCTTCTTTTAAATCAAAAGCGGGGGCCGCTTCGCGACCCATCGGGGATAAATCCCCTCGCCACAGATAAACCTCTCACCACAGATAAATTCCCTCGCCACATTTAGATCTCACTAAATCTGAGAGACCTCAATCATTCGGCAACGGCATCTGTTCATCATCAGGTATGCCATCTCCCTTGCTCGGATCCCGTTCCAGATCCGGCGTCAGCACATTCGGCCGGGCCAGCGGATCGCGCAGCGGGCTGTCCGGATCCAGCACCGGATCAACTTCAGGCTCAGGCGTCGTCGGTACGCTATCAGGTTTTTGATCATCGAAGCTTGAATCGGTACTCATACGCACCTCGCATCAAGGTTTCAGATTGGCTAACGGGTCGTAGGGTTTGGCCGGTTTTTTGTCGTCGTCGCCGGGCTTCACGTCTTTCGGCGCTTTGGCCGGGCCAACGGGATCGACTTGCGGGTCGTCGAGATCCGGCGAATCGGGATCGAAACCCAGGTCATCGCCCGAGGAATGCTCGGATGAGTGCGGGCCTTTAGGGGATGTGGACTCTGCCATGCTTGCCTCCTGATTCACCCGCGAAATCGGGTTATAGAGGTAAGAGGCTTGCCGGACACAGACGTGCCCGGCAGATGACGAACGGAGAACTAGTGCGCCGCCAAGGCCTTTTTCGCCTGCGCCGCTTCGTTTTCCTGACCGGCCTGCGCCAGTTCATCGGCCGCTTTGAGCCAACGCGCACGATCCACCGCAGCGGGAATCTGCGTCGGTTTTTGAATCAGAATTGCCCAGCCGCCGGATTTTTCGAAAGCTGATTCAAAGGAGGCAAAGTCCATCAACTCGCGACGGTTCATGCCGGCACGCAGCAGGACTTTCTGTTTATTGCGGTCGTAGCCGGAAAGGATCGCGTAACGCGGTTCCGCCCAGAACGCCGAGCCTTCGCTAAAACGCACCATTACCGGGTAACCGGCCGCCACTTGAGTCAGCAGCGCGGGCAGATTGCTGTCCAGCGGATAGACCACCATGCCGTATTCACGGGCAAGGTTCTGAATGTTCTGCTGCAACTTGTCTTCAGCGCCCGGCACATGCAGCGGTTTTCCCAGCAGACCTGGCGTAATCACCACGCCCTGCTGCGACAGCAGACTGGCCAATACCTGCGGCCCGCTCTGGAAGGCCTGCCCCCGATAGAACCTGCCACTGAGTTCGACACGCTCCGGCAAGCGCTTGACCTCCGGCGCCACACTGCCCGCACACCCCGTCAATGCAGCCACGCAGCCAGCCACCAACAGCGCCGCACACACTCGAGAAAATACCTGCACCATCGTTGCTCTCTGTTCAGACGCCGGTCATCGTGTTCCGGCAAGGTCACCGATCATAGGGCGGCAAACCGCTGCGGTATAGCCTTAAACCGCAGCGGCTGCGATTGCATAGAGCAAAGTGATTGGTCATCACCGACCTTTGGTCAATAGCGTGTAACACCCGGGCAACTAGACTGTCAGTGAAACAGAGCGAATTGAAAAAGTGTGAGCCCGACGCAGGGCAAAGAGGAGGCACTGATGAGCCTGACCATGACCATTGTGATGTTGATTGCCGGTTGGCTGGCCGTGGCGGCGGCCATGCTGTGGGGGGTGTTGCGGATTTCGCGGCGGCACCATCATCCGGTTGAGCCTGCGAAGGTTGAGAAAGCTGAAAAGCAGAGTGTTCGGCACGCTACGGCGCATTAGGTCGCCGAAAAAGCCCCTCACCCTAGCCCTCTCCCGGAGGGAGAGGGGACTGACCGAGTTGTTTGCGAGAGGTGCGCCGACCTTAAATATCTCGTTGAACTCAGGTTTTGAAGCCACCCAAATCGGCCCCCTCTCCTTCGGGAGAGGGCTGGGGTGAGGGGCTCGATCTAAGCCTCATCCACAAAATTCCAGCGAAAAAAAAACCGCCTGCGCTGCGAGAGCCCAGGCGGTTTATCATTTCTGGCGTTTAAGCCTGCGCAGCAAGTTTCTTCTGCTTGGCACGACGCGACAACATGTTCAGCACCTCAATACCCGCCGAGAACGCCATGGCCGCGTACACATAACCTTTCGGTACGTGGGCGCCGAAGCCTTCGGCGATCAGGGTCATACCGATCATGATCAGGAAGCCCAGGGCCAACATCACCACAGTCGGGTTGTCGTTGATGAACTTGGCCAGCGGATCAGCCGCCAGCAACATCACCAGCACCGAGACCACCACCGCGATGATCATGATCGGCAAGTGCTCGGTCATGCCGACCGCGGTAATGATGCTGTCGATCGAGAACACCATATCAAGCAACAGGATCTGACCAATCGCAGCAGCAAAGCCCAGAGTCACGGTCGACGTGGCCGACTTTGGATCTTCCGGTGCCGGATCCATGCTGTGATGGATCTCGGTTGTGGCTTTCCAGACCAGGAACAGACCACCGGCGATCAGGATCATGTCCTTCCAGGAGAAGGCCTGGCCGAGGATGTCGATCACCGGTTCCGTCAACTGCACGATAAACGCGATGGTGCTCAACAGCGCCAGACGCAGGATCAACGCCATGCCGATACCGATACGGCGGGCCTTCTGCTGGTACTGCGTAGGCAACTTGTTGGTCAGGATCGAAATAAAGATCAGGTTATCGATGCCGAGCACGATTTCCATCACCACCAGTGTGGCCAAGGCAACCCAGGCGGTAGGGCTGGCGGCGAGTTCTAACAAATATTCCATGGGTCAGTCCTGACTCTTTGTGTGACTAAATTAGATGGTCTTGGAGGAAGATTCGGATTCGTCCGAGTCTTTTTCCGGGGTTGGTTTTTTCTCGATCAGCCCGCCGGTGGCATCGCTGAGCGCTTGCTCGGCAGCTTTATGGGTGTCGTCGATCGCCTGTTTGGCGCTTTCGGCGGCTTTGCCCATCAGTTGCTGAGCGCTTTTTTCGGCTTGATCGCAACCGGCCAGAACCAGTAAAGACGCAATCAACAGTGCAGTGCTTTTGAATTTCATGAGGCTTCCTTCGAATGAACAGACAGGCTCACAGACCGGCCGTCGATGGCTGGGCATTCTAGGGAGGTGAACACTTCAGGAAAATTCGTATTTTTAGCGGCTATACTTCGGTTTTTACGAACTCACACACTATTCAATGTAGGAGCTGCCGCAGGCTGCGATCTTTTGATGTTTTTTTAAGAGCAAGATCAGAAGATCGCAGCCTTCGGCAGCTCCTACACGGGGGGCGGCGGATGCTCAATTACCGACAACTGCATTACTTCTGGGTCGTGGCCAAGACCGGCAGCATCGTGCGTGCGTGCGAGCAGCTGAACCTGACGCCACAGACCATCAGCGGGCAGATTTCCCTGCTCGAACAAACCTACGGCATAGAGTTGTTTCGGCGCGTGGGTCGTCAACTGGAGTTGACCGAAGCCGGGCGTCAGGCCCTGCCCTACGCCGAGCAAATGTTTCAACTCGGCGGCGAACTGGAGCTGATGCTGCGCGCGCAGCCCAACGAACAGCAGATTCTGTTCCGCGTTGGCGTGGCGGACGTGGTGCCGAAATCCATCGTTTATCGCCTGATCGCACCGACCATGGAGCTCAGCGAACCGCTGCGCATCACCTGCCGAGAGGACAAACTCGAACGTTTGCTCGCCGACCTGGCGATCCAGCGTCTGGATCTGGTGATTTCCGACAGCCCGATGCCCTCGCACCTCGACATCAAGGGCTACAGCCAGAAGCTGGGGGAATGCGGGATCAGTTTCTTCGCCACCGCCGAACTGGCGGCGAAGTACGGTCAGGATTTCCCACGCAGCCTGCACGGTGCGCCGCTATTGATTCCCGGCGCCGAAACCGTGGTGCGCAGCCGTTTGCAACGCTGGTTTGCCGAGCAGCAGATTCAGCCGCAAATCGTTGGGGAGTTTGATGACAGTGCCTTGATGCAGGCCTTCGGCCAATCCGGCAGCGGGATTTTTATTGGCCCGAGCGTGATTGCCGATGAAGTGAAGCGCCAATACGGCGTCGAGTTGATTGGCCAGACCGACGCGGTGACCGAGTCGTTCTACGCCATTTCGGTGGAGCGCAAGGTCAAGCACCCCGGCATCGTTGCGATTACCGAAGGTGCCCGACGCGAGCTGTTTACCGCGTTATGACGCTTCGGCGCAGACTTCGCGCGGCTTCAGCGTCATCAACACCATGGCCAGAAACACCGACAACAAAATGAAACCGGCGGCGGCAAAACCGAGAAAGCCCAGACCTGCACCGTCGATAACCCGGCCACCGACCATGGCGCCCAGGCCAATCCCCAGATTGGCCCCGGCAATATTCAACGAGGCAGCAAAGGCTGGTGCTTCTGGTGCGGCTTTCATCAGGCGCACATGGCTGACCAGGAACAACGCTGCCTGGGTAATACCCCAAATACCCATCGCCACCGCCAGGCCCACTGGCGAATGAATGTTCGGCACCAGCGAGACCATGCCGGCAATCATGAATGCGCAGAACAACACCGACGCGCCCAGCGGGTGCTTATCCACTGCGCGACCGCCCAGCGAGTTGCCAATCAGCCCGACCGCACCAAAGCCCATCAAGCACCAACCGACCACAGTGCCGTTGAAACCGGCGAGGCGCTCAAGGATGTCGGCCAGATAGGTGTAAGCGGTAAACATACCGCTGAACACCAGAATCGACAGGGCGATATGGCCGATCATCAGCGGGCTGCGCAGGATCTTGAATTGCGACGCGAAGCTGACCTGATGCTGGTGCAGGCTGGTTTTCGGCAGGTACACAAACAGCAGCAAAGCCTTGGCAAACGCGATCACCGCGAGAATGCCGAAGGCACTGCGCCAGCCGAACGCATCGGAAATCAGCGTGCCGACCGGAATGCCGAATACCGTGGCGCAGACGATGCCGAAACCGATCTTGGCAATCGCGCGACCGGCGAAATCCGGGCCGACGATGTCCACCGCAGTCTCACTGGCCAAAGCCCAGAACACCGGCAAGCCAAGGGCCGGGATCAATCGGGCAAACGCCATCACCCAGATATTCGGCGCCAATGCTGCAACCGTGTTGGCGATGCCGAACATGATCAGGATGCTGATGAACAACTTGCGCCGTTCAAATCGAGCGAAATACGCGGTGAGGAATGGCCCGAACAGCGCCACCGTGAAGGCGAACAACGTCACCAGCAGCCCGGCCTGCGGAATGCTGACCTCAAGGTCGCGAGCGATCGCCGGCAGCAAGCCGACGATGACGAATTCCGTGGTCAGCACCGTAAAACCGGCGGCGGACAACAGAAGGATGGGTAACAGCATGGGTAACTCCAGCAAAACGACGACACCAGCGTTGACCCGAGGGCCCGCTGGCAGAACTTTAAAATTAGGATGCGCAATCTTAACAGAGTGTGTCCGCAGTGACTTGCACAAACCTGCCGACTTTGCCCGCCAATCGGGTGGCAGATCGTCACACGCCTGAAGGATAACGCCTACGCTGTGATAAAGTCCGCGCCCTGAAAAACGTACACCCCTGATCAACCGCCCGTTTAACGGCGTTGATATCGCCTCACCCTTTCGGTTCGTGAAGCTGGTCTGCCCCCGAATTTGCCAGCGCGTTCACTCAACCTTGCGCCTATAAAAAATCAGAGATGCCGTTATGACTGCTTCCTCCCCTTCTCTATTGCAACGCCTGAAGAACCTGAGCCTCGTCGCGCAGATCCTCATCGGCCTGATCGCCGGTATCGCTTTGGCGCTGTTCGCCCCGGAAGTCGCGAAAGACACAGCGTTCATCGGCAAAGTGTTTGTCTCGGCGTTGAAAGCCGTCGCACCGATTCTGGTGTTCGTGCTGGTGATGGCCTCGATCGCCAACCACAAGCACGGTCAGGAAACCCATATTCGCCCGATTCTGTTCCTGTACTTGCTGGGTACCTTCGCCGCCGCCGTAGTGGCCGTGGTCGCGAGCATGGCGTTTCCATCGCATCTGGTGCTGTCCACCGAAAACGTTGCGGTGACGGCGCCGGGCGGTATTGGTGAAGTGTTGCAGAGCCTGCTGCTGAGCGTGGTGGAAAACCCGGTGAAGGCGCTGATCGAAGCCAACTTCATCGGTATTCTGGCCTGGGCGATCGGCATGGGCGTGGCGATTCGGCATGCTGGCGACACCACTCGTGAAGTGCTCGGTGATTTGTCCAACGGCGTGACCTTGATCGTGCGCGTGGTGATTCGCTTCGCACCGCTGGGTATTTTCGGTCTGGTGGCGTCGACGCTGGCGACCTCGGGTTTCGGCGCGCTGATCGGTTATGCGCACCTGCTGGCCGTGCTGCTCGGTTGCATGCTGTTTGTGGCGCTGGTGATGAACCCGCTGATCGTGTTCTGGAAACTGCGTCGCAACCCGTACCCGCTGACCCTGATGTGCCTGCGCGAAAGCGGTATTACCGCGTTCTTCATCCGCAGCTCGGCGGCGAACATTCCGGTCAACCTGGAATTGAGCAAGCGTCTGGGCCTGCATGAAGACACGTATTCGGTGTCGATCCCGCTCGGCGCGACCATCAACATGGCCGGCGCGGCGATCACCATTACCGTGCTGACGCTGGCGGCGGTGCACACACTGGGCATTGCCGTGGACATTCCGACGGCGATTCTGCTGAGCGTGGTCGCGGCGATTTGTGCGTGCGGCGCTTCGGGTGTGGCGGGTGGTTCGCTGCTGTTGATTCCGCTGGCGTGCAGCCTGTTTGGGATTCCGAGCGAGATTGCCATGCAGGTGGTGGCGGTCGGTTTCATTATTGGCGTGTTGCAGGATTCGGCGGAGACGGCGTTGAATTCTTCGACGGACGTGCTGTTTACCGCAGCGGCTTGCCTGGGTGAAGAAGAGAAAGCCCAACGCACCGCATGACCCCTGTAGGAGTGAGCCTGCTCGCGATGGCGTTGTGTCAGTAACATCATCGTTAAATGACACAACGCCATCGCGAGCAGGCTCACTCCTACAAAAAACAAAAAGCCCGCCATGGTGTGAACCTTGGCGGGCTTTTTTGTGGCGGAGATCTTTTCCCCCTCAACCCCAACCCTCTCCCCCAAGGGGGCGAGGGGAAAGGGAGCTGATCTGTGTGCTGTTCAAAACGAGTGTTCGACTTGATATTTCAGGTCGGTGCAGCTCGAACAAACAACTCCGTCAGTCCCCTCTCCCTCCAGCAGCGGGTTAGGGTGAGGGGCTTCTGGCCGCTTAGAACGCGCCCATGTAATCGCGCTTGCCCACTTCCACACCGTTATGACGCAGCAGCGCATACGTGGTGGTGACGTGGAAGAAGAACTGCGGCAGGCCGTAAGTCAGCAAGTACGACTGACCGCTGAAGCGCTTCTCTTTCGGCGTGCCCGGACGGGTCACAATTTCAATGCCTTCCTTGCCATCGATCTGCTCTGGCTTGATCTCGCCGATGAAGGCCAAGACCTTGGCGATCAGCGCTTGCAGCTCGGCGAAGGAGGTTTCAGTGTCGTCGTACTTCGGCAGTTCGACTTCAGCCAGACGCGCGGAAACGCCTTTGGCGAAATCGACGGCGATCTGTACCTGACGGGTCAGCGGGAACATGTCCGGGAACAGACGCGCTTGCAGGAACGCGTTCGGGTCGATGTTTTTCTCGGTGGCGTGGGCTTCAGCCTTTTTCAGCACATCGCTCAGGGCGTTGAGCATTTGTTGAAAAACCGGGACGGATGCGGCGTACAGGGAAATGGTCATGGCAGTCTCGTGTGGTGGCTGGGTGGAACAAGGAGGCGATTATAGCCATGCTTTGATGACCGCACGGCTTGCCTTTTGTTTGGCAAGGATTAGGCTAGGCGGCTTCGACTGCAGAGGGAACGCGCGATGACCACAGAACCAGAATCCACCTTCGACGAGCCACGGCTCAACGCCACGGAAATCCGCATCCTCGGCTCGTTGATCGAGAAACAGGCGACCAGCCCGGAAACCTATCCGCTGACCCTCAACGCATTGGTCACGGCGTGTAACCAGAAAACCAGCCGCGAACCGGTGATGAACCTGACCCAGGGCCAGGTCGGACAGAGCCTGCGCGCCCTCGAAGGTCGCGGTTTCGCCAAACTGGTCATGGGCAGCCGCGCCGACCGCTGGGAGCACAAGGTCGACAAGGCGCTGGAACTGGTGCCGGCGCAGGTGATTCTCAGTGGTTTGATGTTTCTGCGCGGCCCGCAAACCGTCAACGAACTGCTGACCCGCAGCGGCCGCATGCACGATTTCGAAGATGCCGAGCAGGTGGTGCATCAACTTGAGCGCCTGATCGCGCGCGGGTTGGCGGTGTTGATTCCACGTCAGGCCGGGCAGCGCGAGGATCGCTATACCCATGCGCTGGGCGATCCGGGGGATATCGAGGCGATTCTGGCGGCGCGCAGTAATCCGCAGGAACGTGGTGCGAGTGGCGGTGTTTCGCTTGAGCGTATCGAAGAGCTGGAAGCACGCATTGCCGCGCTGGAAGAGCGCCTGGCGCGCCTCGAATAACCAACATAAACCCCTTGTAGGAGTGAGCCTGCTCGCGATAGCGGTGTGTCAGTCACATTATCTTTGAATGACACACCGCTATCGCGAGCAGGCTCACTCCTACAGGGTTGTGCGTCAATTCAGGATCTGTGGGCTATTCGCCGTCCCAGTAATCCACGCCATCCGCCTGTCGCGCCACGGCGACGAAACCTGAGGCATTGCCCTCGGCATCGACCGTGAAGTTATCCATCACCGCGTATTTATTCGAATCCGGATACTCACAGATCTCCGGCTGTTGCTGGGTGCTCACCGCCAGATAACGCAATTCAGCCTGACTGGTATTGATGATCTGATGCGCCTTCTCCGGTCCACCCGGTGGACAGGCAATCACATCACCCTCGCGAATCGGAAAGCGTTCGGCACCAAGACGCACCTCGCCCTCCCCGGCCACCACGTAGAACATTTCCTCGTTGACCCGATGGCTGTGAAACGGACTGCCGCGCATGCCGGGTGGCAAGGCGTAGAGGCGATAGCCGAGTTTCTGTGAGCCAAGCTGCTGACCGACCCGCGCCATGCGTTGCTGATAGCGGCCCGCGGTTTCGCCTTCAGGGGCGAGGGCTTCGGGTAAGGGCTCGAGTTCGACCTGATGCAGGTTGAGGATGGGCGGATGCATGGGGGCCTCGGTCATGGTTTTTATTGGGGGCAAGTCTGTGCTTGCTGGATGAGCAGTATAGGCAAAAGTCTGATCTGGAACCGTGTCGCGGCCATCGCGAGCAGGCTCACTCCTACAATTGGAATGCGTTCCCCTGTAGGAGTGAGCCTGCTCGCGATGAGGCCGGTGAGGCCGCTACAAAACCGTGCAATCAGCTACGCGCAAACGCCACCGCCGCCGCAAACTGCTCCTCATTCGGCCGCACCCCGGTGTACAGCACAAACTGCTCCAGCGCCTGAATCGCGATCACTTCCAGCCCGGTAATCACCCGCTTACCCTCCGCGCGGCCACGCACGATCAACGGCGTCTCCGACGGAATCGCCACCACATCAAACACCGTCTGCGCCGCTTTGATCACCTCAGGCTCAAACGCCAGTTGCCCCGCCTCCGGCCCGCCGTCCATGCCCACCGGCGTCACGTTGATCAGCATCTGAGGCCGTTCATCGCCCAATTCTGCCTGCCAGCGATAACCGAGCGAGTCCGCCAGCGCACGTCCGGCGCGTTCATTGCGGGCCACGATCAGACCGTTTTTGTATCCGCCATCGCGCAAGGCACTGGCCACCGCTTTGGCCATGCCACCGCTGCCGCGCAGGGCAAACGTCGATTCTTTCGGCACGGCGTGGGTTTCCAGCAATTGCGCCACGGCGATGTAATCGGTGTTGTAAGCCTTGAGATGCCCGGCCGTGTTGACGATGGTGTTGATCGACTGGATCGCCGCCGCCGACGCATCCAGCTCATCGACCAGCGCAATGCAGGCTTCCTTGAACGGCATTGACACGCCGCAACCACGAATGCCCAACGCACGAATGCCGCCGACAGCGCCGGTCAGATCCTGGCTGCTGAACGCCTTGTAATAGAAATTCAGGCCTAACTGCTCATACAAGTGGTTGTGAAACCGCAGACCGAAGTTGCCGGGGCGCCCGGACAGGGACATGCACAATTGGGTGTCTTTGTTCGGGTTCATCTGCATGAAACTTCTCCTTCTAAACGCACTTTCGGATGGACGGGATTAGCCATTCCATCGGGTCTGTTCGATCATATCGACGTGTCTGCACAGGCTTCGCCACAAGGGTCGAATGCCCGGTAAAGAAACCGTTACAGACCTTACACAAAATTTACCTGGCGGCTGTGCTGAATTTCAGAATTTCGCTGTCTTAGAAGTATCCCCGTGACGTTCATGAGCCTATTGCAGGCCTGGACGACGGGTTGAAGAACCGAGGAATTATCATGATTCGTAAACTCCCCATAGTGGCCCTGTTGATCGGTGCTTTTGCTGTTACGGGGCAAGCGCAAGCCCACGGTGGCAATTACTGGCAAGGCCCGGCGGTGTTTGGCGCAATCGTTGGCTCGGCCATCATTGGCTCGGCGCTTATCAACCAGAACCGTCCGGTGTACGTGCAGCAAGCGCCGGTGTATGCCGCACCGCCTCCGGTGTATGTGCAACAACCGCCGCCACCGGTCTACTACCAACCGGCGCCGGTTTATGTGCAACAACCGGTTTACGTGCCGGCCCCGGTGTATTACGGGCCACCACGCGGCTATTACGGTCGTCCGTATCCTCCGCATTACGGTCGCTGGTAAACCAGAGCCCCGCTATTGAAGCGGGGCTTTTTTTTGACCGTTTGTCGGCCATCGTCTGAAAAAATCTCGCCAAGGTCGCTGTGAGGACAGTTTCAAAGGCTAAAGTCGTCATGATCAATCAGGAATCGTTGAAGCTGAACACACAACGGTCATCTTTTTGTCATGACGGAACCGCAAGCTGAATCCGTCCGTAAACAACAGGTTGATAAAAACAAGGACGAGCCATGCCAACACAGAACCCCCACCGCATTGTCGGTTTATGCACCTCGGGCAAGGTGTACAACACCCTCACCGAACTCAAGCACCTGGAAGGTCACCGCTGCGCCAAGTTTCTCTCGTTACTGGCAGAGAATCTGGTGCACAAGGGCCTGCTCAACGAGCGCGAAGTCATGCACATGCTCGATCAAGTGGTGGACTGACGCCAAACCTCATTGGCGTCAATGACCACTATCGAAAACGTTGATTGTCCGTTAAACCATCGAGTCCCTAAGGTAGCTCCATAGATCACTGGAGGTACTTGTCATGGCTCAGGTTCAAATCATGTCCGTTATCGGCAGCGCCGTTCCCGCCTCGCTCAGAGCGTCGGGTTTGCTCGCCTGCTGGTACCTGATGCGCAACGGCGAACCGATCAGCGGCCCGCTCGCTTCATTGCCAGCCGCTCAGGCGCAGGCTGAGAAACTCGCCAGCGCGCCGTTCCACGCTTAAGGCAGCTGAACTTTCGGCTTGGTCTCAATGAACAGCGCCCAGCTCGACATGAACAGCGCAGCGATCAACGGACCGATCACGAAACCATTGAGGCCAAACACGGCCAGACCGCCCAGGGTCGAGATCAGAATCATGTAATCGGGCATGCGTGTGTCCTTGCCGACCAGAATCGGTCGCAACACGTTATCCACCAGACCGATCACAAACACCCCGAACAACCCCAGCACCACGCCTTGCCAGATCATCCCGCTGAGCAGGAAGTACACCGCCACTGGCGCCCAGACAATCCCCGCGCCCACCGCCGGCAACAGCGACAGAAACGCCATCAACACCGCCCACAGCAACGCGCTGGGGATATCGAGAAACCAGAAAATCGCCCCGCCCAACGCGCCCTGCGTGATCGCCACGACCAGGTTGCCCTTTACCGTCGCCCGCACCACGCGGTTGAATTTCAGCTGCAAGCGACGTTTGTGGTTTTCCTCCAGCGGCACGGCGATGCGCACTTTGCGCACCAGTTCGGCACCGTCACGCAGGAAAAAGAACAGCAGATACAGCATGATGAAAAAACTCACCACAAACTCGAACGTACCCTGGCCAAAACTGAACGCCTGACTGGCCAGCACCTGGCTGCCCTGCATCGCCGCTTTGACGATTTTCTCGCGCAAACCGTTGAGCTCGCCCATGCCGAAGCGATCGAGCAAATGCTGAAAGTACGGCGGCAGACTGTGTTTGAACTGCGCCAGATACGCGGCGATGTCCAACTCGCCACTTTCGATGTTTTTGTAGACCGTCGCGCCTTCCTGTACCAGCAACACGCTGAGAATGATCACCGGCAAAATTGCGATCACCAGACAGATACTCAGCGTACACAGCGACGTGAAGTTGCGCTGCCAGCCGAATTTTGCCTGTATGCGGCGCTGCATCGGCGCAAACAGAATCCCGAGAATCACCGCCCAGAACACCGCGCCGTAAAACGGCAACAGAATCCAGATAAAGGCCACGGTGACCAACAGCAGCAGCACTGTCAGCGATTTGAATTGAAGACTTTTTGCGTTCATGTCCGATCCATGTCAGTCAGGCGCCATGCACGCCCCGATGCTTAGTCAGCCGGCGCGCGCGCGAGTGCCATCTTTATTTATTGAGCATAGTTGCGGATTGCGCCTGAGTGCCGGCCGCGCAAACGTAGACGCAGATCAATAACCCGCACCGACGTCTGCACTAACCTGCCGGGCTTTTGCGACCGACTCCACCATGACGCCTACCCTGCCCCTCGCCGCGCCCGAGCTGCTGGCTCCCGCTGGCACCCTGAAAAACATGCGTTACGCCTTCGCCTACGGTGCCGATGCGGTCTACGCCGGTCAGCCGCGTTACAGCCTGCGGGTGCGCAACAACGAATTCGATCACGCCAATCTGGCGCTGGGCATTCAAGAGGCGCAGGCGCAGGGCAAGCGCTTCTACGTGGTGGTCAACATCGCGCCGCACAACGCCAAACTGAAAACCTTCCTCAAGGATCTGGCGCCGGTGATCGAGATGGCGCCGGATGCGCTGATCATGTCCGACCCGGGGCTGATCATGTTGGTGCGTCGGCACTTCCCGCAGATGCCGATTCACCTGTCGGTGCAGGCCAACACGGTGAACTGGGCGAGTGTCGAGTTCTGGCAACAGCAGGGGGTGAGCCGGATCATTCTGTCGCGAGAATTGTCGCTGGAAGAGATCGGCGAGATTCGCCAGCAAGTGCCGGGCATGGAGCTGGAAGTGTTCGTCCACGGCGCGTTGTGCATGGCTTATTCCGGGCGCTGTCTGTTGTCGGGCTATATGAATAAGCGCGACGCCAATCAGGGTTCCTGCACCAACGCCTGCCGCTGGAAATACTCGGCGCAGCAAGCCACGGAAAATCAGCTCGGCGAGATCGTGCAGACCTTTGAGCCCGAGCCCACCCTCGGTATGGGCACGCCTACCGATCAGGTATTTCTGTTGCAGGAGGCCAATCGCCCGGATGAATTGATGCCGGCGTTCGAGGACGAGCACGGCACGTACATCATGAACGCCAAGGATCTGCGCGCGGTGCAGCATGTCGAACGGCTGACACGCATGGGCGTGCATTCGCTGAAAATCGAGGGTCGGACGAAATCGCACTTCTATTGCGCGCGCACCACTCAGGTGTATCGCCGGGCAATTGATGATGCGGTGGCCGGGCGCGAGTTCGATCGCAGTTTGATGACGGATCTGGAGTCACTGGCCCAGCGCGGTTACACCGAAGGTTTTCTGCGCCGGCATGTGCATGACGAGTATCAGAATTATCTGCACGGCAGCTCGGTGTCGGAGCGCCAGCAGTTTGTCGGTGAACTGACCGGGGAGCGGCGTGATCGGCTGGCTGAGGTCAAGGTGAAGAACCGTTTTGCGGTCGGTGATCATCTGGAATTGATGACGCCCAAGGGCAACTTTCACTTTGATCTGCATGAGTTGCACAACGCTCAGGGCGGCGTGATCGAGGTGGCGCCGGGGGATGGGCACACGGTGTATTTGCCGATTCCGGATGCGGTGGATTTGCGCTTTGGCTTGTTGATGCGGGATTTGGCGGTGGCCTGAAAAAGCGACCCTCACCCTAGCCCCCTCCCAGAGGTAGAGGGGACTGATTGGGGGATATTGGGGTGGTACACCGACATGGGATTCCTTTACTGAATCCGAAATTGACTGGTTTTTTTCTGCTTTGCTGAATCCATAATCGACTCGATGCTTCAGGTCGATGTTTGACGCCAGACACCTCGGTCGGCCCCCTCTTCCTCCGGGAGAGGGCTGGGGTGAGGGAAGCCTCTCCTAAGCCGAAAATTCCTCCCGCAACATCGCCACAAACGCCTCTCGCGCCGGATGCACTCCGGCGTTCTCATGCCAGTAAAACAGATTGTCGACGGCCGTCAGCTCGGCAAATTCATAGCCCACACACCCAGCCCCTTTCGCATACTGCTCAAACACGCCTTTAGGCACCAACGCCACCCCCGCCCCCGCACTCACACAGCCGACTATCGCCCCGTAACTCGCCAGGCTGACAATCGGCAACGCCTGCCCCTGCCGCAACAACCAATGCTCCAGCGCCGCCCGATACGGACAACCCTGCGGCCACATGAACACGGTTTTGTCCTGCAAATCCTCAATCCCGCGCACTGGCCCGAACGAGGTTGAAGCAATCAACAGCAACTCTTCGCGATACATCGGTGTGCGCTTGAGTTGCGAGCGCTCGACATCCACCGCGACGATCGCGCCATCCAGACGATGACTGACAGTGTCGTCAAGTAACTGCCCCCAAGTCCCCGTAGTCAGTTCCAGCGCCACGCGCGGATAGCGCTTGTGAAACTTCGCCAGCAGGCGTGGCAAGCGGCCGGTGGCCGAAGATTCGATGGCGCCGATGCGCAATGGGCCGGACGGCTCGGCCGCCGGGTCGACGGCGCGTTTGGCTTCCGCCGTCAGCGCCAGAATTTTCTCGGCGTAGGCCAGAAACGTCTGCCCCGCCGCACTGATCCGCAGTCCGCGACCTTCGCGCAAAAACAGCGCGACACCCAATTCCGCCTCCAGCGCCTTGATCCGCGCGGTGATGTTCGAGGGCACGCAAAACAGCTGTTCCGCCGCTCGGGCGATGCTGCCGAGTTCGGCCACGGTCTTGAACATGCGAATCTGCGCCAGCTCCATAATCATCACTCTGAGTGAACATTCAGCGCAGTATAAGTCAGTTGTGGCGAATGATTGAGCGCCCGGATACTCGGCGCATCAAAACCTTTCGGTGCTTCGATCATGCCCACTCCCTGCAAAATCATTCTGGCCATGGCGTTTGTCGTCGGCTGCTGGGCGTATTCGCCCACAGGAATTCACATCGGCCTGCAAGCCTATGAACCCGGGCATCTGGCGTTGCTGCGTTTTCTGCTGGCGTCGGTGTTTATGGCGGTGATTGCCGCGTTCAAAGGCATTCGCCTGCCGAGCCTGGCTGATGTGCCGTTGCTGTTTGCGCTGGGATTTTTTGCTGTGAGCCTGCATCACGTGGCCCTGAACATTGGCCAGCAAAGCGTCAGTGCCGGCGCTTCGAGTGTGTTGGCGCAGTCGAGTCCGTTGTTCAGCACGTTGCTGGCGCGTTTTGTGTTCAAGGATCAGGTCAGTGTTTGGCGTTGGGGCTGCGTGCTGCTCGGGTTTGTCGGCGTGGTGATTGTGGTCAGTGGCGACAAAGGCCTGGGCGATATCGACGCGCATGGGTTGTTGATTTTGTTGGCGGCGGTGTCGTGGAGCCTGTATTTCGCTTTGCAAAAGCATCATGCGCGGCGCTATGACGGCTTTAGTCTGGCGTGCTATGCGGTGTGGTCGGGGACATTGTTGTTGCTGATTTATCTGCCAGGGCTGGGCGATGCCGTGATGAAAGCGCCGCTACGGGTGCAATGGGCGGTGCTGGCATTGGGGGTTTTTCCGAGTGCGCTGGCGTATCTGGCATGGGGGTTCGTGCTCAAGCATGTGGATCTGAGCCGGGCGACGATGACGTTGTATTTGATCCCGCCGACGGCGATGGCGATTGCTTCGGTAGGATTGGGCGAGCGGCCGACGGTGATGGTGCTCGTGGGGTCGGTGGTGGTGTTGATCGGGGTATTGGCGTTGAATCTTGAGCAGCGGGTCGTGATTCGGGTTGCGGGGTTTAATCGATAATCGATGTTGGGGCTGATGCCGCCTTCGCGAGCAAGCTCGGCTCCTACAAGTCAGTGGTGATGCCACTGTTCATTGTGGGAGCAAAGCTTGCTCGCGATGGGGCCGGGACAAACAGCCCATCAGTTAACGTCGATCGTCCGACAACGGCGTTGGCTCATCCGCTGGCGGCACATCGTCGTCGGCAGCCGGATCCTTCCAGTCGTCAGGCCGGTCGCCATCGCTCAGCGGATCGCGCCCTGGTGGCATGCCCATCGGTGAATCATGATCTCCCAATGTCGGCTCATCGGTACCGGGCACCGGTTGGGTTGGATCGGTTGGAAGTACATCACCCTGAAACAGCAGATCGTTAGCCATGACACACCTCACCAAGGAGGCCCGGAAAACCCGGGTCGTACACGTTGGAAACGGTGGCGCACGACGGGTGCTATCGAACAGACCAACGGCGCAAACCATGACCTGTAGGAGCAAAGCTTGCTCGCGAAAGCGTCCTGGCAGACAACATCATGGTTGAATCCGCTGCCGTCTTCGCGAGCAAGCTTTGCTCCTACAAGGAAGCGTTCTGCAGCCATGATTTGAAGGCTTCCATCGCCGCCGTTTCCGGGCGTGATTGCAATCGTGTCAGCCAATAACTGCCGGTGGTGATTTCAATCGCGAACGGCTGGCAGATCGTCTCCGCCGCCAGTTGCCGGGCGAACATCAGCGGTGGCGCCAATGCCACACCACTGCCCTGCAACGCCGCTTCCATCATCGCCAGCGACGAGTCGAACACGATGCTCTGCGGCGGTGCTGCGTGGGTCGCCATGCCCGCCGCGTGAAACCATTCCGGCCATTCATCGGTGCGATAGGAACGCAACAATGTCTGCTGCAACAAATCCGCAGGCGCGTGCAATTGCCGGGCGATTTCCGGCACGCACAACACCGACAGCGGCGCGTCGAGCAAGCGTGTCGCCTCGATGCCATGCCACGCTCCCGCGCCAAACCGGATCGCGTAATCCAGCCCCTCTGCCGCGACATCGACACGGTTGTTGTTAGTGGACAGCCGTAAATCTATAAGCGGATGTTTCGCCCGGAAGTCCGCCAACCTCGGCATCAACCAGCCCACGGCGAACGTGCCGACCGCGCCCACGGTCAGCATTTCGCGATAATGTCCGTCGGCAAGGCGTTCAAGAATTTGCGCGATGTGATCAAACGACGTGCTCAAGACCGGCAACAGCGTTTCGCCCTCGCCGGTCAGCATCAGCCCACGGGGCAGGCGTTTGAACAGGGTTACGTTGAGTTGCGCCTCAAGGCTTTTGACCTGATGGCTGACGGCAGCCTGGGTCACGCACAACTCCACCGCCGCGCGGGTAAAGCTCAGATGGCGCGCCGAAGCTTCGAATGCGCGCAGTGCGTTCAGCGGCAATTGCGGTCGAATCATGCCCAGTCCCAAATTTTTCTAATGGCTCATGCGAGATTTCATCGTTTGTCGATTGGCGCCGGACTGCCTAAATTGGCCGCGCTGATCAGCCGCCCGAACGGGAAATCGTCCGCAGTGTAGCGGGATAGAATAATCAACACTCATGGAGAGTGGTTCACTTATGCGTTCAATCATGCCGAGCAAACTCTTTTCCTACAGCGCTTTTGGACTTTGCTTCGGCGCGGCTGCCTGTTCGGCTGCTGCGCCAACCGATGCACAACTGCAAGCCTTGGTCAGCGCTGCCGTCACGCCGGTGATGCAGCAGCAGAACATTCCAGGCCTGGCCATCGCCCTGACTGTTAATGGCCAACCGCATTACTTTAACTACGGCGTCGCCAACAAGCACAGCGGGCTGAAGGTCAGCGAAAACACCCTGTTTGAAATCGGTTCGGTGAGCAAAACCTTCACCGCAACGCTGGCCGGTTATGCGCAGGCGACGGGCAAACTGGATCTGTCGAGCAAGGCCAGCTCGCTGTGGCCTGAGCTGCACGGCAGCGCATTCGACAACATCAGCGTGCTGCAACTGGGCACTTACAGCGCGGGTGGTCTGCCACTGCAATTTCCCGCTGAAGCCGATTCGGCGGACAAGATGCTCGGCTATTACCAGCAGTGGAAACCGCTGTATTCACCGGGCAGCCATCGCCTGTATTCCAATCCAAGTCTGGGACTGTTTGGTTATCTGACGGCGAAGAACCTCGGTCAGTCGTTTGATCAGGCGATGACCCAAACCCTGCTGCCAGCACTGGGTTTGCAGCACACATTCCTCAGCGTTCCCGAGTCCGAAGCCAACCTCTACGCCCAAGGCTACAACAGCGCAAACCAACCGGTGCGTGTTGGCCCCGGCGCCTTGGACGCTGAAGCCTACGGCATCAAAACCAGCGCCGCCGACCTGCTGCGGTACGTCGAAGCGAACCTGAAACCGGCCAGCCTGAAACAGCCCCTGCAACAAGCCGTCGCCGCCACGCACACCGGTTACTACACCGTCGGTGACATGACCCAGGGTCTGGGTTGGGAGCGTTACGCCTATCCGATCAGTCTGGAAAAACTGCAAAACGGCAATTCGAACCCGATGGCGCTGCAAGCGCACAAAGTGCAATGGCTGACCCCGGCGCAACCCGAGCCGCAGAACGTGCTGTACAACAAAACCGGCGCAACCGGAGGCTTCGGCGCGTACGTGGCGTTCGTGCCATCGAAGGATGTCGGCATTGTGATCCTCGCGAACAAGAACTACCCGAATGCCGAGCGGGTGAAGATTGCGCATACGATCCTGAGTGCAATTACTCGATAAAGGCAGGCACCAAACCTGTGGTACTCCCTTTAGTGACACTGATCCCTAGTGACACTGATCCCTGGTGGCACTAATCCCTAGTGACACTGATCCCTGGTGACACTGATCCCCTGTGAAACTAATCCCTGTGGTGAGGGGATTTATCCCCGATGGGCTGCGCAGCGGCCCCAAAAGAGAACCCTGTTTTTTCTGACTCACCGGGGCGTCCGGTTTTGGGAGTGCTTCGCACTCCATCGGGGATGAATCCCCTCACCACAAAGGCTGGGGTAGCCATTGTCATTCGTGCAGTCCTCTTTTCTTGCATCCCCCCTCAAACCAAGTAGCATCGCGCTCTTTTTTCGCGGTCGCGCCCGCGCCGTGCTCTTCCCGGCGTGCGGGCTATGCTGAAACCGGGCTTGAGGACTGATCGATGAAAGTGCTGCTGGTCGATGATCACGCTGTGGTGCGCATGGCAATCGCGATGATTCTCGCGCGCGAAGGCCATGTGGTGGTGGCTGAGTGCGACAACGGCGTCGATGCCTTGAGCAAGGCGTTCGAGCTGCAACCCGATGCGATTGTGCTGGATCTGGACATTCCGCAACTCGACGGCATGGCGGTGATCGACCGTTTGCGCATCGGCGGCAGTACGGCGCACGTGCTGGTACACACCGGTTTGAAAAGTATGGCCTACGCCACGCAATGCCTGCGCGCCGGGGCGGCGGGTTATCTGTCGAAGGGCGATGATCCGAGGGAGATTCTCACCGCACTTAAAGCCGTGGCCAATGGCGAACGCTGGTTTCCGCCGGGGACGCTGGATTCGGTCAATCACAGTGAATACACCCAGGACGACGCCAAGCGCATCGACACCATCACCCGCCGCGAACTCAAAGTCTTGCACGGTCTGGCGCAGGGTAAGACCAACATGCAGATCGCCAACGACATGCTGCTCAGCAACAAAACCATCAGCACCTACAAGACCCGCCTGATGCAAAAACTCGACACCCACACGCTGCTTGATCTGGTCGAGTTCGCCAAACGCAATCATCTGGTCTGAGCGATGAACCGGTTCAGACAACTGCTCGCTGTTTTCTGCCTCGGCTGGCTGGCACTCAATGCCCAGGCCGACACGCTGAGCCTGCTCAGCCGCGCGACCAGCAATCAGCAAACCCTGCCCCTGAGCAGCACGCAACGGCATTTTTTGACGCAAAAAGCCGTGTTGCGCGCCGGGGTCTATCTGCCGGATCGGCCGCCGCTCGACATCACCGCCGACGGTGGTGAATACCAAGGCCTGTCCGCCGATTACCTCGACATCATCGCTCGCACTCTGGGCCTGCGGGTGCAGATCGAACGGTTCGCCAATCAGGCCGAAGCCCTCGCCGCCCTGCAACGTGGCGACATCGATGTGGTGCCACGCATCAATCATCTGGAAAACCAGTACAGCGAACTGCGCATGAGTGCGGCGTATGCGTACGATCAAGCGGTGCTGGTCAGCCGTTTCGGCACCCACTGGGCGAACAATCAGTTGCCCAAGGACACCACCGTTCTGTTCGATTCGGACTGGATGATTCCGAGTCGCGTCGCCGCGCTGTTTCCCGATCATCCCCGCGAGGCGGTCGAGTCGACACCCTACGGCCTCGGCCTGGTGGCTTATGGCGAAAACAAGGTGCTGCTGACCGATGCGATCTCCGCGCAATACCTGCTCGAACGCAGTTACCAGCAGAGCCTCAAGCAGACTATTCAGCGCGATTCCGAAGGCCTGGGTTTCAGCTTCGCCATGCAGCGCGAAGACGCGCAGTTACTCAATCTGTTCAACAACGTTCTGGCGAAAATCTCCCCGGCGGAACGTGCGCAAATCGCCCGGCGTTGGGGCATCGGTTCCAACCCGAAACTCGGTTACGGCCGTCTGCAACTGACGCCGGTCGAACAGCAGTGGATCAAGGATCATCCGATTGTTGAGGTGCTGGCCAACGACATGTATTCGCCGTTCAGCTTCTTCGATACCGAAGGCGAAATGCGCGGCATGTCCGCCGATTTGCTCGAGCTGATCAACGACCGCACGGGCCTCGCGTTTCAGCCAAAGAAAATCACCTCGATGGACGCCATGACCCGTCGTGCGCAACGCGATCCACCCAGCCTGATCGCGGCGCTGACTTACAGCGAGCGCCGGCACAAGGATCTGAAGTTCTCCCGCGCCTACGTGGTCAATCCGTTTGTACTGGTTACACGGGTCAAGCCCAACCGTGAGGGCATGAGCGGGCTGAAAGGCCGGCCGGTGGCAATCATCAAGGGCTCGGAAGCCGCGCATTGGCTGGCGCGGGAATGGCCGGAGTTGCGCGCAGTCGAAGTCGATACGTCGATCGAGACTTACGAACTGCTCGCCGAGGGCCAGGTCGAGGGTGTGATTCAGCCGCAGATGGGCGCGGCTTATCTGATTGATCGCTACTTTCGTGGACGCCTGCAAATCGACTCGGTGCTCGGCACACAACCGGCGTTGATCACCTTCGCCACCGGCAAACACAACGCCACGCTGATTTCGATCCTCGACAAAGCCATGCTCGACATCGCCCCCGGCGAGTTCAGCGATTTGGCCAATCGCTGGCAAAACCCGCAAAACGGCGAGGACGGCTGGAGCACATACAAGCGCTGGATTCTGCGTGCGGCGATGGTGCTGGTGGCCGTTTTGCTCGGTTTTATCGCATGGAACCTCGGCCTGCGCCGGCAAATCGCCGAGCGTCTCAAAGCGCAAAAAGCCTTGAGCGATCAGTTGCTGTTTATGAAGGCGTTGGTTGATGGCACGCCGCACCCGATTTACGTGCGCGACCGCAAAGGCCTGCTGCTCACTTGCAACCGCGCTTATTTGCAGGTGATGGGCGTGGAGCTTGAGCAGGTGCTGCACAAAGGCCTGATCGAGGCCAACGTGCTGCCGCTGGATAACGCCCACAACTACAAACGCATCCACCGCGCCACCCTGGAAAGCGGCGAGCCGTCGTTCGACAATTTCCCGCTCTCGGTCAAGGGCAACACCTTCCACATCTACCACTGGGCCCTGCCCTACCGCGACTCCGACGGCAAAATGACCGGCGTGATCGGCGGCTGGATCGACCTGACCGAACAACAGCATCTGCAACACGCCTTGCTCGCCGCCAAACATCAAGCCGAAGCGGCGAATCGGGGCAAGAGCCATTTTCTGGCGGTGATGAGCCACGAGATCCGCACGCCGATGAGCGCGCTGATCGGCGTGCTCGAACTGTTGCGCAATCGACATCCCGAACGCACCGGCGACGGCGAGTTGATCGACATCGCGCAGAAGTCGGCCGGCGGCATGATGGAACTGATCGGCGAGATTCTCGACCTGACCAAACTTGAAGCCGGCCAGTTCGAATTGCGCAGCAGCCGCTGCTATCCCGAGCGTCTGGCGCGCACCGTGGTGCAGGCGTTCGCCAGCCTCGCGCAACAGAAAAACATCGACCTGACCTTGATCACCGATGATGCTGATCAAGCGGTGGAACTGGATTCGCTGCGCTTTCGGCAGATTCTCTCCAACCTGTTGAGCAACGCAATCAAGTTCACCGCCCAAGGCACGGTCAGCGTTGAGCTGAGCCTGCTGACTCACGGCGATCTGGTGCAATTGCGCCTGGCGGTGCGCGACAGTGGCATCGGCATGGACGAGCCACAGCGCCAGCGCCTGTTTCAGCCGTACACCCAATTCGCTGACGGCCAGAGCGAAACACAGATTGGCACCGGGCTGGGGTTGTCGATCTGTCAGCAATTGACCGAGTTGATGGGTGGGCAACTGACTTGCGAAAGCGAGCCGGGGCTCGGCTCGTGCTTTACCCTCAACCTGAGCACCCGATTGCACACCGAGACACAAACCCTGCCGACGATGGCGGCTGAAGATCTGCCACCGCTGCCGTCGCGGCATGTGCTGATTGTCGAGGATCACGAATTCAATCGGGTGGTGCTGCAGCGGCAACTGGAATCGCTGGGGATGCGCGTGGCCTGCGCCGAAAACGGTCTCGAAGGGTTGCGCCTGTGGAGCGAAGAATCCTTCGATTATCTGATTACCGACTGCAATATGCCGCTGCTCAATGGCGACAAAATGACCCGCCAATTGCGCGCCATCGAAGCCGCCGAGGGGCGCACGCCGACCCATGTACTGGGGCTGACCGCCAATGCGCAGCCTGAGGAAACCCGCCGCTGTCTCGACGCGGGCATGAACGCCTGCCTGTTCAAACCGCTGACACGCAGTGCGCTGGAGCGTTATCTGCGTGAATCGGAGCGTGAACGTCAGGCCAGTGCGGCGTGTTTTAATCCGTCCAAGGTCAGCGACATTACCGCTGGCGATCCGGGGCTGACCCGGCAATTGCTGGAGACGGTGTTACGCACCAATCAGCAGGATGTCGAGGCGATGGAATTGTTGTTTGAAGCGGGGGATTTTGAAGGCATGGCACGGCGTTGCCACAAGATTCTCGGGAGTGCGCGGATTATTCATGCGACGCCGTTGATTGCGGCGTGTGAGCAACTGGAGGTGGCGTGCAAGTCGAGCACGACTCAGCAGGAGGCGCATCGATTGTATGAAGGTTTTGTGCAAGAGATGAAGCGCTTGCAAACAGCATTGCAAGAACACGCAGCTTAAAACTGTAGGAGTGAGGCTGCTCGCGATAGCGGTGTATCAGTCAACACATGTATCAACTGACATGCCGCTATCGCGAGCAGGCTCACTCCTACAGGGGGATTTGCGTTGACTTCAGTTAGTCATCCGGCATTTCTGGTGGCTTGGTGGGTTTTGCAGGTTTGGTTGGTTTGGTGCCTTTTGCGCCTTTTGCGGCCGGTTCTGCGGCTGCCGGTGTGTTTGCCACGGACGGAGGCGCAATGTCTTTCTCGGTCGCCGGCAAGGCATCAATGGTGTCGAAAATTTTCTTCAAATCCACCGCTTTCGCTTCATCCCCCGACGCCGACAGTTTGGTCTCGCCGTCCTTGCCCACCAGGAACACTTTCGGATACGCGCCAGCACCCAGCTTCAGCGAGCGCAGCAGCGCCATGGTGTCCTGCTGGCCGAGGTCTTTGCCATCGAGCTGGCCGGACATGTTGAGGATCGTGTAAACCTTGATGTTGCGATCGGCGACGCCTTTTTTGTTGGCGGGATCGTCGAGCGACTTTTTCAGGCCGACCCACACGGGGTCAACGGTGCTTTGTGCGATCACGATCAGCGGTCGGGCGCGGCCCATGTCGCCGGCAATCGGCGAATCGTTGTCAGCGGCGAACAGAGGGCCGGCAATTGCCAGCAAGAGTGTCAGGGTCAGTGACCTGATGAGCATGCGCATCTCCTTTTAATATCCACGCTCTAATGATTGCGCATCGTGGCGATTGTTCCGGGGCTATCTGGCAAATAGGTGTCGCCTTGTTAGAAGCTTAGGTCAGGGCCGACATTGCGCAACATCACAGACACGATCGCAAGGCAGATTTGATTACCTTTTATGACCGCATTAGGGTGGTGGATCAACCACCGAAACGGAGTTCACCCGCATGCACATTGATTACCTGTGCGATCACCCCGAATTGATTGAAGAACTGGCCACGCTTAACTTCGATGAATGGGGTAAATATCGCCCCGAAGATACCTTGGAGGCGCGTACACAACGCATGCGTGCAGCTTGCGGCAGAGGCGCGATCCCCAGCGTTGTGGTGGCACTCGAAGGTTCTCGCTTGCTCGGCGGCGCACTGCTGATTGAAAACGATCTTAAACTGCGCCCGAACCTGACGCCCTGGCTGGCCGGGGTTTATGTGAAAGCTGAAGAACGCGGACGCGGGGTTGCTTCGCAACTGGTTAACCGTGTGGTTGCAGAAGCGGCGGCGCTGGGCGTGAAGGAGTTGTATCTGTACACCGATGCGGCGCAATCGCTGTATGCACGGTTGGGATGGGAGGTGATTGAGGAAATGGTGTACGAGGAATTGCCGGTGACGGTGATGAAATACACCATTAAACACTGACCCCTAAGCAGCACAAAACTCGTGGTCAGCGGGGTTTCTGTGGCGAGGGGATTTATCCCCGATGGGCTACGCAGTAGCCCCAAAGCCTAAGATTGAAGTGTGTCTGGTGGAATGCAGTTGCATTAACTGGGGCTGCTTCGCAGCCCATCGGGGATAAATCCCCTCGCCACAGGTTTTGTATCTTACCTAATGGATCAGAACGCCAGCTTGTAGCCGATCAACACCAGCATCGTCGCCAGGCACGGGCGCAGGACTTCGTCGGAAATGCGCCCCGTCAGGTGGCTGCCGAGCCAGATGCCCGGCAACGAGCCGATCAGCAGAAAGCCCAACACCCCCCAATCCATATTGCCCATGCTCGCGTGACCGAGGCCTGCAACCAGTGTCAGCGGTACGGCGTGGGCGATTTCGGTGCCGACCAGACGACGGGTTGGCAGCAATGGATAAAGAATGAACAGCGCCACGGTGCCGAGCGCACCCGCGCCAATCGAGGTCAGCGCGACCATGGTGCCGAGGATCAGACCGGTGATCACGGTCAACACGTTCAGGCGCGTACCGCTCGGGTTGTAGTTGCCGCCGGCGCGTCTGTGGGCGAATGCGAGCAGGCGTTTTTTGAAGAAGATCGCCAGCGCAGTGGCGAACAACACAAAGCCCAAGGCTTGTTTGATGATGGCGTTCATCGCATCCGGCGCGGTGTGCAGGGTGCTGAGGAACCACAAGGTCATCGCCACCGCCGGCACGCTGCCGAGGGTCAACCAGCCGGTGATGGCCCAATCGATGTTCTTGTTCTTTTTGTGCACCAGCACGCCGCTGGATTTGGTAATGGCGGCGTACAACAGGTCAGTGCCCACCGCCGTTGCCGGGTTGATGCCGAACCACAGCAGGATCGGCGTCATCAACGAACCGCCGCCGACACCGGTCATGCCGACGATAAACCCCACCACCAGCCCGGCAATCACCAGGCCGAAATTTGCCAATTCCATTAAACCGTCCACAAAAACGACAGGAAAAATCTGGCCCGCAGCATAGCGATTTTTCTTATAACCACATATATCAATGCGGTCTATCGTTATGCCCCAACACACCATTCCCCCTGTAGGAGCTGCCGCAGGCTGCGATCTTTTGATCTTGTTTTTTATACCCCACATCAAAAGATCGCAGCCTGCGGCAGCTCCTACAGAGAGACTGCGTTGTCAGTGCTGGCGGCGGCCCGGTTTGAAGCTGTGGTTGCTGTTGATCCAAACGGTAGCGAGCGCAATCAGCGAGAGGATCAGCAGCGCCCACGGAAACGACATCGCCCCCGCCCGATCCAGCAGCAAGCCACCGAACAACCCGCCGCCGGCAATCGCCACGTTCCACGACGTGGTGAGCATCGCCTGCACCACGTCGACGTGATCGCCCGCCGAGTCCGCCGCGGCGGTCAGCAGCAACGTCGCCGAGCCGCCAAAGGACAAGCCCCACACCGCCATGCACGTGTAAATCAGCCACGGTGACGGCGCCAGCAGCGCCAACACCAGCGCGGTCACGGCAAACACCGCAAGGCTGATCAACGTCAACCAACGCAGCCAGCGATCGACCAGCATGCCGATAATCCAGATGCCCACCAACGAGCACAGGCCAAACACCAGCAGCACCAGATCAACCCGTTCGGCCAATCCGGCCTGCATCAGAAACGGCGCGATGTAGGTGTAAAGAATGTTGTGCCCGAGCATCCACGTCAGCACCACGAACAGCACCGGTCGCACACCCGGCAGACGCAACGATTCAAGCAACGGCAGGCGTTCTTCGCTGGTTTGTCCCGGACGATCCGGCACCGCAATGACGATCCACGCCGCTAACACCAGTGCCAACGCCGACATGATGCCGAACGAAGCACGCCAGCCAATCAGATTACCCAGCCATGTTCCCGCCGGCGTGCCTAATGACAGCGCCACCGGCGTGCCAAGCATAGCAATCGCCAGCGCTCGGCCCTGTTGATGCACCGGCACGATGCCGCGCGCATAGCCGGCCATGATCCCCCACGACAGCCCCGCCGCCATCCCGGCGAGAAACCGCGACGCGAGGGTCAGGCCGTAATGGCTGGAAAACGTGGTGACGGTGTTAAACACCAGAAAACCGCCGACGGTCATCAACAGCACCCGCCGCCGAGGCCAGCCGCGCGTGGCGACGGTCAGCGGAATCGCCGCGACAATCGAGCCCAGCGCGTACAGCGTCACCAGTTGCCCGGCGAGCACCTCGCTGACATTGAGCCCGGCGCCGATTTGCGGCAGCAGGCCGGCTGGCAGAGTTTCGGTGAGGATGGCGATGAAACCGGTCATGGCGAACGCCAGCAACGCGGCATAAGGCAATTTGTCCGAGCGGACGGCGCGGTCAACGCGAGTGAAATCGGCGCTTGCGGGGTCGGTCATGACGGGTGCAGCTCCCTTTCGATCAATAGCGGTGACGGATTGTATACAAAAACCAGGCACACCGTTTGATCAATGTGGGAGCGAGCCTGCTCGCGAATGCGGTCTCTCAGGCGTGGAAGTGTTGACAGAACCACCGCTTTCGCGAGCAGGCTCGCTCCCACATTGGATCTCTGCACGCCACAGGTTTCGTAGAACTCACTGCACTGGGAGGAAATTCAGGAATAGAAGGCTCTGCGCGTAATTCAAACCAATCCGCCGGTAGCGCTCATCAAGCATCTGCGTGATCAGATCCAGCCGCGCGACGATTTTGCCGAACTCGGTGGCAAAGCTGAGGTTGCTGCCCTCCTCCGAAATCTCATTGGAAAACAGCAATGGCTGACCATCCTTGTTCTGCCGTTGCGACAGAATCCACGTGGCTTTTTCGATGTTGCGCGCGGCATTGTGAACGAAGGTCGGGTTGATCGCATCGGTCATGTAGAACTCGGTGCGATTGCCGTGGGCGGTCACCAGCATGCTGCCGATCGCATAGATGAACGCGCCGACGCGGTCACCGCGAAACTCCGGGCTCATCGCGTAGCTCAGCGCCGCGAGATCCTTTCTTCCGCCGAGCACCGGTAATGGCTGCTGCTGTTCAACAGCGAGACGCACCTGTTTCACCGCCACGCTGATACTGAGGAACCCCGATTTTTTCAGCTCTTCTGGATTGCGCAGGTACAGCTTGCCCATCAGGCGGTAGAGGCTGTTGAGGTTGTCGCGCATTGCCAGCGTGGCCATACGGTCGACGCTGGTCTGCATGAATTCCTGCGGCTGGCCGTCACGCATCTGCGCGAAAAAGCCGTTGCCCTCCTGATGGCTGCAACCGCTGAATAACAGCAATGACAGACAGGCGAGCGGCAGGCACGGTCGGCGAAAAAAATCGGCAATCAGCTGAAAAAATCTCGGCATGTAGTCTCGAACAGGCACATTCCTGTGCGGCGGGGGTCACCGCATCCTGGCCATGGATAGAGCCGGGAAATTCGAAAAAGTGCAGTGTGCGAGCGTTGATCCGACCTTTGGCGCTGATCCCTACATCAATTAGTCAGACTTTATTTTGGCAATAAACGATTCATCCGCTATAAATATTCTTCCTACTCACAGATAGCATGACTATTAACCATCCTGTAGGAGCTGCCGCAGGCTGCGATCTTTTGCTTTTATAAAGATCAAAAGATCGCAGCCTTCGGCAGCTCCTACAGGGGAATCCGCGCTGCTTTGAAAACAACAACAAAAAGGAAGGTCAACCATGCTTCAATCCCGACACCTGCTCTCCGGCCTCGGACTGTCCCTGATGATCGCCACCCTTTCCGCCAATGCCGCCGGCCTCAGCGCCGAGCACAAAGCCTTCGGCAAAACCAATGACGGCACGCCCGTCGAGCAATACATCCTGCGCAACAGCCACGGCATGCAAGCCACCGTCATCACTTACGGCGCGACCCTGCAATCGCTCTTGGTGGCGGACAAGCACGGCAAGTTCGACGACGTCGTGCTCGGCTTCGACGATGTGCAGGGTTATCAGAAAGGCACCGCGTATTTCGGCGCGACCATCGGCCGTTTCGGCAATCGCCTGGCCGAAGGTGCGTTCGAACTCGATGGCAAACGCTATCAAGTGCCGCAGAACGACAAGAGCAACGCGCTGCACGGCGGCACGCTGGGTTTCGACAAGAAAGTCTGGAAAGCCCAGGAAACCAAGGACAAGGATTCGGTCGGCGTAACCCTGACGTATCTGTCGGCGGACGGCGAAATGGGCTTTCCCGGCAACCTCACCACCGAGGTCACCTATCGCCTCACCGACAACAACGAGCTGCGTATCGACTACAAGGCCAACACCGACAAACCGACGGTGCTCAACCTGACCAACCACAGTTACTTCAACCTCGCCGGCGCCGGTAATGGCGACATTCTCAAGCAGGTCGCGACCCTGTACGCCAGCCATTACACGCCGGTGACGGCCAAACTGATCCCGACCGGTGAACTCGCGCCCGTTGCGGGCACGCCGATGGATTTCACTAAGCCCACGGCGATCGGCACGCACATCAAGGCTGATCATGAGCAGCTGAAATTTGCTGAGCCGAAACAGGGTGGATTTGATTTCAACTGGGCGCTGGATACCAAGGGCGATGTGAGCAAAGTCGCCACTGAAGTCAGCGATCCACAGTCGGGGCGGCATTTGCAGTTGTTCACTACCGAGCCGGGTGTGCAGTTTTATACCAGCAACTTCCTGGATGGCACGGTCAAGGGTAAGGGCGGCAAGGTGTATCCGCACTGGGGCGCGTTTACGTTGGAAACGCAGCACTATCCAGACTCGCCTAATCAGCCGAACTTCCCGAGCACGCGGCTGGATCCGGGGCAGACTTACAACCACAGCGTGGTGTTGAAGTTCTCCGCGAAATAACTGCCAACACAACATCTGTGATGAGTTGAGTCCCCTGTGGCGAGGGGATTTATCCCCGTTGGGTTGCGCAGCAGCCCCAAAACCAGACAACCGGGTTTGCCTGATACTCCGCGCTGAATGGTTTTGGGGCTGCTGCGCAACCCAGCGGGGATAAATCCCCTCGCCACAATAAATCCCCTCACCATAATAAATCCCTTCACCACAATAAATTCCCTCGCCATCCAAGCGACCTTCGTAAAAAGCGCCTCATCTGCAAGCTTTCGGAACCCCTGGGCTATCCTGCTGCCCACTTAAAGGTATCGACTCTTTCAGATAGGAGGTTTGAATGCGTACCCTTGAATTGGCCGGTGTGCAGGTTCCAGTCATTGGTCAGGGCACCTGGCGCATGGGCGAAGACCGTTCGGCGCACAAGCGTGAAGTGGCGGCGTTGCGCACGGGGATCGAACTGGGCATGACCCTGATCGACAGCGCCGAAATGTACGCCGAGGGCGGTGCCGAATCGGTGGTCGGCGAAGCGATTGCCGGTCTGCGCGATCAAGTGTTTCTGGTGAGCAAGGTCTACCCGCACAACGCCAGCCGCAAAGGCATTCCGCAAGCCTGCGAGCGTAGTCTGCGCCGTCTCGACACTGATTACATCGACCTCTATCTGCTGCACTGGCGCGGCCAGTATCCGCTGGAAGAAACCGTCGAAGCCTTCGAACGTCTGCGCGAAGAAGGCAAGATCGGCCGTTGGGGCGTCTCCAATTTCGACGTCGATGACCTCGAAGAACTCTCCAGTTCGGCCTGCGCCACCAATCAAGTGCTCTACAACCTTGAAGAGCGCGGCATTGAATTCGATCTGCTGCCTTGGTGTCAGCACCAGCGGATGCCGCTGATGGCTTACTGCCCGATCGGTCAGGGCGGCGCGATGCTGGCGGAACCGGTGCTGAAACAGATTGCCGCTCGTCACGGCGTCACCCCCGCGCAGGTTTCGCTGGCGTGGATTCTGCGTCAGGATGGGGTCATTGCGATTCCCAAGGCTGTGCGACCCGAACACGTGCAACTCAATGCACAAGCGGCGCAGCTGCAACTGGAGGCCGGGGATCTGGCGGCGCTGGATCAGGTGTTTCAAGCGCCACAACGCAAGCAGCGGCTGGCCATGGTCTGAGCCGCCGACTGGCGAGGGCTTCGCGATGAGAAGCACGGATCAGAACGACCCGTTCAACCTGCAACGTTTTGTGCTGGCCCAAGACTCGGTGTTCGAGCGGGTGCAGCGCGAACTCGAAGACGGCCGCAAACGCAGTCACTGGATGTGGTTCGTCTTCCCGCAGTTCGCCGGTTTGGGCGGCAGTGAAATGTCCCGACGCTACGCCATCGGTTCCGCCGAAGAAGCGCAGGCCTACCTCGACCATGAATTGCTCGGCGCCCGCTTGCGCACCTGCACGCAGTTGGTGCTCAACGTGCACCAGCGTTCAATCGCGGAGATTTTCGGTCATCCTGACGACCTGAAATTTCACTCTTCGATGACGCTGTTCGCTCAGTTCAGCGCCGACGACAGCCTGTTCGCGCAGGCGCTGGAGCGCTACTTCCACGGCATTCTCGATGAATGGACGCTGCAACTGCTCGACTCAAAACAGGCCCAGTTGCCCACCGATCAGGGTTGAGAAATCGTCGTCGACAAACGGCAGAATCGCATCTGCCACCGGTTGCAGCTGCCGGGTGATGTAGTGGTCGTAGTCGATGGCCGCGCGGCGCACTTCCAGTGGTTCGGGGCCGGCCAAGGTAATGACGTAACTGATCCAGCCACCGTTCTGATATTGCCGTGGCCGACCGTACTGCGTGTTGTATTCGTCGGCCAGCCTCGCCGCGCGCACGTGGGGCGGCACGTTGCGTTCGTAGTCGTCGAGGGTGCGGCGCAGGCGTTTGCGGTAAATCAGCCGATCATCGAACTCACCGGCGAGGGTTTTGCGCACGTAGTCGCGCACGTAATCCTGATACGGCTTGCGCTGGAAAATCCGCTCGTACAGTTCCTGCTGAAATTGCCGGGCCAGCAGCGACCAGTCGGTGCGCACGGTTTCCAGGCCTTTGTAGACCATTTCATCGCTGCCGTCGGCGCGGGTGACGAGGCCGGCGTAGCGCTTCTTGCTGCCCTCCTCCGCGCCACGGATGGTCGGCATCAGAAAGCGTTTGTAGTGAATTTCGAACTGCAATTCGAGGGCGCTTTCCAGGCCGTATTCATCGCGCACATGCTCGCGCCACCAGTTATTGACGTGCTCGACCAGCGCCTGGCCGATCTTTGCCGCTTCTTCCTGACCATGCTGACGGCGCAGCCAGACGAAGGTGGAATCGGTGTCGCCATAGATCACCGCGTGGCCCTGCTCTTCGATCAACTTGCGCGTGCGCAGCATGATTTCGTGACCGCGCAGAGTGATCGACGAGGCCAGCCGCGTATCGAAAAACCGGCAACCGCTGGAACCGAGCACGCCGTAAAAGGCGTTCATGATGATTTTCAGCGCTTGCGACAGCGGTGCGTTGTGCTCGCGTTTGGCGGTCTCGCGACCCTCGGCCACGCGCGAGACGATCGACGGCAGGCAATGACGGGTGCGAGAGAAGCGCGCGCCACGGAAACCCGGTACAGAGTCAGCGTCGTCCGGGTGTTGCAAGCCTTCGATAAGGCCCACCGGATCGATCAGAAAAGTGCGGATGATCGACGGGTACAGGCTTTTGTAGTCGAGCACCAGTACCGACTCGTAAAGACCTGGTTGTGAGTCCATGACGAAGCCGCCCGGGCTGGCCTGCGGCGGGTTGGTACCGAGATTCGGCGCGACGAAGCCCTGCCGGTGCATCAAAGGCATATAGAGATGCGTGAACGCGGCCACCGAGCCGCCGCTGCGATCCGCCGGCAATCCGGTGACGCTGGCGCGCTCCAGCAGAAAAGTCAGCAACTCGGTTTTGGCAAAGATCCGCGTGACCAGTTCGCAGTCCTTGAGGTTGTATTTGGCCAGCGCCGGTTTGTCTTCGGCGAACATGCGGTTGATTTCGTCCATGCGCTGGTACGGGTTGTCGATGGCCTTGCCCTCGCCGAGCAGGGTTTGCGCAACGTTTTCCAGACTGAACGAGGGGAAACTCCAGGTCGCCGACCGCAGGGATTCGATACCGTCGATGATCAACCGCCCCGCTGCCGAAGCGAAATAGTGATTGCGGCTGCCGTGCTCACGCCATTGCATTTCTTCGCCGCCACGGCCGATTTTCAGCGGCACACCGAGGCGCCGCGCGTGCTCGTGAAGGATGCGCAGGTCGAACTGCACGACGTTCCAGCCGATGATCGCGTCGGGATCGTGCAGTGCGAACCAGTCGTTGAGCTTCTTCAGGATGACGGTGCGCGAGTCGCAGTATTCGAGATCAAAGTCGACGATGCTGGCGTCGCCATTCGGTGCGCCGAGCATGTACACCTGACGCTCGCCGCAACCTTCCAGGGCGATGGAATACAACTCGCCATTTTCGGTGGTTTCGATGTCGAGGGAGACCAGGCGCAGTTTCGGTCGGTAATCCGGTGCGGGTTTGAGGTGGGCGTTGAGCAAGGTGCCGTCGGCGTCCGCTGTGCCGCTGAAGAATACCGGCGCGGTGATGAAGCGCTCCATCAGGTAGCGCTCCGGGGGGCGCACGTCGGCTTCGTAAACGTCGACGCCGGCGCGGGTGAGCGCGGTTTCCAGACGCATCAACTGGCCGTGTTGCTGGCAATACAGGCCGAGCACCGGACGATGTTCGAAGTCCTGCAGGGCCAAGGGGCGCAGTTCGACGTTCTTTTCGTCGTGCAGCAAGCGTTCGGCCGCCTCGCGCTGTTCAGCGGGGATAAACGCCACCGACGGTTGATGCGGCAAACGCACACGACGCGGCCCGGCGTCGGTCGCCAACCAGAACTCGACTTCGGTGCCGGCCGGCGTATCACGCCAATGCCGGGTCAGGACGAAGCCCTGCGGTAAATCCACCACTGCAACCTCGGGTATTGAAACAGAGGGGCATTCTACGCTGCCCTTCCAGCGACCGCGGTTTGAGTTTGGATACTTTGTGGTGAGCCACTTATTTGTGGTGAGGGGATTTATCCCCGATGGCCTGCGCAGCGGGCCCGCTTGTAGGTCAAAAGCGGGGCCGCTTCGCGCCCCATCGGGGATAAATCCCCTCGCCACAGATAAATCCCCTCGCTACAGAGGTTCCCTCCAAGAATGGTTGTGTGTTCGGGCTTTTTTTCGGGAAATGACGTTTTTTGCGTGCTATCTGCCGCTTTGTCACCTTGCCCTGCGCCTCAGGGTCTACGATGCTTGGATAACAACGACAACACCTGAGTAACCGCCATGAAGACCGTCGCCCAACTGCTCAAGCTCAAAGATCAGAAAAATCAGGAAGTGCACCAGATCAAACCTGATCACATGGTGCTCGAAGCGCTGATGAAGATGGCCGAGAAAAACGTCGGGGCCTTGCTGGTGGTGGAGAACGACGAAGTGCTGGGCATCATCAGCGAGCGCGATTACGCCCGTAAGCTGGTGCTGCATGGCCGTTCGTCGGTGGGCACGCCAGTGCGCGACATCATGGTCTCGCCGGTAATCACCGTCGATACGCACCAGACCGTCGACACGTGCCTGGGCATCATGTCCGACAAGCGTCTGCGGCATTTGCCGGTGGTGCAGGATGGCAAGTTGATCGGGCTGCTGTCGATTGGTGACCTGGTCAAGGAAGCCATTGCCGAGCAGGCTGAGTTGATCAAACAGCTGGAGCAGTACATTCGCGGGGAGTAGTCCCCGCCCCCCCTTGTAAGGCCGAATCCTGAGGGGATTTATCTGTGGCGAGGGGATTTATCCCCGATGGACTGCGAAGCAGTCCCGCTTGTAAGTCAAAAGCGGGGCCGCTTCGCGCCCCATCGGGGATAAATCCCCTCGCCACAAATAAATCCCCTGACCACAGATCAATCCCCTCACCACAGATAAATTCCCTAGGCAAAGGATTCATTCCCACATTTTGGTTTTGCGTCGGGCTCAGGACGGCCAATGCCGGGCGAACACCGGGGCCAGTACCGGGTGCCGGTCAATGCGTTGCAGCCACGCGTAAAACCCCGGCCGCGTCTGACGCAAATGCTCGCGGCTCCCCGCCCAACGGGTTACCACCGCCGCCAACACATCCAGCGCACCCGGCGTTTCGTCGTCCAGGTACAGCTCGGCGGAGAACTGGTCGGCAAACACTTCCCAACTCCAGTGCAATCGCTCACGGGCGCCGGCCATTAGGTTCTGTCGCGACGCTTCGTCGGGCATCAATAGCCAGCGCTCTGGATAATCGATCACGCCAATCGCTGCGTAACAATTGCTGACGATATAAACCATGCCGCGAATCGCCTGGTCGCGCTCGGCGGCCTCGACTGGCAGCAAACCGGACTTGGGAAAGGTCAAGCCAAGGTGAATCAGAATCGCCGCGCTTTCGGTCAGCGCACTGCCGTCGGGCAATTGCAGGGTCGGGATCTGTTTCAGCGGATTTAGCTTGGCCAGCGCCTCGGCGGCCTCGCTGCTGGCTTCGATATCGATGAAGCGATAGGCGATCTGGCACAGCTCCAGCGCCGCTTCGATGGCGGCTGCGCCGGAATTTCGATGTCCGTAGAGTTGATACATAGCTCCCCCCTTTCGATTGGTTATCCGCCCACTTCAGTTGTAGTGCATTTGCAGCCTTTGGGTCTACCTCCCTGCCCAGTGGGGCTTGAGGGTGTTTGAAATTTATTTTTCAGGCACTGCATCCAAACCGCTCCGCCACGGGTAGTCCCTGTAACAGCCCTCCTCGGCTGTCAGCGGTTTACCCTTTTCGGAGAACACCTGATGAACATCACCCAACTGATTGGCTTCACCGGTTTGCTCGCCGTCACCTCGACGACCTTCGCCCAAAGCAGTTATCCCGATGCGATCAAAGTCCCGGACGGCCACAAGATCGCCATGGAAACCACCGGGGTTGGCGAGATTACTTATGAATGCCGTGACAAACCCAACGCTGCCGGGCAGACCGAGTGGACGTTCGTTGGCCCGAAAGCGGTGCTCAATGATCGCAGCGGCAAGCAGGTCGGCACTTATTTCGGCCCGCCGGCTACGTGGCAGGCCAAGGACGGTTCGAAAGTCACCGGCACACAACTGGCCGTGGCACCGTCGACGCCGGGGAACCTGCCTTATCAACTGGTCAAGGCCAATCCGGCTGAAGGTAAAGGCGCGATGAGTGGTGTGAGTTATATCCAGCGGGTTGCGCTCAAAGGCGGCGTGGCGCCGGGCAGTGAATGCACGGCGGCGAACAAGGGCAAGCAGGAAGTGGTGAAGTATCAGGCCGATTACATCTTCTGGGCGGCGAACTGATCCATGCTTTTGTAGGAGCCGAGCTTGCTCGCGAAAGCGGTAGGTCTGTGACGCACGGGTCAACTGACATACCGCCTTCGCGAGCAAGCTCGGCTCCTACAAGGTTCTGTGTTGTTTTGGGGAATGTGAGCTAGATTGCACGACATGCCTTTAGCCGAATCCGAGTTCGATTACCAAGCCCGCCTCGCCGCCTGTGCCCGGGGCGAGCGTGCGGCCCTGCGCGATTTGTATGTGCAGGAAGGCCCGCGTCTGCTCGGTGTGGCCAAGCGGCTGGTGCGAGACACGGCGCTGGCGGAGGACATCGTCCATGAAGCCTTTATCAAAATCTGGAACGGCGCGGCGGGTTTTGATCCGGCGCGCGGTTCGGCGCGCGGCTGGATGTTCAGCGTGACCCGCCATCTGGCGCTGAATCAGTTGCGCAATCAGGCGCGGGAAACGCCGTTCAACGAAGCGCATGAAATGCCTGTGCACGACGAGGATGCGTTCGACGCCCACGCGCATTCGGCGCGCATTCACCGTTGCCTCGAACAACTGGAGCCGCAGCGCCGCCACTGCATCCTTCACGCCTACGTCGACGGCTACAGCCACGCGCAAATTGCCGCGCGCCTCGACACGCCGCTGGGCACCGTCAAAGCCTGGATCAAACGCAGCCTCACTGCGCTGCGGGAGTGCATGGGATGACCACTGAATCGGCGCAGGATCGAGATGAACTGGCCGGCGAATATGTGCTCGGCACCCTGTCGGCCGAGCAGCGCATCGAGGTGCAACAGCGTCTGCAGCATGACGCCGATTTGCGCGCCGCCGTGGACGCCTGGGAGCGGCGTTTGCTGGAGCTGACGGATCTTGCCGAGCCGCAGCAACCCTCGGCGCAGCTGTGGCGGCGGATCGAACGCAGTGTAGATCGGCTGACGCAGACAGCGCCGGCGACGTCCTGGTGGAATCTGCTGCCGTTGTGGCGCGGGTTGAGTGCTGCTGGTCTGGCGGCGACGTTGGTGTTGGGCGCGATGCTGTTGACCCAGACCACGCCGAAGCCGAGTTATCTGGTGGTGCTGGTGGCGCCGCAGGACAAGGCGCCAGGCTGGGTGATTCAGGCGAGCGACTCGCGGGAGATACAGTTGATTCCGCTGGGTGTGGTCGAAGTGCCGGCGGACAAGGCGCTGGAGTTCTGGACCAAGGCCGATGGCTGGCAAGGGCCGGTGTCGCTGGGGTTGGTCAAACCGGGCGAGGCGTTGCGGGTACCGCTGGATAAACTGCCGCCGCTGCAGCCGAATCAGTTGTTCGAGTTGACGCTGGAAGGCGCCAATGGCTCGCCGATCGGCAAACCGACCGGGCCGATTCAGGCGATTGGCCGCGCAGTAAAAGTCCTCTGACACCACCTGTAGGAGCTGCCGAAGGCTGCGATCTTTTGCTTTTGCCTTTTCAAATCAAGATCAAAAGATCGCAGCCTTCGGCAGCTCCTACACGGGTGTGTTTCAACCATCATTGCTGTCGATCTTTTGATTTTGCCCTTTCAAATCAAGATCAAAAGATCGCAGCCTTCGGCAGCTCCTACACGGGTGCGTTTCAACCATCATTGCTGTCGTTCTTTTGATTTTGCCCTTTCAAATCAAGATCAAATGATCGCAGCCTTCGGCAGCTCCTACACGGGTGCGTTTCAACCATCATTGCTGTCGATGTTCACCATCACGTCAATGAAGTTCTCATAAAAAATCCGCGGCGTAACATCGGCTCCATACCAACCAACAACACCCCGGAGCACACCATCATGAAACGCCAAACTCTTCTCAGCATCGCTTTTTCGGTCTTCGCAGTTAATGCTTTCGCCGCTACCCCAACCCACACGATGATCGCCGCCGACGGCTCGGATCGTCTGTACCAGAACGCTGTTGCGGCAGATGGTTCCGATCGTCTGCAAGGCAACACCGTCGCTGCTGATGGCTCGGATCGTCTGCAAGGCAACACCGTCGCTGCTGATGGCTCGGATCGTCTGCAAGGCAACACCGTCGCCGCTGATGGTTCAGATCGTCTGCAAGGCAATACCGTTGCCGCCGATGGTTCGGATCGTCTGCAAGGCAACACTGTCGCTGAAGGTGGTTCTGATCGTCTGCTTGAACGCCGCGCTGTCTGAATGACTCGCGTCATCGCAACAACCCAGAGAAACCCGGCTCCCGCAGCCGGGTTTTTTATGTCTGCTTGATTTAGTTGGCCTTGGCCATGCAGCGCTTGTAGCGCTCGTCCACGCGTTTGGCGAACCACGCGGTGGTGAGTTTGCGGGTGATTTTCGGACTTTGCAGAACGATTCCCGGCAACACCGCACGCGGCAGCGTTTTACCCTCGGCTTTTTCTGCCAGTTCAAAGACTCGTTGATAGAGTTTGGTCTCTTCGAACTCCAGTGTTTTGCCCTTCTCCAGTTGATCGCGAATGGTTGGGTTACGCATACCCAGCGATTTGCCGAGGGTGCGCACCGCCAGTTCGGTGCTGCCGGGCATGATCGAGTCGTAACGAATCAGGTCGCCGTCCAGCGCCAGCGGAATGCCCGAAGCGCGGCTCACCGCATTTTGAAACGCGGCGTTGCGACTCGCGTACCAACCGGCATTGAAATCCGCGAAGCGATACAGCGGCTCGCGGTAACTCACCGGGTAACCGAGCAAATGCGCGATGCCGAAATACATGCCGCCGCGACGGCTGAACACCTCGCGGCGAATCGTGCCGTCCACCGGGTACGGATAATCCTTGGCGTGTTGCTCGGCAAATTCGATGCTGACCTGCATCGGCCCGCCGGTGTGCACCGGGTTAAAGCCGCCAAACAACGTGCGGCCCATGGGCACCCTGCCGATGAAGTCGTCGAAGATTGCGCTCAACTCCTTCTCGCTGCGCGCGGCGTTGAGGCGTTCGCTGTAGGTCTTGCCATTGGTTGAATTCACCTGCAACGCGCCACTGACCAACAGGCTGGGGATGTGCACTTTGCCGGCGCGACGATCGATTTCGTCGCGGGCGATTTTGCCCAGACCGGGTACGGTGGGGTCAGCCTGAAAAGTGGATTCCTGCTCGGCCACGGCCAGCACAGAGCAGATATTTTGTGTGGTCGGGCTGATGTTTTGCGCGGCGAAAGCGGCATAGATATCGGTGGCCCAGCCTTGGCGATCGGCGATTTTAGCGGGCATCAGCCGAACAATTTCGGCCTTCACTTCATTCGGCGCACGCGGTGCAGGTTCGTCGCTGCGCTGACTGGCGCAACCGGCCAGCACGAGCATGGCGGCGAGGGTGATCAGTAATCGAGGGGTGTGCATGGCGCTCCTTCCAGTCCGTTGAGCCGCGATCACCATACACAATCCGTGTAGGAGCTGCCGCAGGCTGCGATCTTTTGACTTTGATTTTAAAAAACCAGATCAAAAGATCGCAGCCTTCGGCAGCGCCTACGGGGTGTCTTGGAGAGTACTGACAAACTGATTGCAAAACGTTACTGAGAAAACCTATCATTTGCACCTGGAGTCGCATTTGCGCAAGGAGTTCCCGCGCCGCCCTAACTTTTCTCACCGGCCGTGCGCCTCCAGGTACAACAATGCCCGCTCCAGCCCGACTCGCCGTCCCGTTCCGCCCGACGTTGCTCGCCCTGCTGTGCTCCCTGACTGTTACCGCTCACGCCGCCGAAGCTGACAGCAAAGAGCTGGTGCTCGACAACGTCAACATCAATGCCCAAGCCCCAACGCCAAACGCCCTGCCCCCGGTTTACAGCGGTGGTCAGGTCGCGCGTGGCGGTCAGCTCGGCGTGTTGGGTAATCAGGACATGATGGACGTGCCGTTCAGCGCTGCGTCCTACACCGAACAACTGATTCAGGATCAGCAAGCCGAAGACGTCGCCGACGTGCTGCTCAACGATTCGTCGGTACGTCAGGCGTCGGGTTTTTCCAACCAGTCGCAGGTGTTCATGATTCGTGGCCTGCCGCTGAATGGCGACGACATTTCCTATAACGGCCTCTACGGCGTGCTGCCACGGCAGATCATTTCCACCGACGCCCTGGAACGTGTGGAAGTGTTCAAAGGCCCGAACGCCTTTATCAACGGCGTGACCCCGACCGGTTCTGGCATCGGCGGTGGCGTAAACCTGCAACCAAAACGCGCCGGCGACGAGCCGCTGCGTCGCTTCACCACCGACATCAACAGCGAAGGTCGCGTCGGCCAGCACTTCGACATCGGCCAGCGTTTCGGTGAAGACAACCGCTTCGGCGCGCGGATCAACCTGTCGCAGCGTGAAGGCGATACCGGCATTGATCACGAAAACCAGCGCTCGAAACTGTTCGCCATCGGCCTCGATTATCGCGGCGATGCCCTCCGCCTGTCCGGCGATTTCGCCTATCAGAAAGAACGCGTCAACGGTGGTCGCAACTCGGTCAACCTCGGCACAGCCACACACATTCCGGATGCGCCATCGGCTGACACCAACTATGCGCCGAAGTGGGGTTACACCGACATCGAAGACACCTTCGGCATGCTCCGCGCCGAATACGATCTGAACGATAACTGGACTGCCTACGCTGCCGGCGGCGCCAAGCACACCCGCGAAGTCGGGCGCTACAACTCGACCACGCTGGTTGGCAACAACGGTGCTTCGTTCACCACCGGTTCGTTCATCCCCCACGACGAAGACAACACCAGCGTCATGGCCGGCCTCAACGGCAAATTCGACACTGGCGCGGTCAGCCACAAGCTCAACTTCGGCCTGACCGGCATTTGGACAGAACAACGCAGCGCCTACGATTTCGACCTGACCAAATACGCCAACAACATCTATCACCCGGTGGAAACGCCGTCGCCGAACGGTAACTTCTCTGGTGGCGACAACAGCGATCCGGGCATCACCGGCAAGACCTTCAACCGCAGTATCGCGCTGTCCGATACCCTCGGTTTCTTCGACGATCGCCTGCTCGTTACTGCCGGCCTACGTCGTCAGCAATTGGTCGTGCAGGGTTACAGCTACGCCAGCTACGGCAGCGGCCCGCGCTCTTCGAGCTACGACGAATCGATCACCACGCCGGTCTACGGCATCGTGTTCAAACCGTGGGATCACGTGTCGTTCTACGCCAACCACATCGAAGGCCTGGCGCAGGGTCCGACGTCGCCAACCAGCAGCGGCGGCTTCCGCGTGACCAACGGCAACGAGGTTTACGCACCGGCTCGCTCCAAGCAGACCGAGGCTGGGGTGAAAGTCGACATGGGCACGTATGGCGCGAGCCTGGGTGTTTACCGTATCGAGCAACCGAGCGACGGTTACTGCGAGATCGACAGTGCGACCACTTGCACCTACGTGCGTGAGGGCGAGCAGGTCAACAAAGGCGTGGAAATGAACGTCTTCGGCGAACCGATCAGCGGTCTGCGTTTGATCAGCGGCCTGACCTTGATGGACACCGAACTGAAAAACACCCAGAACGGCGCCAACGACGGCAACCGGGCGATTGGCGTGCCGACGTTCCAGTTCAACGCGGGTGCAGATTGGGATGTGCCGGGTCTGCAAGGTGTCGCGCTGAATGCGCGGATGCTGCGTACCGGTGGTCAGTATGCGGATGCGGCGAACAACCTGAGCCTGCCGACGTGGAACCGTTTCGATGCGGGTGCGCGGTATGCGTTCAAGGTGTCGGAGAAGGACGTGACGTTGCGTCTGGGCGTGGAGAACCTGGCGAACAAGAAGTACTGGGAATCGGCTCAGGGCGGTTACCTGACCCAGGGTGAACCGCGGGTGGCGAAGTTGTCGGGGACGATTGATTTCTAAGCCTGAAAAGCCCCTCACCCTAGCCCTCTCCCGGAGGGAGAGGGGACTAACTGAGGTGTTTTTTCGAGGTACGCCGGCGTGTGCCACCGAGTTGGACGCACAGTTTGAAAAGCCCACAAATCGGCCCCCTCTCCCTCGGGAGAGGGCTGGGGTGAGGGGCACGGATCTACGCCACGCATCAGCCCCCAAGCCGAACACCGACCATCTGACCAATCCACTGGCCACCCTCTCCTTCTGATCCATACTTGCTGCACCCCATGCAGAGGACTCTCTCATGCACCGCAGCGACGTATTAATCACCGGCGCCGGCCCCACCGGTCTGGTGCTGGCCCTGTGGCTGAGCAAACTCGGCGTACGCGTGCGCATCATCGACAAAACCTCGGCCCCCGGCACCACATCGCGGGCGCTGGCAGTGCAGGCGCGAACACTTGAGTTGTACCGGCAACTGGATCTCTCCGACACCATCGTGCGCAACGGCCACCGAGTCGCGGCGGCGAATTTCTGGGTCAGTGGCAAACCGGTCGCGAAGCTGCCGCTGAACCGTATCGGCGAGGGCCTGACGCCCTACGCATTTGTCGAAATCTTCCCGCAGGATCAACACGAAAAACTGCTGATCGAACGACTCGAAGACTACGGCGTCACCGTCGAGCGCAACACCACGCTGGAGAGTTTCACCGAGAATGGCGACGGCCTTACCGCGCATTTGCGCCTGCCCGATGGCGAGCAGGAGATCTGCCAGGCCTGTTATCTGGCCGGCTGCGATGGCGCCCGTTCGGTGGTGCGCAAAGCCCTCGACGCCGGTTTCCCCGGCGGTACTTATCAGCAGATTTTCTACGTGGCGGATGTGCAGGCCAGCGGCCCGGCGATGAATGGCGAGTTGCACATCGATCTCGACGAGGCAGATTTTCTCGCGGTCTTCCCTCTGGCCGGCGAAGGTCGCGCGCGGTTGATCGGCACCGTGCGCGATGAACGGGCGCAGCGGGCGGAGACGCTGGAGTTTTCCGACGTCAGCAGCCGCGCCATCGAACACCTGAACGTCCATGTTGAAGATGTCCACTGGTTCTCCACGTATCGCGTGCATCACCGCGTCGCCGAGCACTTTCGCGGTGGCCGGGCGTTTCTGCTCGGCGATGCCGCGCACGTGCACAGCCCGGCTGGCGGGCAAGGCATGAACACCGGCATCGGCGATGCGATCAATCTGGCGTGGAAACTGGCGGCAGTGCTCAGCGGCGCGGCCATGCAGGAGTTGCTCGACACTTACGAAACCGAACGCATCGCCTTCGCCCGCAAACTGGTGTCGACGACCGATAAAGTTTTCAGCTTCGTCACCGCCGAGGGACGTCTCGCCGACCTGCTGCGCACGCGGCTGGCACCGTTTGTGATCCCGAAAATGGCCTCATTCGAGGCCAGTCGCGAATTCCTCTTTCGCACGGTTTCACAAGTCACTCTCAACTATCGCGGCATGCCGCTGAGCCAAGGCGTGGCCGGCCATGTGCACGGCGGCGATCGCTTGCCGTGGGCGCATGATGGTGAGGGGGATAATTACGAACCGTTGCGCCAGCCGTGCTGGCAGGTGCATGTGTACGGCGACACCAGCGACGAGATGATCGCCTGGTGCAATGAACATCATCTGCCGCTGCATGTGTTCGACTGGCGCCCGGCGTTTGAAACAGCGGGATTGGGGCGCAACGGCTTTTACCTGCTGCGCCCGGATACCTATGTGGCGATTGCCGATAACAGCGCGGATCCGAAAGTGATTGAGCGCTACTTCCGCGATCACGGCATCCGACCGTTCTTCAATTACTCCTGACCCAGCGCAAATCCCCTGTAGGAGTGAGCCTGCTCGCGAAGGCGTTGTATCAGCCGACATCAATGTTGACTGATACAACGCCTTCGCGAGCAGGCTCACTCCTACAGTTTTGATTTGCGCTGTTGCTTAGATCCCGGCCAGGGCCAGGTCCATCGCGAAGTAGGTAAAGATCAGATCCGCACCCGCACGCTTGATCGCACCCAGGCTTTCGCGCACCACACGACCCTCATCAATCGCCCCTGCCTGCGCGCCGAACTTGATCATCGCGTACTCGCCGCTGACCTGATACGCCGACAACGGCAAGTTCGAGGCTTCGCGGATATCGCGGATGATGTCCAGGTACGCACCGGCCGGTTTGACCATCAGTGCGTCGGCACCTTCCTGCTCATCAAGCAGCGATTCACGCAGTGCTTCGCGGCGGTTCATCGGGTTCATCTGATAGCTTTTGCGATCGCCCTTCAGCGCGCTGCCACCGGCCTCGCGGAACGGGCCGTACAGCGCCGAAGCGAATTTGGTCGAATAGGCCATGATCGGAATCTGGGTGAAACCGGCCGCGTCCAGCGCCTGACGAATCGCCCGCACCTGACCGTCCATCGCTGCCGACGGCGCAATCACATCAGCGCCAGCGCTGGCCGCTGCCACGGCTTGTTTACCGAGGTTGATCAGGGTCTGGTCGTTGTCGACTTCATGGTTGTGCATCACGCCGCAGTGGCCGTGATCGGTGTATTCGCAGAAGCAAGTGTCGGACATCACGATCATGTCCGGCACAGCGTCTTTGGCGATGCGCGACATGCGCGAAACCAGACCGTCTTCGCGCCAGGTGTCGCTGCCGTTGCCGTCCAGATGATGCGACACACCAAAGGTCATCACCGATTTGATGCCGGCGCGCGCATAGCGCTCGATCTCGCTGGCCAGTTTGCGCTCGGGAATACGCATCACGCCGGGCATGCTTTTGATCGGCACGAAGTCGTCGATTTCTTCTTCGACGAAGATCGGCAGCACCAGGTCGTTCAGGCTGAATTCGGTTTCCTGGAACAGGCTGCGCAGGCTCGCATTGCGGCGCAGACGGCGGGGACGTGCTTCGGGGAACTGACTGGACATGGGGCCTTTCCTGAAAAAACGGCAGATGAGACGAAAGTCGTAGGGGGCGAAGCTTATGCCTTGCGGGGGGTGAGGTACAAACCTGGATCAATCAAGAGAGCGTTACCGGGTACGCAATAATCCCGGATCCTGTAGGAGCTGCCGAAGGCTCGGGCCGCGATCGGACGATCTTTTGATGTTGATTGTTAACAAGATCAAAAGATCGCAGCCTTCGGCAGCTCCTACAGGGGATAGGGGTGTCAGGAGGGGATGGTCAGGCCGCGGATTACGGCTGGGCGGGCGAGGAATTTCTCCAGCACGCGCGTGACGTTCGGGAAGTTCTGAATGCCCACCAAATCTCCGGCTTCATAAAACCCGATCAAGTTGCGTACCCACGGGAACGTGGCGATGTCAGCGATGGTGTAGCGCTCGCCCATGATCCAGTCGCGGCCTTCGAGCCGGCCGTTGAGCACGTTAAGCAGACGCTTGCTTTCCTCGACATAACGATCGCGCGGACGCTTGTCCTCGTAATCCTTGCCGGCGAATTTATTGAAGAAACCAAGCTGACCGAACATCGGCCCGATACCGCCCATCTGGAACATCAGCCACTGAATGGTCTCGTAGCGCAACGCGCCTTCTTGAGCCAACAACTGGCCGCTCTTATCGGCGAGGTAGATCAGGATCGCGCCGGATTCGAACAATGGCAGTGGCTCGCCTTGCGGGCCGTGAGGGTCGAGGATCGCCGGGATCTTGTTGTTCGGGCTCAGCGACAGGAACTCGGGGGACATTTGATCCTGCGTGTCGAAACCCACGCGGTGCGGCTCGTAAGGCAGGCCGATCTCTTCGAGCATGATCGAGACTTTGACGCCGTTGGGGGTCGGCAGGGAATAGAGCTGAATCCAGTCAGGGTACTGCGCCGGCCATTTCTGGGTGATCGGGAACGCGGACAGATCGGTCATGGGTAGCATCCAGTCACAAATTGAAACCCGATATTAATGTAGGAGCTGCCGAAGGCTGCGATCTTTTGATCTTGAGCCTTCAAGCAAGGTCAAAAGATCGCAGCCTGCGGCAGCTCCTGCATCAACCGTAACATTCTGTCGTTAACCTTCCACCTAGCCATTCGTGGTTGCCGTTAGAGTGCTGCGCACTCGAGAAAATCGAACCAAATCGGGTTCAGAGGACTCTGAGCTAAGCCTTTCGCAATGGAAGCGCACTACGACAGGGAACACACCCGGCGCTGGAAGCCCGAGGTGTAAAGGTTTGTCAGCCTTAACCGGACATGCTGAAGAACCTTTTATTTGATGACGAACCTTATGCGTTTCGCCAAACATTTCAAACATCGCGCGTACATGATCCTGCCGTCGTTGATGGCGGTCAGTGCGCTGTTCCTGTCGCTTGAATCCAGTGAAAGTCGCGCGCAACCGGCGGACGGTACGCAGACTCTGGTGTTCCTGCGCCACGCGGAAAAACCCGAGGGCGGTCTCGGCCAGCTTAATTGCCAGGGCCTGAACCGCGCCATCGATCTGTCGACCCTGCTCCCGGAAAAATTCGGCAAGGCCGATTACGTATTCGCCGCCAATCCGACGCGCAATGTCGAGGAAGGCGAGCTGGATAACTCCTACAGCTACATTCGCCCGCTGATGACCATCAGCCCGGCGGCGATCAAGCTCGGTCTACCGGTGAACATCGAGTTCTCCGCCAATGACACCAGCGATCTGGCCCGCGAATTGACTGCCGACAAGTATCACAACTCGACGATCTACACGGCTTGGTCACACGGTTATTTGCCGGAACTGATCAATAAAGTCGCGGGCAACGCGGTGGGCGGTAAGCAGAGCATTACCGATGACTGGTCGGGCGACGATTTCGATTCGTTGTATGTGCTGACGTTGACCTGGCACAACGGTAAGGCCAGTTTGCAGAGCCACAGCTACAAGCAGGGGCTGGATCATGGCAAGGAAACTTGTCCGACCTGAGTCATTTGTTGTCTGACCCGGCCCCATCGCGAGCAGGCTCACTCCTACAGTTGAAATGCGTTCCCCCTGTAGGAGTGAGCCTGCTCGCGATGAGGCCAGTCAATTCAACATCAATCCTTCTGACTCACCCGCCCCCGCAAATACTCAATCACCGCCCCGCTCTCTCCGGCAAACTCAATCCGCCCGCCCTTCTTCTCGCGCTGAAACACATACATCGGGTCGTAATACTCGCGCAGCATCCCTTCGATCCAGCCGCGATGCAGATCCACCGACCCGCTACGCCCCTGCTCGATCAGCGCCTCCTCCATCAACACCAGCAACCGCCGATGCCGCTCGCCACCGAGACGCTTCTGCACGTTGTTCAGGCTCTCCAGCAGCCGCTCCGAGAACAAGGTAAACCCCTCCTCCCCGTGCACCGCCACAAATTCCGCCGACAGATCCACGACGTAATCGCGCAGGATCCGCTCGACGCGATCTTCGAAACTGTCTTCCAGCCAGACCATCGGGTACTGCTGCATGCCCTGATACAGCGGCAGCGGCAAAGCACAACTGCCGACCACCCGGCTCTCATCCTCGAGCACGAACTGCTCGATCCCGGCAGCACGCTTCTTGAGAATGTCGATGGCCAGACGGTTTTCAAAATCGATGTTCGATGGCTGCCCGGTGGCGCGTTTGCCGAAACTGGAGCCGCGATGATTGGCGTGACCTTCCAGATCCAGGCTGTTACGCAACTGCAGCAACACTTCGGTTTTACCGGTGCCAGTCATGCCGCCGAGCAGGACGAAATCACATTGCGCGATAGCTTGCTCAGTGGTGTCGATGAGGAAGTTGCGCATTGCCTTGTAACCACCGCCGACGCGCGGATAGTCGATGCCCGCCTCATCACGCAGCCACTGCTGAGTGATCTGCGAACGCAGGCCACCGCGAAAACAATAGATATACCCTTCAGGATGGGCCCGGGCGAAATCGGTCCAGGCCTGGATGCGCTCGGCCTTCACCGCACCGGACACCAATTGATGGCCCAACTCGATGGCCGCCTGCTGACCGTGTTGCTTGTAGCAGGTGCCGATCTTCTGCCGTTCGAGGTCGTTCATCAGCGGCAGGTTGATCACGCCGGGAAACGCGCCTTTGTGAAACTCGACCGGCGCGCGGGCATCCATCAGCGGCCGGTCGTTGAGGAAAATATCCTGGTAGTCGGTGCAGTCGCGGAGCATCAAATCACCTCGACTGCGTTCGTCTGTCGCTCAACCAGTTCGCCGATCGGCGCCAGGCTCAGACCCAGTTCGGCGGCGACACGAAGGAACTCGGCATCGCCCTCAGGCGTCACGGCAATCAACAGACCGCCGCTGGTTTGCGGGTCGCACAGCACGCGTTTGTGCAGCTCCTGCACGCGGCCGACCTTGCTCGAATAGCTGTCGAAATTGCGCAACGTGCCACCGGGTACGCAGCCCTGATCGAGGTAGTACTCGACGCTGTCCAGACGCGGCACCTTGTCGTAAGCGATGCGCGCGGTCAGTTGGCTGCCGTCAGCCATTTCGACCAGATGGCCGAGCAGGCCGAAACCGGTGACGTCGGTCATCGCCGTAACGCCGGCGAGTTTGCCGAAGCGGCTGCCGGGTTTGTTCAAGGTGCACATCCAGTCGCGAGCCACGCCGACATCAGCAGCGCGCAATTTGCCCTTCTTCTCGGCGGTGGTGAGGATGCCGATGCCCAGCGGTTTGGTCAGGTACAACAGGCAACCGGCGGTGGCGGTGTCGTTGCGCTTCATGTGGCGTTTTTCCACGAGCCCCGTAACGGCGAGTCCGAAAATCGGCTCTGGCGCATCGATCGAATGCCCGCCCGCCAACGGAATCCCCGCCGCGTCGCACACCGAGCGGCCGCCACGAATCACTTCGCGTGCCACTTCTGGCGCCAGCACATTGACCGGCCAGCCGAGGATCGCAATCGCCATCAACGGATCGCCGCCCATCGCGTAGATGTCGCTGATCGCGTTGGTCGCAGCAATGCGGCCGAAGTCGAACGGGTCGTCGACGATCGGCATGAAAAAGTCGGTGGTTGAGACCACACCGCGCTCGGCATCGATCTCGTACACCGCCGCGTCATCACGCGAGGCATTGCCGACCCACAGTTTCGGATCAAGGTTCTGCGCACCGCTGCCGGCGAGAATCACCTCCAGCACCTGCGGGGAAATCTTGCAGCCGCAACCGGCACCGTGGCTGTATTGGGTCAGACGAATCGGCTCGCTCATGTGGGAATCTCTGGCAGTGAATGGGGCGGATTCTAGCAGAGCGCGGGGCCGCAGATTTTTGCGGTGTCTGTGAGGGCCCCTGTGGCGAGGGGATTTATCCCCGCTGGCCTGCACAGCAGGCCCAAATCCAGACAACCAAATTTTTCTGACACACCGATGTGAATGGTTTTGGGGCTGCTTCGCAACCCAACGGGGATAAATCCCCTCGCCACAGGGGTACGACCTGACCCTTGTGGCGAACCAAAAAAAACCGCCCTTGCGGGCGGTTAAACAGGTGCTTCAACCCTAATCAGAAACCCAGACTAAAGCTCACCGTCATCGCATGGTCATTGTTGTCATTCGACAGTTGCCCCGAATAACCAATGCCCAGTTTGCCGGTCGGGCTGATCTGGAAGTCGACGCCCGCTTCGACGATCGCGCTGTCCTTGGCGATCGGCACACCTTGGGTGCTGAACGAGGCGCCGCCGTCGATGAAGGTCAGGTCGGCGTCCGGTTTGGTGTCGCCGAAGGCATGGCGCCAGCCGATGGCCGCGCGCGGGGTGAATTGCCCGCCGTTGGCCAGGGTGATGACTTTGCCGGCGCGCAGGCCGAGGGTGGAGAAGGTGATGTCCTGATCGGCTTCCGCCTTCAGACGCCCTACCCCGCCTTTTTCCTTGGCCTTGTCGCTGTCGTAGTTGACGTACGCCAGACCGGCGAACGGCTCCAGCGCGATGCCGGCCGCTTCGACGGTGTAACCGACTTCACCGAACACTTGCGCAGTGCGCGCGTCGTAGTTGGCTTCCAGACGATCGTTGTAGCTGCCGACGCTGACGTCGCGTTTGGTCTCGATGTCGTGCCAGCTGTACGCCGCGCCGAGGCGCACCGCCAGTGCATCGAACTGCGAGTTGAGGTACGCCGCCAGGTGGTAGCTTTCGACGGTGGCATCCGACTGACGATCATGGGCATCGAGGTCGCTGCGGGTGTAACCGGCCGCCATGCCCACGCGCCACGAATCGTCGAGTTGCTTGTCGGTGCCGAGCATGAAGCCGCTGAGGTTGCGATCGAGGCTGGCGCTGTTGCTGTCGCCATCCGATTCACCCCAGGCGCCGAGTGCGCGCGCCCAGCCGACCATTTCGCCGTGGCAACCGTTGCTGCTCAGTTGGTTGTCACTTGGCGCCAGCGCGCGGCGTGGATCATCCGCAGCGCTGCACGACGGTTGGCGCATGCGATCGTTGACCGCCTCGCGCACGTAACGTGAATCCTCAAGCATCGCGCTGGCGGTGCTGGCATGAATCTCCCCGGACAGACTGTCGAAGGCATTGCGCGCACCGGCCACGCTGAGGTTGATGATCTGGTTCTGCAACTCGGCGCCGGCCGGGCCATTGTTGTCCAGCGCGGTAGCAGTACGACTTTGGTTGCCGGTGGCGGCGACATCGGCAAACGAGTTGCCGTTGCGGCTGACCGCCAGGTTCACCGCATTGGCGTCATACACCAGCGCGGTGCTGAGGAAGGCGTATTGCGGCAGATCCGCTGCGCTGAAGGTGCCAGTGACACCACCGCCCGCCGTGATCAGCGTGTAAGTGGTGGCGCCCGTGAACGGCGCCAGTGCTGTCACTTGCAGACCACCGTCCAGTGCCGCCGTGCCGCCGACAGCCAACGGCGTGGCGGTTGGCGAGTTGACCGTCAGGGCCAGCACACCATCAGCGGCGTTGGTCAGGTTGCCGGCGACGCTCAGATTGCCCGCCTCGCCGCCCGACGCCACTACACCGTGGTTGACAACCGAGCCGACGCTGCCGTTGCCGCTCAGACCTGCACCGTTGGCCACGGTCACCTGGCCACCGAGCGAAGCCGTCGCATCGCGGCTGCCCACTTGCAGCACACCTTGATCCACCGCCACCGTGCCGCTGAATGGTTGATTACCGGTCAACAACAGCGTGCCGTCGCCCCGTTTGGCGATCGATCCGCTACCACTGAGCGTCCCATTGAAACGACCGTCAACATTCTGTTGGAACACCAACGCAGCGTTGTCGAGGATGTTGCCTTGCAGGCTGGTGGTGTTACCGATCAGCGTACCGCCGCTGATGGTGGTGCCACCGCTGTAAGTATTCGCGCCACTGAGAATCAACGTGCCGGAATCCAGTTTCTCGATACCCCCGGTGCCCACCAGTGGCACGGCGATTTCGGTACTGGCCCCGGCATTGACCCGCACCGGTGCGAGGCTGCCGTCGGCACCGTTGACCGGGGTCAGCGTGCCGCCCGCACCCGGTGTCAGGTTGTAGCCGTTGGCAAGGAACTGAATGCCGGTGAATTGCTGATTGCCGACCACGGTGACCGTGCCACCCGTGCCGCCAAACACCGCGAATTGACCGGTCGAACCTTGCGCCTGAGTACCGGTCGGGTCAGTCCAGTTGGTGTCCGGGCCCCACACGCCGCTACCGCCACCGATGGTGCCGTCCGGATTGGTTTTGCCGCCGTTCCAGAACTGCACTTCACCCGGGGCGTTTTGCACCAGCAGGTTGATCTGGTTGGCAATCGCGGTTTGCAGCGTCAGGTTGTCGACCGGCACCGGCAGGCTGCCATAGACCAGACCGTTGTCGGTCAGGCTGCCGCCGTAGCTGAACAGTTGATAGACGCCAGTGCCGAAGCCGCCGGCGTTGCTGATGTTCAGCGTACCGTCGAGGGTCAGATTGCCGGCGACGTTGACCACGGTGGTGGAACTTGCCGCCGAACCCAGGCTGAAGTCCAGGTTAGTGCCCGAGGACAAGCTCAGCGCACCGACCGACAATGGCGCCGCTGCGCCGCCACCGAGCAATGTTGCGCCGTCGGCCAGTTGCACGTTGCCAGCGAGCGTGCCGCTGCCGCCAACACTGGCACCGCTGGCCACCGCGACGTTGGCGCTGTTGAGCACGCCGTTGACGCTCAGGTTGCCCGCCTGCACCGAGGTGTTGCCGGTGAAGCCGTTGTTGCCGGTCAGCAGCAATTGGCCGGTGCCGGTTTTGTTCAGCGTGCCGGTGCCGGTGAGGTTGCCGGTGTAGCTGCCATCGGCGTTTTGCTCGAAGGTCAGCGTCGCGTTGTTGACGATCGCGCCTTGCAGGCTGCTGGTGTCGCCGAAGGTGTTGCCGCCATTCAACGTGGTGCCACCGCTGTAAGTGTTGGCGCCGCTGAGCGTCAGATCAGCCGTGCCGTTTTTCAGCAGACTGCCGGTGCCGGTGATCGCGCCGAGCAGTGTGGTGTCCTGGTTACCGGCCAGGGTCAGTTGCGCACCGAGGTTGATCGCGTTGGCCAGTTGCAGCGCCGAGGTGCTGTCGAGAGTGCCGTTGCCGGTCACACTCAAGGCACCGCTGCTGATGGCGCTGTTATTGCCCAGCACCAGCGAACCGTCGGCGAGTTGCGTGCCACCGCTGTAAGTGTTGTTGCCGTTGAGGGTCAGGCTCGAAGTGCCAGACTTGATCAGACTGCCGCTGCCGCTGACATCACCGTCGAGGGTCAAGGCGTTGCTGCCGGCGATATTCAAGCCACCGTTGAGCAGCACATCGTTGGCGAGGCTGATGTCCGCGTTGCTGTCCAGCGCGGTGCCGTCGGCGGCGGTCAAGACGCCCGTGCCGAGCGCTGCGTCGTTGCCCACGACAATCTTGCCGCCGTTAAGCGCCGTGCCGCCGGTGTAACCGTTGGCCGCGTTGAGCACCAGCGTACCGGTGTCGTATTTACCCAGCGTGCCGGCGCCGTTGAGCGCTACGCCGATGGTCGCGGTGGCGTTCGGGTCAACACGCACAGTGGCGTTGCCCAAGGAGCCGTTGACCAGATTCAGCGAACCAGCCGTGCCGTTTTGCAGGCTGTAGCCGTCGGTGACAAATTGCAGCCCGGTGACGGTTTGCGCGCCGTTGACCGTGACCGTGCCCGCCGCGCCCTGGAATACTGCGAAGTTGCTGGTCCAGGCCTGATTGGTCGTGCCGTTGACGTCCGTCCAGTTGGTGGTGCCAGTGCCCCAAGTACCGCTGCCTCCTTCGACCGAACCGTTGGCAATCAATTGATTACCGTCCCAGAACTGCACGGTGACGCCCGGCGCGGTCACCAGCAGATTGATCTGGTTGGCCAGCGCGGTTTGCAGGGTCAAATCGCCGGGAGTGACGCTGCCCGGCACGGTGCCGATCAGCATGCCGTTGTCGGTCAGGCCGCCGGTGTAGTCGATCAGGCGATACACGCCGCTGCCGAAACCACCGATGTCGCTGACGTTGAGGGTGCCGTCGAGGGTCAGGTTGCCGCCGACATTGACCAGCGCATTGCCGCCGCCGGAGACCGGTGTGCCGAGGCCAACGTCGAAGTTGGAGTTGCCGTTGAGCACCAGCGAACTAACGTTCAGCGTACTGCCGGTGACGCCCGCCAGATGACCGCCATCGGCCACCGTCACGGCTCCGGTCAACGTGCCGCTGCCGCCGAGGGTGCCGCCGTTATTGACCAGCACATTGCCGCTGGCCAGCGAACCGTCGACCTGCAAGGTACCGGCGTTGACGTTGGTGTCGCCGGTCAGGTCGCTGATGCCGCTGAGGGTCAGAGTGCCGGTGCCGAGTTTGCTCAGCCCGCCGTCACCGCTGAGAATGCCGGCGAAGGTGCTGCTGACGTTATTGCCGCCGAGGCTCAGCGTATTGCCGGTACCTATCAACGCAGTGCCGCTGCCGGTGAGGCTGGCAAGGCTGCCCGAAGCACCGAGATTCAGCGCCGCGCCACCCGCGAGATTGACCGTGGCGTTGTTGCCCAGCGCCGCACCACTCAGCGTGGTCAGGCTGCCGGATGCCACATCGAAGGTGCCGCTGAAGGTGTTGCTGCCGCTCAAAGTCACGTCGGCCAGACCGTTTTTGGTCAGCGTGCCGGCGCCGGCAATCACGCCGCCGAGGGTCAGGTTGTTGTTACCGGCCAGCGCCAGATTCGCGTTGACGTTGAGATTGTTGGCCAGCACCAGTGGCGCCGAGTTGTCGAGGGTCGAAGCACCGGCCACGGTCAGCACGCCGCTGCCCAGAGATCCGCCGGTACCAAGGGTCAGCGTACCGGCGTTCAGCGTGGTGCCGCCGGTGAAGGTGTTGATGCCGTTGAGAGTCAGGTTCGACGCGCCGTCCTTGATCAGTCCGCCCGCGCCGCTGACTACACCCGCCAGCGTCAGGTTGTTGCTGCCGGTGTTGCTCAGGTTGGCGTTGAGCACGACGTTATTGCCCAGGCTCAGCGCGCTGTTGCTGTCCAGCGCCGAGGCACCGGCGACGGTGAGGTTGCCCAGACCCAGCGCCGAGTTGCTGCCGGCGGTCAGGGTGCCGGCGTTGAGGGTGGTGCCGCCGAGGAAGTTGTTGTTGCCGCTGAGGGTCAAGTTCGACGCGCCATTTTTACTCAGGCTGCCCGCGCCGTTGACCGTGCCGGCCAGCGTCAGATCCGCCGTGCCGACGATGCCGAGATTGCCGGCCAGGTTGACCGCGTTGTTCAGCGACACTGCCGTGCTCGCATCCAGCGTAGTACCGCCCGCCGCATTCAAAGTGCCCGAACCGAGCGCCGAGTTCGACGCCAGAACCAGCCCGCCAGCGTTCAGCGCGACCGGCCCGAGAAAGGCGTTATTGCCGCCGAGGGTCAGATTCGCTGTGCCGGTTTTGATCAGGCCGCCAGTACCGCCAATCACGCCATTGAGGGTCAACGCATTGCTGCCAACCACGGTGAGGTTGCCATTCAGTGTCGCAGCGTTGGCCAGCGTCACGGCTGCGTTGCTGTCCAGTTGCGTGCCGGCATTCGCCGTCAATGTACCGGTGCCCAGCGCGGTGTTGCTGCCGACAATGATTTTGCCGCCGTCGAGTTGCGTGCCGCCGGTATAAGCGTTGGCACCACCGAGTACCAGCGTGCCGGCGTCGAGTTTGTTGAGGATGCCGCTGCCGTCGATATTGGCATTGATGGTCGCGGTCACACCCGGATCAACGCGCAACGAAGTGGTGCCACCGGTGCCGTTGACCGCTGTGAGTTGCCCCGCCGCACCGTTGACCACGTTGTAGCCATCGGTGAGGAATTGCATGCCGGTGAACGCTTGCGTGCCGTTGACCGTAACGGTGCCAGCGGTGCCCTGGAACACCGCGAAGTCGCCGGCCCATGGCTGGTTGACCAAACCGTTGGCGTCGGTCCAGTTGGTGCCGACCGCATTCCACGTGCCGCTGCCACCGTCGACCACACCGTTGGCGATGGTCTGACTGCCGTCCCAGTAGCGGATATTGGAATTCGGCGCCGACACCTGAATATTGATCTGATTGGCCACGCCAGTCTGCACCAGCAGATCGCCAAGACCATAACCGACCGGCACGCTGGCCACGTCCAGACCGAGGTTGGTCAGGGCGCCGGTGTAGTTGAACAGACGATATACACCAACGCCAAAACCGCCGGCATCGCTGACGTTGAGATTGCCGTCGAGGGTGAGGTTGCCGCCGACATTCATCAGCGACGCGGTCGACGGTGTGCCCAGGGCCACATCAACGTTGCTGCCGGCGCCAAGAGTCAGAGCACTCGCCGACAAGGTGTTGCCCGACGACAACGCCAGATGCCCACCGTTGTTGATGTTGATCGCGCCGAGCGCCGAGCCGGTACCGGTCAGGGTGCCGCCGGTATTGACGTTGACTTGCGCACTGCCCAGCGAACCACTGAGATTCACGATACCGCCATCGATCGCGGTGTTGCCGGTAATGCCGTTGATCCCGGTGAGGTTCAAGGTGCCGGTGCCGACTTTGACCAGGCCGCCGCTGCCGCTGAGGTCACCGTCGAACGTGCTGGTGACGTTGCCGGCGCCGACGGTCAGGGTGTTACTGCCGGTCAGTTGCACACTGCCGCTGCCGGTCAGCGCGCCGAGGCTGGCATCGCTGCCCAGATTCAGCCCGGCGCCGGCGCTGATGTTGACCCCGGAAGTGCTGCCCAGCGCATTGGTGTTGAGGGTAGTGACGCTGCCGGACACGATATTCAGCGCACCAGTAAAGGTGTTGCTTCCAGCGAGGGTCAGATCCGACAGACCGTTTTTGGTCAGACTGCCGGCGCCGTCGATGATGCCGTTCAAGCTCAAATCATTGTTGCCGGCGACTGTCAGCCCGGCGTTCAACGTAATCGCGTTACCGATGCCGAACGAGGCGCTGTTATCCAGCGTCGCCGCGCCGCCGACAATCAACGCGCCACTGCCCAGACCGTTGGCATTGCCCAGGGTCAGCGTGCCGCCATTCAGTGTGGTGCCGCCGCTGAAGGTGTTGTTGCCGTTGACGGTCAAATTGGCCGTGCCGTTTTTGATCAGTTGGCCGGTACCGCTGGTGACGCCGCCGAGGGTCAGGTTCTGCGTGCCGCCAACCGTCAGCGCAGCATTCAAAGCAACCGCGTTGTTGAGGCTGACCAGCGGGGAGTTGCTGTCCAGCGTTGCCGCGCCAGCGACAGTCAATGCTCCGGAGCCGAGCGCCGAGCTGTTGCCGACGGTCAGGGTGCCGGCATTCAGCGTGGTGCCGCCGAGGTAGTTGTTGGCGGCGTTGAGAATCAGATTGGCCGCACCGTCTTTCACCAGACTGCCGGCACCGCTGACCAGGCCGGTCAGCGTCATATTCGCCGTGCCGCCGATGTTCAAGGCACCGGCGAGCGCCACGGCGTTGTTGAGGCTGACGGCGGTGTTGGCGTCCAGCGAAGTGTTGGCCGCCGCGTTTAATGTGCCGGAGCCCAGCGCGGTGTTACTGCCGACGGTCAGTTTGCCGGTGTTCAGCGCCGTGTTGCCAAAATAAGTGTTGGCGCCGTTGAGGGTCAGGTCGGCAGCGCCGTTCTTGGTCAATCCACCGATACCGGCGACGACACCGCCAAGAGTCAGCGCATTAGTGCCGCCTACAGTCAAAGTGCCGGAGAGGTTGACGTTGTTGGCAAGCGTCGCGGCGGTGCTTGCATCAAGGGTGGTGCCGTTCGAGGCGTTGAGTGTGCCCGTGCCGAGTGCGGTGCTGGAGCCGACGATCAGCGAGCCGGCGTTCAGTGCCGTGGTGCCGGTGTAGGTGTTGCTGCCGTTGAGGGTCAGGCTCGAAGCGCCGGTTTTGATCAGACCGTTGCTGCCACTGATCACCCCGCCGAGGGTCAGCGCATTAGCGCCACCAGCGGTGAGGTTGGCGTTGAGAATCACGTTGTTGTTCAGGGTCGCGGCCGAGCTGCTGTTGAGCGTGCCCGCACCTTCCACCGACAAGGCGCCCGTGCCCAGTGCTGCACCGTTGCCGACGGTCAGGCTGCCAGCATTCAGCGTGGTGCCGCCGCTGTAGGTGTTGCTGCCGTTAAGCGTGAGATTCGCGGCGCCGTTTTTCACCAGTTGGCTGGCGCCGCTGATCACGCCGCCGAGGGTCAACGCGTTGCTGCCACCGATCCCCAGGCTGTTGTTGAGAGTGATCGCATTGTTCAGCGTTACCGCTGCATTGCTGTCGAGCGTAGCCACACCGCCCACGGTGATATTGCCGCTGCCCAGCGCCGCGTTGGCGCCTGCGGTGATCGTGCCGGCGTTCAGCGCAATGGCACCGAGGAAGGTGTTGGCACCGTTGAGAATCAGGTTGGCCGCGCCGTTTTTGGTCAGCCCGCCACTGCCGCTGACGATGCCGCCGAGGGTCAGATTGGCGCTGCCGCCGACGTTCAAATTGCCGCCCAGCGAAACTGCGTTGGTCAGTGCGACCGCCGTGCTGGCATCGAGAGTGGTGCCCGCTGCGGTGGTCAACGCGCCGGTGCCCAGCGCGGTGTTGGAGCCGACAATCAATGTGCCGGCGTTGAGCGCGGTGCCGCCGGAGAAGGTGTTGTTGCCGCTGAGGCTCAGGTTGGCGGTGCCGTTCTTGATCAAGTTGCCGGCGCCGCTGACGATACCGCTCAGGCCCAGTGCCTGCGTGCCGCCAACGGTCAGCGCCCCGGTCACCGCGACGGCGTTGGCCAGGGTCACCGCCGCCGTCGCATCCAGCGTGGTCCCGGCGGCTGTATTCAGCGCACCCGTGCCCAGCGCGGTATTGCTGCCCACCAGCAGGCTGCCGGCATTGAGCAGCGTGTTGCCGCTGTTGGTGTTGTTGCCAGTCAGGGTCAGGCTGGCAGTCCCGGATTTGGTGATGCCGCCGGTTCCGCTCAACACGCCACCGAGGGTCAAGGCATTGCTGCCGAGCACGTTGAGCGCGCCGGTCATGCCGATGTTATTGGCCAGCGTGACGTTGGCGGTGCTGTCGAGACTGGTGCCGGCGGCAGTGTTCAGCGCGCCGCTGCCCAGCGAGTTGTTGTTGGTCACTAGCAGGCTGCCGGCGCTGAGGGTGGTGGCGCCGGTGAAACCGGTGTTGGCGCCGCTGAGGGTAAGGCTGCCGGTGCCGGTTTTGGTCAGGCCACTGCTGCCACTGATCAAGCCACCGAGGGTCAGCGCACCGGTGCCACCGGCGGTCAATGTGCCGCCGAGGCTGATGGCGTTTGCCAGATTGATGGTGCCCGGTGCGCTCAGGGTCGTCGCGCCGGTGACGTTAAGGCTGCCGGTGCTGAATGCCTGATTGTTGCTGACCTGTACCGTGCCGCCATTGAGCGTGGTGTTGCCCAGATAGGTGTTGGCGGCGCCGAGGTTAAGTTGGCCGGTACCGGCCTTGGTGAAACCGCCGCTGCCGGAAATCACCCCGCTCAGGGTGGTGGCATTGCCGCCTTGTACCGTGACGCCGCCAGCACCGAGGGAAATCAGATTGCTGATATTCAACCCGGCATTGCTCGCCTGCAGAATCCCGCCGTTGGAAGTGATCACGCCGCTGCCGAACGTGGCGTTGTTGTTGAAGTTGGCGATACCGCCATTGAGCGTGGTCGCGCCGCTGACCAATGGCCCCTGCAACGTCCAGGTGCCGCTGTTGATCGTCAGATTGTTGAAGTTGACGTAGGTGGCGCTCGATGCCGTGCCAGTCCCGGTGATACCGCCGCCGACGCCGGCCGGGTTTTGCAGGATCAGGCTGTTGGTGCCGCCCGCGCCGCCATCGACCGTGCCGGTTGGCGCGAAGGTAAGGTTGATGCCGATCAAACCGCCGAGGCCGACGCTGATCTGCACACCGTCACCCACCTGCACCGAAGATCCGGTCACTGCCGTGAAGGTGTTGGTGCTCGCCGCGCCCATCGACACACCACCGGTAATCGCGCCGGCGTTAGTGAAGGTGTTGCCCGCCGCCGACGTTTCGAACGCGATCCGGCCGTTGATGACGCCGGTGCTGCTGTTGGTCATGTTGACCTGCGAGCCACCATAGACGCCGATCACCGGGGTATCCGCCAACGTGATGCCGCCGATCGAGAGTCCGGTCGAGGTGATGGTGCCGTTGTTGGTGATGCTGGTGGTGCCGGTTGCCGCGTTGTTAACCGAAAGGGCCAGGCCGTCGATGCTGGTCAGGTTGAGCCCCAGTAACATCCCGGTGCCCCGCATGATCGCGCCAGCGTTGTTGAGCACGCTGACCGTGCTGGTAGCGCCACTGCCGATGAATGCCCCGCCACTCAAAACCGACATCAGCCCGAGGACTGCCGGGTCGATGGTGCCGGAGTTGTTCAGGGAGATGTTCACCCCGGTCAGGTCCATCACGTGGCCGCCGAGGGACGCGTTCATCTGCGCCCCGCTGTTGACGTTGACCGTCAAACCACTAGTGGCACTGGAAAAACTATTCAGAAACAGCGGCAGTGACGGCACACCGGTACAGGTTACGGTCGAACCGGATGTGGAGCACGTAGCCAACGCAGGTGTGCTCACCCCGCCGAACAACAGTCCGGCGACGCTCAAATGCACAGCAAGGGAAAGAGGGGAAAAACGCGAGACGAGGGCGACACCAAACCTTGCTTCCACGGGCTACTCCTTGTATGGCCAGATTCTTCCTTGACGGCGTGGACAAGCAGCGGCTTATTCGACACGCGAATCAAGACTGCGACGGTCATTACAAAACCGTTCTATTCCTGACACACGCTAGTTGATGCCCTGCGATGGGGCATTGGTTAAATGGCATTAATACTTTGGTGCTAGAGCGGTCTGGAATAAGCCTTTTGACCCGTAATCACGGCTCTTGAGGCTGATTTGAAACCTGTGGGATGGCCTCTGTGGTGAGGGGATTTATCCCCGATGGACTGCGCAGCAGGCCTTGGCTTTTTGGGGGCCGCTTCGCGCCCCGTCGGGGATAAATCCCCTCACCACAGGGTTCTTTCCAAGCATGAATTTGTGGCGCGCCCCTCAGTTGACCGATCCATCAAAAAAATCCGCAAAACCTCCAACATTTCAGCCCATTGAAATAATTGGTACGCCTTGTGCAAACGTTTGCGCAGCGTCAATCACGGCATTTTCGTAACAAAACCCTACAGACCCGCAGAACGCCGGGCCTTGATCTGCAAAAAAGGACTTTGAATGCACGCCGCACTCCCCCCTCGCGCTCCGATTGCGCGCACGCTGACTGTTTCCTTGCTACTGACCGGCGTTACCGGACTTCTCAGCCACAGCGCTTTCGCGCAACCCGCTCCGCCCGTTCTGCCAGAAGAATCCGCCCAAGGCGAAGCCCTCAGTCCCGAAGCCAGTCCACCAAAAAAAGGCGCGTACCTGTCGGACTGGTACAACCAGGACTTGATGCTGATCGGCAGCAAAGACATCAGCTTCGGCCCGCAACCCGCTGACGACATTTATCTGGAATACGAGTACTTCGGCCGCAAAGGCCCGTTTGAACTGTACGGCTACGTCGACGTCCCGAAGATCTTCAACATCGGCAACAGCCACGACAAAGGCGTGTGGGATCACGGCTCGCCGCTGTTCATGGAACACGAACCGCGCATCTCCATCGACTACCTCGCCGGCCGCAGCCTGGCCATCGGCCCGTTCAAGGAATGGTACGTCGCGTTCGACTGGATCTACGACCACGGCAGCCGCAAGGAAAACCGCGCCAACACCCTCTACAGCGGCTTCGGCACCGACATCGACACGCACTCGCGGGTCAACCTGTCAGCCAACCTCTACGGCCGTTATCAGTGGGAAAACTACGGCGCGAGCAACGAATATTCCTGGGACGGCTACCGCGCCCAACTCAAATACATCGTGCCCATCGACAAATTCAGCAACGGCGCCTCACTGACCTACATCGGCTTCACCAACTTCGACTTCGGCTCCGACATCCACAAAGACAACCCGGCGCGAACAGCCAATGCGACGGTAGCGACCAACGTGTTGCTGTACTCGTTCACGCATTTGCGCTTCACGCTGGTGGGCCGGTATTTCCACAATGGCGGCAATTGGGAAGACGGCAGCGAGCTGAATTTTGGCGACGGCAACTTCCGTGCGCGTTCGAATGGCTGGGGGTATTACGCGGGCGTGGGCTACCAGTTTTAAGGGACACAGATCAAAAGATCGCAGCCTTCGGCAGCTCCTACACAGAATTCGCGGCCCCCCTGTAGGAGCTGCCGAAGGCTGCGATCTTTTGATGTTAAAAACGCTTGCCAACAACTAGAACCGCCCATCCGAAACCCACCCTACCCTGTCAGATCTGACAGGTGACGCCATCACCCACATCGCATTAGATATCGCCAAGGCAATCCCCCCTGAAATCTGGAGATGGCGATGAATTTCCGCGCAGTCAAAGCTGTAGAACTGACCCTGCCCAAGGCACCAAAAATGGTCGACCTCGTGCCCGCCGATGTTCAAGCCCATGGCGGCGCAACCCTTGCGGACACTAACGTGGCTGACGGATTTCTGGTGATCATGCGGGCCTATCTGCTTCAGGCAGAAAACGACTTACTCAAGCTTTACCTGAACGATGATCTAGTGAGCAGTACAACAATCGCCAAAGGCGCGGAAAACGATGACACGCCATTGCGGATACCTACCGGTGTCTTTCAAAAAGGCTACAACCGAATGAAGTTCGGTATTAAACGCACATCCCAGGAAGAGGAATTCACCTCAGACCTGATATTGCTGCACCGTACCTCCCCGCCGGGCGACACGCCGCCAGTACTAACTATCAGCGTCAGTCACGACAGCATCGGCCCCGATGAGGCGGACGCCGTGAGCGTTAGCATCACCTATAAAAACACCCAGTGGTACGACCGCATTCTCGTCGACTGCAACGGTGTACGTGTTGAACATCGAGTGTTACCCGAGAGTGTCTCTCCCCTTCCTCCGATCCCACAACATTTTGTGATACTGATCCCGAGAGCTGTTCTGGAACAGGGCGGGGATGACTCGGACTTTGAGTTCAAATTCCGAGTACTCGATTACGTGACTAACCCATCAGGACCACCGACTTGGTCGGATGTGGTGACGGCGGATGTGCACTTGAACCGATTGACGCTGCCAATGGCAGTGCTCAGGGAGATACCGACCGAAAACAACGACGATCCTACGGTTGTCGATTTGGAAAAAATGAAAGGCGGGCCGCTCTGGGCCTTGGTGCATTTACCGGATTCGCTCTGGAAAGTGGGTGACTCAATTTACCTGTTATTCAGCGCCGAACTGAATGGTGTTGTGATTGCGCGGCATGAGGAAACACTGCCTATTACACAAGTACCGACTCATTTGGCGTGGGATATCCCTCATGCCAAAGTCGTGAGGGATAGCTCGGTAAACGTGCTTTATCAGTTGATTCGCCATGGCGCAATTATCGGATCGTCAACACCGGCCAATGCGCAAGTCATAGGACGAGACACAAGCAATTTGCAGCCACCGAAGTTGCTACAACCCGCAGTGAATCCTATTGACGCATTGGCGTACCCGCAGGGTGTGACCTTACAGGTTGAATATCCTGATGCTCAAGTAGGAGACCATGCGCGCTTGATTGAGATTGACGCACCCGCAGGCTCACCGCTGTTTCCACTGGTGGCGTTCGACAGTAATAAAAAGGCCAATGTGCAGCTGAAACCGGAGTTTTTAGCTGCACGTCATGGCAAGGATCTGAAATTCAAGTGGAGCTTGCATCAGGGTGACGAACCGATTGGAGAATCACCGGCACTTGAATTGAGGGTTATCAAAATGATTGACGGAGATCCGCGATTTCCGACACCTGAAATCAAGGAAGCGACGGGATCAGTTGGGCAGAAAGTACTCGACCTTCAAACATTTCCTGGAGATGCAACAGTGTTTGTCGCACCTTGGCCAATGATTGCTGAAGGGCAAAAAATCTACCTCTTTGTTCATGCAGTGCTCGAGAGCGGACAGCCCGATGTCATCATTTTGGAGGAAGGACGTGCGATTGATTCTCTCGAACCAACGAACGGTGTCTATATCAACTTCCCACGGAAAATTCTCCAGAGCCTGAAATCAAATACAGCAATAACATCAAATCTAAAAATCTCATTCAATGAAGAAACCGAGGAAGAAAATCTTGTAGGCCTCCCAACACTTACAACAACCCTACTTCGCCCCATCATCACTGAAAACTTCAACAACCATCCAACAATCGAAATTTCATCAGGAGAATCTCTCAAGATCCCAAGAATGACCATCAGCTGCATTAACGGTAGTGGAACGTGCGGAATTAGAGAGCAACATCAATTACCTGGAATGCTGGATGGCCCAGGAATCAATGTCTCAAGAGGAAAAAGTCATCCGTCTCATACCGAAATTGATACCGTGAATTTTTTGTTGGACATTCCATGCACAAAAATAAAATTCTCATGTACCTTTCAAAGCCACTTAGCGCTGATCACTTTTTATGACTCCAGAGACAAACCAATAGAAACACTTCGACTTCCAGGAAGTCCGGATTATTACACCCCACACAACAAATGGATCGAATTCTCAGCACCAGCCGGTGAGTCTATTTCGCGATTCCAAACTGAAACCTCCGATCATTTATATTTTGATTATTTTACATTCATGCTCTAACGCCATTTCCTTCACTATGAAAAGACGTACCTCAGGAGATGAGTCTCTTGCAGAGAACCGTTTTTTAAACACTGATGTTTAACAGACACCTGCAGAAACTCTCCCAGGCTACACAACCTTGCGCCATTGCCTACAGCTACGCCAGAATCCGCCGGCTTGTGCGCCTTGGGGACGGATCTTATCGTTTGTAGGTCGCTGACGAATCAGCGATCGGATTTGACCGTCCGCCCAAAATCAAGGCGCGCCAGCGTCCAGGACAGATTTCAGATTTTCTGAAACTTCATGTCGCGGTAGCTGTGCGTGGGACACCTTCGGGTGTGCCGGATTCCTTGATGTCCGGTCGGTCAACCCGCGTACAGCTGCCACCCTGTTTCGATTGACCGCGAACGGTGGCGGCTCCATGCATCAAGGAGCTTCACCATGTTCAAACCAACACCCAACCCACCCGACATCGACACCACTTCCCCCTACGAATCCCCCCATTCACGCAAACTCCACGACGCCGCTGAACGCGCGCTCGATCACTACCTTTGCCCCGGCGCGACTCACGATGATCCGCGTCTGCCGAGCCTGATGTTCGTCATCGCGCCGAACATCAAAACCGAAGATCTGCTGGCCCACGCTTGTGAGTCGATGGCTTCGGCGAGTGTGATGCTCAGTGATTTTGCCGGGACGCTCGACACGCCGTATCGCCACACGTTGCTGGGGATTCAGCAGGTGGTGATGCTCGGGGAACTGGCGGTGAATCGGGCGCTGGATAATCTGGAAGTGCCCGCGTAACCCCAGACGACACAGTCCCTTGTAGGAGTTGAGCTTGCTCGCGAAAGCGGTGGCTCAGTCGACTGAGAGGTTGGCTGATCCACCGTTTTCGCGAGCAAGCTCGGCTCCTACAGGTTTTGCGTTGTCAGGGGAATTTGGGTGGCTCAGGGAATCAGGATGATTTTGTCGCCGCCGCCCTCGTTGAGTTCGGTGTAGCGCGCCAGGCCTTCGGCCAGTCGTGATTCGACCAGGCCTTGCGGCAACGGCAGCGAGCCTTCGTCGAAGAGTTGGCCGAACTGGTTCAACATCGCTGCGCAGGCTTCGACGCCGTAGAGCAGTGTGTTGACGCCGACCACCGAACCGCCCTTGCGATACAACGCCAGTGCCGGCAATTGCACTTGGCCGTCCACCGGTGCGGCGATGATTGCGATTCGGCCGAAGATTGCCAGCGCCGCCACCGAAGCGGGCAGCCAGAAACCGGTGGTGTCGAAGATCACTTCGGCGCCGCCCTGATACACCGCGTTGACCTGCGCACCGAGGTCTTCGGGTTTATCCAGTTGAATCGTCTGGTAGCCCTGCGCTTGCAACTCCGCCACCTGCTCCGGACGCCGCGCCGCTGCCAGGATTTTTGCACCGCGCACTTTGGCCAAGGCCAGTGCCGCTGTGGCGACCGCACCGCCGCCAATCACCAGCAAACGCGTGTCGGCTTTGACGAGGCTGCGCTCCAACGCATCCCACGCCGTGGTGTACGGCACGCCGAGGCTGGCGGCTTGGGTGAAGCTCAGGCGCGACGGCTTGAGGGCGACACCGTTGGCCGGCAGTTTGACGAATTGCGCGTGGGAACCGTCGGCGAAAAAGCCCAGCTCACGACCCGTGCCCCAGACTTCCTGACCGATCAAGGCTTGCGGGCCTTCGACCACGACACCGGCGAAATCGCGCCCGGGAATCCGTGGCAACGTGGTGTAGGGGAAACGTCCGAGCACATTTTTCACGTCGCTGGGGTTAAGGCCGGCCGCTTTGATCTGCACCAGGACTTCATCGGCGCCGGCCACCGGGGTCGGCACGTCGACGAAGCGCAGGGAGGACAGGTCGCCGGTTTTATCGAATTGCAGTGCTTTCATGGAGTGATTCACCGAAGGAGAAAGGAAGATTCAGGACAACCAAGCGGCGACCCATTGCCGGCCCATTGGCCACAGCTGCTCACCGGCGAGCATGCCGAGCAGACCGACCAGCGCGATGGCCGGCGGCGCGGGAGAACGGAAGTCGAGCGCGCCGTACAACAGGCCAACGCCGAGACCGATGGCCAACGAAATCAGGTAGTTCATGGGGAGAACTCTGCCGTTTGAAAGGAATGGGCAGAGTGTAGGGAGGCTCGGCGAAGGGCACCGGCCAAGGACTTCTGAATTTCGGACAAACCTGCCGAAATCACCACGATCCCTTGTAGGAGTGAGCCTGCTCGCGATAGCGGTGTGTCAGTCACTCGTACGTAAACTGACACACCGCTATCGCGAGCAGGCTCACTCCTACAGGTTTTAGGCAAGGCTGCTCATCCGCATTGGGTGTTGAACTGAGACGGGGCGACGCCCAGTTCGCGGCGGAACATGTCGCTGAAGCTGCTCGGGGAATAGCCGAGTTCGCGGGCAATCACACTCACCGCTACGCCTTGAATCAACTCCGCCACCGCTGTCGCCAGTTGTACCTGTCGCCGCCACTCGGCGAAGCCCATGCCCAGACTGTCCTTGAACAGCCGCGCCAACGTGCGCACGCTGGCCCCGGCGTTTTCCGCGTGCTGCTCGAACGGGATCTCCAGCGACGGCGCGGCCATCACCGCCTGGCAAAGATTCATCAGGCGCCGATCGGAATCATCCGGCATCGGGATTTTCAGCTGCGAACGCCTTGCGCGCTGCAACTCCAGCAGCGCCAAGCCAACCAGCGCCTCGTAATACGCTGGCTCACCGCTGTCGCCCTGCTCCACCAGCCCGACGATCAACTCGCGCAGCAAACCACCGACCTCGATCACCTGCACCGTCTGATCCAGCGTCGCCGCCAGCGCCGGGCGCAGGTAGATATTGCGCATCTGCAAATCCGACACCACGCGAATCCCGTGCGGCACCCCGGGCGGCAACCACACCGCGCGCTGCGGCGGTACCACCAGCGCTTCATGCGGCGTCTCGACCCACATCACCCCGCTCATCGCGTACAGCAACTGCCCCCAGTCATGCTGATGCGGCTCGATAAACAACCCGCGCGGGTACGTGCGCGCCAGCGGTTGCACGGGCACATCGATGTCAGTGAAATCGGGGGGCGTGGCGAGGGCCATGGTGAGCATTCATTGGGGTTGACGGAGCCGCCATGGTAACCAGTCGCCCGAAACCCCGCCAACGATAGATACCGTCGGACAATCCGAATGAATTTTCCCGGTGCTCAACGATCCCTCTATTACCACAGGGAGGAATACCGGCTTTATGAACAACGCAAAACTCTACGTCATCGAGTACACCCTTCACGGCACAGCCAAGTCGTTCATTATCCGCTCGGACAAAATGGACAACACCGAGGCGTGGCATTGGGCGAGTTGCGATGCCGGCGTGGGTCGCATTCCGCGCTTTGGTCGTGAAAAAGTACAGAAGACCAGCAAACCGATGGCGGAAAAATTCGGCGTGGAAAACGTCGTCTGGCGACCGACCAGCTAAGCTCAGCCTGCACGCGAACATTCGGGGGAATGCAACCATGATCGATTTCAGCAGCAGCCCGGCGCATCTGGACTACGGCCTCGACACATTGTTTGGGCGTATCACCAAAAGCGTGGATTGCCGCGTGGGTCTGGAAGCGGTCGACGATGATCCGTATTGCTTCGCCCTGAGAGTGCCAGCGCCGTTACCGGAAGACCTCGACCAGGCGAAAACCGTGGTGGTTCGGGTTGAGGGGCGGCGATTGCAAGGCACGGTTCGGCATACCGAGCGGCTGGATGATGAAAGTCTGAAACTGGAAGTGGAGCCTGATTAGGCTCCACTTTTTTTTGCCTGTGTTTATTTGGGATGTGCGCAGTGGCAGCCTTTGCTTGAGCATTCTTCGCCACCTTTGTGGTGGTGGGCGCAGGCTTCGCAGCAGTAGTGTTTGCCGTGTACGGCGTAGGCGTGATCGCCTTCTTTGATGGTGCATTTGCAGTTTGGGCAATCGCATTTTCTATCGGGCATGGGGGCAGACTCCTTGGGGTGGTGGTTGTCTGGGGCTTTTAGGTAAGCCGTGATATCCAGTGTAGGAGCTGCCGAAGGCTGCGATCTTTTGATTTTGCTTGTTTGGGGTTTTGGGGTTTTGGGGTTTTGGGGGCATATCCGTTGCTGCGGTTGGGGCTTCTGGCGGTTTCGCTCTTACAGCGACTCACTTTTCCAGACGCCGAAAAGTAAGCAAAAGGCTTGGCCCCCGGCGTACGGCACTTCGCCTAGGCTCAGTGTTCCCTCGCTACGGTGCCCATCCGGGGGCATCGCCTACGGTTTGCTTCGCTGCACCTCCTCTCGATGTATGCGGCTACGCCGCACGGCGCTACGCGCCTACCCCGGATGAACACCTACGCTCGGCCTGCCGATGGGGGCCAAAATCAAGAGCCAGATCAAGAGCCAGATCAAGAGCCAGATCAAGAGCCCCTCACCCTAGCCCTCTCCCGGAGGGAGAGGGGACTGACCGAGTGGTTTTGGAGAGGTACGCCGACTTGAGATACCGAGTTGAACGCACATTTTGAAAGGCCCACCATCGGCCCCCTCTCCCTCGGGAGAGGGCTGGGGTGAGGGGCGAATCCAACGCAAATCAAAAAGCCGTGTGCGCCCCGCTCTTCACCACTCAATAGGCCGAGTCTCAGCTCGCCTGCTCTTGATCTTAGAGCCCGTCGGCAGGCTGAGTGGAGGGATCGATCCGGGGGTGGGAGCGCAGCGACCGTTTGGCGCAGCCAAACACAGCGAGAGGAGGTGCAGCGAAGCAAACCGTAGGCGCTGCCCCCCGGATCGATCCCGCAGCGAAGGAACCCCGAGCCCCAGCGAGCGGGCCGAACGTCAGGGCACAGACCTTTTGGTTACTTTTGGGGCGTTTGCCAAAAGTGACCCGCCGTAAGGGCGGAACCATAATCAGCCATCACCGCAGCAACGGATATGCCCACACCCCAAAACAAAATCAATCAGAGCTACGCACACTACTCCGATACATAAACACCAAAGCCCCCGCCAAAAGCACCATCGCCAACACCCGACTCCCCGACAACTCAATCGCCGGATTCCCGAACCAGCCAAAATTATCAATCAACATCCCCATCCCCAACTGCCCGACAATCACCGCCACCGTCGCCACCGCCGTCCCCACCCGAGGCACCGCGCCCACCATGACAATCATATAAACCACCCCAAACAGCGCCCCGCTCAACTGCCACTTCGGCACATCCAACAACCCCACCGCATGCGCCGGTTCAAAAAACAAAATCAACAACCCGGTCACCAACGCACCCACAGCAAACGTCAACAAACTACTGCGCAATACACCAACGGTTTCCCCCAAGCGCCCATTGATCGCCGCCTGAACACTCAACACCGCCCCCGCCGCTACAACCACGGCCAACAAAATAATCAGATTCATCATCAACCCCGCGCAATCAAAACAAGTGCCGCGACAATCAACAGCAGCGCCAACCAACGCTCACCGTTGACCTTCTTGCGCGTTGCCCCGAACCAGCCGAAATGATCGATCAACACACTTTTGCCGACCTGCCCGGAAAGAATCGCGATCATCGTCATGGCGATACCAATGTGCGGCGTGGCCAGGGTCAGCACCACCACATAAATCGGCCCGAGCAAACCACCGATCAACTGCCAGCGCGGCAGCGTGTTCAGCGCCGGCCCTTTCTGTGGCCCCGCAAACAACAGCAGCAAAAACAGAATCGCCGAGCCCACCCCGAAGATGCTCAACGTCGCCCACAAATGCCCGACCTGCGCACCCAACGGCCCGAGCAAACCCGCCTCCACCGACAAACCCATCCCCGCCAGAATCACCAGCGGCAGCAACAACAAGCGCAACCCCGGTTTGGCCACCGGCGGCGCAACACTCACTTCATCCAACGTTTGCATAAACACAATCCAGCCCAGTCAACAATGGCGCGGATTATCGGCTGGCATCGCTGTGCGATAAATGGGAGCATCCGGACAACACTTTTGCGCAACACGCACAGCAGGACAGACCATGCACGGCCTCAACGAACTCGGATTCAAAGCGCTGCGACTGTTTGTGGCCGTGCTCGATCACGGCAGTTTTTCCGAAGTTGCCCGTCGCGAAGGCGTGGCGCCCTCCTCGATCTCGCGGCAGATCCAGTTGATGGAGCAAGCGCTGAATCAGCAATTGCTCTACCGCCACACCCGCGCCGTCACGCCGACCGAAGCCGGGCGCATGCTCGGCCATCACGCACGGCTGGTGTTGGTGCAATTGGAAGAAGCCGAACAGGCGCTGCAGGAACAGCAAAGCGAACCCACCGGCCTGGTGCGCATCAACGCCCCGGTGGTGTTCGGCCAGCGCCATCTGACGCCGTGGCTGGGCAAGTTGTGCGCACGCTATCCGAAGCTGCAACTGGATATTCAGCAGACCGACCATTACGTCAATCCGCTGCAAGAAGGCGCGGATCTGCTGTTCCGCATCGGCCCGCTGCATGACTCCAGCATGCAGGCACGGATTCTGGCGCCGCACCGCTTTCAGGTCGCGGCCAGCCCGGCGTATCTGCAAAAACATGGTATCCCGCGACACCCAGACGATCTCGCCCAACACCAGTGCCTCGCGTACAAAGGCGCGGCCGGGTTGCAGCGCTGGTTTTTCCGTCGCGACGGGCAGGACTGGACGCCGTACTCGGTCAAAGGCCCGATCACCGGCAACCACGCCGACACCCTCACCCAAGCCGCTGAACAGGGCTTGGGGCTGGTGATGTTTCCGTCGTGGCTGATTGGTGAGGCGGTGCGCGAAGGCACGTTGGTGCCGGTGTTGGGCGAGTATCAGGTGTCGAACAGTCTGGAGCCGCAGCAGATTGCGGTGCTGTGGCCGGGGAGTCGGCGCTTGTCGGTGAAGGTGCGCACCGTCATCGACTTCTTCATCGAATGCTTCGGCGAAGTGCCTTATTGGGACAGACCGTAACCCCTGTAGGAGCTGCCAAAGGCTGCGATCTTTTGATCTTGTCTTTTAAAAACACAATCAAAAGATCGCAGCCTTCGGCAGCTCCTACAGTGGGCTGCGTAAAACGTCAGATACGGAACTGGCCTACCAGCTTGCCCAGGCGCTGACCAAGATCCGCCAAACTACGCGAAGTCTGCGCCCCCAACTGCGTCTCATCCGCCACGCTGTCCACCGCCACCGCAATCTGGTGCACGCTGCGATTGATCTCTTCCGCCACCGCCGTCTGCTCTTCTGCCGCGCTGGCAATCTGCGCGTTCATCGAGTTGATCGTCGCAATCAACGACGCCATCGTGTCCAGCGAAGCCCCGGCCTGATTGGCCTGCGCCGACGTGCCGTCGCCCGCTTCACTGGATCGGCGCATCGCTTCCACCGCTGACTGCGTCCCGGCCTGCAAACGATCGATCATCCCCTGAATTTCCTGGGTACTGATTTGCGTGCGACTGGCCAGCGCGCGCACTTCATCCGCCACCACCGCAAACCCACGCCCGGCCTCACCGGCCCGCGCCGCTTCGATTGCCGCGTTCAGTGCGAGCAGGTTGGTCTGCTCGGCAATCGAACGAATCACCCCGAGCACGCCAACAATCGAGCTCACGTCCTGCTGCAAGCTGTCCAGCGACACGCCACTGCTGCGGATGTCATCAACCAACGCATGAATCTGTTTGATGCTGCCGGCCACCACGCGTTTGGCGCTCTGGCCTTCTTCGTCAGTCTGTTGCGCAGCGACAGCGGCATTCTGCGCGCTCTTCGCCACTTCCTGCGCGGCGGCGGACATTTCGTTGATCGCCGTCGCCACCTGATCAGTCTCGTGACGCTGGCGCTCCATCGCCTGATCCGAGCGCTGCGCCTGATCCGAGACTTGCGTCACCAGCCCGGTGAGTTGCGTGGTCATCTCGGTGATCTGCCGCACCAGTCCGTGAATCTTGTCGACGAAGCGGTTAAACGAGCCGGCCAGTTCGCCGAGTTCGTCCTGACTGGTGATGTTCAGACGACGGGTCAGATCGCCCTCGCCCGCCGCGATGTCATCGAGATTCGCCTTCATCAGCGTCAGCGGACGCAAAATGGTATTGGCCAGCAGCATGCCCGCCGCCGCGATCACCAACAGCACCACCACCGCGACGCCAACGATGCTCAGCACCACGCCTTGCATGCGTTCCTGCACTTGCGTTTGAACCAGCGCCACTTGCGCTTCGATGCCGTCAAGATTGACCGAGGTACCGACCGCCATGTCCCACTTCGCCAGGTATTCGGTGTAACCGAGTTTCGGCACCAGCACCTGCGCATTGCCCGGCAGCGGCGAGCTGTATTGCAGATAGTGCGTGCCGTCCTTCGCCACTTTCACCAGGCCCTGGTTGACGTAAACGCCGTTCGGGTCGCGGTTGTCCTTGAAGCTTTTGCCCACGCCCTCCGGATCGTTGGCCTTGAACAGGCGCACGGTCTCGGAGTCGTAGCCGAAGAAGTAGCCGTCCTTGCCGTAGCGAATGCCCGAGAGCAATTTAATCGCCTGCGCGCGCGCCGCGTCATCGCCGGGGGCGGCAGCGTCGTACAGCGGTTTGATCGTGGTCATGGCCACGGCGACGTAACTTTGCAGGGTGGCTTTCGCGTCGCCGAGCAAGCGCTCGCGGGTCTGCTCGACCTCGTTGTGCGCCTGTTGCTGAAGGATGAACAGCGTGGTCAGGCTGATGACCAGCGCAAAGAGCAGCACCGGGAGGACGGCGAGGGACAGGACTTTAGCCTTGAGGCTCAGGCGCATTGGGGGCTCACTCTTTTGGTTTTATTGGCGTGGTTAAAGGCTTTAACGGCACGCACCACCAAAAGTTGAACCCGCAAAAAAAGATCGCAGCCTTCGGCAGCTCCTACATTGATCTCTGTAGGAGCTGCCGAAGGCTGCGATCTTTTGATCTTCAGAGGCTAAATCACAACACCATCGCGGCCACCCAGCCGAACGCCAGCAGCGGCAGGTTGTAGTGCAGGAACGTCGGCACCACGGTGTCCCAGATATGGTGATGCTGGCCGTCAACGTTCAAACCGGAGGTCGGCCCCAGTGTCGAGTCCGACGCTGGCGAGCCGGTATCGCCCAGTGCCCCGGCGGTGCCGACGATGCACACGATCGCCATCGGGCTGAAGCCGAGCTGCACGCACAACGGCACGAAAATCGCCGCCAGAATCGGCACCGTCGAGAACGACGAACCGATCCCGATGGTTACCATCAGGCCCACCAGCAACATCAACAACGCGCCAATCGCCCGACTGTGATTGATCCACGCCGCTGCGCTTTCGACCAGCGTGCGCACTTCGCCGGTGGCTTTGAGCACTTCGGCAAATCCCGAGGCCGAGATCATGATGAAGCCGATCATCGCCATCATCTTCATGCCTTCGGTGAACAGGTCGTCGGTTTCACGCCACTTCACAATGCCCGACGCCGAGAAGATCAGAAAACCGGCGAGCGCGCCGATAATCATCGAGTCGAGCAGCAACTGAATGATGAACGCAGCAGCAATCGCCAGACCGGCAATGCCGATGGTTTTCGGGTTGTAGGCAACGCTGACCTGTTCGACCTGCTCGATTTTTTCCAGATCGTAAACGCGCTTTTTGCGGTAGCTGAAGAACACCGCCACCAACAGACCGAAGACCATGCCCAGCGCCGGAATGGCCATGGCGTGCATGACATTGATCTGGCTGATGTCGACGCCGGCCTTGCTGACGTTGGCCAGCAGGATCTGGTTGAGGAAGATGTTGCCGAAGCCGACCGGGAACACCATGTACGGCGTGATCAGACCGAAGGTCATGACGCAGGCGATCAAGCGGCGGTCGAGTTGCAGCTTGGTCAGTACATATAGAAGTGGCGGCACCAGCAGTGGAATGAACGCGATGTGGATCGGCAGGATGTTCTGCGAGGCAATCGCGACCACCCACAACAGACCGATCAACAGCCATTTGACACTGCCGCCACCGCTCGAATGTTGACGATCGACCATCGCCAGCGCCTTGTCGGCCAATGCGTGGGCCAGGCCCGATTTGGCAATCGCCACGGCGAAAGCACCGAGCAACGCGTAGGACAACGCCACGGTCGCGCCGCCGCCCAGGCCGCTGTTGAACGCCTTGAGCGTGGCGTCGATACCCAAACCACCGGTCAGGCCGCCGACCAGCGCGCCGACGATCAAAGCGATCACCACGTGCACGCGCGACAGGCTGAGAATCAGCATGACGCCGACCGCCGCTATGACTGCATTCATTTCACTACCTCAAAAAACACTGCGGTGGACAACCGACCGCCAGACAGAATGAGTCCGCCAACGCTAAACCGGCGGATTTGCAAAGAGGGTCTTATTAGAAGGGCGCGCACTGTGCCGCAGCGAACTCCCCTTGTCAAAGCCATGCCCTGTAGGAGCTGCCGAAGGCTGCGATCTTTTGATGTTGTTTTTGATCGTCCCCAAGCTCTGCGTGGGAACGCCTCAATGGACGCTCTGCGTCCGCTTTGGGACGCGGAGCGTCCCGGGCTGCATTCCCACGCGGAGCGTGGGAACGATCAATCCGGGGCCAGGCACAAACTTTGTGGTGAGGGGATTTATCCCCGATGGGTGGCGAAGCCGCCCCCTGCATTCTTACAGACACAGCGCATTTGCAGGTTTTGCGACTGCTGCGCAGCCGGTCGGGGATAAATCCCCTCACCACAGGTTTTGTGTTTGCCCCAAAAAGGTGTTTCAGCCATGGCCTGTGGCAATTAGTCATATTGTGTTTCAGGGATAAAGAAAGCCGATTCGCGGCCGTTACAGTGCAAAGTCGCAGATATTTATCGAATAAGGACGTCTCCATGTCGCTCAGACAACTTTCCATCCAATGGAAAATCACCCTGCTCGCCGGCCTTTGCCTGGCCGGTATCGTGACCCTGTTGGTGGGTCTTTCGCTGTATCGCATGGAGCACAGTTCCGCACTGGTGAAAGCTTCGAGCATGGAGATGCTCACCGAGTCGGCGCAGGCGCGCATCGAGTCCCAGGGCGAAGTGCAATCGGCGGGCATTCGCCAACAATTCATGGACGCCTATCAATACGGCCACGGGTTCTCGCGCCAGGTGTTGTTCCTCCGTGAACAGGCCGAGAAGCGTTTCCTCGACGCCTTCGACTTGCGCGAAGACATGACCCGTCAGGTCAAATCCGCGCTGCAAGCCAACCCGGATCTGCTCGGTCTGTCGCTGGTGTTCGAAGCCAATGCGCTGGATGGCAAGGACGAATTGTTCGCCAACCAGGCCGAACTGGGCAGCAACGACAAGGGCCGCTTCGCCCTGTACTGGTCGCAACCGACGCCTGGCAAGGTGACCTCGATGGCGCTGCCGGAAAGCGACATGGCCGACACCAGCACCGGCCCCTCCGGCCAAGCGGCGAACGCCTGGTTTACCTGCCCACGCACCACACTCAAACCCTGCGTGATCGAACCGTACTTCTACGTGATCGACGGCCACAACGTGCTGATGACCAGCATCGTGTTTCCGCTGACAGTCGACGGCAAAGTCATCGCCTCGCTGTCGGTCGACATCAACCTCAACAGCCTGCAAGCCACCAGCCAGAGCGCGAGCAAGAAGCTCTATGACGGCCAGACCGCCGTAAGCATCATCAGCCCCGCCGGCTTGCTCGCCGGTTACAGCCCGGACGCCGGCAAACTCAGCCAGCGTCTGGATGCGGTCGACAAAACCAGCGGCGCTGAGCTGCTGCGGCTTTTGGCCTCGAACAGCAACGTCACCAGCCTGCACAGCAACGGCCAGTTGAAAGTGCTGTCGCCATTCCAACCGATTCCCGGTGGCCCGTCGTGGGGCGTGCTGCTCGATGTGCCGGAAAAAGTCCTCGTCAGCCGCGCCGAAGCGCTCAAGCAACAACTGGACGCGAGCAACACCTCAGGCACGTTGATTGAGCTGAGCCTCGGCGTGCTCGCCGCGCTGATCGGCCTGCTGTTGGTGTGGCTGATGGCGCGCAGCGTGACCAAGCCGATCCTCGGCGTGGCGCACATGCTCGAAGACATCGCCAGCGGTGAAGGCGATCTGACCCGCCGTCTGGCCTACGACAAGAAGGACGAACTCGGTCAATTGGCCGGTTGGTTCAACCGCTTCCTCGACAAGCTGCAGCCGATCATTGCCGACGTCAAACGCTCGGTGCAGGACGCTCGCGACACGGCCGATCAGTCCTCGGCCATCGCCACGCAGACCAGCGCCGGCATGGAGCAGCAATACCGTCAGGTCGATCAGGTCGCCACCGCGTCCCACGAAATGAGCGCCACCGCACAAGACGTCGCGCGCAGTGCTGCGCAAGCCGCCGAAGCCGCCAAGGACGCTGACCGCGCCACCCGTCAGGGCCTCACCGTGATCGACCGCACCACCGCGAGCATCGACACGCTCGCCGCCGACATGAGCGCGGCGATGGTGCAGGTCGAAGGCCTGGCCGCGAACAGCGAGAAGATCGGCGCCGTGCTGGAAACCATCCGCGCCATTGCCGAGCAGACCAACCTGCTGGCCCTCAACGCCGCGATTGAAGCGGCGCGTGCCGGTGAAGCCGGACGTGGTTTTGCCGTGGTCGCCGATGAAGTGCGTAACCTCGCGCGCCGCACACAGGAATCGGTGGAAGAAACCCGTCAGGTGATTGAACAACTGCAGACCGGGACGCAGGAAGTGGTCGGTTCGATGGGCAACAGCCATCGTCAGGCGCAGGGCAGTGTCGAACAGGTTGGCCAAGCGGTGACTGCGCTGCGCCAGATCGGCGACGCGGTGACGGTGATCAGCGACATGAATCTGCAGATCGCCAGTGCGGCGGAAGAACAGAGCGCTGTGGCCGAAGAGATCAACAACAACGTGGCGACGATTCGCGATGTGACGGAATCGTTGTCGGGGCAGGCGAATGAGTCGGCGCGGGTGAGTCAGTCGCTGAACAGCCTGGCGAATCAGCAGCAGAGTTTGATGGATCAGTTTCGCGTCTGAGACCACCACAATCGGTAGGAGCTGCCGCAGGCTGCGATCTTTTGATCTGGCTGTTTAAAGATCAAAAGATCGCAGCCTGCGGCAGCTCCTACCGGTTTTAGGCTCGGATCGGAATCAGCGTTTGGGCAGGTTGATGAGGACTTTCAGCCCGCCCCACTCGCTTTCCATCAACATCAGCGTCCCGCCCCACGTATCAACAATATCGCGCACAATCCCCAGTCCCAAGCCATGCCCGTGCGTCTGCTCATCCAGCCGCGCTCCCCGACTGAATACCTGCGCGCGCTGCTCCTCAGGAATCCCAGGCCCGTCATCTTCCACGCTCAGGGCAAATCCCTCAGCCGTTTCGACCACGCTCAAACGCACCTCGGCATCCGCCCACTTGCAGGCGTTGTCGAGCAGATTGCCCAGCAGCTCCAGCAAATCCTCACGATCCCACGGCAACTGCAATCCCGCCGGCGCGACATAACTTAACGCCAGATGCTCGCCATGAATCATGTTCAGCGTCGCCAGCAACCCCGGCAGTTCGGCATCGCAATCAAACAACGCCCCCGGTAACGCATCGCCAGATAATCGTGCGCGGTTCAGCTCGCGATTGAGCCGTTGCTGCACCTGTTCCAGTTGCTCCTGAAGAATCTTGCGCAGCTCGGGATGGGCATCGAGTTTCTCGCTCGACGCCAGGCTCAGCAGCACCGCCAACGGCGTTTTCAACGCATGCCCGAGGTTGCCCAAGGCATTACGCGAACGCTTGAGACTGTCCTCGGTGTGCGCAAGCAAATGGTTGATCTGCGCCACCAACGGTTCCAGTTCCACCGGCACTTGATCGTCGAGTTGCGAACGCTGGCCCTGCTGCAATTGCGCGATCTGCTCGCGAGCCTTTTCCAACGGATTCAGTGCGCGGCGCACGGTCAGCCGTTGCAAAAACAGAATCAGCAGCAACGCCGCCAACCCCAGACCGAGGCCGATCTGGCGCATGCGCTGAAAGCTGTCGCTGACCGGCGTGTAGTCCTGCGCAACGCTGATCGAAATCGACTGACCCAGACGCCGATAGTCCGAACGCAGCACCAGCAACCGCTGCCCGTCCGGGCCCAGTTGCAAGTTGCTGTGCAGACCGGGCTGATCCAGCAGCGGCAGATCCTGATCCCACAGCGAGCGCGAACGCCAGTGGCTGTCGGCAAAATCGATGCGGAAGTAATGCCCGGAAAACGGTCGCTGATACGCCGGCGACAAGTGCCGCTCATCCAGCTGCAACCCCATGGGGCCGCGCACCAGCGCCACCAACAGGGTTTCGCTGTCGTCGCGCAGGCCGGCTTCGAGGTAGCGCTGCAAACCCACTTCGAACAACCACAAACTGGTTTGCGCCAGCACCAGACCGACGATCACCATCACGCTGATCAAACCCAGGCTCAAGCGGCGCTGGATTGACCTCATGAAGCCTGCCCGCCGAACAGGTAACCCTGGCCGCGACGGGTTTCGATCACGCTTTTGCCGAGCTTGCGGCGCAGGTGATTGACGTGGACTTCGAGGACGTTGGAATCGCGCTCGGTTTCACCGTCGTAGAGGTGTTCGGCGAGGTGGCTTTTCGAGAGGATTTGCTCGGGGTGCAGCATGAAATAGCGCAGCAGACGAAACTCGGCGGCGGTCAGTTGAATGTCGGTGCCGTCGCGCACCACGCACTGACGGCCCTCGTCCAGATGCAGGCCGGCGGCTTGCAACGTCGCCTGATTGGACTGGCCCTTGGAGCGGCGCAGCAGCGACTGTATGCGCAGAAACAGCTCTTCGGGGTGAAACGGTTTGGTCAGGTAATCGTCGGCGCCGGCTTTCAGGCCTTCGATACGCTCGGCCCAGGAATCACGCGCGGTGAGGATCAGCACCGGAATCGCCAGACCGCCCGCGCGCCACTGCGCCAGCACCTCAAGCCCCGGCACACCGGGCAGACCGAGGTCGAGGATGATCAGGTCGTACGGCTCGCTGCTGCCCTGATACAGCGCATCACGGCCGTCCGCCAGCCAATCGACTGCGTAGCCTTGGCGTTGCAGACCGGCGAGCAATTCGTCGGCCAGCGGTACGTGGTCTTCCACCAAAAGCAAACGCATCGATCAATCTTCCTTGTCTTTCACTAATTCACCGGTTTCGGCCTTAAGGTGCAGCTCACGAGCGACACCCTCGACGGTAAGCAACTCGACCTCATAAATGTAGACGTCGTGTTTCTCTTCCAGCTCGACTTCCAGCAGTTTGGCGCCCGGATAACGATCCATTGCCTGCTGCAGCACTTGCTCCAGCGGCAGGATGACGCCCTGGCGACGCAGGTTCAGCGCTTCGTCCTGATCGAGGTCGCGGGCCATCGCCGCCGAGCAAAAAACTACCAGCGCCAGCGCCGTGCGGCTGGTGGCGCGAACATTAAGCTTCATTACGTATCCTGATGATCCTTGAGAACCTGCCCGGTCACCGCGTCTAATTCCAGATCCCAATTGAGACCCTGCGGATCACGCATTTCGACCTGGTAGATGTACTTGCCGTACTCTTCTTCCAGCTCGGTTTCGGTGATCGTCGAGCCCGGATGTTTGGCCAGCGCGGTTGCGTTGAGCTTCTCGAAGGAAACGATAGTACCAGCGTCGCGCAGGCGCAGGGCTTCATCCGGGCCCAGATCGCGGGCGTAGGCGATGCTGGCAGTGAAGCCGATGATCGCGCAAATGGACAGGGCAGTCAGGGTTTTCAAAAGGGTGTCTCCGTATTTTTTATGTATTGCTCACGGTCGGCACCTTAACCAGATGAACTTAACTGAAACTGAATTGCCATCATTCTCCCTCCCTGAAATATCTCCTGTAGGAGCTGCCGAAGGCTGCGATCTCTTGATCTTGTTTTTAAAAAGCCAGGATCAAAAGATCGCAGCCTTCGGCAGCTCCTACAGGATTGTGTAACATGTGCTTATAATTGTTCGCTTGCTAACGATCGAGACCGGTATGACCGCCATCCACATCAAGTTCCCCGCCCTCACCCTCAAGGCCGGCCCACGGGCCATGGCGCGGATTCGCGCGCAGGGCCTGAACGCCGCTGACGTCGGCACCCTGCCCGGTGCGGCCGGTGGGCCGAAGGCGTTGGGGATTCAGGGGCTGGATCTGGCGCTGTTCGGTGAATGGCTGCCGAGTGCGCCGCGTGAGCGTTCACTGATTGGCGCCTCGGTCGGTTCCTGGCGCTTCGCCAGCGCTTGCCTGCCGGACGCCGCCGCAGGCATCCGCCGCCTCGGCGAGCTCTACGCCGAGCAGAATTTCAACAAAGGCGTGACCATGGCCGAGATCAGTCAGAGCTCGCAGCGCATGCTCAATGACCTGCTTGATGGCCGCGACGCGAGCATCCTCGACAACGCGCATTACCGCTTGAACATCATGGTGGTGAAAAGTCAGGGGCGTCTGGCTGATGACCATCGCGGTCGCCTCGGTCTGGCGCTGGGTTCGGTGATCGCCGATAACCTGCGTGGTCGTGCGCGACTGTCGCGGCACTTCGAACGGCTGATCATCCACGATCCGCGCCTCGCCCCACCGGTGAATGCGCTCGACGATTTCCCGTCGCGCTTCGTCGCCCTGAATGCCGGTAACTTGCGTCAGGCCTTGTTGGCCTCGGGTTCGATCCCGATGGTCATGGAAGGCGTGCGCGACCTGCCGGGCGCTGGGGCTGGCACCTTCCGCGACGGCGGTCTGCTCGACTATCACCTCGACCTGCCCTACAGCGGTGACGGCATCGTGCTTTATCCGCACTTCACCGACCGGGTGATTCCGGGCTGGTTCGACAAGACCCTGCCGTGGCGCAAAGCCTCGGTGCAGCGCTTGCAGGACGTGCTGTTGCTCGCGCCGTCGAAGGAATACCTGGCGCGTCTGCCCTACGGCAAACTTCCTGATCGTAACGACTTCAAACGCTTCATGGGTGACGCACCGAGCCGGCAGAAATACTGGCACGCGGCGATGGACGAGAGCCGCCGTCTGGGCGACGAGTTCCTCGAACTGACTGCCAACGGTCGCCTCGCCGAGCGCTTGCTGACCCTTTAGTCAGCACGGCCAAACACAAGCTGGTAAACTCGCCGCCTGCCCGAATCGCTGCGGCGAACACCATCTGAACAGAGCCGAAAATACCGTGGAAATCTTCAAGGAATTTACTTTCGAATCCGCCCACCGCCTGCCGCACGTCCCGGACGGCCACAAGTGCGGACGTCTGCACGGTCACTCGTTCAAAGTGGCGCTTCACCTGAGCGGCGACCTCGATCCGCACACTGGCTGGATCCGTGATTTCTCGGAAATCAAAGCGATCTTCAAGCCGTTGTACGAGCGTCTGGATCACAACTACCTGAATGACATTCCTGGCCTGGAAAACCCGACCAGCGAAGTACTGGCCAAATTCATCTGGAATGAAATGAAGCCGTTGCTGCCAGAACTCAGCGCGATCCGTATTCACGAGACGTGCACCAGCGGCTGCATCTATCGCGGCGAATAAACGCAAAAAAGGGTCGTGAGCATTACTGCTCACGACCCTTTTTTTATTCGCTCAGCGGACTTGGTCGCTGAGTGAGTCGATCAACGTCTTCAACTCGATCACCTCCCCCGCTCTCTGCACTTGCTGCAAAGTGCTCAGCAGTTGCTCGACATTCAGCCGGTGATCGCGCCCCTCAATGGCGACGCTCAAGTAGATCGGCACCCGCAATTGTCCATCCTGTGGCTCGACGTCGCGGATAATCAACGTTTGCGCAGTGTCCGGATCGACCAGCAACAGGCTGCCCCGCGCCTCCGACACCAGCCAGTGCGCACTGCCGAACCGTTCCAGTAGCAGCGTATGCTCGCCCGGCGCAGCGTCTTCGGAGACATGCCGGCGATCGACAACAATACAGTCCAGCCGTCGCCAGGCCTCGTCAGATACCCGGAACGTCTGCGCATTCAAACCGAATGCCAGAACCAACGTCTCGACCCCATCAAGCAACAACGGTTGCAAGTCGTCGACATCGATTGTGCTTTCCAGCGTGAGCACCTCACCGTCACGCGCCGCGTGACTGGCCGCAAGGTTGAATCGGTTATCCGAATCGCGGCGGTAAAACACTTTGTCCAGCGCATCGAACAACAGCGTCTGCCACACGTTTTTCACCCCCAGGAACTGCGCCCACTGACCGTCGGGACGCCCCTTGAGGACAAACAGTTGCTCTTGCTCCACCAGGTAGTAAGCATACTGATCGCCACTGTGCTCAACCGCGAGCACCGGTGCGTGGGCGTGTCCCGCCAGCAGATTGTGCAGACGTGCCTGAAGTGACAAGCCGCTCTGATCGGCATGAGCCCATGCATTTTCCACGCTGACTATCCGCGCTGGCTGCTCATCCACCAGTTCAAGATTGACGCCTTCGCGAGTGCGGCCGCGCAACCGCTGTCCTTCGCTGACGACGTCGGCAAAACACCACTCGGCCCAGACTTTTTGCGCCGCCGGTAACCGCTCCGGATGCAGCAGCCGCGAACCCCCGGCAAATGCCTGGCGAAGTGTTTCGGCGCTGCTGAATTCCTGACGATAGAGCTGACCGGCCTCGGTATCGAAAAACCATACGGCCTGGCCATCCGGGGTCAGACTGAGCAACGCCAGCTCTTTGCCAGGATTGACCTGACTCACACACAGCTTGCCGTCGACACACCACGCGGCCAGCAAGGTATGTTCGCTGAACTGCGACAGGCCAATCACCGGGAAAGGTCGTTTGCCGTGCTCGATGACCAGCGCAGGCAGCGCGGAAATCCAGTCGGGGTGATGGTCGAGCCAACGCTTGCCGACACCGATGAACGTCGGCGCAGCGTCCTTATCGATCTCGAACATCTGCCCATCGCCCCTGGTCAAGATGTAGCGACCATGCGATTGCGTCACTTCAGCCACATCGCTTATCAAGGTTTGATCAAGCGCGCTATCCGGACCTGCGGGATTGGAAAAACCACGTATCAGCGCGCTTTTCGCCACGTCGTAAAAGAGCATTGACTCATTGTCCGACTGATCCCACATCAGCATGATTTTTTGCACCGGCGCCTTATCATCCGCACCGTCATTGGCGTAAAAGCGGTCATCACTCAGACGTATCCAGCCCGACATCACGGGATCGCCCAACAAGGATCCACGCACGCCCACGAATGGAGCGGATGTCCAAGTGCTCAGCGGCACCTCGACCCCGGCCAGCGCTGCGGACTGCTGGTCAGACGCCCTCAACCGACTGAGCCGCCCCGCCCACGTACTCCCTAACCACGCAGTATCGCTCCTGAATGCGTAGTCAGCGTTGATGTGGACGAAGGTGACAGTGTTGTCGGCGATCAGGTACTCCAGCGTGCAGCGCGCGTCTTCATCGTGGATCATTTCCTGAAGAACACGCAGCTTGCCGTCAACGGTTTGCTCACAGCCAATGATCTTCGAGCCCTCGCGCGGACTCAGCAGGCGATAAGCATGATTGACGCGGCCCATGGCGGCATCGACGTGCCATACCGTCGCGTAATCCGGGTGGTAGAACCACGCCTGTTGACCGGAAACGCCGCCCAATGCCATGCCTTCGCGCAATGCGGCCGGCACGTCGCGCACATACAGCACTCGATCCAGTGCCACGTCGTAGTAAGCGGTGGTGTATTGCACATCGGCGTCGTGATTAAACGGCACGACGAAGTGATACAGGGGCACATAGCGGCCAGCCAGTCGATTGGCTTTGGCCAGCGTGCGCAGGCGCGCCAACACCGTGGGCATGTCAGCAGGCTTGGCATCTGGCAACTCGGGGGTACTTTTGCTCAGCGTGATCGACACCAACATCCACGTGTCTTTCTCGCGATCAAACTGAAACAGCTCGCCATCTTTGAGCAGCAGAAAACCGTTGAAGCCGGCGACCCGTACGCCGCCGACGATCAGATCCCCACCGCCAAAACCGACCTGTTTCTCGCTCGCCCAGGGGGCTCTGATCAACCAATTGACTTCATGCAAGCCGCCGGGTTTGCTTAATCGAACCGTGATGACACCAGGCGTCAGTGTCAGTTGATAAAGCCCGGATTGACCGGTGATCTCGTAACTCAGCAGGTTGTGCCATTCCTTCGGCAATTCAGGGATGACCAGGTAACGCGCCTGATCATCCAGAGTCACTGTGATGGTCGTTGGTTTGTTGACGGGCAGGAGCTTGTAAAGAATGTGTGCAAACGGTGCGGTGGAGAAAAACTGGAAGCGCTGCTCGTCATTGTCACTGGCAAATTCCAGGCGTTGTTTCCAACTGTCCAGAATGTTCGGATACAGGGTCATTGAAGAGCTTTCGAAATAGCCTTCGAGGTCGCCATCGTAAGCCTCATGCAAAGCCTTTACGCGCGGGTAAAGATCATCGTCCGGCTTGAATCCCGAAGAACCCAGCTGGTACTCATACCCGTAGTAACACTGGGGCGTACAGGGCAGAACGACGATTTCTATACCCCGATCATCCGTCTTGCCGAATTTGAGCGTGCCTGCGCGAGACATCGCCTCGCGAATATTGATGGCCCGATGCAGATGCTCAGGGGACGAGTTGTAGCCAGGCAAACCCAAGGTGTGCGGCTCCAACGGGAAAAACCGCTGGCTATCGAACCTGACCAGACGTGCCTGCAGATCAAGTTCGGTGATCACCGCTTCCACGGCAAACTTCAGCACACCGTCCTTACGCTCGACCCCTTCAAGCCCGTAGGCGTCGTGAATCATCAACAGATGTCTGCCGACGTTTCGTGCCTTGTCACTGATTTGTCCAAGGTTGCTGGCGATGGCCGTGAAACCGATGCCCAGCCCCAACAGCGGCACCGCCAAAAACGAAGCTGCCGCACCCACGGTTCCGCCCACGGCCAACGCGGTCACATCAAGGCCCAGCGCTGCCAGATTGAACGCCAGTTGCGTGGTCAGCCGCGAACGTTCTTCATCATTGCTTGCCACCGTCAGGCCATGGATGTCGAAGCCGATATTGATCAGTGAAAAACCAATACCGATACCCGCCGAAACACGCCCCAACAGCCGACCCGACACCGAGGTTTGCTGCTTGATAAACGCCTGTTCGCTGAGTGCCACCTGACGCACCAGATTGATCATCTGCACCGTGTCTGTCACCACGCCGTAGGCCAGTTGCGCATAGCTCACATAGACCTGAACCTGCAGGGCGATGGACAGCGTTGGCAGCGAACCGGCATCGAGCTGACGTTCGCGGTCGCGCATTTCCGTCACCAGGGTCTGGATGGCAAAAGCGAAACTCAGCCGACTGCCACCCTCCTCCGCGCCAGGGCCGCCGGTATTGCCGGAGACCGCATCGACCAACTGCTGAACGCCTTTTTGTACTTTCAAGAAGCGCGCATCGGCGGTGTTGATGTGGACGCTGTCGGCCGGATGTCGCGCGTCGATCATGGTGAGCGAAAAGCGCCCGTCGGCGGTGCTTTTGACGCTTTCCAGTAGCGGCATGTATTCGCTGCGCAGCCCATGTTCGTTGCGCAATTGGCGCGTCGCCAGATCGAACTCTTGCGTCAGATAGCGTGCATCCACTTGCGCGAGGCTTTCGCCCAGTCGGGCATTTTCCGACAGCGAGCGTGCCCTCAGCGCTGATTGCTTCTCCCACACACTGATCGACTCAACCCCCGGGAGCGCAGTGTTCTCCAGCAAGCTGCCAACCTGCAGACTCGAGGTCAACACGGTCTCGGCAATGGCGGCAGTGTTCAGCTCAACCACGTTGAAGCGCAGATCGCCGGCATCCGCCAAACCATACAACCTTGCCAACTCACCACCATCGCGAAGCAGGTGTTCTTTGATGCCTTGTTGCATCGCCGATCCATGCTCGAAACCATACACCGCGAAATTCGGCTCAAAGAAGCGATAGGCCGTGCTGTCAGCGGTCACCACTCGGGCCGCCAGCAACACATGATTGCCGGTGTCGAGCAGCAGCACACTGGACGCCGCTTTCGCTTCCAGCGCCGCAATCACTCCCTGCAAATCGTGACTACCCAGTGACGTGCCGACGAGGTTCATGCGCACCTCACGCAGCTCATCGAGCGACAACAGTAACGCCCGGGAGTCAGCGTCCGCTGGTGCCAGACTGGCGTTGGCGACCCTGCCGATCAGCGCGCGTTCGGCGCTCTCACCACGGCTGAATGCCGCCGCCATCAGCAACGCCAGCGGATAACAACGGCGGCCGGGATCACCCGCCGCGTGCACCAGAAAGGCCTGGGGCATTTGCCGCGCAGAGACCGCGCCCGCCTTGAAAAACTGCTCGCGCACGGGCGCTGCCTGCTTGAGGATCCGGGTGCGATATTCCCACTGCGCGGTGGCATTGATTTGCGCAATGGATTGGCCCCAATGACTTAGCGTCAACGACCGCGACAGCGCCAGTACCTTGAGTTCACGGGCCGACTGCTCGCCCCGTTTGACGTTACGCGCCAGCGCCGCTACGAAGGCCGGGGCCTGACGTTCAGACAAGGTTGTCTCGATGGCGGCAAAACGCGCGAATAACCCGCTATCAGCGCTGTCTCTGGCGAGTGCTTGCGCGGCTTGCCACGCGGGTTCAAATCCTGCGCTATCAAGACTTTCAGCAGCAAACAGCCCGCCAAGTACCACGCGATGCACCGGGCTCAGTTGCTCAAGGGGTAGCGAACCACGCCCGAGATGCACCAACAGTTCATTGAGATTTTCCGGGTGCTGTGCGCCGACGGACGCCGGGATGTCGTCGATCCGTTGGCTTCGTATTTGACGACGCTCATCGAAACTCAGGCTGGCGTTGCCCGCAAACACCACATCGCCACTGAGCTTGTCGGTCATGGCCCGAATAAAGGGTTCGCCCAGCTCATCGATCAGCCGTTGCACGATAGCGGTGATCAGTACCGGTTTGCCCTCAACCACTGGCCAGCCACGCTTGAAGGTCAGGGTATTCGCCGGTTTGAGCAGCTCCTGCAGATTGGCGGTGTAACGTGCCTTGAATTTGCCGTCGCGCCAGGCTTGTTGTTCGTTCGCCACCCAGGAAGATTCGCTGTCGTCGCGCTCCTTCCAGCCGCTGATCAACTCCTCTTCAGTGGCCGTGTTGTAGCCGTATTTTACGTGCTGTAACGCTTTGACCTGCAATGCCCCGCGCGACGTGTATCGATGCTCGGCAAAGAGCTCCGTCCCCGCCAGTAACGCACCGGGGCCCGTGAGATCGATCGTTGCACCGGCTCCCGGTACGACACCGTCACGGTGATACGTGACAATCGCGCTGATAATCCGAAACTCATACGCTTTCCAGAGACGTAGCAGCGTTTCATTTCCGGCGAATGGCGAATCAATTTCACCCAACCTGGTTTGCGTCTCGCTCAGTACCTGCGCTTCCTCCCAGGCAAGGCCCTTTTTATCCAGTTCGCGTTCAACCGCTTCGATGACGTCGTAGTAATACCGAACCAGTTTCATCGTAAAAAGCGTCATGTCCGCTTGCGAATGCGCAACGATGTAAGCATTCATCAACTTTGGATTGGGCGAACCGGGATCGGTCGGTGATCCCATGCCAAACATATCAGCGGCGGTGGACTGCGAATTCACCGGTGCAAAAATCTGATCAAGTGTTGGTAAACTTTTCGCCAACGCCTCAAGTTCAGCAAACTGTGCTTGAGGAATATTAACCAACACGTCCTGATATCGACTGCCATCGCGCCCAGGCATTAATTGCGGGTTGTGATTGAGCAGTAACTGCAAGACACCGGCTCGCGCCGACGAGTCCATCTTCGCGATATTGATACCACCGATCTCATCAGCGAGCGGCGGCAAGTAATCAAGGTCACTGTAAACACCCCCCTCCCCATGCACAGCTTGCAGTCGCACCACATCGGAAGCCGCCGCAAAGTTGCCACGCAAGGATATTTCACGGTCATAGGCAGACCACAGAAAGTGTTCCCTGAACGCCTGCCGGGCATTGCGTACCTGCACACGTTCGTCGGCCATGTCCAAGTGACTTTGCAAGTAGCGCTCTCGCGCCGCCTGCAGTTGCGACTTGTCCTGAGCAAATGCTTCGACCAGAAATTCGATGCGCGCTTCATCGGGGCTCAGCCCGCGTACTTGTGCTTGCTGGATGAAATCGAAGGCCTGTCGCCGCAAGACCGCCAACCGCGCTTCGTACAACTGACTCAAGGCAAAACTGGAAATCGGCTGATCGCCCCCTGAAAGCATGGCGTCTGCCTTGGCGGCTTGCACCAGGGTGCGATTGACATCAAACGCCATCAACGCCTCGGGGTCGTACCAGAGACTGAAAGTAAAGTCTGCCGGGGCCCGGGCTTTCCAGATGTTGAAGTAGTCGCGCTGATTGACGCCAAACATTGCGCCGCCCACCCAGACAAAATGCAGGTGTTTCGGCACTTCATGGGCCGTAAGCATGACGGTGTTCTGCAGACGTTGACGATAACTTTCCACTGTACGCACAAGATCAGAAAGGCCCGCAACTTCCTCCTGACTCTGCAACGCCAGCAACGTTTCCCGGAACAGGCTGATGGTCTGGAGCATGCCCTCCGATGTCTCTTGCAACAGCGCCGCCGCCTGATACCTGAGCGCGGCTTCGTAGTGTTCGGCGCCTTTGAAGGCGTTCAAGATGCTCTCAACCTCCGAAGGGGCAGCGATCTTTTGCCATTCTTGATATTCACTGATTACAAAACTTTCTGAAGCCATTCTTAAACATCCTTTTTAGCGATAACTTCGAAAATAAAAGCGACACGCAGCCGTTCACCCAACTTCACAAACACTGAAGTTAAATTTCGATCTGAAATTAAATACGAGAACAAAACTACGCCATGCCCACAAAAAAACCAAAAACAACGCACTACAAGCCATTACGGAAACATGCAACAAACAATCGAAACTTTGAGAAAGACACTTAATAGATGCGGCACAACCTATTGGCCGATTATTGATTATGCTATTGGCTTGAACACGCGAAGAGGACAGCCCCATGACAGACTGGCTGCTGGATCAGGTCTTTGACTTCAACGGTCACTCAGTGCGCCATGCCGTACGTGGCGATGGCCCGCCGCTGGTGTTCGTGCATGGCACACCTTTCTCGTCTTACGTGTGGCATCGGATCGCGCCGCACTTCTTTGCCACGCACCGCGTGTATTACTTCGATTTGCTCGGTTATGGACGCTCCGCGAAACCTGCCGCCGATGTCTCCCTCGGTGTGCAAAACCAGTTGTTGGCGCAGTTGCTCGATCACTGGAACATCCAAAATCCCGACGTGGTCGCCCATGACTTTGGCGGTGCCACGGCGCTGCGCACTCACCTGCTCAATGGCAAGGATTACCGCAGCCTGACGCTGATCGATCCGGTGGCCCTGACGCCATGGGGCTCGCCGTTCGTACAACACGTGCGCCAGCATGAGGCAGCGTTCAGCGGTCTGCCCGATTACATCCAGCGCGCCGTCGTGCCGACCTACATTCGCGGGGCGATTCACCGGGCGATTCCCGACGACGAACTCGCGCCTTACGTAGAGCCGTGGCTCGGCGATCCCGGGCAAGCGGCGTTCTATCGGCAGATTGCGCAGATGGATGAGCGCTATACCCGTGAGGCAGAACCGTTGTATCCGAGCATCCGCTGCCCGGTACAGATTCTCTGGGGAGAAGACGATCAGTGGATTCCCATCGAGCGTGGCCGAGCGTTACATCAAATGATCCCGGGATCACAATTCCACCCTATTCCCAACGCCGGCCACCTCGTCCAGGAAGACGCCCCCGAAGCCATCGTCGCTGCGCTGATGCGCTTCCTCTAACCCACCACAAATCCCCTGTAGGAGCTGCCGAAGGCTGCGATCTTTTGATCTTGCTTCTAAAAAAAAATCAAAAGATCGCAGCCTTCGGCAGCTCCTACATTGGGCTTGGGGTGTTCAGGTGCACTGTTTTCGCGCCGACTGGGGTGTCTCGTCTATACATAACCCGCGCCAACCGGAACATGGCACGACCACTGCAACCTTTTTCCGCGTCTTCTCTTTCTCAGCAAGGACCGCCCCATGACGCAGAACGATCCCGGCAACGATTACCCCCTCAGCGAAGTCCCGATGCACGCGCGCAAAGGCCTGGCCTCTACGGCGATGGTGTTACTGGGCTTCACGTTTTTCACCGCGACCATGTTTGCCGGCGGCAAACTCGGCGTGGCGTTCAGCTTTGGCGAGATGATGGCGGTGATCATCGTCGGCAACTTGCTGCTCGGTTTGTACGCGGCAGGCCTCGGTTACATCGCCTTCAAGAGCGGCCTTAATTCGGTGTTGATGGGGCGCTTCTGCTTCGGCGAAGTCGGCAGCAAACTCAGCGACCTGATCCTCGGTTTCACTCAAATCGGCTGGTACGCCTGGGGCACTGCCACGGCTGCGGTGGTGCTCGGCAAATACTTCGAGCTCGATGAGGGCACGGTGCTCGGGCTGATGGTGCTGTTCGGTCTGGTGTTCTGTGCCACGGCTTACGTCGGTTATCGCGGGCTGGAGATTCTGTCGTACATCGCAGTGCCGGCGATGATGTTGCTGCTGATCTTGTCGATGTGGGTCGCGACGGTAAAAGTTGGCGGTTTCGAAGGATTGCTCAGCGTCGTGCCAAGTGGTTCGCTGGACTGGTCGACGGCGATTACTTTGGTGTTCGGCACCTTCGTCAGCGGCGCGACGCAAGCGACCAACTGGACGCGTTTCTCGCGCTCGGCGCGTGTCGCGGTGCTGGCCAGCCTGATCGGTTTCTTCATCGGCAACGGCTTGATGGTGTTGATCGGCGCGTATGGCGCCATCGTCTATCAACAGCCGGACGTGGTTGAAGTGCTGCTGTTGCAAGGCTTCGCCATGGCCGCGATGGCCATGCTGTTGCTGAACATCTGGAGCACGCAGGACAACACCATCTACAACTTCGCCGTCGCCGGTTGCAACCTGCTGCGCACCGGACGGCGCAAGACCGTGACCCTGGCCGGCGCGGTGATTGGCACCCTGCTCGCCCTGCTCGGTATGTACGACATGCTCGTGCCCTACCTGATTCTGCTCGGCACGGTGATTCCGCCGATTGGCGGGGTGATCATGGCCGACTTTTTCTACCGCTGGCGAGGGCACTATCCACGCCTGGCCGACGCACGGTTGCCGGCGTTCAACTGGCCGGGCCTCGGGGCTTACGCGGTCGGCACCGTCGCCGCGTTCAGCTCGCCATGGGTTGCGCCGCTGGTAGGCATCGCCGCTGCCGCGTTAACGTATGTCATCGTCACCGGCGCGCTCGGCGCTCGCAGCGCAGCCGCGCCACTACAAGACTTATAAAAAAGGATTCGCCTGATGCACATCATCAACGCCCGTTTGCGCAACCAGGAAGGTTTGCACGAATTGCACCTCGAAGACGGCCTGATCAGCAGCATCGCTCGGCAGACCGAAGCGCCGACGCTGGGCCCCGACGACCTCGACGCCGGCGGCAATCTGGTGGTGCCGCCCTTCGTCGAGCCGCACATTCACCTCGACGCTACGCTCACCGCCGGCGAACCGCGCTGGAACATGAGCGGCACGCTGTTCGAAGGCATCGAATGCTGGGGCGAGCGCAAGGTCACCATCACCGAAGAAGACACCAAGACCCGCGCCAAGAAAACCATCCAAACCCTTGCCGCGCACGGTATCCAGCATGTGCGCACCCACGTCGACGTCACCGATCCGCAACTCACCGCACTGAAAGCCATGCTCGAAGTGCGCGAAGAAAGCCGTCACCTGATCGACCTGCAAATCGTCGCGTTCCCGCAGGAGGGCATCGAGTCGTTCCGCAATGGCCGCGAGTTGATGGAAGAGTCGATTCGCATGGGCGCCGACGTGGTTGGCGGCATTCCGCATTTCGAGTACACCCGCGATCAAGGCGTCAGTTCAGTGAAGTTTCTGATGGATCTGGCCGAGCGCACCGGTTGCCTGGTCGACGTGCATTGCGACGAAACCGACGACCCACACTCACGCTTCCTCGAAGTACTCGCCGAAGAAGCACGCAGCCGCGACATGGGCGCCCTCGTCACCGCCAGCCACACCACGGCGATGGGCTCTTACGACAACGCTTACTGCGCGAAACTGTTCCGTCTGCTCGGGCATTCCGGGATCAGTTTTGTCTCCTGCCCAACCGAAAGCATCCACCTGCAAGGGCGCTTCGACAACTTCCCGAAACGCCGTGGCGTGACCCGGGTGAACGAGTTGCTCGAAGCCGGGATGAACGTGTGTTTCGGTCAGGATTCCATCGTCGATCCGTGGTATCCGCTGGGCAACGGCAACATCCTCCGTGTACTTGAGGCCGGTCTGCATATCTGCCACATGCTCGGTTATCGCAATCTGCAAAGTGCGCTGGACTTGGTCACCGACAACAGCGCCAAAGCGATGCATCTGGGCGAGCGTTATGGGCTGGAACAGGGGCGTCCGGCGAACCTGCTGATTCTGTCGGCGGACAGTGATTATGAGGTGATCCGCAGTCAGGGTTTGCCGCTGTATTCGATTCGCGCCGGCAAAGTGCTGATGAAACGGCAGATGCCGGTGGTGGAGTTCGTCTAAGGTGAAGAAACCGGCGTCGCAATGACGCCGGCAACCCCTGCGATGGATGCTCCTTCATGCTGAAGTTCGTGCGTAGTTGATCAGCCGCCATCCTCATTTTCTTGAGGATTTTCCAATGGACCACACACCCTCGCCCATGGCCTCGCTGTACCACGAAGGCCGACAGACGTTTACCGAACTTGTACTCGACGGCGGCGCTCGGCTCGATGCGCTGTTTCACACCGTGCCCGCGCTGGGTGAATTGGCGGTTGGCGTGGTCTATGGGCATTTGCACGCCCGCCCTGGCCTCGATCCGCGCCTGCGGGAAGCGGTGTCGTTTGCCGCCATCGTGGCGTCGGGCATGGTCGGCCCGCCATTGAGTGTGCACCTCAAAACAGGACTGGCCTCGGGGTTGGCCCCCGGTGAAATGACTGAGGTGCTGTTGCAGGCCTCGGCATTCGCAGGGTTTCCGCGGGCGGTGAGTGCGGCGGAACAACTCAATCGGCTGTTCGACGAGTCTGGGTTGGCATCACCGCCGGCACCGACACCCCGTGAAATCGCGTTGGAATTCTGTGAGCAAGTGCGCGGCGGGCACGCGCCGATGCCGGTCAGTGCAGCGGTGAAACGCCTGTTGAAACATGCGCGGCAGCTGGCATTGCAGGCCAGTTCGGCGCACGCGGTGATTGTTGAATGTTTCGAGGATGAGCCGTCGCCCCGCGCATTGCTGCGGTTGGAGGTGCAGGGTGAGCAGGTGGTGTCGGTGACGTTGTTCAAGGCCCACTGACAGGGTGACCAAACCAAACTCCCACAGGGTTTTGGGGTGAACACATTATTTGTATGCACCTAAATCCAATGTGGGAGCGAGCTTGCTCGCGAAGAGGCCCGCACATTCAACATCAACGTGACTGACATACCGCTTTCGCGAGCAAGCTCGCTCCCACAGGGTTATGTATTTGGACTGGTGTTTGTGTTCACATCTGAGCCACTGTAGGAGTGAGCCTGCTCGCGATTGCGGTGTGTCAGGCAACATATGATTTGAAGGGTAGTCCGCTATCGCGAGCAGGCTCACTCCTACAGGGGTTATGTGGGTGGACATGATGTTTGTGTTCAGCACAAAACCCTGTGGGAGCTTGGCTTGCCAGCGATGGCGGTTTCGAGTTCAGCCGATCAACCGCGCCGTACCAAACAATCTGGCGCGCACCTGCTCGCCGTCGATTGCTTCCAGCAAAATGGGTGCCGTGCCGCCGGGCATGACCACCTGCACTTATCCTGCTTCAACCCAACCCACCCGCCATGCCGCACACGCGACCGCACTGGCGCTGGTGCCTGATGACGCCGTCGGCCCTTCGCCACGTTCGAAGACGCGCGCGACGATGCGTTGCTCGGAATCACGTGCCGCCCATTGCAGATTGACGCCCGCCGTACACGGGTCGCCAGCGCCGGTCGGCATGGCATAAGCGATCTGGGTCAGGCCTTCATTCAGTGGCGACTCACGCATCTGTTCGTTACTCGGCAACGCCGACTTGTCGCCAAGCAGCGTCACGCAATGTGGATTGCCGATGCGCACAAATTGGCTGTGCTCCCAGGTCGGATCAAGTGCCGCCAATGGCTGAATTCTGCTGACCTCCCGGCTATTGAAATCAACACTTTCAACGCCCTGCGCACCCACCGCGCACGGCCCGAAATCCGCTTGACCGAGATCGAGCCAGAAGCCTTGCACACCTGCGACGTCGGCAGGCTTCACCGACGTTTCCACCGCGTCACCTTTGTCGTGATGAACGCGCAACAACGCGCCCTCCTCCCGCAGCAATCCTTGCTCGGTCACTGCCTGGGAGAAAATCGTCAGACCGTTGCCACTGCGCTCGGCGAGGGTGCCGTCGGTGTTGACGATCAGCACATCGAACGGCGGCGAGGTCTGGAACGGGCCGATCAGCAGGCCGTCGCTGCGGTGGGATTTGCTGTTGGCTGGGCGCTGGCCATCGGGCCAGTCGCAGCAGCGTTTGATAGCGGCCTCAGTCCAGGACTGGCGCAAGGATGCGCATTCGGCAGCGCTGGCAGGCAGATCAATGCCCGCCTCGCGCAAGGCTTGCGGCGAAACCACACCGTAGATATTGCCCCGCGCATCATAAAACTGCGTCATCACTCGTAATCCCCGCAACCGAAAAAACCAACTGTAAACCGCATTCCCCTGTAGGAGCTGCGGCACGCTGCGATCTTTTGATTCTGATCCTGAAAACACAGATCAAAAGATCGCAGCGTGCCGCAGCTCCTACAGGAGAAGGTAGGATGTTGTCTGTATTTCCTCGAATGACGGGCGATCGAACCTCGACGCCGTATCACTGTCCTTCGGGGACGCGAAGTTTTTTGCCAAGGATCGATATGACCAGCCTCAACGCCCAAGCCACCTTCGTCCCCGGACGCCTGCAACAGATGTCCACGCGCATCGCCTTTTTCATCGCCGGGCTCGGCATCGCGGCGTGGGCGCCGTTGGTGCCGTACGCCAAGGCGCGCGCCGGACTGGATGAGGGCACGTTGGGTTTGCTGTTGTTGTGTCTGGGCGTCGGCTCGATTCTGGCAATGCCGCTGGCGGGGATTCTCGCCACACGCTTCGGCTGTCGGCGCGTGGCCACGGGCGGCACGTTGTTGATTTGCGCGGCGTTGCCGTTACTGGCGACGGTGTCATCGATCCCTGCGCTGGTCGCCACGTTGTTCATGTTCGGCGCCGGGCTCGGCACGGTGGATTCGACGGTCAATCTGCAAGCGGTGATCGTCGAACGTGCCAGCGGCAAGAACATGATGTCGGGCTTTCACGGCTTGTTCAGCCTCGGCGGGATCGTCGGTGCGGCGGGCGTCAGCGCCCTGCTCGGCCTCGGCCTGACGCCGCTCGCCGCGATGCTGGTGGTGGTCGTGGTGCTGATCGCGGCGCTGTGCAAATGCGTGCCGCACATGCTGCCTTACGGCAGCGAAAGCTCGGGCCCGGCATTCGCCATCCCCCACGGCATCGTGCTGTTTATCGGCGGGATGTGCTTCATCGTCTTCCTCACCGAAGGCGCGGCGCTGGACTGGAGCGCGGTGTTTCTGGCGCAGGAACGCGGGATCGACACGGCCTATGCGGGATTGGGTTACGCGGCATTCGCGTTGACCATGACGGCGGGACGCTTGATGGGTGACCGGATTGTGCGGATCGTCGGCGCCACGCGGATCATTCTGTTTGGCGGGCTGCTGGCGGCGGGCGGTTTGTTTCTGGCGACGTTCGCACCGAGCTGGGAAGCGGCATTGGTCGGGTATGCGCTGGTCGGCGCCGGTTGCTCGAACATCGTGCCGGTGCTGTACACGGCGGTGGGCAAACAGACGGTGATGCCGGAAAGCATCGCGGTGCCGGCGATTACCACGTTGGGCTATGCGGGGATTTTGGCGGGGCCGGCGGTGATTGGCTTTGTCGCGCACGCCAGCAGTTTGAGCTTTGCCTTTGGGCTGATGGCGGTGCTGTTGGTGGCCGTCGCGATTGGCGGGAAAGTCTTGAAAGTCTGAAGCAAAAGATCGCAGCCTGCGGCAGCTCCTACATGAGATCGTTCCCACGCTCTGCGTGGGAATGCCTCAATGGACGCTCCGCGTCCGCTTTTGGACGCAGAGCGTCCCGGGCTGCATTCCCACGCGGAGCGTGGGAACGATCAGTTATCTTATGCTTTAAAAACCAACGCTGGCCTGCACAAAGAACGTCCTTGGCGCGCCCACATACATCCCCGAATTGTTATCGCTGGAGCGGGTGAAATACTGCTTGTCGAAGATATTCTTCACCCCCGCGCCCAACTTCAAATTCGACACCTGCGGCCCGAAGTCATAGCCGCCACGCACGTTCCAGGTCACGTAACCCGGAATGTCGCCGTACTGCCCGTCCGCCGTGCCCTCGGTGATGTAGTTGCCGTTGAAGCTGCCATCGGCGTTGACACCGGTACCCGGCGAACGCTGTTTCGACTGGGCAAAGCCGTCGATGTTGTACGTCCAGCGGTTGATGTCGTAACGCAAACCCACCGTCGCCACCTGACGCGAATAGAACGGCAGATCACGGCCCTTGAAGCCCGGAATTTCACCTTCATAAGTCGCGCGGGTGTAAGTAAAACCAGCGTTGGCAGTCAGGCCATCAAGACGCGGATCCAGCGCCGCCATGTCGTAATGCACCGACGCTTCAAGTCCTTGGTGCTTGGTCGCGCCAAGATTCGTCCAGCCGACGTCGTTGCTGATGTATTGCAGTTCGTCATCGAAGTCGATGTAGAACAGCGTCACTTCACCGCCCCACACATCGTCGTTGTAGCGTGTGCCTATTTCGTAGGTCTTGGCCTTTTCCGGCTCCAGACCGTTGGCGGTCTGATCACCCGAACCGCCCTGCCCCAGCTGAAAATACTGCAGGCTGCCGAACGACGTTTCGTAATTGGCGAACAGTTTCCACGCGTCCGACAGGTGATACATCACGCTCAGCGCCGGCAGCGGTTCGTTGCTTTCGATGCTGCGGTTTTTCTCCGGCACGCGTTTGCCAGCGGTGTCGAGCACGGCGCGATCATGCCAGTCAGTGCTGATGTGTTCGAAGCGAATACCCGGCGTGATCGTCCAGTTGCCGACGTCGATTTTGTTATCGACGTAGACCGAGTTGGCCTCGGTGCCGCCGGTGCGATCCTGGAAGACGTGGCCGTCAGACGTCGGCGTTACGACAGGCTGATTGTTGACCAGCGCCAGACGACTCGATTGCTCGTGCATCGCCTCTTTCAAATAGCGATAACCGACGCTGACTTCCTGGCTGGTCGGGCCGACATCGAAGACCCGCGATACCCGTGGTTCGATGCCCAGCGTGTAGTAGGAACGCGGGTACGAGCTGAGGGTTTTCTGATCGCGGGCGGCGATGGTGCTGCCGCGAAAACTGTCGGTGTAATAGGTGAGCACTTCGGCTTGGGTGCGTTCGTCGATCTGGCGAATCCACTTGAACGACACGTCTTTGCGGCGACCACTGAATTGGTCGTAATCGCGCACCGAGTCGTACGGTTTGTCGTCGTACTGTTTCTGCGTCAGACCGCCGGGCATGTCGGCGCTGGCGTCGTAGTAGTGAAAGTTGAGGCTGAAGTCGTCCTGATCGGTCGGCGCCCAGTGAGTCTTGAGCAGCACGTCGTCGATGTCGTTGCCGTTATTGCGCTCGCGGTAACCGTTGCCATTGACGCCGGAATACAACAACGCCACGCCCATGCCGTTGTCGGCGGTGCCGCCGAGGAACGCGGTGTCGATGTGTTTCCAGCCGCCGTACTGCGTGGTTTCCAGGGTGGTGCCGATTTCACCGGTGGCTTTTTCCGGGATCGCGCGGGTAACGAAGTTGATCACGCCGCCGACGTTTTGCGGCCCATAACGCACGGAACCGGCACCACGAACCACGTCGATGCTGTCGAGGTTACCGGATGAAATCGGTGCCATCGACAGTTGTGGTTGACCGTACGGCGCGAACGCTGCCGGCACGCCGTCGATCAACACCGTGGAGCGCGGCGACAGGCGCGACGTCAGACCACGCACGCCAACGTTCAACGAAATATCGCTGCCGCCGGTGCCGTTGGAATCCTGCACCTGCACGCCCGGCACACGCTTAAGCACGTCGCTGACGTTCATCGCCCCTTGCTCGACCATGGCTTCGCGGCGAATCACCGTGCGTGCGCCGGGGTGGTTTTGCACCACGGCGGCGTCGGCATCACCGAGCCAGTCGCCGACCACTTTGATGTCGGTCACGCCCAGTTCCAGCGGGCCGTTGGTCGCAGCGGAAGTCGCAGCGGGCGACAGCGTTACCGAGCCTTCGTTGATCTGATAATCCAGACCGCTGCCTTGCAGCAACTGACGCAGCGCCTGCTCCGGGGAGATGTCGCCATCGACGGCCGGGGCTTGTTTGCCGGCGACCAGATCAGGGCTGAAAAACACTTGCAGCGAGGTTTGCTGGCCCAGTTCGCTCAGCGCCTGACCCAATGGCTGGGCGCGGATATGAATCGCTTCACCGGCAAACGCCAGCGGCATCGCAGCGTTGACCGCGAGCGCGAGGGCCAGCGGCAACCAAGGGGATTTTTTATTGTGGGCAGTGGTGGTTTTCACGTCGAACGTAGTCCTGTGGATCGCAAGAGTGTGCGGCTGTTAATGCAAACCAGTTGCAGTTGAACAGGAAGACGATGAACTCGAAAAAAACCTGAATTTTATTTTGAAATTATTTCCTGACTACCATCCGCATGGGTGCGAACGGCCACTGGCAAGATGCTCGGCAAGGCTTTGAGCAAGGCTTCGGTGTTGTCGGATTTGAACACGCTGGTCAGGCGCAGACTGGCCACCGCAGGGTTGCTGACGGTCAGCGGCTTCTCGCGATAACGCGACACTTCCGCGGCCACTTCGCTGAGGCTGGCGTTGTTGAACACCAGTTTGCCGCTGCGCCACGCCGTCAGCTCTGCCGGGTTGACCGCGTAGGCGGCAGCGACTTTGCCTTGGGCATCGACGTAGGTGCCGAGGCCTGCGGTGAGGCTGATGAATTGGTTATCCGGCGCATTGTGGCCCTGCACTTTCACCGTGCCCTGCTCCACCGCCACGCGGGTTTGCGTGACGTCGCGGCGCACATCGAAACGGGTGCCGGTGACCGTGACCTTGCCGTTGCCGGCCTCGACCACGAACGGTCGCAAGGTGTCGTGCTCAACACTGAACATCGCCTCGCCTTCGCTCAATTCGATCAACCGCCGATCTTTTTCGAAGCGCACCTGCAAGCGGCTACGGCTGTTCAGATCGATCACCGAACCGTCCGGCAGCGCTACGTGTTTGCGCTCGCCCAACACGGTGCTGAATTCGGCGCTGTAACCGCCCGGATGATTCAAACCGCTGAACAGACCGAGACCGAGTGCCACTGCCACCACACTCGCGGCCACGGCATAACGCAACAACGGACGTCGTTCGCGGCGCGTCGGTGGAGTTTCAACCAAAGCTTTGAGGCGTGGCGCCGGCAGTAGATCAGCGGCCGTCCACAGGCCTTGAAGCAACTGGAATTCGTCACGGTGCTGCGGATGCTCATTCAGCCAGGCGTCGAAGCGTTGCTGCTCGTCGGCACTGACCACCGGCTCCTGCAAACGCACAAACCAGCGCGCCGCATCATCGCGCACCGTTGTTTGCCCGCACGCGCAATCACGAGTATCCATCATGGAATGTCCTGTCCGGCCGGGAATATAAACACACACAGCCCCCTGTAGGAGCTGCCGAAGGCTGCGATCTTTTCGCCATAACGCCCATTCACGACTGCAACCCGTCCAGGCGATCACGCAAATGCCGCAGGGTGCGGATCATATACTTTTCGACCATGTTCTTGGACAGGCCCAGGCGTTCGGCGATTTCCGCCTGGGTCAGGCCTTCGATCTTCTGCCAGACAAAAATCTTCCGGCAATTGACCGGCAACTCGCTGAGCGCGCGCTCGATGGAGTCGGCCAGCTGGATCGCATGCATGTAATGCTCCGGGTCGCCGGACGACGACGCACTGTGATCGATCGCCTCCGACTCCATGGCACCCCGCCGATCCTCACGCCGATAACCGTCGACCGCGATATTGCGCGCGGTCTGATGCAAATACGCCCGAGGTTGCTGCACCGCCGCTGAATCCGATTCGAGCACCCGCACAAAGGTATCGTGCGCCAGATCCTCGGCCTGCGCGCGATTGCGCAGGCGACGAGTCCAGGTGCCGATCAACTCTTCGTAATGCTCGAAAAAGCCGGGTCTGCGGGGACGCATGGGGGTATGGGCGGCGTGCTGAGGAAAGGGGCGTGAATAGTAATGCTTCCTATTAACCCCGGCAATTCATTCCGTTGCCTGCGTACTTTCCCCCTGTAGGAGCTGCCGAAGGCTGCGATCTTTTGACTTTGTATTTAAAAAGACAAAATCAAAAGATTGCAGCCTTCGGCAGCTCCTACAAAGTGATCATTTAGCGGCTGACTTTATCGTCAGGAGCAACGCCAGGGCGCTGCACGCAATCAAGGTTTCACCAAGCGCCTGAGACCAACCGGCAAGCATCAACCCCGCGCCAATCAACAGGTAATAGAACAACCCCAACAACGCCCCGGCGGTACCCAATCGATCCGAATAATCAACCAGCGCCATCCCCAGAATATTCGGGATCGCCATACCGAACGCCAGCACGATCAGCAACATCGGCAGCACAAACGCCGCACTGTCCTGCAACCACCAAACGCCCAGACCACCGAGCAAACCGCTGACAGCCGCGAGGCGAATCAACTGCATCGCCGCGACCCCGGCCTTTAACAAACGCTTGTTGAACCACGCGCCGAACCCCGAGCCCAGCGCGAGGATCACGCCGCTGTAGCCGAACAACGTGTCGCTCAAGCCCAGCCGCTGAAACTGGAACGGCGCGAGGCTGTAATAACTGAACAGCGCCACATTGAACGAGGCAATCCACAACGCCGAACGCCAGATACCCAGGTCACGCAACATGCGCCCAAGGGTTTCAAACAGACTCACCGGCGGCAGTTGCTCCGGCCGGGTTTCCGGCAGGGTGTACATACTCCACAGCAAGAGCAGCACGGCAAGCACTAGCAAAGCGCCGAGGACACCGCGATAACCAAAGGCTTGCACCAGACTGGCACCGCTGAACAAACCGATCGCCGGACTGGCCGCCAGCGCGATGCCCATTATTGAAAAAACCTGCGCGAGTTCTGCGCCCTTGAAGCGGTCGCGCAATACGGTTTGCGTCACCACCGAGCCGACCGCCGCACCAAACGCCGCCACCGCTTGAACCGCTAACAACCCGGTAAAACTGCCAACCCGCAAGCCGATCACCGTCGCCGATGCATAGATCGCCAGCCCTGCAAGCATCGTTGGACGCCGGCCGATGCGATCGCACAACCGCCCCCACACCACCACGCCTACGGCAAACGCGAGGAAATACACCGATAAAGTTTGCGCCGCCGCTTCGGGGCCGACGTCAAACACCCGTCCGATATCGCCCAGCGCCGGGCTGTACAGGGTTTGCGCAATCTGCGGAAACATCAGCAGCGCGATTGCCAGCAGCAACAGATTTCTGTTGTTCATACTTCGTGACTCCTCAAGTAAACCGCAGAGGAGTTTAAGAAGCGGCGACTGGCGTATTATCCGAATCCTGCCAACTTATCGCTGAAATCGGACAACCCATGGCCTGGCTCGATGCCCACGCAACGTTTGACGCTGACAGTTACCGCGCGCCGGTGATCGGCATCGCCGCGACCCTGGGTGATGATCACGATTCCGGCCTGCATCAACATCAACGCGGGCAACTGCTATTCACCCGCCAGGGCTGCACGCGCATCACCCTCGCCCAGCAATTGTGCCTGTTGCCACCGTCGCGGGCGGCGTGGATTCCGCCGGGCGTGAGTCATCGCGCGGTGATGCAGCACAGTGTCGATTACCGTTCGATCTACCTGACTGCCGAACTGTGCGCCGAGCTGCCGCAGCAAGTCTGCGTGATCGAAGTCAGCCCACTGCTGCGCTCCGTGCTGGAGCCGATCGCAACAGCGGATTTCGACACCGATTGGCAACAGGGCAAATTCGCCCATTTACTCGGTTTGTGCCTGAGCGAAATCGCCGAAGCGGCGCAGCAACCGATGTTGTTGCCGCTGCCTCGGGACAAGCGTCTGGCGCCGCTGCTGACTACGCCGGAACGATTACCCCCGGAGATGCAAACGCTGGAACAACAGATCGGCGCCAGCAGCCGCACGATCGGGCGGATCTTCCAGCGCGAAACCGGCATGAGCTATCAACAATGGCGCCAGCAATGGCGGTTGATGCGTGCCATGGAATTGCTCGCCACCGGGCGCAGCCTCAGCTATTGCGGGTTTGAACTGGGTTTCGCCAGCGACAGCGCGTTTATCGCTTTCTTCAAATCAATGACCGGCAGCACGCCCGGACACTGGCTCAAATAAACAACTGACGATCGGCATTAGAAATAAATTGCCAGCAAATATTACCTGCGTCATATTACGCCCGTAATAACGAACCATTTGCGCAGGTAACCCGCCATGACCAGCATGCCCACCCTTGAACCTGTTGCGGTGAAGGCCAAGCCTCCCCTGCTTAAACGCGTGCTGCTTGCGGGCGTCGGTTTACTCGCGCTGATTTTCGCCGGCGTGTACGCCGTGCATTGGTGGGGCGCCGGGCGATTTCTTGAAGAAACCGACGATGCCTACATCGGTGGCGACGTCACGGTGATCGGGCCGAAAGTCGCCGGTTACATCGACGAAGTGCTGGTCAGCGACAACCAGCACGTCAAGGCCGGCGATGTGCTGATCCGTCTCGACGCGCGCGACTACCGCGCCAATCTGGCGAAAAGCGAAGGCGCCGTCGCCGCCGAAGAAGCGCTGCTGGCCAACCTCGACGCCACTGAACAACTGCAACAAGCGGTGATCGGCCAGGCCCGCGCCGGCATCGATGCGGCGGGTGCGGAAACCGCGCGCTCGCGTGACGACAACGCCCGCTACAAACGCCTGGTGACGACCAATGCCGTGTCGGTCGAAAGTGCGCAACGCGCCGACGCAACCTTCAAAACCGCGCAAGCCTTGAGCGCCCGCGCCCAAGCCGAACTGCTCGCCGCACAACGCCAACTCGCGGTGATCGACACGCAAAAACAACAGGCCCGCGCCGCCCTTCAGCAGGCTCGCGCCGAACGTGATCTGGCGCAGTTGAATCTCGGCTACACCGAATTACGTGCGCCGGTGGATGGCGTGATCGGCAACCGCCGCGCACGGGTTGGCGCTTATGCGCAGGCCGGTTCGCAACAACTGTCGGTGGTGCCGGCCAGCGGCTTGTGGGTCGATGCCAATTTCAAGGAAGACCAATTGGCGCGGATGAAACCCGGCCAACGCGTGAGCATCCGCGCCGATGTGCTCTCCGGACAGGAATTTCACGGTCGTCTCGACAGCCTCGCCCCCGCCACCGGATCGCAATTCAGCGTGCTGCCACCGGAAAACGCCACCGGCAACTTCACCAAAATCGTTCAGCGGGTGCCGGTGCGCATCCTCCTCGACCCGGCTGACGGCGTGCTCGGCCACCTGCGTCCGGGCTTGTCAGTGACAGCAGAAGTCGACACCCGCGCCCAGCCTGAAACCAGCGCCGTGGCCGTCGCGCCATGAGCGCCGCCACCCTCGCCGCCCCTGCGCAACCGTTCAACGCGGCGGACATGGCCACCGCGACCAAGGTATTCGCCTTCGCGACGATGTGCATCGGCATGTTTATCGCGTTGCTCGACATCCAGATCGTCTCCGCGTCGTTGCGCGATATCGGCGGTGGATTGTCCGCCGGCACCGATGAAACCGCGTGGGTGCAGACCAGTTATTTGATCGCCGAAATCATCGTGATTCCCTTATCTGGCTGGCTGTCGCGCGTGTTCTCGACGCGGTGGTTGTTCTGCGCGTCGGCAGTCGGTTTCACCCTCGCCAGTCTGCTCTGCGGCATCGCCTGGAACATCCAGAGCATGATCGCTTTTCGCGCCCTGCAAGGGTTTCTTGGCGGCTCGATGATTCCGCTGGTGTTCACCACCGCGTTCTTTTTCTTCACCGGCAAACAGCGAGTAATCGCAGCGGCAACTATTGGCGCGGTCGCCTCATTGGCGCCGACCATGGGCCCGGTGATTGGCGGCTGGATCACCAATATTTCGTCGTGGCACTGGCTGTTCTACATCAACCTGGTGCCGGGGATTTTCGTCGCCGTGGCGGTGCCGATGCTGGTGAAAATCGATCAGCCGGAATTGTCGCTGCTCAAGGGCGCGGACTATCTGAGCATGGTCTTTCTCGCGCTGTTTCTCGGCTGCCTCGAATACACCCTCGAAGAAGGCCCGCGCTGGAACTGGTTCAGCGACCAGACGATTCTGACCACGGCGTGGATCAGCGGGCTCGCCGGATTGGCCTTCATTGGCCGCACGTTGCACGTGGCCAATCCGATCGTTGATCTGCGCGCCTTGAAGGATCGCAATTTCGCCCTCGGCTGCTTCTTTTCCTTTGTCACCGGCATCGGCCTGTTCGCGACGATTTACCTGACGCCATTGTTTCTCGGCCGGGTGCGCGGCTACAGCGCGCTGGACATTGGTCTGGCGGTTTTCTCCACCGGCGTGTTCCAGATCATGGCGATTCCGCTCTACGCCTTTCTCGCCAATCGCGTCGATCTGCGCTGGATCATGATGGTCGGCCTGGGGTTGTTCGCGGTGTCGATGTGGGAATTCAGCCCGATCACCCACGACTGGGGCGCGGGGCAATTGATGCTGCCGCAAGCACTGCGCGGAATTGCTCAGCAACTGGCGGTGCCGCCGGCGGTGACATTGACCTTGGGAGGGTTGGCGCCAGCACGCTTGAAGCATGCCTCGGGCCTGTTCAACCTGATGCGCAATCTCGGTGGGGCGATTGGGATTGCGGCGTGTGCGACCATTCTCAATGACCGGACCAACCTGCATTTCACGCGGTTGGCCGAGCATCTGAACAGCAGCAATGAGGCGATGAATCAGTGGCTGTCGCAGGTCGGCGGCAACTTCGCCACGCTGGGCCAGAGCGGTGACGTCGGCGTCACCGCCAGCCTGCGCCAGTTGTGGTTGCTGACGTACCGCGAGGCGCAAACGCAAACCTACGGCGACACCTTCCTGATGATCATGGTCTGCTTCGTCATCGCCACGGCGATGGTGCCCTTGATGCGCAAGGTACAACCACCGGCCGCGCCGAGTGCGGATGGGCATTGACCCCGATATCACCACACCCCCGTGTAGGAGCTGCCGAAGGCTGCGATCTTTTGATCTTGTCTTTTAAAAGCAAAGTCAAAAGATCGCAGCCTTCGGCAGCTCCTACAGGGGATTGTGGGCAGCTTAGGCTTGCGGGGTTTTGCGGAAGCCGACGGCCAGGCGATTCCAGCTGTTGATGGTGCTGATTGCCACGGTCAGGTCGACCAGTTCTTTCGGGGTGAACTGCGCCGCGACCACTTCGTAATCTTCATCCGGTGCGTGGGTCAGGCTCAGTTGGGTCAGCGATTCAGTCCACAGCAGCGCGGCGCGTTCGCGGTCGCTGAAGAACGGCGCTTCACGCCAAGCAGTCACGGCGAACAGACGACGCGGGGTTTCGCCGCCCTTGATGGCATCGGCGGTGTGCATGTCGATGCAGAAGGCGCAGCCGTTGATTTGCGAAGCGCGCAGCTTGACCAGTTCAACCAGGGTCTTTTCCAGCGGCAGTTTGGAAACGGCGGTTTCCAGGGCGATCATCGCTTTCAGGGCGTCCGGGGAAGCGGTGTAGAAATCGGTACGAGCTTTCATGGTGAGTATCCGGGGGCAAGTGAATGTGTGACTACGTTAGTCCCGGCGCGTGGTTCGGCAAATAGCCAATATTCCAGAAGAACAGTAGGCCACTTGGCCACGCATCGACCGCTGGTCAGCCGACCGGCACCAACGCTTCAGCGCGTCAGACCAATATCAGGTAAATCCCCTTTTTGGAGACGTACCATGAAGACGCGCACTTTCACTTCGTTAATGCTCGCCGGCCTGCTCGCCACGGCCTCGGCCGCCAGCTTCGCGGCCAACGATGGCGCTGACGCCACTGGCACCAAATCCGGCGCCACCAGCGGCTCGACCATGCCACCGGATAACACACCGGGCGCGCCTTCTGGCGGCAACGGTTCCGACGGCGCAGGTTCGGGCACTGGCACCAATGGCGGTTCCAGCGGTTCGGGCTCAGGCGCGGGCGGTGGCACCGGTTCGGCCGGAGGCGGGACTGGCGGCGCGGGCGGTGGCACAGGCGGCTGAACGAACAAGAGCCATCCGTGGTGATCCATTGACGCAGATTCCATGTGGGAGCGGGCTTGCTCGCGAAGGCGGTGTGTCAGGTAGAAATTGTTTATCTGACACAGCGCCTTCGCGAGCAAGCTCGCTCCCACAGGGGTTTTGTATTGGATTCTGGATTAGCGATCGGAGCGCATGAGTTCGGTGATTCCGCCGTCCAGCGATAACACCGCCGCGCGATTGCGCCCGGCATTTTTCGCTTGATACAACGCCGCATCAGCGCGGTGGATGAACGTTTCCAGACTGTCATTGCCGCTAGGAATAAACGCATAGCAACCCAGGCTCACCGTCAGATACCCGGTGGGCGAGCCGCTGTGGATGATGTGTTTATCGATCACGCTGCGGCGAATCTGCCCGGCAATCGCCAACGCGCCGTTGATGTCGGTGTCCGGCAGCAACACCGCAAACTCTTCCCCGCCATAACGCACCGCCAGATCCGCCTTACGCTGACAGCAGGTCTTGACCACTTGCGCCACCTGCATCAGGCAATGATCACCGGCGACATGGCCGTAGGCATCGTTGTAACGCTTGAAGAAATCGATATCGAGCATGATCAGGCTCACCGGACTCACCTGCCGCGCGCCACGGGCAAATTCAATTTCCAGCGAACGTTCGAACAAGCGCCGATTGGCCAGTCCGGTCAGGCTGTCGTGGGTCGCAATCTGCTCCAGCGCTAGCTGAGCCCGGCGCAGATTTTTCTCGATGCGCTCGCCGTTGCGCACCTGATGGATGAACACCCAGCCGAACAGCCCGACGCCCAAAATCACCAGAGCAATGATCACGCTGGACTGAAACGCGCGCTCATACCAACCCTTGAGAATCGTGTCGCGCGACGACGCCGCCGCGACCACCAATGGATACGACCCCAGTTGCCGATAGCCATACAAACGCACGACGTCATCGACCACCGACCTGATCATCGCCGTGCCGGACTGGGCTTCCGGCAGCAACTTCTGATAAATCCGCCCTTGCGCCAGCGACGTACCAATGAGGTTTTCTTCAAACGGTCGGCGCGCCAACAGCGTGCCGTCCGTCAGGCCCAGAAACATGATGCCGTTGTCGTCGAGGCTGAAGCTTTTGAAGAACTGATCGAAGTACGCCATCTTGATCCCGGCCATCAGCACACCCTGAAAATTGCCGGCGTGGTCATTGACGCGTTTCGAGATCGGGATGATCCATTCGCCATTCTCACGGCTGCGAATCGCCTGGCCGATGTGCGCCAGCGTCGACTCATTCTGCTGATGAAACTTGAAGTAATCGCGATCGGCCACGCCGTTGCCCCGGGGCAAATCGGCGAACGAAGTGATGATCCACTGGCCCTGTTTGTCGAAGAAAAAGATGCCGTGCAACTGCTCCATCTGCTGCACGCGCCGGGCGAAGGTTTTCTGCAAACGCGGCTTCTGCGTCGCGCCGTAACCGTCGTCCTCAATCCAGTCGACCAGACTGGTCATCACCAGATCGGCGGAGTGAAACGTGTCCTCGGCCTGTTGCGCCATCGCCCGGGTCAGGTTGCTCGATGCCACTTTCGCCACGGCCAGATCCTGACGCCGCGACTGCTCCAGTTGCAGGTAGAGCAAGCCGAACAGACACAGGCACACCGCAACGATAAACAGCACAGCCGCTTTACGCAGTGGCAGGCGCTTCAGCGCGCCGGGAGCCTGTTGCGGATCGTGAATGGGAATAGGCAAAAGCGTGTCCTGGGCAGGTACGACAAGGGCGTAGGCCCGAAACCCTTACGGTCTGAGCGTAGTCCACCGGGGTGCTCGGGGCAAACGCCACGATCCCGCCCCGTTGTATCGGCGCGCCGCGAATTAGGATGATCGCTGTTGGCAGATTTATTTTCGATTGCTTCTTTACGGTTAATCCATTCTGAAGTGCCAAACATCACACCCCCCCCTGTGGCGAGGGGATTCATCCCCGCTGGGCTGCGAAGCGGCCCCAAAAAATCTCATGAGCGCTGAGCACTCAAGCAGGAGCAAGCGCCCTCACCACAGATGGCCTCAACGCTTCGGCGGCACCCGAATATCCCCCTTCCGACACTGCGTCCTCACCCCCTTGCCACACGCTGCAAAGCGCAAATCCTTGTCCAGACAAACACGCACCTCCGACAACTCCGGCCCGCTGCAAATCACCGCAATGCCATTAGCCGGAATCTTCGGATTACTTTTACGGAACAGATCAGCAATTTCCTGCGCCTTAAAGTAATAGGAATCACCAAACGGCTGAAGCTGCTCAGGAATGTTCACCGTCGCCAGCGCTTTGTCCGCCGCATCAAGATAGCCAGTCGCACCGAGCCCGCTGCACGTGCCGTGCTTGCGCCATTCGTGATAAAGCAATTTCTGCGTCGGGAACAACGTCAGGCCTTTGCTACGTTGTTCAGCCGAAAGCTTGCTCAGCGGCGGACACGATTGCGGCCAGCCGCCCTGCGCATACTGTGGCCACAATCCATGCAAAACAAAGCCGTAACCCTTGCCCGAACACTGCGCGTCATCCTTGTGCGTCAGGCAAAACGTCGGCGACCACGACAGCGTCAGCAAGTAATAATCGAACGCCCCCGCCGCTGCTTCCGGCCGCTCCTTGTGGCTCGGCGACTGACGTGACGAGATCAGCCCGATGCTACCGGCCGTCAGCACGATCAGCGCGAAAATTGTAAACAGCTTTTTCATGTACCCGCTCCCTGAGACGCCTGCACCCGTGGTTTTCGATGCTGACCTGACGTGATTTGTAATGAATGAGGCACGCTGACAGCGCCGGCGCATGACGCAAGGCAAGGCCGTACGCCGCTGCAAGGTCTACGATTAACAGGCAGACATCAAACCAAGGGAACCGAAATGAGTAAAGCAGACGAACTCGCCGCGAAGCTCAAGCAAACCCGGCACACCCAAGCGGATGCGACGCTGGAGATCGATTGCTGGGCCAAACAAGTGGACAGCCTGTACCACCGCATCGAGGCGTGGTTGCAGCCCGTGGCGGAAGTCGGATTGAAGATCCGGCGCAACCCGACCCACGTGTGTGAAACCTCCCCGGATGGCGAAAGCCATGATTACGCGGTGGATCAACTGGTGATCGAAGGCAATGAGCACAGCCTTACGTTTGATCCGATTGCGCGGTTTACCGAGGACGGTGCCGGCCGGGTTCAGATCCTCGTGCCGGGCAGAGACACTTTTCTGCTGCGCACTGTTGACGAACATGGCGAAAGCCATTGGTGGATGCAGTCGATCGAAACCGGGCAACAGCTGGACGCAATTGCGTTGACCGAGAACAATTTGTTGTTGGTGGTGCAGGAAGGTCTGGGGCTCTGAAGTGATCGCAATGAAAAATCTGAAAAGCACGACGATTCTCTGCGGTGTGCTGACATTGGCCACTGGCGTCCAGGCACAGGAATTCCCTTCGCACCTCGACACCGTCCAGCAACAAGGCCAGTTACGCGTCTGCACCACCGGCGACTACAAGCCCTACACGTTCAAACGCCCTGACGGCGACTTCGAAGGCATAGACATCGCCATGGCCCGCTCGCTGGCCGACAGCCTCGGCGTCAAAGTCGAATGGGTGCAGACCACCTGGAAAACCCTGATGCCCGACATGCAGGCCGGCAAATGCGACATCGGCATGGGCGGCATTTCGGTAACGCTCGAGCGGCAGAAAAAAGCCTACTTCAGCAACACCCTCGACACCGACGGCAAGATCCCGTTGGTGCGCTGCTCAGAGGTGAGCAAGTACCAAACGGTCGAACAGATCAACCAGCCCAACGTGCGCCTCGTCGAACCCGCCGGCGGCACCAACGAAGCCTTCGTCCACGCCTTCCTGCCCAAGGCGCAACTGGCGTTGCACGACAACGTGACGATCTTCCAGCAACTGCTCGACAACAAGGCCGACGTGATGATCACCGACGCCTCGGAAGCGCTGTATCAGCAGAAACTCAAACCGGGATTGTGCGCGGTGAACCCGCATCAATATATGCAGTACGGCGAGAAGGCTTATTTACTGCCGCGCGATGACATCAGCTGGAAACAGTATGTCGATCAATGGCTGCACCTGAGCAAAGCCACCGGCAAATACCAGCAAACGCTGAGCGAATGGATTGCCGTACCGCAATGATTATGGATGCCTGGCACTAACCCTGTGCCTCACACATGATCTTGTGTCTTACACATAAATTCTGTGCCTCAGACAAAATCCTGTGTCTCACACAAAACCCTGTGCCCCACACAAAAACCTGTGTCTTACACAAAACCCTGTGGCGAGGGGATTTATCCCCGGTGGGTCGCGAAGCGGCCCCTGCTTCTTATGTCAAAGAAGTCTGGGACTGCTTTGCAGTCCATCGGGTATAAATTCTTCACCACAAGTTATGTGTTCCCCCATCAATCCTCATGCAACATCCCGGAACTGTACTGATTCAAACTACTGCCAATACTGTTCCCGCCAAACTTCAACGTCGTCGCATTATTGCGCCCATCCGGCGACTGACAATCAGTAGAAAAACAACTGGTCGTGGTCAACCCACCCGCCCCCGAACAAGCACTCAGAACCGAAACAACAGCGGTAACCAACAGCACTTTGGCAACATTCAGGCGCATGGCACGATTCCCCTCGGGATGAAAAACGACGATCTTGTGCCAACATCCTAGGCCCGCCCCGCACGCGTTTACATGAAACTTTGCCGATCGACAGCAGCGGTTCAGAATCGACCCTCCGCCCGACAAGGACATCCCCATGCAATTCCTCCCCCTCACCGAAGCCAGCCCCGCCATTCAGGCCCACGTTCGCACCCTGCGCAACCAGCCGGACGTGCGCAAATACATGTACACCTCGCACGAAATCAGCGAACAGGAACATGCTAACTGGCTCGCCTCCTTAAATGGAAACGCGCGCCAGCAAGTGTTTGTGGTGATCAAGGATGAGCAAGCGGTTGGGGTTGTTTCGTTGAACGCTATCAACGTCCTGCAGAAAACGGCGGATTGGGCGTTTTATCTGGATGTCGGATTGCAGGGTAAAGGGCTGGGCAGTGTGGTGGAGTTCTGGATGCTCGATTACGCATTTGGTGTCGCAGGTCTGGAGAAGCTGAATTGCGAAGTGCTGGCGATGAACTCGGCGGTGGTGAAGATGCACCAGAAGTTTGGCTTTGAGGTGGAAGGTGTTCGGCGACAGAACATCCTGCGCGATGGCGCTCGGATCGACGTTGTCCTGCTGGGAATCACCAAAGAGGAATGGCAAAACAAGCGTCCAGCGCTGGCGCCGGTGATCGACCGAATCAGCGCCGTTTAACGCCGGGAGCCGGATTTTGAAACGTGAACTGAGCCCGGACGATCTATACAAAATCAGAGAGGCGTTGTCGTGGATCTTTGTCGACACCGCAGTTGAATTTGCCTACATCGCCAGACAAGTCGAAGGCCACGATCCGGAACAGATCAAAGAGATTTTATATTCGGAAGTTGCCGTCGTCTGCGCCGGGAACCTGGAATGCGTACTTCCGCCAATCTGGACAGGTTTCGAACCCGACTCGTTAAACCGGGACATCGAACAGATGCTGCTCGCAAACAAGAACAGCTGGATTCGGCGACAACTGCATAAACTGCACACCGCCCGGTTGCGATATAGCTATAGAGAAGCCTGGGAAGAGCTTTCCGCTCTCCTCAAACAATCGAACTGACTCCCTCTGTGGCACCGGAGCCCCATCGCTACAGAGGGATGTGCTTTACACCTTCACTTCAACGTTATCCAACGCCTGATTCACCGCCAACTCCCCCAACATCACCACCTGCGCAATACCCAACGCGGTTTTGCGATGCGAGGAACCTAGCGCAGCGGCAAAGTTGATGAGCATTTCAGAGGCTGAGCCCAACGTTTCACTGGCGTTCGCCAACAGGGACTCGGTGTCGTACTTCGGATTGGCGAGGTACATACGTTCAGGCTGGTTGGCACTGGCCATGATGCGGTCGGCGGGCAACAGATAATGATCGAGCGCGCGTTCGGCGGCTTCGTGTAGTTTTTTTGAATCGAGAGATTCGTAGGGTGATGCGGGATCGGTTTGGGGCGGATTTGGTGTTGGTTTGAACATGGATGGAACCTCTAGCGCGATTACTAAAAGAAACCATCACCCTCGCTACCAAACGAAGGGTGGCGGCCATACGCGGGTTGGTAGACCGGTCGCACTAGAACCCGGCGCCCACGAATGGGCCCCACGCATGACCACCATGAAATCTGAGTCCTGAGAAAGCGACTGAATCAGGTGATGCAATGCATCTAGACACGAAGCGGGCTACCAAACCCGATCACTGGTTTTCAGTGACCTAAGGACGATAGAACCTGCGGTCTAGACGCACAAGCCGGCGGATTCTGTCTTACGTGTAGGGGGTGGCGCAAGCGCTTGTAGGCAACAGCTTGCAACGGGAGACATAAATTAAACGAAATAAAAATCGCCGTTTAAATCGTCGACAGCTCATCACATAATCAGTAGACAAGTAGTCAGATCGTTTTCCAAAAATCGCCGCGCGCGTCCGGTCAAATACCTCGAACAACCGCTCGTAAGAGTCGACTCAGCCCCAATAGCCCAATCCTGATAAACTCCCCACCTCCCAGCCCCACCCAATCCAGAATCGCCAATGTCCCCTATCACCGCAGCACCTGCCCCACTCTCCCGCCGCTTCTCCGTCGCCCCGATGATGGATTGGATCTACTAAATCTTAGCCCCCCCTAGAAACAGGCAATCTGGCCTTGCACCAGAATTCATGTACCAGTTTTGTACCACCCTGATGACCTTACGCAAGCTTTCTTTATGGGCTGTCTACTTGATCTGGTATAGACTTTATGGACATCGATTTATTCGATCACCAAAAGGATGCTTTGGTCTTGGCAAAACTCTATTCCATAGCCATAAATAAAATATATTGAATCTCAATGGAGCAACTTGATGTCGGCGAAAGTCTCTAAAAAATTTGATAAAAAATTTGAGCTAAATGAAGAAAGCATAAGAAGAATTCATTCCGACATAAGAAAGCGCGTCCCCGAAGACAAACACAAAGAAATCATATTTGAAATCTTCCGAGAGGACTCACTTGTTTACCGGACAAGTGAAATAGATCGCGTTCTTTCTGAAAGCAATGACTCAACTCAAAAAATAAAATCCGTCAAAATTGAATATCTGGACGAAAGCCTAAACATCGAACTTATATTCGACAGCGTAGACGGCGCAAAACTAACCGTCGTCGGGGAAGATCGCGATACGGTTTACTTAATATCTTCAGAACTAAAGGAATACATTCAAAAAGAAGTAGCTTTTTTGTTCGGCGGAAACTTGCAAAGCAGAAACGTTTTAGTTGGAGCAATGTTTATTTCCATGCTCGCAATTCTGTTGGTATTAACAAACAGTTACTCCCCCGTAAGCATAACGATACCAATGTCAGCCGCACTGGAAAGTACGGACTTGAACGTAAAAATGAATTATATAATAAGCAATATGGCTAACAAACCTAGAGACACACGCGCTGGATTCATCATGATCATCCCCGTACTACTGTCCTTCGGCGTATTGTTGCCACTTGGGAAAATTATGCAATATTTTTTCCCGGGCAATATTTTTCTTATAGGCAAACAAATCAGCATAATCAGTAACAGGAGAGGTTTTGTTAGAAACATATTCTGGTGCGTAATTGTTGGTTCAATCATAGCAATGGTGACTGGTTATTATTTCTTTTGGCTCTCAAAGTAAAAGAACATTCACAATCTAAAAGCCCTTATTTTTTGTTGTGCATGTAACAACCTACGCAGCAATTTTTTGCACCTGCTATGCTCCCAGATTCTGGATTATTGTGTATGGAGGGGGGGGGGGGGGGGGAACGAAACAGGTTTTATAAAAAAAAAAGCTTATGGTTTAATTAAATAATATAATGGAAAGATAAGAATTTTTAATTTAAGG